>JBIOEW010000003.1:0-188216 GCA_044446425.1 Solirubrobacterales bacterium | reverse complement strand
CCGATAATTCCTAGTTATCGCTGGCGCCCAGCCTCCCGAGGACGTCTGCATCCGACAGCACCTGTCTCAGCGCCTCGTTCGAGATGTGGGTATAGATCTCGGTCGTTGAGAGGCTCGCGTGCCCGAGGAGCCGCTGGATGTACCGGATGTCGACACCGGCTTCGATCAGCTGCGTCGCTGCCGAGTGCCTGAGCATGTGAGGTGTCACGCGGGACCGCAAACCTGCGTCTTGGGCCGCCTTTGTAAGCCGGCTTCGCATGGCCGGAGGCGTGAGAGGTGCCAGGTGACGGTTGAACAACAGATGCTTATGGGACATGTCCTGCTGTTCGCGGACCGACAAGTACGAGCGTGTGAATCCCGTGACCCACATGTTGGTGAGGTAGACCTCTCGCTCGCGGCGCCCCTTGCCAAGGAGCCTTAATGAGCGCGACGAGACATCGACATCAGCGCAGCGAATGCCGACGACCTCGTGGACTCGCACCCCCGTTGCAAGCATCAGCGCGATGGCGAGCAACGTCGTCGCATGGTGCGGATCCCTCAGTACCGTCCGCTCGTCGATGTCGCCGCGGAAGCCCCCGCTACGAAGATGCAACAGCAACCGCTCGAGTTCGGACGGCGGCACAACGCGAGGAAGTTGGCGCGCGCGACCAGCCGCAAGCGAAAGTCCAAGAGCCGGGTCGTCCTCGATCAGGCCCCTAGATCGAAGCCAGCGACAGAAGCCGCGTAGCGCGGACGCACGACGCCGGATTGAGACTACGGATAGACCCATCCCTCGCTGGTGCTCGACAAACGCCAAGAGTCCGGCCCGGTCGATCGCGCCCACCCCCAAGCCGGCACCCAGATGCCGCTCGAACGCAAGGATGTCGGCGCTGTACGCCCGGATCGTATGTGGCGATAGATCGCGTGCGAATGACAGCCATTGGACGTAGCGCTCCCGCGCCATCCAGATCTGCATGAGCCGCTCCTTTCCTCGCAGGCCCGAAGGAAGTCGGGCGATCCAGGCTTGGAAGCCCCGTTTCGAGCGAGGGTGGTATCGGCACAGACGATCAAGAACTTGTGGTCAATCCAACGCGGCGTCCCAGAACGACGTCCCAACTATGTATGGATTCGAGCGCAAAGATCACATCCAAGGGCCAGGTAACCATCCCGAAGGACGTGCGCGACGCGCTGAAGCTGCATGAAGGCGACGAGCTGCACTTCCGCGTCGAGCGCTCACGCGCGGTGATCGCCTAGACCCCAGACTTCCTCGAGCTGGCCGGCAGCGTCGCGGTTCCAGCCACGAAGCGTGGGACACCGTGGGATGAGGTGCTGCGCTCCAGCCGAGCGCAGCGCACGGGACGGCGGCGCTGACCGCGTTCCTGGACACGAACGTCGTCATTCGGCACCTGACTGGCGACCCGCCGGAGATGGCGGCTCGCGCGACTGCCGCTCTGGCCTCGGCGGAGGAGTTGATGCTCGCCGATGTCGTCGTCGCCGAGTGCGTCTACGTGCTCGAGTCCTTCTACGAGGTAGAGCGCCAACGCATCGCGGAGCTGATGCGCGCGGCGATCGCCCTGCCGTCGATCGGGACCGTCGATCGTGCCTCGCTGCTGCGCGCACTCGAGGTCTACGAGGTCGATCGCCTGGATTTCGCCGAGTCCTACCTGGTCGCGCAGGCCGAAGCCACGGGCGTGGGCGCGATCCTGACACTCGACTGCACGGTCGATCGGATCGCCACCGTCACACGCCTGGAGCCCTGACCGGCACAGGTTGATGGCGAGACGGGTGCCGCGCGTAGCCGCGAAGGCGTCCCGCTCAGCGCGGCCGTCCAAACCATGGCGGTCGCACAACCACTACCCCGCCAGTCCGCAAGGCCAGGCGTGGTGCCCACGCCCCGCCTCACGGCAGCGCCAGCCGCAGCTGTCCGCATGAGCCTCCGTCATCACCGGTCGCGGCGCAGTCGCGTAGCGTCCCCCGCGATGAACGACCGGGATATCCCCCTGGACTTGCCGACGGATGCCTTCCCGGCGATCCTCACCTGCGCCGACCGATCTGCCACGCGCGCCCAGCGGCATTTTCTGCTCATCACGGCCACGATCCTCGTGCTCATCGCCGTAGCCGCAAGCATGGGCGCTGTGGACGCAAGCTGGGCCGGCTGGGTCGGTGCCGGCGCGTTCCTCTGCGCGTTCATGCTCGGCGCGCTCGCCGTGACCCATAAGCTCGAGCGCACCTGGTACGACGGACGGGCGCTCGCCGAGTCCGCGAAGTCACTGACCTGGCTTTACGTCGCACGCGGCGGCCCCTTCCACGCAACCGACCCGGACGCCGACGAGGCGTTCAAGACGCGGCTGCGATCGCTACGCAACGAGCTCCGGGCGCTCGACTTCGTCGTAGCGAGCGACGGCGTGGATATCACGCCGGGCATGCGGTCACTACGCCACGCCCGGCTCAAGGTGCGCCGCGCGCACTACGAGCGCCAGCGTCTCGGCGACCAGATCGAGTACTACCGCAGACGCAGCGAAGACCACAATCGCCAGGCACTGCGCTTTCGCGTTGCGGCATGGTCCGCGCAGGGCGTCGGCCTCATCGGCGCGATCCTCAAGGCGACCTCCGTCCTCGATGTCGATCTGCTCGGCGTCGGCGCGGCCTGCGCGGCCGGGTTCACCGCTTGGCTTCAGACCCGCGACCATGTCACGCTCGCCCGCGCATATGAACTAACCGCAGAGGATCTCGACCGGGTCAAGCAGGACGGACCTCCGCATGGCGACGAGGTGTCCTGGGGCAGGTACGTGGCGGACGCCGAGGCGGCTATGTCCCGGGAGCACGTGATGTGGACCGCCCGCCGCGGGCGCATCGGTCACGAGTGAGGATCGAGGGCCGTCTGCAGGTCTTGACCGTGGCCAGGTCCTGTATTCATGCGGATCTCACGTGGAGAGATCCGCATGAACTCGGTCGTGAGCCCAGAGCTGCGAAATCATCGGCACGCCCGCGCGGCGGCCACCACCGCGGCGCGCCCTCTCGACGTGGGATCATGCGCGGATTCGAGGATCACGCGTTCGAATTCTCGCGGCGAGCCGGCCGCCGGCCGGCTGGTTATTTCTGTGAACACGCATTCGCACGTCTGCGGGCTGGCGCGTTCCCTGCGACATCCGGTGATGAACGCCGCCCTGACAGCTTCGCCGTACTGCGATGTCCAGTTGCTTTCCTGCAAGCCGATGTTGAGGCGGTTGCCGATGATGAACGCCGCTAGACCGCCCACGAAGAACGTCGTGATCGCGTAGCGCCTACGTGTCCAGCGCGCCCGCTTCTTTGCCTCTTCGCCGAGAGGTACGGACGGTCGTGTGGCCATGCGCGCGGCGATCTCGACTTCCAACCGCTGCGCGAGCTGGCGCATCTGCTTTCGCCGGCCCCGGCCAGGCAAGGCTCGCTTCGCCGGGTAGGTGACCAAGGATCGACTCACCCAGTCGGGCGCTGGTCGATCCACGTCAGGCCAGTCGGCGCTTTCAACGGCGTGCGCGACGGCGGCTATGTCGGCACCTTCCTCGACTGTGAGAATTGTTCCCTCGGGGCCGACGAGGTGGAGCGCCCGGCCAAGCTCCCAGAGCAGATTGTCGGTCGGTTCGGTGGCGTCTAGGACTGCGACACTACAGCTCTGCAGCGCGTCGGTCACGACCGTCCGCCAGATATCGTCGTCGCACTTGAACACCTCAATACCGCCGGCAATCCAACGCTCACCCGACGCCAGCATCGCCAAGCGCCGTGCAGCCTTGTCCAAGCCGCCTTGCCTGGTTAGCGCGATGAAGCCGGCACGACGCACGAGCAGCGTGAAGATCCAGGCGAACATGCAGGACCACGTGACGGCGACCGCTATCTCGGGAATGGCGCGTTGTCCAGCCGGCCAGCTCCGCCCTGCCATCGCTGCCAATGGCGCCGCTACAAGCGCCCACGCAAAGAACGCGAGCGGACCGAACCACCGCCCGCGAGCCAGCGTGCTGAGATTGGACGCCCGGAAAGACCTGTCCTGAATCGTTATCGGCGTTACCAGTCCCCTCGACGCGCGGCCCAGAGCACGGTGGAAGCGGATATGCGTCCCGTACGACCGGCGGAATCGTCGCAGCCACACCAGCACACCCTCTGTATTCCGCCGCTGTAGTTGTACGGCGTAGGCCAGCACAGCGAAGATCGTTCCCGCTGCGGTGGCTTCGCCAAGGAAGTGCGCGACATTCTGGGCTTTCACCGTCGCGTTGAGACGCGAAAACACCACAAACACAAACACGACGGCTATGCCGGCGCCGACTAGCTTTGCATTGCGGCGCTTCGCCCTCGCTTCGGCAAGAACCACTCTGACTGCTTCGGTCCTCGACACGTCCGAGTGCAGGAGGTCGGTCCGTCCACGCTCCTCGCCTGACTCGCCACCGCAAGCGACGCCTAGCGGGTCACTGGACATCTCAACCCCGAATCCTCGTGTACGCGCGTACCGACAGATATGCCGACGCCACGAGCCGGCGCCTGGCTCGCTGATGCTATTCCGTCCGCCTCCAAGACGTACTCCGAGGTCTCACTTACCCGCCGGACCCCGCGGGAGCTGCCGGCGAGCTTCCGGGCACGACTACTCGGAGAGCCCGGCCGCGCGCAACGCCTCGCGGTGATCGAGAAAAGTGCGGATCCGCGAGACCCTGCCGTCGCGAAGGTCGTAGACGCCGCCCCAAGGCGAGTCGCCGGGCGCGCCGCTGGCTCGCCCCCGTGTCCGCAGCCGACCGAGCGCGAGCACGCGGTCGCCGAGATCGCGGTACTCCTCGGGCATGGGGCGAAATTCCTCCCAGGTCTCGTCGATCTCGCCGAGGAACGCTTCGATGCCGTCGCGCCCGCGGTAGACATCTCCCCCGACGCGCGCGGCGAACACGGGGAACCACTCGAAGTCGGTGGTCGTCACCCGCACGAAGGCATCGATGTCGCGGCCGTCGACGGCCGCCATCAGCGACTTCACGAGCTGCACGTTCTCCTGTGACATGGCTACGCCTTCGATTCGGCAAGCCGGGCGGCAGCCGCGCGAGCCTCGTCGACATCGTCTTGGTCTCGGTTCGCGGCCTGCTCGGACATCGCGTGGTCAGTATCGCGCGAGCCGAAGGCGATGGTCGATCTGGCGTGAATAGATCGGGGATACTCGCAACGATGTCCGCTGAAATGTTCACCGCCGGCGTCGAGCAGCGATGAATCCCTGTAGCAGATGCTCCGCGGAGAATCCCGCAGGAGCGCGCTTCTGCATGGACTGCGGCGCGCCGCTGGAGCGCCGCTGCCTCACATGCGGCGCAGCCGCGCCGGACGGGGCGCGCTTCTGCATGACATGCGGGGCGCAACTACCGGGCACGGAGCCCGCGGCAGCGACGGACCGCGACGAGCAGACATCGGGTGCGGTCTCGCCGGCAGGCGCGCAGGAGCCGGATGAGCGGCGCACGGCGACGGTGCTGTTCGCCGACCTGTCGGGCTACACGGCGATTGCGGAGAACCTCGACCCCGAGTCGGTCAAGCGCCTGCTCGAGCGGATCCTCACCCGACTGGGCGAGGAGGTGGATGAGTACGGCGGGTATGTGGACAAGTTCATCGGCGACAACGTGATGGCGATCTTCGGCGCCCCCGTCGCGCACGGGGATGACGCCGAGCGCGCGGTACGCGCCGGGCTTGCCATGCAGGCTGCGATGGACGAGATCAACGAGTCGCTCGCGCAGCAGCACGGCGTCACGTTCGCGCTCTGCGTGGGCATCAATACGGGCGAGGTGCTCGCGGGACACGTCGGCGACAGCTACACGGTGATCGGCGACAGCGTGAACGTCGCCGCGCGGCTGCAGGCGGCGGCGCGGCCGGGCACGGTGACGGTCGGCGAGCGCACCTACCGCGCGAGCAGGGACGCGATCGAGTGCCGGGCGCTCGAGCAGCCGCTGGCGCTGAAGGGCAAGGCGCAGCCTGTTCGGGCATGGGAGGCAATCGCACCCGTCACCGCACGCACGCGGGCCGGGTCGTTGGCTCAGCCCGCGCGTGCTCCGCTGGTCGGCCGCACGGCCGAGCTCGCCCAGCTTCACGGTCTGCTCGAGCGAGTCGAACAGAGGCGCGGACCGCATCTGGCGACGGTCATCGGCGAAGCTGGGGTCGGCAAGTCGCGGCTGCTGGCGGAGCTCGAGCTGGCGCTCCGGCGTGCGCAGACGGCGCCGCTCATACGGCGCGGGCGCTGTCTACCCTACGGCTCGAGCGTCGCGTACTGGCCACTCGGCGAGGTGATTCGCGCCGAGTGCGCGATCGTCGACGGCGACCCGCCTGCAACGGCCTGGGCAAAGCTGTCGGCGCGGCTGGAGGAGCTGTTCGACGAGCCCGAGCGCGACAGCGGCGGCGGGGCCTCTCCCTCCAGGGTGGCGCTGATCGGTCGCCTGCTCGGGATCGAGGCGCCCGAGCAGCCTTCGCTGTCGGAGGAGCTCGATGCCCAGCGGGCGCGCGAAGCGTTCTTCGCGGCGGTGCGCTCCTGCGTCGAAGGCCTCGCGCGCGAGCGGCCGCTGGTGCTGATCTGGGAGGACATCCACTGGGCGGATGAGGGAATGCTCGACCTGATCGAGCACCTCGTGCAGTGGGCGCGGGCGCCGGTGCTGCAGATCTGCCTCACCCGGGAAGAGCTGCTCGAGCGGCGCGTCGGCTGGGGCGGCGTGCGCCGCGATGCCACGACTGTCTTCCTCGAGCCGCTCGGCGAGCTGCACACGCGCGAGCTGATCTCCTCGTTGCTGGCGATCGACGAGCCGAGCGAGAGCATGATCGCCGCGGTCGCGGCGCGCGCCGAGGGCAACCCGCTGTTTGCCGAGGAGATGGTGCGTCGCCTGTCCGAGGAGGAGGGAGCCAGCGCCGCCGAACTGCCGGCCACGGTGCAGGCGCTGCTGGCGGCGCGGCTGGACTCGCTTGAGCCCTTCCAGCGCCGGCTGCTGGCGCACGCGGCCGTCGTCGGGCGAACGTTCTGGGAGGGCGCGCTGGCACCGGTCGTGCAGGCCGAGGGCGGGGATCTACAGGAGGCGCTGCGGGCGCTGCGCGAGAAGGACCTCGTCGTCGTCGGCGAGGGGGGCGCGCTTGCCGGCGAGCCGGAGCTGGCGTTCAAGCACGCGCTGATTCGCGATGCGGCGTACGAGATGCTGCCGAAGGCGGTACGCGCGCAGAAGCACTTCGAGGTGGCCCAGTTCATCGAGTTGCGCGCCGGCGAACGCGTCGAGGAGGTCGTCGCGCTGCTCGCCGAGCACTACGGTCGAGCGGCTCAGCTCGGCGTCGAGCTGAGCTTGTCGCCATCCGAGCTCGAGCCCTACCGCACCGGCGCACTGCGCTACCTGGAGGCTGCCGGCGACGCGGCGACAGCCTTCTACTCAAACGCCGAAGCGTTCTCTCAGTACCAGGCCGCCTGCGAGCACACCGCCGGGGATGCCGGCGCGCTGGCAAGGCTGCTCGAGAAGCAGGGCGACGTCGCGCTGCGACTGGGACGCGTCGACTCTGCGATCGACGTGTGGGAGCAGGCGCTCGAGTACCACCGCAGCGGCGAAGATCTCGAGCGCGTCGCCGAGCTTCACCGCAAGATCGGCGCGGGGCTCGCGCACAAGGGCGAGCGCAAGCAGGCGATCGAGCACCATCAGCGCGGGATCAACCTGATCAAGGACGGCGAGCCCTCGCTCGCGCTCGTGCGCCTTTATGAGGAGGCAGCCTGGCTGTACACGCAGACGGGCGACAACATGCTCGCGATCTACGCCTCCGAGAAGGCGCTGCGGCTCGCCGAGCAGCTGGGCGAGGTGCGCGCGGCGAGTCGCGCGCACGGCATCTTCGGGCGGGTCTTCGGACGGATCGGCGACAGCGTGAAGGCGCGCGAGAACCTCGAGCGCGCAGTCGAGCTCGCACGCGGCTCGGACGCCCACGAGACGGTGCTGGCGCTGACGGCGCTCGGCCACCACCTGGAGAGCTCCGAGGGCGACTACGCGGCCGCCGCGGGGGCCTATCGAGAGGCCCTCTCGCTGGCGCAGCAGATCGGCGACGTGCCGGCTGAGATCGAGCTGCATGCGGCGATGGCGCAGCTCGCTCTCTACACCGCAGACTGGGAGCAGGTCACGGCGTCCAGCGACGCGAGCGCGGAGCTCTCAGAACGCGAGGGCCTGATCGGCAAGCTGTGCCTGCCCTACGCGCTGCGCGGGCGGCTGTACTGGCGCACCGGGGTGTGGAAGAGCTCGGAGGAGGCCTACAGACGCGCGCTCGAGTTGGCCGAGCAGGTCGGCTGGTCGGAGGTCAGCTTCGACGCGCTGTTCGGGCTCTCACACACCCTGCGCGACAAGGGCGACATCCAAGGCGCCCAGGCGGCGCTGACGCAGGCGCTCGACGTATGCGAGCGCGCCGGGCTGATCGTGCAGTCGATCCAGGCCGGCTCGGCACGTGCGCTGCTGTACAGCATCGCCGGCACCTCCGAGCAGGCGATTGAGGCCGCCGGGCAGGCGGCGGAGGTCGCCGAGCGCGTGCACTACCCGGTTGGCCAGGCGGCCGCGCTCGAAGCCAAGGGAGTCGTCGGGGCGTTGCCTGCTGCACTGGAGGATCTGCGAGCGGCGCGCGCTGCCTGGCAGCGCCTGCACCGCCCGCTGGAGGCCGCGCGCTGTGAGCTGCTGCTCGGCCAGCGACTGCTCGAGCACGATCGCGCGGACGCCACGGCCTCGCTTGAGCTGGCGGCAGGCGAGTACGACGAGCTCGGCGTGGCGCACCTCGCGGCGCGGGCGCGCGAACTGGCCGGCTCCGGCGGCGCGAATCGCTGATATTCGACCCGACGCTCGCTGATCCGGGCACTCCCCCGGGCGCCTACTATCCGGAACCTTTCTATAGACTGGAGTCAGTTCGATCCGTCGTTTGGTTCGCTCTTCGGGGAGACGCCGGCATGAGGTCGCACGGGAGGCCAGGGAGACTGCTGTCGAGCACGCCGCGTCGTGCGCTTGCGCTGTTTGCCGCCGTCGGCACGATCACGGGGGCGATCGCCGGGATCCTTGCGCTCTTGCCAAAGCCGCGACCTCAGCCCGATGTGCTCACCGCCCGCATCGAACACGTGAGGGCCTACCCAGAAATGAGCCTCGAACAGTACGACGCGCGTGCGCGCGCGGCAATCGTCGGCGCCGGGCACACGGCGAGCACCGGGGTAGCTGCTTACAAACTGGCGGCAGCTACGACAGCCGTGGCGTCCGCAGGCTCGGCCTCGGCGGCAGGCGGTCACGACGGGGCGAGCGCGACCATCCCACCGGCGACGCTGCGCGTCGGCAAGGGCAAATCGACCCCGACGACTCCAACTACGCCGACGACCCCAACTACCCCCACGACCCCGACAACTCCGACGACTCCGACGACTCCGACGACTCCGACGGACATCGTGCGGCCCAGCGGGACAATTCAGCGCGAATCTCCTGAAATCCCCTACCCGCAGGAACAGCAGGTAGCGCCAGACACCCTGGCCGCGCAGACACCTCAGGAGGTCCATCCGACCGGAGGTGCGTTGATCAGCAACGGGACCGGGGCAGCAAAGGGGAAAGTCGAAGCGGTGATTCAGGCTCTCGCGTCGAACTCGACGGGCGAAGCGCAGGGGGAGGGACCACACGTCGTGCTCTCCAAGCGGTGCGATACCGGCGAATGCGGCGCGGCGCAGGAGGTCGAAACGGCGCTCACGTACGACCCGAACCCGGTTAAGGCCGCTACGGCCGTAGCGGCGGTGTTCAAGAACTCGCGCGCGGAAATCGTCGACAAGCGGCTGTACCCAATCGGCGCGATGATCACCTACGACGTCAGCGTCAGCGGCTTCGCGCACAAGGCTGCGACGCTCGAATGGTCGCTGATCGGCAAGGCCAGCAGACGACCGCTGCCGAAGCCATGGTGGCGAAATATCGTCGTTGCGCACATAAAACCCGTGGTCAACGACGAGTCTCTGTACGGAACGTTCTGGGTCCCGGTGCCACCGGAACGAGGCGACTACCTTGTCCACTTGGTGCTTGTGGACAGCACTGGAGTTGCGCACGCCTCGAGCGACTCTGAACCGGCATTTCACTGATGCCTGGGCGCGCGATTACACCGACGGCCGGCAAGCTGTTGAATGTCGACGGCGCTCCGGCTACAGAGCTGAGCGCAGTCCAATCGAAAGGGGAAGAGCATGCATGCCCGAGTAGCAACCTTCGAAGGCGGAGACCCGGCCAAAGTCCGCGAGACAATCGCCCGGATCAATGAGCGGGCGGGCGAGGGCCCGCCGGAGGGCGTCCCGTCGACGGGCCTGATGATCCTCAGCAAACCGGAGGACGGCAAGGTGATCGCGATCGGCCTGTTCGAGACGGAGGAGGACCTGCGCAAGGGCCACGAGACGCTCAGTGCGATGGACCCGCCGGTGGTGGGCGGCATGGGCAACCGCGTGTCGGTCGAGATGTTCGAGGTGCCCGTCAAAATCGAGGTCACCTGAGCACAGCCGGCAGCGCCCATGCCGCACGGCCTCACGACAGACAGGCCGCCGGCCTCACGGCATCGGCGCCGCCGCGGCCGGCGCGCGGGTGGCGCAGCCCGCCGTCGGGCCGCGACGCTGATCAGCATCGCGCCTGCGGCGGGCAGCTTCACGGCGATCATCCCGCCGTCGGCGATCGCCCGCCGGTAGCGGCGCGGCGCCCAAGTCCCGTCGGCGGCGACTTCGCTTTCGCCGAGTTCGACGCCGGAGAGCGCATGAAGCGACTGCCCGGTCAGGGCGAGCGTGCCGGCGCTGGAGAACCCGGTGCCGACCTTCAGCCGCACGACGACGCCTGGCTTCCCGAGGGGGTCGTCGTCGACGGCTAGGACGCGCAGGCTCCCGTCGGGCGCGGCGAAGCCGAGGACGTGCACTTCGGCATCGGTTCGCCGCTCCTTGGTGGCGGTCGGCAGCGGCCGCGTGCCGAGCAGCTGGCGCGCGATCAACAGCGAGTACCACTCGGGCTGCGCCTGTAGCTCGCCGCTGGAGAGCTCCTGCGGTCCGGGCGCGCAGATGGGCGAGTAGCCCTCGCAGTTGGCCACGTTGCCGTGCATGTTCACGCCGACGGCGCCGGAGCCCATCAGCTTGGGCAGGTAGCCGGCGGCCCACAGAGCAGAGGCGAAGGAGTTGCTGATCCCGGCGACGCCGCCGCAGGAGACTGAGTTGGTCTCATCCATCCGGAAGGGCAGCCCGGCGGACTGCGAGAGCGACACGTAGCGGCGCATGGAGCCGACCTCGCGCCGCCAGATCGGCGAGCTCAACAGACTCGTGACGGACGGCACGGGTTTCTTCTGTTCGCAGCCAAGCGGGTAGTGGTGCCCGGTGAGCGTGCTCGGGCGCTGCTCGACGACCTCGCCGGGACCCCACGTTTCGAAGGCGCTCGAACCGGAGACGTCGGGACCCCACAGCGGCACGCCGGGCGCGACGGCTTCGATCCCGGCTCGGTATTCGGCGACCTGCGCGTTGTACTGCTCGAGCCCCCACGGTTCTTCGCGCATCCCGTGCAGCGCGTAGGAGTTGGGCTCGTTGCCGAGCTCGAAGGCCTCGAGCCACGGCCCGAGCGCGGCTTTCGCGGCAGCCGCCTCACGCGCTGCGGCCTGCGGTTCGAAGTGCACGATGCCAAGCGTCAGCACGATGTGCCAGCCGCTCTGCGCGGCGAGCGCGGCGAGCTGGCGGAAGTCATCGGCGTCGACAACCGCTGAAGCCCACGCGGGACGCGGGGTGCGCGCATCGGTCCAAGCGATGCGCGTGTCGGCGGAGACGCCGCCGAAGCGCAGCACGCCGGGGCCGAGCGAGCGCAGCAGCGCCACGAGGTCGCCGCGACTGCCGTAGCGGGCGATCTGCGGCAGGCTCGACATCTCGAAGGAGAGCCCGAGGAAATCCTGCGGCACGGGCGGTCCGGGGTGCGCGGTGTCGAGGGAGACTGTGACGCTCGGCGACGGCTTCGGCTTCGAGGTCGCCTTCGGGCGAGCACCCGGGGCGGCGGTCGCGGCGAGCGAGGCGCACGGCAGGATCGCCAGGCAAAGGGCGGCGAGCAGCAACGCGAGCGCCACGCCGGACGGCAGGCGGGCACCGGCGCTCGCCCGCGCCATGGCTGAACGGCAAGCTGGCATCGACTGGCCTTCAGTTAACCGATGTGCGCCGCGCCGCGCGCTGGGCACACGCCGAACGCCCTCCGGCGCATCGATCAAATGCGGCGGCGCGGTTCAGGCCACGACGGCGGGCGGGCTTGCGGCTTGCAACTCGCCCGCCGTGTGCTATGCCAGCCGCGCCGGGCGTCGTATATACGATTGCTATCGCAGACGAGAAAGCAAGCCCCACACCCGCTACGGCATGAGCCGCACGGGCAGCGTCTTGAGCTGGTTGAGGAACAGCGATTCGACGTGCGTGGGCGCCTCGGCGAGGGCGATGTCGGGGAAGCGCTTGAGCGTCTCCTCGATCAGGACGCGCAGCTCGAGGCGGGCGAGGGCGGTGCCGAGGCAGAAGTGCCGCCCGCCGGCGCCGAAGGCCTGGTGCTCCTCCTTGCGTCGCAGGTCGAAGCGTTCGGAGTCCTCGAAGCGCGTCTCGTCGCGATTGGATGAGGCGTACCACATGACGACCTTGTCGCCGGCCTTGATCTGCTGCCCGTGCAGCTCGGCGTCGCGCGTGGCGGTGCGGCGGAAGTGGGCGAAGGCGGGGAACATGCGCAGCGACTCCTCGACGGCGTCGGGGATCAGCGAGGGGTCGTCGAGCACGAGTTGTCGCTGCTCTTCATCCTCCATCAGCGCGCGCATGCCGCTGCAGTAGGTGGCCTTGGTGCTGTCGTTGCCGGCGGCCATCAGCAGGAAGAAGCCCATCACGATCTCGTGTTCGTCGAGCTTCTGCCCGTCGACCTCGGCGTGCACGAGCACGCTCGTGAGATCGTCGGTGGGGTGCTCCTGGCGCTCGGCGATCAGCTTGCGGCAGAGCTCGAAGATCTCGGGGATGTCCTTGTTGACGGCGCCTTCGAAGCCGTCGGGGTTGAGGTCGGGGTCGCCGGCGCCGAGCGTCGAGTTCATCAGCCGCGCCCAGATCAGATCTTCTTCCTCGGAGATGCCCATGAAGCTGCCGATCACGCGCGAGACGACGGGCTGAGCGACGTCTGCGACGAGATCGCACTCCTCACGCCCGTCGAGCCGCTCGAGCACGCGCACGGTGATCGCGCGGATGGCGTCCTCGTGGTCGGCGATCCGCTTGGGCGTGAAGCCGCGCTGGAAGAGCGCCTTCAGGCGATCGTGCTTGGGCGGGTCCATGCCGATGAACATGGCGCGGGCGAGCTCGATGGGAAAGCCGGCAGCAGCAACGACGACGCCGCCGAGTTCGGAGGAGTAGGTCTCCCAGTCGCGGCTGACGGTGTGGACGTCCTCGGCGGTCGTGACCGACCAGAAGCCGGCCTCGTCGGGCAGTTCTTCGAAGCTCTCGGTCCAGTGGATCGGACACTTGCCGCGCATCTCCTTGAAGGCCCGGAGCGGCGGGCCGTTCAGCCACAGCTCGCGCTGGGTCAGTTCCAAGCTCGCGATGTCCTGCCCGACCGTTGCCATGGGGTCCCCTTGGTTAGCCAATCCGGAGTGCCTGCGAAGCATACTGGCTGTGCAGCCAGTATTCATTTCTAGATGATCCCAAAGACGACACCCGGAGGTCTGTGCGGTTCGACACACGCAGTACCCAGCTGCCGCGGGCGAGGTCTCAATGCAGACGAGCTGCGGCGATCGGACGCGAGGCGGGCGTGACTAGAAGCGCTCGAGCACGCGCCCGATGGCGCGCGTGCCGAACTCGACGGCGTCGGCGGGCAGGCGCTCGTCGGGCGCGTGGATCAGCTGCATGAAGGGCAGCTCGGGCGGCAGCTGCATGGGCAGGAAGCCGTAGGTCTGGATGCCGAGGCGCGAGAAGAAGCGCCCGTCGGTGACGCCGGGGAGCAGCATCGGGATCGCTTTGGCTCCGGGATCGAGCTCGCGCAGCGTGCCGGCGAGCGTGTCGAACATCGCCATGTCGGGCTCGCCGGCGGCGGGGTCGTGTCGCACGAGCTCGAACTCGAGCTCGACGCCGGACAGCGCGCGCAGCTCGGCGAAGATCTGCTCGGGCGTGAAGCCGGGCAGCAGCCGGCAGTCGAGCTCGAGCGAGACGAGGTCGGGGATCACGTTGATCTTCTCGCCGCCCTGCACGATCGTCGCGCTGGCGGTGTTGTGCAGCAGCGGATCGAAGATGCGCCCGCGCTCGCCGAACAGCTCGAGCAGGTGGTCGGTCAGCGTCGGCAGGAGCAGCCCGCGCAGCGGCAGCGCGAGCGTGGCGGGCACGTCGTCGGCGATCGCCTCGATCATCGAGCGCGTGACGGGCGTCACGTGCACCGGCAGACGGCGGCGGTCGAGTGCGTGCAGCAGCTTGCCGAGTCCGCCCATGGCGCCGCCGCGCACGGGCATCGAGCCGTGGCCGGCCGGCCCGCGCAGCGTCGCCCGCGTCCAGCAGACCTGCTTCTCGGCGACCATGATCGGATAGAAGCGCCGCCGGGCGACGTCCATCGTGAAGCCGCCGAACTCGCCGATCGAGTAGCGCACGCCGTCGAACAGCTCGGGGTGCTCGCGCACGAGCAGCTCGGCGCCGAGCGGGCTGCCGGCCTCCTCGTCGGCGAGCAGGCAGAGGATCACGTCGCCGGGCGGCTGCGCGCCGCTCGCCTTGGCTCGCATGAAGGCGGCGAGCAGCATCGCGACGCCGCCCTTCATGTCGAGCGCGCCGCGCCCCCACACGTAGCCATCGGCGAGCTCACCGTCGAACGGGCCGTGCTGCCAGTGCCCGCGCGCGGCGACCACGTCGACGTGCCCCTGCAAGAGCAGCGGCGGGCTCTCGCCGCGCCCGGCGATGCGCGCGATCAGGTTCGGTCGCTCGGGCTCCTGCGCGATCAGCCGCACCTCGCAGCCGAGCGCCTCGAGCAGGCCCTTGATCCACTCGATGCACTCCCGCTCGTTGCCCGGCGGGTTGCTCGTGTCGAAGCGCAGCAACCGCCGCAGCAGCTCGACCGGGCGATCTTGCAGCGCTTCCTCGGGCACGACGGGGAGTGTCGCCGATTGCACACGCAGGTGCGCGAATTCGCTTACCATGAAGCGCATGGAGCAGGTCGTCACCGCCAACGACGAGGCGATCGAGGCATGGGACGGTCCGCTGTTCGACCGCTTCGTGCAGTTTCGCCACCTGCTCGTGGACAGCCTCGGCGTGCACGGCGACGAAGGTCTGCGCGTAGTCGCTCCGGCGCCGGGCGAGCGTGCGCTGGACATCGGCTGCGGCTTCGGCGACACAGCGCAGCAGCTCGCCGAGCTGGTGGGCGCAGACGGCAGCGTGCTCGGCGTCGACGCGTCACCGCGCTTCATCGAGGCCGCGCGCGAGGAGGCTGCGCGGGCCGGTGTGCGCAATGTCCGCTTCGAGGCCGTCGACGTCGAGGCGCACTCGTTCGAGGAGCGGTTCGACCTCGCCTTCTCGCGCATGGGCACGATGTTCTTCGCCAACCCGGTCGCCGCGCTGCGCAACGTGCGCAAGGCGCTCGTGCCGGGCGGGCGCCTGGCGATGGTCGTGTGGCGCTCGAAGGTCGAGAACGAGGGCTTCTACCGCAGCCAGCAGATCACCGAGCGGTTCGTCACCAAGCCGGAGGAGTACGACGAGCCGACGTGCGGGCCGGGTCCCTTCTCGATGGGCAATGCCGACACGACGAGCGGCATCCTGCTGAGCGCCGGCTTTCAGAGCATCTCGCTGCTGCGCTGCGACAAGCCGATCCGGATCGGCGATGATCTGCAGGAGGCCGTCGAGTTCGTGATGAGCATCGGCCCGGCCGGTGAGATCCTTCGCCTGGCGGGCGAGCGCGCCGCGCACCTGCACGAGCCGGTCGCAGCGGCGCTGCGTGAGGACATGGCCCAGTGGGTCGCTCCCGACGGGGCGGTCATGGGTCCGGCGTCGACCTGGATCGTCACCGCGCAAGCGCCCGCGGCGCCGTAGCCGCGGCACCGAGGCGAGCCTCTCTCCGGCCCCTCGTAGCCCGAACCGGGTCCTCCCCGCCCCCTCGCAACCCGCCGACGGAGACGACACCCCCTGTCTATACGATGCTGCGCATGCGACGGGGGCGCATCTCGATCGGTGCCGGGCTGCTCGCGGCGGCCATTGCGTTGCTGGTACTCGCCGCCGGCGGCTCGCTCGCGACGGGCTCCACTTCGGGAACGCAAGCACGAGCAGCGGGTAACTCGAGCTGCCACAAGAACGCCCCGCCGATCCTGCACGACGGCTTCCCCGAGCCGCCGGCGCGCTACAGCCGCGGCGGCCGCCTCGACGTACCGCTGACAGCCTCGCTCGGCAAGGTCCTGATAAACGGCAAGCGCGTGGAGACGCTCAACTACGACGGCAGCTTCCCGGGGCCGACACTCGTGATCTGCGCCGGTGACCATCTGACGGTCCACTTCAAGAACGACCTGACGGAACCGACCAACCTGCACACGCACGGCTTCCACGTCTCGCCCGAAGCCAACCACGACAACGTCTTCCTGCGGATCAATCCGGGCCAGGCGTTCACTTACGAATACGACATCCCCCAGGACCAGCCGGCAGGCTCCTACTGGTATCACCCGCACCTGCACACGTTCGTCGAGCCGCAGCTATTCGCGGGCCTGGCCGGAGCGATCGTGCAGGAGGGTGGCCTGGACACGCTGCCGGCGCTGCGCCACGTGCCGCAGCGCTGGATCGTGATCCAGAACACTGAGATCAAGGGCGACAAGGTCGTCCCGGTCGGCGAATCGAGTGAAACGAAGGCCAGGCTGTACGTCAACGGCGCCAAAGACCCGACGGCCAAGATCCGCCCGGGCGAACTGCAACGTTGGCGAATCTTCAACGCGGACGCCGACCGCTACGTGGTGTTGCGCCTGGCCCACGGTCAGCGCTTCCAGCTGCTCGCCGAGGACGGGCACACGCTCGCCAAGCCGCTCAGCGTGAGCACGCTGCAGATCGCCCCCGGCTCACGCCGCGAGGTGCTCGTGCGCGGCGGCAAGCCCGGCTCCTATGCGCTGCGGGCGATCCCCTTCTCGCAGTTCCCCGGCGGCGATGAGGCGGCGAACGGTGGCCCTGAGCCGAACGAAAAGCTGTTGACGTTGCGCTCGGCCGGCAAGCCGAACCACACCCCGTTCCCGGCGCACGCCACGCTCACCCACCCGACGGACCTGCGCGGCAAGCCGATCGACCGCAAGCGCACGATCGTGTTCAACGAAATGACCGAACCGTCTGGCGCGGGGGCGTTCACGCTGAACGGGATGAAGTTCGACCCCGAACGAATCGACGCGACGATGAAGCTCGGCTCGATCGAGCAGTGGACGCTCGTCAACGAAACGACCGAATGGCACACCTTCCACATCCACATCAACGACTTCCAGGTCGTCAGCGTCGCCGGCAAGACCGTGCCCTACGTGCTCGAAGAGGACAACGTGGCGCTACCGCCCAAGTCGCAGACGGTCGTGCTGATGCACTTGATCGACTTCACCGGCAAGTTCGTCTTCCACTGCCACGTGACGTTCCACGAGGACCACGGCATGATGGCGGCGGTGCAGGTCGTGCGCGAACCGACGGCCGCGCAGATGCGGCGCTCGGTCGTCTATGACGGCGGGTTCGCGATCAGCTCCGGCGCATACGGCTCGCGCGCGGCGGCGCCGTCGGTGCGGGCGCTGCTGTTCTTCTGCCGCGGGCTCGGCGCCTCCTTGCCACACCTGGGCGCAGGCCGTAGCGCCTGAGCAGCACAGCGCACACCTGACCGGCAGCGCACACCTGGACGGCAGCGCACGCCTGGACGGCAGTCAGTGCCTGGGCGTGAGCATCTTGCTGATCGGCGGCGCCCCGCCGGCGCCCCGCACGACGACCCGCAGCTTTCCGTGGACGCTCGCAGAGATGCTCAGCGTGGCCTTGCCCTGGGGGCTGAGATGTGCGCGTCGCAGGGTGCTCCACTTGCCGTTCTGAGCGCGCGCCTGGAGTAGCACCGGTGCACCGGGCCGCGGCGCCTGCACGCGCACGAGCGTCAGCTGCCCGTGCGCGGTGTGCTCCTTCGCGAGCGTCAGCTTCAGCGAGCCTGGCAGGCCACCGGGCGGCAGCGAGCCCGGCGCGAGCACGGTCACCTCGCCGTGCATGGTCGGGTGGATCGTGCACGAGTACGCGAACGTGCCAGGCGTGGTGAACGTGACTTTGAAGGTTTCGCCCGGGTTGATGTGACCGGAATCGAATTCGCCGCCTGCCGCCGTGACCGTGTGCGGCGTGAGAGCACGGTTCGTCCACGTGACCGTCTGCCCCGCTTCGACGCTCAGTTCGGACGGCTGGTAGGCGCGCCCGACGATCGACACCGGCACTTCCGTCGACGCGGTGCTCACCGTCGCCATTGCGAGGACGAGCGCAGCCGCGGCGGCAAGCGCGACCGTCGCCGTGCGCCGCCGACCCGAACCGCTCGGCACACGCGCGGAGCGCGTTCGGCCCCTTCGCACCGTTCTCATCTCCTTCACGAGCGCGACCCTACAGCAGCCGGCGCAGCGAGATACGCCCGCGAGGGCTACGCGAAGCGCTCGAACAACTCGGGCAGCAACGTCGCCAGGTTGGCGTACTCCTCGGCGCAGTGCGTGGCGAGCGCGCGCGGCAGCCCTGCCGGCAGCGTCGCGCGGCGCGTGAGACGGTTGTTCATCACGCGCTCGCCGGCCGGCCCGAGCGGCCCGTATGGGCGCACCGCCGCGCCGAGCCAGAAGGCGCTGCGCAGCACCACGCCGGCGCCGTCGCGCAGGAACACGTGGAACATCGGCGTGTGACGCACGTGGCGCCGGTCGTCGCCGACGTAGCCGCACACGATGCTCGCCACGTCCGGGTTCTCGAGCTGATCGCCCGTCAGGCCCATCTCGCTCGGCCGCTGAAAGGCGATGCGCGCGTGCACGACGCCGATGCCGATGTCCTCGACCGGGTGGTGAACGGCCCCCCAGTGAGCCTTCGCGCCCGCGCCCACTCGCGCCGGACCCTGGGCCGGCGCATCGAGCGAGTTGGAGCGGTGCGCGGCCGGGTGCCATACGCGGTAGCGCAGCGGCACGCGCGGGTGCCAGTCGAACCACCAGTCGACCATCTCGCCGCTGAGGAGCGGCATCGCGGTGCGCACGGCGACGAAGCCGACGCCGTCCGGCAGCGTGCACCAGCCCGTCTCGACCGCCATCGGGCGGGGGTCGAGCAGCCGCCCGACCTCGCTCAGCGCGAGCGCCTGGCCCGGCTCGATCGGCCCCCGCGCGATCGCCTCCATCACGGCCGGCTCGGGAGGCGTCATCGGCCGGCTCAGGTAGGCCGACAGCTCGCGCTCGTCGGCGCCGGCGCGGTCTGCGCTCGCCGCGCGCCAGTCGGCCGTGCTGCGCTCGCCCGCGCCGGCCGAGCTCACGCCGGCCTGCCCATCCACGGATGAAAGCGCCCCTCGGGATCGTGGATCGCGCGCAGGCCGTCGAGCCGGCTCATGTGCGCCTCGCTGAGGAACCGCGCCGGGCGCTCCCCGAGGTTCTCGTCGGCCAGCTGGATGCCCGTCGCGAGGTGCTCCATGTCGCGCATCCGCTCGGTCGCCCATGTGACATTCGTCTCGTCGCCGGCCGGGTCCTGCCACACGCCGTACAGCGCGATGTAGGTGTCGTCCTCGACGCTGTAGGCCATGTCCGCTCGCGGCGGCGGCGGCTCGCTGCCGGGGCCCCAGTTCATCCAGAGCATGTGCGACGGCGCGTCAGGCATCGTCTCGGCGATCCGCCGCAGCCCGGGCAGCAGCTGCTCGACGGGCGCGTGCGTCCACATGTTGTCGGCCGAGTAGCGGTGCTCGTCGGGGTAGGCCGCGTGCACGCCCGCATAGAGATCCTCGAGCGCGACCGGGATGTAGGGCTCGCAGAGCTTCGCCCGGTCGAGCGCCGGGCAGCTCGAAAGCAGCGACAGCGCTGCGCGCGCTTGCTGCTCGCTGTCGGCCAGCACCGGGCCCGTGACGGCGATCTCGAGCTCCCCCTGCTCGTCGCGGTGCACGATCAGCATCAGCTCCATGTTGCGCGGCACGCGCGGAGCGATCTCCTGCGCCCAGCGAAAGACCTGCTCGAGCTCGTCGATGCCGTACAGCACGAGGCCGTTGGCCACCACCTTCGGCCGCGGCTGAAGGCGCAGCTGAAAGCGTGTGACGACGCCGAAGAAGCCAGGGCCGGAGCCGCGCGCCGCCCACAGCAGATCGGCGTTCTCCTGCGCCGATGCCCGCACGAGCCGCCCGTCGGCCGTGACCAGGTCGATCGCCTCGACGCTCATGCAAGCCGGCCCGTGCACGCGCCCGTTCCAGCCATAGCCGCCCTGCAGCAGGTAGCCGCCGACGGCGACGCCGACGCAGTGCCCCGCCGGGAAGAACAGATCGTGCCCGGCGAGCGATTTGACGAGCTCGTTGCCCGGACAGCCGGGCTGCACGGCGGCGGTCATCGCCTGCGCGTCGACCTCCACCCCGCGCAGGCGCGAGAGGTCGAGCAGCAGCCCGCCGTCGCGCACGTGGTTGCCCGCCCAGCTGTGCCCGCCCGAGCGCACGCCGATCTTCATCTCGCGCTTGGCCGCCCAGCGCACGGCGCGCACGGCATCCTGCTCGCTGTGAGCGATCGCGATCGCGTCGGGGAAGCGCTCGGGCGTGCGCGCGTTCCACACCGCCGCGCGGCGGGCCTGCTCGTAACCATCCTCGCCCCGGCTGAAGATCTCGCCGTCGAACTCTGTCTCGCTCACGATGCCCCCGATCTGGTCGTTCCACGATACAGGATATGCTTCCCGCGATGCAGAACAGACGTTCCAGCACACGTCCGCCGCGGAGCTCCCCAACCGGGACGCAGAGACGCGAAGGCGTGCAGGCGATCGCGCGCGCCGGGGCCGTGCTTCGCGCCCTCGAGCACCATCCGGGCGGCCTCGCCCTCGGCGAGCTGGCCGGCATCGTGCAGCTGCCCAAGTCGACCGTGCACAGGCTCGTCGGGGCGCTCTCGACTGAGGAACTGCTCGGCACGCAGACCGACGGCAAGATCGTGCTCGGCGGCGCGCTCGTGCGCCTCGGCGCGGCCGGCTCGCAGGCGCTGCAGGACGAGCTGCGCCCGCTGCTTCGATCGCTGCGCGAGGAGCTCGAGGAGACGATCGACCTGGCCGTGCTCGACGCCGGGCAGATGCGCTTCATCGAACAGCTGCCTGCCGCCCATCGTCTGCGCGCGGTCTCTGCCGTGGGCGCGCGCTTCCCGATGCACTGCACCGCCAACGGCAAGGCCTTGCTGGCGGCGCTCGCGCCCGACCGCGCGCTCGCGCTGCTGCCCGCGCGACTGCCGCGCCTGACGCCGCGCACGATCACCAGCCGGGCCGCGTTGCTGGAGAATCTCGAGCAGATCCGCGAGCATGGCGTCGCCTTCGACCACGAGGAGCACACGGAGGGAATCTCGGCCGTAGGCGCCGCCGTGCTCGGCCCGCTCGGCCCGCTGGCGGCGATCTCCGTGCCCGTGCCGACAGCCCGCTTCGCCGGTGGCGAGCGGCGCTACGCCGCCGCCGTGGCGCGAACTGCACGCGAATCGGCCAATGCGCTCGCCGGCGCCGGTGCCTGGGATTGAGCGCCGCCGACACAAGCGTACGTACGGCCCGAGCGCTCAGCCGCCGGTCAGCTCGGCGAAGCGGGCCAGCATCGCGTCGTTGTCGTCGTACTCATACGCATCCACGCCGATCGAACGCCCGCATTCCACGACCGTCACGAAGCCCGCCTCGAACGCGAACCGTCCGCGGCCGCCGATCCCGTTGCCGTGGTAGGAGGCGCGCATCGCCACCGCGCGCTCGTCGCACGCGAGCACCTCATCGACCGTGAAGCGCACGTCCGGCGAGACGGCGAACACCGACGCCGTCAGCACGCGGCAGGCCTCGCGCCCGACCGACGATCCCCAGCCGCCGGCCCGGTGATCGACCATTCGCCAGCTATCCGAGAACATTTCGATGAAAGCGTCGAGGTTCTGCGATTCGTAGCGACGACCGTACTCGGCGTAGTAGCGCAGCGGCGGCAGGTCTGCGAGCTCGGCCGGCACGCCGAGCGACCCTGCGACGCACCCGAGCGGCAACTCGGATACGTCCCGTTTCCTGGAACGGCTCGAAGTAATGGCAGCACCCCCGATGGCGTTGTCCTGCCCGCCAAGCGTACTCCTCGGCGCCATGTTTGACCTCCCGATCGCCGTTCCAATCAGTCCGACATTACGGATCAGTCGATTTATGAAGGTCATCCCCCGCCGGCTGCGGGCGCCGGCGGGGGATCGGGTCAAGCGTACGCGGGAGGGAGCGCACGCCTGGGCGTGCCTCGCACGCTCAGCTTTGCTCGCGTGGTACCCGCCGCGGATGGCGCTCACGCGGGCGCCGAACAAACGTCCACCACGCGACGGCGAGCGGCGTCGGCGTCGAGTCCGAGACGCGGCCCTGCACTGAGTACCACTCGGAGATCCCCCGGCCAGGCCCGCAAATGCGCCTTCTGCGCCTCCCCGCAGCAGCCCGCGCCGGCCTGAGTGCGCCCGAGATCTTGCAACTGGGGGTGGAATTTCTCCCACGTGGTACTAAATAGCCATGCCACGCTCGATCTGGACGGGCGCGATCAGCTTCGGCCTGGTGACGGTGCCGGTCAAGCTGTACAGCGCGGTCAACCGCAAGACGGTGCGCTTCCACCAGCTCTCCGGCAGGACCGGTGTGCGCATCGCGCAGAAGCGCGTCGACCCGCAGAGCGGCGAGGAGGTCCCCTACGAGGACATCGTCAAGGGCTATGAGCTCTCGCCCGACCGCTACGTCGTGATCGAGCCCGCCGAGCTCGACACGCTGCAGCCGAAGAAGACCAAGACGATCGAGATCGAGGACTTCGTCGACCTGGAGCAGATCGATCCGATCTACTACGACCACCCCTACTACCTCGCGCCGGGCCCCGGCGGCGCCAAGCCCTACCGCCTGCTGCTCGAGGCGATGGCCGAGAGTGAGAAGGTCGCGATCGCGCGCGTCGTGATCCGTTCCAAGGAGCAACTCGTCGCGATCCGTGCGATGGGCGACGTGCTCGAGATGGCCACGATGCTGTTCGCGGACGAAGTCGCCGACCCCGAGCGCCTCGACGAGCTGCCCGACCCGAAGGAGGTCAAGACGACCAAGCGCGAGGTCGACGTGGCCAAGCAGCTGATCGGCTCGCTCGCCGGCGACTTCGAGCCCGACAAGTATCGCGACACCTACCGCGAGGACGTGCTCAAGCTGATCGAGCGTAAGGCCGAGGGCAAGGAGATCGCGGTGCAGCCCGAAGCCGAGCAGGTGCCCGAGCCGG
This sequence comes from Solirubrobacterales bacterium, assembly GCA_044446425.1. GTDB lineage: Bacteria > Actinomycetota > Thermoleophilia > Solirubrobacterales > Solirubrobacteraceae > Palsa-744. The sequence goes on along the minus strand of JBIOEW010000003.1, from coordinate 164,871 downwards.
CGCCCGACCTGATGAGCGCGCTGAAGGCCAGCCTCGCGGCCGTGCGCGAGCACGGCGAGCGCGAGCGCGACGGGGCCGCCAAGCCGCGCAAAGCGGCCAAGAAAGCGCCTGCCAAGAAAGCCGCCGCCAAAGCCGCTGCCGCCAAAGCCTCCGGCAAGAAACCGCCGGCCAAGAAGGCGGCCGCCAAGAAGGCACCCGGCAAACGCGCCGCCGCCAAGCGGTAGGTGCCCCTGAGCCGCCCGAGCAAGTCCGGCGGTGACGGCGAGAAGCCCGCCCGCGGCGGCGCGAGCCTGAAGGAGTACCGCGCCAAACGCGACTTCGGCGCGACCAGCGAGCCGAGCGGCGACGGCAGGGCGAACGGCGGGGCAAAGAAGCAGCCCGCCAAGAAGCCTGCCGCCAAGAAGCCGGCCGCGAAGAAACGGGCAGCGCGCAAGCCGGCCGAGCAGGCGCCGCGCTTCGTCGTGCACGAGCACTCGGCGACGCGCCTGCACTGGGACCTGCGCCTGGAGCGCGACGGCGTGCTCGCCTCGTGGGCCGTGCCGAAGGGCCTGCCGCAGGCGCCCAAGGAAAACCATCTGGCCGTTTGGACGGAGGATCATCCGCTCGAGTACGTCGACTTCCACGGGGAGATTCCCAAGGGCCAGTACGGCGCCGGGACGATGAAGATCTGGGACCACGGCACCTATGAGGTGCTCAAGTGGGAGCCGCGCAAGATCGAGGTGGCGCTGCACGGCGAGCGCATCGACGCGCGCTACGCGCTGTTCCCGATCTCCTCGCCGCCGAAGCCGGGCGAGCGCCCGAAGGAGTGGATGATCCACCGCATGGACCCGCCGGCCGACGCCGGGCGCGAGCCGATGCCGGAGCACGTCAAGCCGATGCTCGCCCGCCCCGGATCGCTGCCGCGCCAGGACGACGGCTGGAGATATGAGATCAAGTGGGACGGCGTGCGTGCGATCGCCTACTCGACACCGGGCGAGCTGCGCCTGGAGAGCCGCAACCTGAAAGAGATCACCGGCTCCTATCCGGAGCTCGGCAGGCTCAACCGCGCGCTGAGCTCGCACGCGGCGATCCTCGACGGTGAGATCGTTGCCTTCGACGAGCAAGGCCGCCCGAGCTTCGCCGCGCTCCAGCGGCGCATGCACGTCGGCTCGGCCACGCAGGCCAAACGGCTCGCCAAGGCCTCGCCCGTGACGTACATGATCTTCGACCTGCTGTGGCTCGACGGCCACTCGCTGATCGGGCTGCGCTACGTGGAGCGGCGCGAGCTGCTCGACGCACTCGCACTGAGCGGCGAGTCCTGGCAGACGCCCGAGCACCTCTCCGGCCACGGGCGCGACGTGCTGAAGGCGACGACCGAGCAGCAGCTCGAGGGCATCGTCGCCAAGCGCCTCGATTCGCCCTACGAGCCCGGCGCGCGCGGCTCGGCCTGGATCAAGATCAAGAACGTCGGGCGCCAGGAGCTCGTGATCGGCGGCTGGCTGCCCGGCGAGGGGCGGCGCGAGCGGCGCATCGGCGCGCTGCTCGTCGGCGTGTACGACCCCGACGGCGCCTTCCGCTACGCCGGGCGCGTCGGCACCGGCTTCAACGACGCAGAGCTCGACCGCCTCGGCAAGCTGCTCACGCCACTCAAGCGCGGGGACTCTCCCTTCACCGCCGGCGACGAGTCTCCACCGCGAGCCGCCGTCTTCGTCGAGCCCGAGCTCGTCGCCGAGATCGAGTTCAGCGCCTGGACCTCCGCCGGGGTCCTGCGCCATCCCTCATACAAGGGGCTGCGCGAGGACAAGGACGCGCGCGAAGTCGTGCGCGAGGAGACGCCGCCCGCGGGCACCGCCAGGCGCGCCTCGGACAAGGGCAGCGCCGGCAAGCAGGCGAGCGACGTGCTGGACCCGCCGCCCGTGCTGCACGAGCAGGGCGCGAGGGCGACGACGACGGTCGAGCGGCGCGAGCTGAAGCTGTCCAACCTCGACAAGCCGCTCTATCCAAGGGCCGGCTTCCTCAAGCGCGACGTGATCGACTACTACGCAAGCATCGCGACGACGATCGGTACGCACCTGAAGGGCCGCGCGCTGACCGTCAAGCGCTGGCCGGACGGCGTCGACGGCAAGGCCTTCTTCCAGAAGCAGGCGCCTGCGCACCGGCCCGACTGGGTGCAGACGGTAACGCTGCCGAGCGAGAAGAAACCGATCGACTACCTGCTCGCCGAGGACCGCGCGACGATCGTCTGGCTGGCGAACCTGGCGGCGCTCGAACTGCACGTGCCGCTTGCCCGCGCCGACGCGCCGGAGCGCCCGACGTCGCTCGTGTTCGACCTCGACCCGGGCGCGCCGGCGACGGTGATCGAGTGCTGCCGCGTCGCCCTCACGCTGCAGGGGATGTTCGAGAACCTGGGCCTTCAGAGCTTCGTCAAGACGTCCGGCAAGAAGGGCCTGCAGCTGTACGTGCCCCTGAATCACCCCGCTGTCACCTTCGCGCAGACAAAGCCGTTTGCCAAAACCGTCGCCGAGCTGCTCGAGGAGGCCGATCCCGAGCTGATCGTCTCGCGCATGACCAAAACCGCGCGGCCGGGCAAGGTGCTGATCGACTGGAGCCAGAACGACGGCAACAAGACGACAGTGTGCGTCTACTCGCTGCGCGCTGCCGAGCGCCCGACGGCCTCCACGCCGCTCGACTGGGACGAGGTGCGCACGGCGCTCGACGACGGCGATCCAGACGCACTGCGCTTCGAGGCCGGCCATCTGCTGGAGCGAATCGCCGAGCGCGGCGACCTGTTCGCGCCCGTGCTCTCGCTTGCACAGAAGCTGCCGTCGGTCTAGCGCTGTCGAGCTGGCGCCGGCCGGCTCTGTCGACTAGCGATGGGCGAGCTCGGCGCCGCTGAGCTGGCGTTCGTAAGGCCCCCGCCCGGCCAGGCAGTAAGCGCCGCAGCGGGCCGCCAGCGCGAGCGCATCCTCCACGCCCATTCCCGCCCCAAGGCCATACGCGAAGCCGGCCGCGAACGAGTCGCCGCAACCGTAGGAGTCGACCGGCTCGCCGGGGGGCTCGGCGGCGCTCCAGCTTCCCGTGGCGCCGGCGCGCGTGCGGTAGGTGCCGCCGTGGGCGCCGTCGGTCAGCACGACCAGCTCGGCGTCGCCTTCGGCGCGCGCCGCCGCTTCGCGCTCGATCGCGTCCTCGGCGCTCAGCACGAGCGCGTCGAGCCGTACGCCATGCCCGAGCGCATGCCGTACGCGCGGGCTCGCCACGAGCACGCGCGCCGCGCGGGCGGCGCGCAGCGCAGCGAGGTCTCCGGCCGTGAAGTACACGGCGTCCATCTGCGCCAGCCGATCCCACGCGAGCGCGTCCTCACCAACAGGCTCCAGGCGCTCACCGAACGTCGTGATCGTGCGCTCGCGCTGCTCGTCGACGAGCGTCACCGCGCGCCGCGTCGGAGCGTCGCGCTTGGCCGCCTCGACGCGCACGCCGAGCTGTGCCAAGCGGGCGAGCGAGCGCCGCCCGGCTTCGTCCTCGCCGAGCGCCGTCAGCAGCAGCGCGTCGCCGGCCAGGCGCGAGAGCTGCACGGCGGCGACGGCCCCGCCGCCGGCCGGCTCCTCGAAGGGGTCTTTGGCGTGGACGACCTCGCCGGCGCGCGGGGCTTGCTCGACGCGCGCGAACTGAACCCACTCGACGTGGCCGACCGAGGCCACGCGCGGACGGCCCTCGCGCGCTGCGTCCTGCCCTGTTGCCTGCACGCGCGGCAGTCTCACACACTCGTATGATCGCCCGATGACGGACTCGCCCGAGCCGGCGCCGACCGCCACCCCGCAGCAGTTCCGCGACTCGATGCCACTGTTCGCGCTGCTCGGGATCGAGACCGAGATCGCGCGCGCCGACGGTGCGATGGCGGCGAAGGCCACGCAGACGCAGGCGTTCCAGTACCCACGTGGTTGAGGACGGGGAGCGCTCGATGCAACTGAAGGTGGTCGGAGCAGGGCTGGGACGCACGGGCACGGCATCGCTGAAGAACGCGCTCGAGCAGCTGACCGGCGGACGCTGCTACCACATGTACGAGGTGCAACCGGAGGCGGTTCCTCACTGGCACGCGGCGGCGCGGGGCGAGCCGGTCGACTGGGTGGCTCTGATGAGCGGCTACAGCGCCGGCGTCGACTGGCCCGCGGCGGCCTTCTGGCCCGAGCTGGCCGCCGCCAACCCGGACGCGATCGTGCTGCTCTCCTCGCGCGCCACGCCCGAGCAGTGGTGGGCGAGCATGGAGCGGACGATCGTCGGCGTGCTCAGCGCCGAGGTCCCGCCTGACAACGAGACGCTGAAGGCGCACCGAGCGATGGTGAGGGAAGTGTTCGCCCAGCGCTTCACGCCCGACTGGCGTGACCCCGAGGCGGCGATGGCGGCCTACAGGCGTCACAACGAGCGCGTTCGCAGCGAGGTGCCCGCCGAGCGGCTGGTCGACTGGCAGCCGGGCGACGGCTGGGAGCCGATCTGCGCAGCACTGCGCGTCGCCGTCCCCCACGATCCGTTCCCAAACGAGAACAGCACCGCCGAGTTCCGCGCCCGCATGGCGGACAGCCTCGACGAAGAGTCGGCCTCGTGACCGCCTGCTGACGGTCTTGCGGCCCGACCGGTGCAGCCGTGCGATCATGACCCGCGCGATGGGACGCGCAAACGTGTTCGACGACGAGCTCGAGTTCGACGAGAACGACCCGGACGGCTTTCATGCGGGCACGGCGCGGGTCGGCAAGGCGGCGGGCGGCGAGGAACTGGCGGTCAAGGCCTTCGCGCTGCCGCCGGGCCAGAGCATCTGCCCTTACCACTACGAGTACGTCGAGGAGTGGCTGCTGGTGCTCGACGGCGATGTCGTGCTGCGTACGCCCGAGGGCGAGCAGCAGCTCGTCGGCGGCGACTTGGCCTGCTTCGCGGCGGGACCATCCGGCGCGCACAAGGTCAGCAACCGCAGCGAGCAGACGGCGCGCGTGCTGATGTTCTCGAGCTCGCGCGAGCCCGCCGTCGCGGTCTATCCCGACAGCGACAAGATCGGCGTCTGGCCGGGCAACGACGAGGACCGCGTAATGCTGCGCCGCGCCGACGGCCGCGTCGACTACTACGACGGCGAGCGCTGACCGGCCCTGGCCTGTGTAGGGTCGCTCCCGTGAAGAGAGTGACTAGCCCGGGAAGCAGCGCCAATCCCCTACTGGGCTTTGCGCTCAAGGACGAGCACGGTGCGGACGTCGAGCTCGGCGAGCTGTGGCGGGAGCGCGCCGCAGCGATCGTGTTCCTCCGCCACTACCTCTGCGTGCAGTGTCGCGTCGGCGCGATGGAGCTCGAGCGCGATCGCAGTCTGCTCGGGCCAGATCCCAACGTGTGGTTGATCGGGATGGGCACGCAGGTGCAGGCGGCCGCCTTCAAGCAGCAGACCGGAGTGGGCTTTCCCGTGCTGCTGTCACCCGACATGCTCGCGTACGAGGCGATGGACCTGCCGCGCGGAAGCCTGCGACAGATCTTCGGGCTCGCCGCACAACGGGTCGCGCGGCGCCGCGCTCGAGGCGCAGGGCTCGAGCGAGCCGCCGTAGGCGGCAACCGCCCCAAGCAGCGACCCGAACAGGATTGGCACCAGCTGGGCGGGGCATTCGTGTTCGCGCCCGGCGGCGAGATCGTTTGGAGCCACCGCGCCAGGCACGCCGGCGATGACGCAGACCCCCGCGCCCTCGGCGACGCGTTGCGCCGAGCCGAGCGAGCGCCGCTGGGTCCGAGCCTGCCGCAAACCTAGATACCGCCGCCCGTCAGGCCAGCGCAGGTCCTCGCCTGCGTCAACCTTGGCGTAGGCTTGCGCTGCGTGGACTTCCTGATCGCCAAGCACGACCTGCACGAGTGCCGCTTCGCCGAGGCTCCACCGGCCGAGCTCGAGCCGGGTCAGGCGCGGCTGCGCGTGGAGCGCTTCGGGCTCAGCGCCAACAACATCACCTATGCCATGTTCGGCGAGGCGATGAGCTACTGGAGCTTCTTCGGAGCCGAGGAGGGATGGGGGCGCATGCCCGTTTGGGGCTTTGCCGAAGTCGCCGAGAGCGAGGCGGGGCAGCTCGAGCCGGGCACGCGCGTGTACGGCTACCTGCCGCCGTCGAGCGAGCTCGTCGTGGCGCCGGCGCGGATCGACACGCGCGGCTTCCTCGACGCCTCGCCGCACCGCGCGAGCCTGCCGGCCGCGTACAACGGCTACGCCCGCGTCGAGGCCGACCCGATCTACGAGGCGAACACCGAGGAGCTGCAAATGCTGCTGCGCCCGCTGTTCTTCACGTCCTTCTTGATCGACGACTTCCTCGATGACGCGTCCCTCTTCGGCGCGAGCACGGCCGTGCTGTCGAGCGCTTCGAGCAAGACCGCAAGCGGGCTCGCATTCCTGCTCTCACGTCGCGACGGGGTCGAGGTCGTCGGCCTGACATCCGATCGCAGCGCAGCCTTCACCGACTCGCTCGGCGTCTATGACCGCGTCGTCACCTACGGGGAGATCGAATCGCTCGCCGATACTCCGGCGGTGTACGTAGACATGGCTGGCGATGCGCAAGTGCGCAGCGACGTGCACACGCACTTCGGCGATGCTCTGATGCACTCGGCGGTTGTCGGCGCGACGCATCACGACCGCATGGGCGCCGTGCCCGACTCACTGCCGGGCCCTCCGCCGACGTTCTTCTTCGCGCCCGACCGCGTGGCCAAGCGCAGCGCCGAGTGGGGGCGCGACGGCTTGCAGACGCGCATCGCCGAGGCCTGGCGCCCCTATGTTCAGTGGTGCGAAGGCTGGCTGGAGGTCGTTCGCGGCGAGGGTCCCGCACCGCTCAGGCAGGCCTACCTCGACCTGCTCGACGGGAACATCGACCCGGCCAAGGCGCACGTGCTCTCCTTGCCGCACTAGGCAGCCAATCGAGAGACCTGCGTTCGTTCGTTTTGGCGCGGGCACCGGCGGGCGGCGCTGTCCTCCGCGTGGTCTGCGTCTTCGTTTCCCCTCCTCTCTATTCGCATCAGCGAACAATCCGGATCACACGAGGCGTTGCGCATGTCGAACTGGCTGATGGCAGGAATCGGTACGCATAGGGCGAAGCGGTGATCCGTGCCGCCGGACCACTCGTACAGTGAATCGATGCCGCGCTTGAGACGTCCCAGCACCGACTCCAGGGAGAAGCTCCGCAAGCTCGCGGACGAGGAGCTGATGGGATTCGTCGCGCACAACGACAGCGAGGCATTCGAGGTCGTGCTCGAGCGGCACGCCAACGCCGTTTTCTCGCTGGCCTACCGGATCTGCGGCACGCGCGCTGCCGCCGAGGACGTGACGCAGGAGGCGCTCCTCGCGCTCTGGCGAAGCGGCACACGTTATGACCGCAGTCGCGGCAGTGTGCGCACATGGGCGCTTGGCATCGCGCACAACCGCGCCGTGGACGCGCTGCGGCGCAGCAGCCCGCACGACCGCAGGCGCATCAGCGACGAGGGCATCGCGGAGACGCTCGAGGCGCCTGAGCGCACGGATGTGCAGGCGATCGAGCACACCACCACGCGTGAGATCCGCGAGGCGCTCGACGAGCTTCCCGACGATCAGCGCCGCGTGATCGAGCTCGCCTACTTCGGCGGCTTCACGCATGTCGAGATCGCCTCGATGCTCGACGCGCCGGTGGGGACCGTGAAGGGACGCATGCGTCTCGGCTTGCAGAAGCTGCGCACCCAGATCCAGGGAAGGGAGGCGCTCGGAGCATGAGCATGCGCGAGCACGAGCCCGATTGCCCGCAGCACGTCGACGCCGCGCCGTACGTGCTCGGCGCGCTCGAGGAGCACGAGCTGCAGAGCTTCCACGAGCACCTCGCCGGTTGCGCGCTGTGCCGTTTGGAAGTCGCAGAGCTGCAGTCGGTCGTGGACGAGATCGCGGCGAGCGCGCCGGCGATGCTCGCGCCTGCGGCGATGCGCGAGCGCGTGCTCGAGACGGTGCGCTCGCAAGCGGACGTGCTCAACGCGGCCGGCCACGAGGCCGACCGACCACCGCGCCGGGCGTGGCGGCGGCCGCGGCGCCGCTTCGCCTTCGCCGGCGCCGGCGCGGCGCTCGCGGCAGCCGTCGCCGTCGTGCTCGCGATCGTGATCGGCAGCTCCTCGACCAGCGAGCAGGTGATCCCGGGGCAAGGCGCCGGCGTGGCGCGGGAGGCGCAGGTCTCGCTGCACCGGCGCGACGGGCGCGCCGAGCTGCTGCTCTCGCACATGCCCCAACCGGGAGCGGGCCGAATCTATGAGGTCTGGCTCGTCCGCGGCAAGGCGCCCAGCCCGACCGACGCGCTGTTCGGGATCAGCTCGAGCGGCAGCAGCGCGGTCGACATCCCGGGCAGCCTGAAGGGCGTCAAGCAGGTCCTGGTCACGAGCGAGCCGCTCGGCGGCAGCCAGGCGCCGACGCGCGAACCGGTGATCAGCGTCGCGCTCAGCGCTTAGCGACGCGCGCGGGCGAAGGCCCAGGCGGTGACGGCCGGGGCAGTCGCCTACTCGGCGGCGGCGGCGCGCGCGTTGCGCACGAGCTTGCGCATGCCGGCGATCCAGCGCGGCGGATCGCTGCCCTTCAGCGCCATGAAGCGCGCGACCTCCTCGTGCGGCAGGATCAGCAGACGCTCCTCGGCGATTCCGGCGAGCACGGCGTCGGCGACCTGCTCGGGCTCGATCACGCCACCGGCCTTCAGCGCCGCGGCGCCGGCCGGCTCGTCCATCGCCATTTCGAGCATTGGCGTGCGCACGCCCTGCGGGCAGATGCACGAGATGCGGATGCCGGCGTCGCCGTACTCGATCGCCATCCACTCGGCGAGCGCCACGGCGGCGTGCTTGGTCACGCTGTAGCCGAGCGAGGAGACCTGCGTCAAGAGACCTGCCGCCGATGCCGTGTTGATCAGGTAGCCCTCGCCGCGCTCGAGCATCGCGGGCAGCAGCGCGCGCGAGGCCCATACGTGCGCCATCACGTTGACGCGCCAGGCTTCGTCGAAGTCCTCGTCGGAGGTCTCGACCGGTCCGCCGCCGCCGCCGGGCACGCCGGCATTGGAGATGAAGACGTCGATCTGCCCGTTGGCCGCGACGGCCTGCTCGATCAGCGACTGCACGCCGCTCTCGCGGCCGGCGTCGAACTCGACGGCCAGGCCACCGATCTCATCGGCTACGACGCTTGCTTTGCCGAGGTCGCGGTCGGCGACGACGACGGCCCGCGTTCCCTCCTGCGCGAGGGCTCGCGCGAGCGCGCTGCCGATTCCCCCGCCGCCGCCGGTCACGACCACGTGCCTTCCGGAAAGCTCCATCGGGGTAACTCTACGTAACGAAGGCGCCGCTCGTGAGAGGATGCCGCGCAGGCCAAGGCACCGGCCGGCGGCGAACGCAGGCGGCAGTCACGACGCGACCATCCCGACCACGTCCAAGGAGCACACATGCCTGACATCGAGTTTTCCACGAGCGCCGGCACGGCGTCCGGCTATCTCGCGACACCCGCCGGGGGCAGCGGTCCGGCGACGATCGTCCTGCAGGAGTGGTGGGGCGTGGAAGAGCACATCCGCTCGGTCTGCGACCGGCTCGCCGCGGAGGGCTTCTTCGCGCTCGCGCCGGATCTCTACGGCGGCGAGTCGACGACACAGCCGGACGAGGCCCAGCAGAAGATGATGGCGCTGTCGATGGAGCAGGTCGAGCCGCAGATGTGCGGCGCGGCCGACTTCCTCACCCAGCAGGACGGCTTCGAGGGCTCGGGCGTCGGCTCGCTCGGCTTCTGCCTCGGCGGCGGACTGTCGGTGTGGGCGGCGGCGAGTTGCCCGAAGGTCACGGCCACGGTCTCCTACTACTACGTGATGCCGCACGGCAAGCCCGACTTCTCCGATGTCAAAGGCCCCGTGCTCGGCCACTTCGGCACGGCCGACGAATTCATTCCGACCGACACGGCGAAAGCGCTCGAGCGGGAGATGAGCGACGCGGGCGTCGAGGTCAGCTTCCACTACTACGACGGCGCGGGCCACGCGTTCTTCAACGAGGTCGACCGCCTCGGCACCTACGACGCGGAGCCGGCGAAGCTCTCGTGGGAGCGCACGGTCAGCTTCCTGCGCGAGGCGCTGGCCTAGCCGGGACTCCCCCACGTTGAAGCCGCTCCGCCCTCTCGCGCTCGCGGGCCTGGCGCTCGCGTGCAGCTCGCCCGCGCCCGCAGCGGCCGCGCCGGCCTCATGGTCGGCGCCGGCTGCGCTGGGTCCGTGCGCAGCGCTCGGTGCGCCGCACGCGGCATTCCCGCGCGATGAGCCGACGCACGGCACGGGGGCGGGCGCGGTCGTGTGGAGCGCGGCGCAGAGCTGCCCGCAGGGGCCCGGCACGTTCGTCTCGCAGATCGGCGCGGGCGACGTGCCGGGCAGGCCGGCATACGCGCTCGCGCGCGGCGGCGGCAAGCTGGCACTGCGCCCCCCGCTGGCGCTCGCGCCGGCGCCGCACGGGCAGCTCGCGATCGCCGGCTCGGGCGGCGCGCGCGGCGGCGGCGCGCTCGTGCAGGGCCCCGCCGGCGGGCCGTTCTCACCGATCGGCGTGCTCGCGGGCGCGGCGAGCCAGAACACGCTGTTCACGGCCTACCTCGGCGACGTGGCGCTGGCCTCGCCGATCGCGGGCGGCCTCGATCGCGACGGCCTGGAGCTGCGCATCGAGCGCTACTTCGCCCACTCCCTCTCCCCCACGGTTACCGTCGCCGGGCAGGGCGGCGCGATCGAATCGCCGACGGTCAGCCTCGACTTCCGCACCGACGCGATCCTCGTGTGGCGCCAGGCCGGGGCGCTGTGGGCGCGCGATCTGCCCGCCTCGGGACGCTCGCAGCCGACGCAACGGCTCGCCGCCGTCGCCCGCGCGCCGCGAGTGAGCGCGCTGATCAGCGATGACAATCGCGCGATCGTCGCGTGGGCGGACGAACAGAGCGGCCATACGTCGATCTATATCGATTACTCGGGCAGCGGAGTGCGTTTCGGAAAGCGACAGCTGCTCGAGCGCTTCGCCAACCCCGCCGGCGCCCCCTACCCGGTCGGCGCGCCGCGCCTGGTGCGCCTCAGCTCGGAGAGCGTGATGCTCGCGTGGTCGGGCGCGCAGGATGGGCGCTGGGTCGTGCGCACGGCCGCGATCGACCTGCACGGACTGCGCAGGACGAGCACGATCTCAGACCCTCAGACGAACGCGCTGCTGAGCGATCTGCAAGCGGGCCCCGACGGGGAGGCGATCGCGCTGTGGGGCGAGCCGCAGCGCGCCGCCGACGGCTCGCTCGACTTCGGCACGCAGGCGCTGCTCGCCGCGCGCGGGATCGATGCGCGCCCGGGGATCACGATCTTCGGCTCACCCGAGCAGGTGGCGCCGCCGGGGCCGACCGGCGTGCCGACGCTGGTGGCCGAACGCAAGAGCGATGCCACGCTGGCCTTCGATCCGAGCAGCGACCGGGCACTCGCGCTGTGGCGCGGCACGGGCGGTCGGATCTACTACTCGATCCGCACGCCGGCGTCACGTTGACTGCGTGAGGCGCACCAATCGTTGTCCGATCTCAGCGAACCGGTAGCCATGGCTACCAAAGGCTGAAAACGAGAGCACCCACACCGTCCCCAACCCACACAACCCACACAACCCACAGGCGCCCCCCGAGCACGCAGGCGTGTCCCAAACCAAACCCAACCCGCCGCCCTCCTCACCGATCAGAAGATCTGCGTGTAGATCAAGAACAGGTTGAGCGCGGTGATCAACGCGGCGAGCGACACGCCGATCACGGTCGTACTGCGCTTGTTGACGTGCTCGCCCATCACGTCGCGGCGCATCGTCAGCATCACGAGCGGGATCAGCGCGAGCGGGATGCCGAAGGACAGCACGACCTGGCTGAGGATCAGCGCGTCGGTCGGGTTGACGCCGACGGCGAGCACGACGAGCGCCGGAACCATCGTCACGAGGCGGCGCAGCAGCACGGAGATGCGCACGTTGATGAAGCCGCTCATCACGACCTGCCCGGCGTAGGTGCCGACGCTCGAGGAGGAGGCGCCGGAGGCGAACAGCGCGACGGCGAAGGCGAGCGCGGCGAGCCCGCCGACTTGGTTGTCGAAGCCGTGGTAGGCGGCCTGGATCGAGTCGACGCCGGTGTGCCCGGTGGAATGGAACAGCTTGGCGGCGACGGCGAGCATCGCCATGTTGACGAGCCCGGCGCAGGCGAGCGCGATCACGATGTCGAGGCGCTCGAAGCGCAGCACGCGCCGGCGCTCGGAGGCGTCGCGCATCGGCATGCGGTTCTTGGTCAGCGCCGAGTGCAGGTAGATCGCGTGGGGCATCACGGTGGCACCGATGATGCCGACGGCGACATACAGCGACTCGGTGCCGCCGAGGTGCGGCACGAGGCCGGACAGCGAGCCGTGCACGGAGGGGCCGATCTTCAGCGTCTCATAGAGGAAGCCGAGGAAGATGATCCCGAGCAGCGCGGTGATGGCGAGCTCGAAGCGGCGTACGCCGTGCGTCTGCAGCTCGAGGATGGCGAAGGCGATGAAGCCGGTCATCACGCCGGCCCACAAGAGCGGCACGCCGAACAGCAGGTTGAGGCCGAGCGCTGCGCCGACGAACTCGGCGACGTCGGTCGACATGGCCATGATCTCGGCCTGCAGCCACATCACCCTGCTGGCGGTGCGCGGGTAGTGCTCGCGAAACAGCTCGGGGAAGGTGCGGTCGGTGGCGATGCCGACCTTGGCGGACAAGTACTGGATCAGCATCGCCATCAGGTTGGCGGCGAGCACGACCCACAGCAGCAGGTAGCCGAACTTGGCGCCGCCGGAGATGTTGGTGGCGAAGTTGCCGGGGTCGACGTAGGCGATGGCGGCGACGAAGGCCGGCCCGAGCATCGTCAGCGTGGCGCGCAGACGGCCCTTCGCGAGCAGCCGTTCGAGCTGGCTGGAGCCGCGCACGACGCCCGTCCCGGCGACAGGGACGGAGGCGCCCGTGGCGCCGGCCCCTTCGAGCACCGGGTCGGGGCGCACGGGCGTCAAGCCGAGCCCTCGATTCCAGGCGAGCGCCGTTCGCCACAGGCGCGGTCGAGCTGCACCCGCATGGCCCCCGCCAGGCGACCGCCGATGGCGTGCTCGCGCGCGCCTTCACCCTCGCCGAAGGCGACGAGCAGCGGCCCGCCGAAGGGCTGGCGTTCGCGCACGTAGAGCCGGTCGCCGGGGGCGATGCCGTGGCCTGACAGATAGCGCAGCATCTCGGGGTCGGCGTCTGAGACGCGCACGAACACGCCACGGTCGCCCTCCTGCAGGCGCTCGAGCGGCTGCGTCTCGAGCTCGTGCAGCTCGAGCTCGGCGCTCGGGATGGGGTCGCCGTGCGGGTCGATCGTGGGATGCCCGAGCGCCTCGGCGATCAGCTGCTCGAGCTCCTCGGAGATCACGTGCTCGAGCACCTCGGCCTCGGCGTGCACGCGATCCCAGGGCATCTCGAGCGTCTCGGCGAGGAACAGCTCGAGCAGGCGGTGGTGGCGGATCACCTCGAGCGCGACCCTGCGCCCATCGTCGGTCAGGCGCACGCCGCGATAGGGGTGGTGCTCGATCAGGCCGAGCTCGCCGAGCCGCTTGAGCATCGCCGAGACGGAGCCCGGCGTGAGGCCGAGCCGCTCGGCGAGCGCGTTCGTCGCGACCGGCTCCTCGGTGCGCGACTGCAGCGTGAAGATGGCCTTGCAGTAGTCCTCGACGGCGGCTGAACGCGCGATCTCTCTTGTTGCCATGAACAAATGTTATGGCATGCCAAGATTTTTGTCAAGGGGCTGCTGGACCTCCATCCAACCGGGCTTTAGGACAGGATGCACCCCCGATGGACCGCGACTACGAGCTGCAGACGCATCAGGCCGAGGACCGCCACTGGTGGTATCGCGGCAGGCGCAAAGTGCTGGAGCGCGTGATCGACGACCTGCGCCTGCCGGCGCGCGCGCGAATCCTCGACGCGGGCTGCGGCAGCGGGCGCAACATGGTCGAGCTGGCGCGGCACGGCACGGTCACGGGGGTCGAGCTGTCCGAGACGAGCGTCGCGCTGGCGCGCGAGCGTGGCACGGGCGAGGTGATCGCGGGCTCGGTGCTGGAGATGCCGCTCGACGCCGACAGCTTCGATCTGGCGGCGTCGCTCGACGTGATCGAGCACCTCGAGGACGATCTGGCGGCGCTGCGCGAGCTGCGCCGCGTGGTGGCGCCGGGCGGCTCGCTGCTCGTCACGGTGCCCGCCTACGAATGGCTGTGGAGCGGTCACGACGAGATCAACCACCACTTCCGCCGCTACACGCGCCGCTCGCTGCAACGGGCCGGCGAGCAGGCCGGCTGGCAGCAGGTGCGCACGACCTACTTCAACTCGCTGCTGCTCCCGGCGGCGATCCTGCTGCGCGTGCTCGACCGCTTCAGCCGCAAGACGACCGAGTCGAGCCTCGACCTGTGGGTGCCGCCGGGGCCGCTGAACTGGCTGCTCGAGCGCCCGCTGCAACTCGAGTCGGCGCTGATCGGGCGCGACGGGCGCATCCCGGCAGGGCTCTCGCTGCTCGCGGTCTTCCGCTAGACGATCGATAGCCGGCGCGCCCCTGCGTCCTCGGTCGCTCGCATGCATCCGCATGCCACGCTCCCTGCGTCCTTGGCTCGCTTGCCTCTCGACCGTCTAACCGGACTCGATTTCGATGAGGCCCCTCGCGGGGCCGATATGGCCGCGGGCGGCCTGCGCTCGCGGGCGGATGCTCAGCCGTCGGCGTCGGCGGCCACCACGGGTGGCGGATGATGGTGCATGCGGAACGTCCAGGCGCGGTTGACGAGGAAGGTGAGCACGGTGACGATCGCCGTGGCGAAGGCCTGACCGAGCAGCTTCTCGACGCCGGCGTCGTCGACGAACAGGTAGAGCAGTCCCAGGTTGAGCGCTAGCCCACAGCCCTGCACGACGCCCCAGCGCACGGGCGTGAGTGAATCGCCGACGTGCCCGGCGAAGGTCCAGCGGCGGTTGAGCAAAAAGCCGTTGACGGCGCCGAGCACGAAGCCGATCGCCGAGGCGGCGATGTACCAGACGCCGAACACCTTCAGCAGCACCGTGTAGATGGCGAAGGCGAGCAGCGTGTTTGACACGCCGACGATGCCGAACTTGACGAACTGCACCACGACGGGCGCGTTCAGGTGCCGGGCGGCGCCCGGTAGTCTGAGGGGCGTCCTCTGTGGTGCGGGGCCGTCGGAGGGCATTGTCAGACAGGATGAACGATAAATTCATCGTGGGCTTAGGCGGCTGTCTGAAGATTGACAGCAGATGGCCTCGCCTCTCGACCAGATCCCGGTGAACCGGCAGATGCCCGACACAGCACTCCGCACACCCAAGCTGCTCAGCATCGTCGCGCCGGTGTACGACGAGCAGGAGCTGATCGAGAAGTTCGTCGCGCGCGCGTGCGCGGCGGCGGCCGACTACGAGTTCGAGCTGGTGCTCGTAAACGATGGCTCGAGCGACTCGACGCCGGAGCTGCTCGACCGGATCGCGGCCGAGGATCGCCGCGTGCGGGTGATCCACCTCTCGCGAAACTTCGGCCACCAGGCGGCGCTGACGGCGGGCCTGGAGCACGCGGTGGGCGACGTGGTGGCGATGATCGACGCCGACCTGCAGGATCCGCCTGAGCTGATCCCGGACATGATCGCGCAGTGGAGCCAGGGCGCGGATGTGGTCTACGCGGTGCGCAAGCAGCGCGAAGGCGAGACGGCCTTCAAGCTGGCGACGGCGTCGTGGTTCTACAAGCTGTTCGACAAGCTCGCGCAGGTCGACCTCGAGCCCAACTCGGGCGACTTCCGTCTGCTCGACCGCCGCGCGCTGGACGCGCTCTTGGCGATGACCGAGCGCTCGCGCTTCCTGCGCGGGATGACGGTGTGGGTCGGCTTCAACCAGACGGCGGTCTCCTACGAGCGCGACGCGCGCACGGCGGGTGAGACGAAGTACACGCTGCGCAAGATGCTGCGCTTCTCGCTCGATGCAATCGCTTCCTTCTCGCACCTGCCGCTGCAGCTGGCGACGTGGATCGGGGTGCTCTCGGCGGGCGTCGCGTTCGTGGCGATCCCGGTCGTGATCGTCCTGCGCCTGTTCGACTCCTACCTGCCGGGCTTCGGCGCGATCACGATCGCGATCCTGCTGCTGGGCGGCATCCAGCTGATCGCGCTGGGCGTGATCGGCGAGTACGTGGGGCGCATCTACGACGAGGTCAAGCACCGCCCGCTGTACATCGTGCGCGAGGAGCGCAACCGCCCGCTGCCGCAGAGCAGTGGCTCGCCGGCCGGACCGGTCGCGCGCGCGGGCCTCGCGGCGCGCACGACGCAGCGCGTCGGCTGACCGGCTGGGCCGGCCGGCGCCCGCCGCGGGCGAAGCGCTCAGTCGACGCGTGCGCCGATAGCGCGACACCGGGCCGCGAGAGGTGTTGTGATCCGGCAATGGCCCTTCTCGCCCGCGCCCGGCCCCTGCCTGCCCTGCCGGTCTCTGCGGGCCGCACGGTCCTGCTCGCCACGCTGGCCCTCTGCGCGGCCGCCGCGATCGGCGCGGGCCGCGCACAGGCAGAAACGTGCGCCGGCTCCGGCGGAGCGCCGTGCCCGTATGCGTCGGCCTCGATCGTCGGCCAGCGGGCGGAGGGGGTGCTGCGCTTCCCGGAGGCCGTCGCGGTGGACACATTCGGCAACGTGTACGTGGCCGACCAGCTCAGCTACGTCGTGCAGAAGTTCTCAGCCGAAGGCGTATTCGAGACGGAGTGGGGCTCCTTCGGCGGCGGGCACGGCCAGTTCGGCCCGATCGGCGGACTGGCGACGGATGCGGCGGGCAACGTCTACGTGGTCGACTCGAGCCACAACAGGATCGAGAAGTTCGACCCGAACGGGGCGTTCATCACGCAGTGGGGGCACACGGGCTCGGAACCGGGCCAGTTCAGCTTCGGCTCCTCGCAGGACTACACAAAGCCCCCGGGCGGCGGCATCGCGGTGGCGGGCAACTTCGTGTACGTCGCCGACTCGGGCAACAACCGCATCCAGCGCTTCAACCTGGAAGGCGGCGAAGGCATGGAATGGGGCACGAAGGGCTCGGGCCTGGGGCAGTTCTCCTACCCGCGCGGCGTAGCGGCGAACGCGAGTGAGGTGCTCGTCGCCGACGACGACAACCACCGGATCGAGAAATTCGACCCGAGCGGGGCGTATCAGAGCTCGGCGGGCACGCAGGGCACCGGGCCGGGCCAGTTCGCCTTTCCCTACGGTGTCGCGCTGGACGCGGCGGGCAACGCATACGTGGCCGATGACCTCGGCCACCGCGTGGTCAAGCTCAACCCCGAACTGGGCTTCCTCGGCGCGTGGGGCGGCTACGGCACGAAACCGGGTCAGCTGGCGTTCCCGCGGGCGGTGGCGAGCGACCCGGCGGGCGACAACTACGTGGCCAACACGGCCAACGACCGCATCGAGGTCTACGGGCCGGAAGGGCGCTTGCTGCGCACGATCGGCGCCTCGGCGCGCGGGCTCGGCGCGCTGACGGGGCCGCGCGGGCTGGCACTCGACCCGAGCGGCGGGCTGCTCGTCTCGGACACGGTGGGCAATCGCGTCGAGCTGTTCGCGCCGCTGACGGACGCGTTCGCGGGGCAGTGGACGCTCGCCGGTGGCCACCACCCTGGCTTCTTCACGCCGACGGGCATCGGCGTCGACCCGCGCGGCTCGGTGTACGTGGCCGACCAGGGCAACGAACGGATCGTACGCATGTGGGGCGATGGCACGTTCCTCTCGGAACTGGCGGGCCCGAACGCGCTGGGCGGCGCGCAGCTCAACGGCGTGGCGGCGGTCGCGGTCGCGCCGATCACGGCGCGTGCATACGTGGCCGACGCCGGCCACAACCGCGTGCTCGTGTACGGGCCGCAGGGCACCGTGATCGCGCGCTGGGGCGCAGGCGGCGGCGACGGGACCGCGAGCAACGCCGGCGGCGCCTTCAACCACCCCTCGGGGATCGCCGTCTCGAGCGTCGCCCCGGGCGAAGAAGTGATCTACGTGGCGGACAAGGGCAACGACCGCATCGTCAAGCTCGACGCGAACGGCAACGTGCTGCGCGAGTGGGGCTCGCGCGGCGTCGCCGACGGCCGCTTCCACGCGCCGGGCGGCGTGGCGGTCGACGGCGCGGGCGACGTGTATGCGCTGGACGGCGAAAACAACCGCGTGCAGGAGTTCGACGCGAACGGGCGCTTCCTCGCCAAGTGGGGACTTCGCGGCATCGGCCTGGGCGACTTCTCCCAACCCTCGGCGATCGCGATCGACTGCGCGGGCAGCGTGTATGTGGCGGACACGAACAACAACCGCGTCGAGCGCTTCAACCCGCTCAGCCCGGCCCCGACGGGCTGCGCGGCGGCGGGCAGCTGGCCGCCGCCGCTGGACGTAGCGCCGGTGCTGCGGATCAGCCTGCCGCGCTCCAGCGGCGTGCTCGCGCGCCACGCGCTCGCGCTCAGCATCAGCTGCGAGCGCGGCTGCAAGGTGCTCGTCAGCGGCACGCTGGCGGCGTCGGCGCGGCGGACGAAGCGGGTCGTTCCCCTGACCGCCGTCGCTCGCTCATTGCCGCGCGCGACGGCAGGACACGTGCGGCTGCGTCTCGGCGCGAAGGCGCTGCGCGGCCTGCAGCGCGCGCTGGGACGGCGCCGCAGCATGACGGCGCGCGTGCGCATCGTCGCCGCCGGTCCGACGGGTCGCAGGACGACGGCGACGCGCACGTACGTCGTGTCGCGATAATGGGCGAATGCCGACCGAGGAGATCTGGAAAGACGAGCAGCCGAGCATCGACCACCGCCGCGAGCGGATCAGGGTCGAGACCGAGCGCCAACGGATCGAGGGCTACCTGACGCTCGCGCGCGACGGCTACCGCAGCCGCGTCTCGGACGTGCTGAACGCCTCCGAGCGCGACTTCATCACGTTGACCGAAGCGACGGTCGAGCCGCTGCAAGGGGGCGCGCGCGAGCTTCACCCGTTCCTCACGCTCGCCCGCCGCCACATCGTGTTCGCGGTGGCCGTATCGGAGACCCCCGAATAGCCGGCGCCCGGCAGGCGGCAGGCTGACCCGTCCGTGCGAGGGCTCGCGACGATCGGCAGGCTTGCAGCGCTGCCGTTGCTGGCGCTGGCCTTGGCGCTCGGGCCGGCGCGCAGCGCAGCGGCGGCGGCCGGGCAGCTCTACGGCTTCGGCGAAAACGCCGCCGGCCAGCTCGCGAGCAGCGCGGGCAACGGCAGCGAAGCGGCCAACCCGCTGCCGACTCCGCTGACCCTGCCGGGCGCGACCGGGCCGGTGGTCGCGACGGCGGCGGGTGGCCGGTTCACGCTGGCGCTGACCTCGACGGGCCAGCTCTACTCGTTCGGCAGCAACCAGTACGGCCAGCTCGGCGTGGCCGGCGGCAGCGGCGCGCCGGGCGCGAACCCGACCCCGCAGCTCGTCAGCCTGCCGGGCGCGAGCGGGCGCATCGCCCAGCTTGCGGCCGGTTTCTCGCACAGCCTCGTGCTGAGCACGACGGGCGAGCTGTACACGTTCGGCGAGAACCAGTTCGGGCAGCTCGGCCGCGCGACGAACAGCGGCAGCGAAAGCGCCAACCACACGCCGGAACGGATCGTGCTGCCGGGCGCGAGCGGCCAGGTCGTGCAAGTCGCGGCGGGTTACGAACAGAGCCTCGCGCTGACCTCGACGGGGCAGCTCTATGCGTTCGGCGGCAACCGCTTCGGCCAGCTCGGCAAAGCGACCAATGCGGGCTCGGGCACCCCCAACCCGACGCCGGCGCCGGTGGCGCTGCCGGGCGCGAGCGATGCCGTCGTGCAGATCGCGGCGGGCTACGAACAGAGCCTCGCGCTGACCTCGACGGGGCAGCTCTATGCGTTCGGCGGCAACCGCTTCGGCCAGCTCGGCAAAGCGACGAACAGCGAAACGCCGACGCCGAACCCGACGCCGACGCCGGTCGGCCTGCCTGCTCTCGTCGGCCCTGTGACGGCGATCGCGGCCGGCGGCTTTCACACGCTCGCGCTCACATCGAACGGGCTGATCTACGCGTTCGGACGCAACCAGAGCGGCGAGCTCGGCAACGCTGCCAACAACGGCAGCGAGAAAGCCAACGCGACACCGGCCCCGGTGCCGCTGCCGGGCGCGAGCGCCCCGGCGATCGCACTGTCGGCGGGCAGCTTCCACAGCCTGGCGATCACCGCGAGCGGCGAGCTGTACGCGTTCGGATCGAACCTCGAGGGACAGCTCGGCAGCGCGACGAACAGCGGCATGGCGGCGGCGAACCCGACGCCGGCGCCGGTGGCGCTGCCGCCGGGCACGACGATCGACACGGTCGCGCGCGGATCGACGGCAGCCTTCACGGTCGCGCAGGCGGCGGACCTCGCGGTGCTCACGGTCTCGTTGCCGTTCGGGCAGGTCGGCGTGCCCTACGCGACGAGCGCGACTGCCGCGGGCGGGGTGGGCGGCGACACATGGAGTGCGAGCGGCCTGCCGCCGGGCCTCTCGATCGACCCGCTGAGCGGGCAGATCGGGGGCACGCCGTCGGCGACGGGCACGAGCGCGGTCGTGCTGCACGTCGCCGATGCATTCGGCGTGAGCGCGACGAGCGCGACGCTCCTGCTGACGATCGCCCCGGCGACGCCGACGCGGGCGTTCCTCTCGACGACGCTGACGGAAGCGCAGATCCGCCAGAGCCTGCGCCAGCAGCTGGGTATGAAAGGAAGGCCGGCGCGGATCGCGAGCCTGCGCAAGCGCCGTCGCTACGCCTACGCCTTCACGGCGCTCACGCCGGGGACGCTCGCGATCGGGTGGTACTACCTGCCGCCGGGCGCACGCCTCACGCGCGCGGCACCGGTGCTGTTCGCGGCGGGCCGGGCCACGTTCGCGACGGCCGGGACGAAGACGGTCCAGCTCGCGCTGACGAGCAGGGGCCGCAGGCTGCTGCGCCACCGCCGGCGGATCGCGCTCACGGCGAGGGGCAGCTTCACGCCGAACGACAAGCCGACGGTCACGGCGACCAAGGGCTTCGGCATCTCGCGCTGAGGCGCCTGTCAGCCGGCGTGCGCGCCGTCGAGCCCGTCGCCGAACTCGCCGACGAAGCTGATCTCGGGCTCGAGTGTCTGTCCGGTGCGCGCGAGCACCTCGGCCTGCACGCACGCGATCAGCTCGCGCACGTCGGCGGCCGTGGCATGCTCGACGTTGAGGATGTAGTTGGCGTGGCGATGGGACACTTCGGCGCCGCCGACGCGCGCGCCCTTGAGCCCGCTTTCGTCGATCAGCCGCCCGGCGCCGACGCCGACGATCTTGCGGAAGATGCTGCCGGCGCTCATCCGCACGGCTTCGGGCGGATGCTTCTGGTGGCGCCAGGCTGCGTTGGCCTGGACCCTGCGGCGCAGCTCCTGCGGGTCGGCCGGCGAGAGCGCGAGCGTCACGTCGAGCACCACGTCGCGGCGCGTGTGCAGCACGCTGAAGTCATAGCCGAACTGGAAGTAGTCGCGATCGACGCTGCGCACCTTGGAGTCGCTGAGGATGCTCGCGCCCTCGACGATCTCCTCGATGAACACGGTCCGCGTGCGATCGGGGGCGAGGAAGTGGAGGTTCTGCCACATGGCGCCGCCGATCGTCGACGGGATCTCGATGTAGTGCTCCAGCCCGGAGAGACCCTGCTCGACGGACGCGCGCAGCGCATCGGCGACGATCGCGCCGCTCTCGACTCGCATCACGCCATCGGCGATCGTCATCCGGTCGGCCTCGTTCTTGATCACGAGCCCGCGAAAGCCGCGATCGCCGACGAGGATGTTGGCGCCGCAGCCGAGCACGAACCAGTCGGCCTGGGCCTGCTGCGCCCAGCGCACGGCATCGGCCAGCTCGGCGGCGCTGCGCGCCACGGCGAGCAGGTCGGCCGGGCCGCCGATGCCGAACGTCGTGTACGGGGCGAGCTCGACATCGCGCCGGGCGTTGGGGAGTCCAACGAGGTCGAAGTCTGGGGCTATGGCTTTGGGACGGTGCATCGCGTTAGGGGGTCGCTCTTACTTCGCGGAGCCGGTTCAAGACGTGATCGCTCCGGGCCAAGCCCCAACGAACTCACTCAGGCTCGATCACCCGCGGGGTACTGGCCTCCGCACCGACTGAAGTCTCGGCCCACGCGAGGATGTCGCGCGCGAGGACGAGTGCCCGCTCGCGATCCAGGCGATCGTCGATTGTCTCGCCGTAGCGAAACTCCACAGCCCAGGGAGCCAGCGTGCGAACTTCGGACAGCGAGGCCGGCACGGCATGGCAATGCCTTCGAGCCGATCCATGAGATGCCGCAGGTCATGTGTCCCAGGGGAACTCGTCGCCACAGGACACGAGGACTGCCTTCATCGCCTTCTCAGCCGCCTGCTGCGCATGGAAGCCTACGACTGAATCCGCGATCCCCTGATCGGAGGCTAGCTTCTCGACTGCATCGGCGTCCTCGTGCGCCTTGCGCAACAGGAGCATTGCCTCTTCCAGCTCAGGTGGCGACAAGTACGCGTCCCTCGCGAAGGGCGCGGTGTATGAGCGTGCTCGGCACTGTGCCCCGCCTCGCCGCCTCCTCCTCCGAAACAACCACTACATCGACCGGCACGCCCAGCGGCGGAAGCGCGTCACGCAACAGCACCATCTCGCGCAACTTGTTCTCGACACGCTCCTCGATGACCAGGAAATCGAGGTCGCTGTCCTCTCGCGCGTCCCCTCTCGCCCTCGAGCCAAACAGCAGCACGCGAGCAGGCGAGCGCGCAGCCATCGCCAGCCGCCTGCCCGCATCGATGATCGTCGCGTCGTTGATCACGCCCGATACGGTGACCTTCCGCACCCGGGGATGCGACCGATACCTAGCTGCCACCCGGTTAGATGACAGCTGATTAGCTGCCAGCTGGCCGGACGGCAGACGACCGTCAGCTATCCGCAGCAGACGGTCGTCGCCGTCGGACTTAAGCGTCCAGAGGCCAGGGCCGGGCCTGGGGTGACGGCTTACGCTCCACCGGTACCGGGAGGCCGGCGACGAGCTCATCCACCGTCACACCAAGGGCGTCAGCGAGGATGACCGCCGTGGTAAGTCGCGGCTCCACAGTCCCCTGCTCGATCCTGCCGACCTCCGTGCGATGCAGTCTGCAGTGATGCGCGAGCGCTTCCTGGGAAGCATCTTTGGCCAGTCGCACGCGACGGACGTTGGCCCCGAAGCCTGCCAGATATCTGGATAGCTCGGCCTTGTAGACGTCCCTCGTGCTCATCGCGACATTTTATAGTCTCCCAGCTGGCAGATCCTCGGGTGTCGCCTGACCGACTGGCAGATAGACGTCTCCGAAGAACGCGTCGTAACGACATCGGCCGTCCATCGAGCATGGCTTGGGCCATCTGGCGTCTCGACCTAGCGAGCTGAAGACGTCAGGCCTCTGAGGACGGGGAGATCGGGACGATTTGCGAACCCCGACCCGTCCCTGGGCGCGCTGCTCCAGAAGCCAGTCGAGCCGTCGGGTAGAGAGGCGCCGCATCGAGCTGCCACTGCAATCCGCGACCCTCATTGGCAACGGGCTGCAAGACGATCTGCGATGCAGATCCGTGACCCGGCCTAATCCGGGCCCGGCTGAGCGGCGTCGAGATCATCCAGGTCGACGAGATCGCGTGGACGCCCGGCGGCCCTCTTCATCGCGCGAAGGTGCTCAAGCGCGCATATCGCGATCGTGACGCCGACCATCTCGACATCGATTGCGCCGGCTCGAAGCTCGGCGTAGGGCGGGACACCGTCGAGACCTTGGACCACATCCAAATCTCCGAGCCGTGTAGCGATCAACGCTCGCTCGCCGCCGTGCAGCAGCGCTGCGATGGAACGCTCGGAGCCGAGCAGGGACTCCCCCATCTGGACGTGACCGCCGAGCTCAACCACGAGCCGGGAGAGGGTCTTGAGGTTCTCTGGCGCCGGGTCGGGCACGATGTCGCAGTCCTTCGTCCCCCGCACGACGCCCCACGATCCCAGCGCCAAGCCACCAATGACGACGAACCGAACATTCGCCTCAACGAGCCGGGCGAGAAGCTGGTCGAACGACGGGGCGCTCAACGGGCACGCCGCGCGGAGTCGCGCAGCTCGTGCAGCTTGCGCGTGAGCGTGATCGTCTCCTTGAGGTTCACGGCAAGTGCCCGCCGCCCATCCTCACGTAGCCGCAGCCGGCGCACGCGCTCCCCCTCCAGGTCATGCGATTGCTGCTTGGGCCGCTCGGGCATCTCACTGAAACACTACCGAGCCCACCAGCCCAAACTAGACACGCGGTAGCAGCGCAGGGCGTCATGATGCGCGAGTGCGCTCGACCACGCTCCTCGGGACGAGATCGGTTTCGATGCCGACCGGCGAGCAGTGGCGCATCCGCCGTCGCCGGGTCACACGCGGCCGTCCGCGCCGGCGAGCTGTTCCGGTGGCAAGGCGACCGGCGGAGCTTTGTCGCTACCGATATCGGCGACCCACTCGACCTCGTAGCCACGCCCGGGATCGTCCTGGGAGCTGTGGTTGTCGCGGCGATCGTCATTCTGCTGCTGCTTTTCGGCATCGAGTTGATGCTCCTGGGCTTCGTCGTTGCCGGGGGCATCGGACGTTGCTCGGCCGTCCCATGCATGGATAGTCGAGGCGCGACCGGTTGGCGCGTCGGTGCCTGCACGCGCGTGCCACGTGGGCGGCTGGCGTCGCTCGGCGCGGCTGATCGACGAAGTCGCTGTCGCCTTGTCCGCAGACCTCGACCCGCTGCCAGCGGAGGCACAGATCGCCCACACGCCGACGGTACGGTGACCTGGCGGGAGCGAAACGGAGAGGGCGGGATTCGAACCCGCGATGGAGTTTGACCCCCATACTCGCTTAGCAGGCGAGTGCCTTCAGCCTCTCGGCCACCTCTCCCCGGGTTGGGAACGGCAGAGTCTAGAGCCTGCTGGACGGCCCCGAGCGAGTGCGCGGCCGATCGGGTCGGCACGCCGCGGGCACCGATCTTCCCGGTCGCCTCGCCCCCAGCCGTTAGCCTTCGAGCCGCCGTCCCGGAGGGGTGGCAGAGCGGTTGAATGCGACGGTCTTGAAAACCGTTAGACGGGCAACCCCCGTCTCGAGGGTTCGAATCCCTCCCCCTCCGTTACCGGGTTTGAGCCCGTTGTTCGAACCTCGCCAGAAGCGGACGGGTCTGGCTGGCCGGGGGACGATGAACCGGCGCGGTAGCCCGGAGCGGCGCCAGCCCGACACGCGCAGGCTCGTGATCGGCTGTAGCGATGCCAATCGAGTCCTCACGCTCGTGACGAGGAGACGGTCGAGCCGACTACGTGGCTCCTCATTACGGGGTGGGATTCCACGCCTGCCGAGCGTAAGATGTTGGGGAGATCATGATGCCGTCCCAACTAGACCCGTTGCCTGGGGACTTCGATGAGGAACTCGGCTCCGTGGAGTCCGCTGACGTGCAGGTAGTCCAGCCTTCTCGTGATCGCCATCTGATCGTGCAGTTCACGCTCGAAGGAGACGATGCGGTGGCGCTGCAACGGATCGCTGCCGACCAGGGCAAGAGGCCGGGCGAGGTGATTAGGTCCCTGATCCGGGCGGCTTCGACTAAGGCTGCTTGACGGCGCCGGGCATCGGCGCCTAATCAGCCCCCTGTCCAAATCGCTCCTGTCCAAATCGCTCCTCGTGTAGGGCGTGCTGCACTATGACCACGACTACGACACGATCGAGCGGCACACCACGCTGTCGTTTTCCAGCGTGTGGGCAGCGCCGCGGGGCAGCATCGACTGACACCACCCACAGGCATTAGGCGGCATCGAGCGCCACAGTCACTCACGCTCGACGGGCGCCTACTGGAGACTGCTCCCTCTAGGAGGCCTGCCCGCTTTCGAAATGCCAGTGCCTGCCCTTGTCGGTAGATGCGTAGACCTGGATCGTCGCCGACGCGCTCCCTGGCGTGATGATTTCGAGGAATACGAGCAGACGCGCACTGCTGCTCACGACGGTCAGAACGCCACCTTCAAAGGAGCTCCTCCACCAATGCCTGCCCCCGTCATTGGTCGTGTCGACGACCTCGCCGTCGCACCCCTCAGCCCAGTAGTTCCGCCGGTCCAGGGCGCCGACTTCGCATACGACGAACGGTGCCTGGGCGGCGTTGAGGTGCAGAGCGGGGCCGTTCACCCGCCACGTCCTACCCCCGTTGACTGTCGCAGCCGGGTACTGAGCCTCGCTGACGTTTGCGAGCGCGAATCCGTGCGTGTTGTCCACGAACAGTCGGTGGCTGAGGGTGCTCGAGCGGACGACGTGGCCCGGGCGCAGCGTGTTGGGCACCCGTGCGATCGGAATGGCCGTGACTATTGCAGCCGAGATCGCATTGATGCTCGGAACGGGCGGGCGCGGTGAGACCGTGGTCGCCGCCGCAACTCCCACGCAGGTGGCGCCCAGCGCCAAGATCGTCGAGATCGCCGTCACCGGACTCAGACGGTTGGTTGCGCTGCGCGTCAGCATTCGCATGTGTCCCCCTTAGGCAACGAATAGAGTGACGAAGAGTACTCCGGCATGAGCGCACCAGTCGGCTGAGTCGAATTTGGTGCCTACACGCTCGCAGGTCATTCGGCGGCTGCGGACCAGATCGAGACCCGTGGCGAGGAGCCGCCGGGGGCGACCGGCCTGCCCTGCCCGCCGGCCGTGCCGACTCGCCGCTGAGCCGATCTTTATCGACGGGCTGTTCAATCGGCCGAGGCGCACGGAGACCGGGAGCGGCAGCTACCGCCGCCGTGATCGAGAGCACCGCTCGGCGACTCGCAGCAGAACGGTGCAAGCGCCGCTCCCAGCCCTACGATCAGATTCCGATGAGCACCGACGAGCACCCGAACCAGCAAGCGCCGAGCGCAGGCCCGTCGCAGGGCAAGCGGATCGATCGCCGCACGTTCGTCAAGGGCAGCCTCGCCGCGGGTGGGCTGCTCGCCGCCGGCGGGCTCGGCATCGACCGGCTGGCCGACGCGAGCGAAGACTCGGGTCAGAACGCGGCGCGCTCGGCGGCGGCGAGCGTCCCGCCACCACCGACGCCGGCGCAGCCGAACATCCTCGTGATCCTCGTCGACCAACTGCGCTTTCCGGCGTGGTTCTCGCCGACGGCCGACGGCACGGGACTGCCGCCCAACCTGCGCCGGCTGCGCCAGGGCGCCGTCTCGTTCTCAGGCCACTACACGGCCTCCAACGACTGCACGCCGGCGCGCGCGACGCTGCTCACCGGCCTCTACACGCACCAGACGGGCTGCATGATCACCGGCGGCAGCACGCTCGATCCGGGCTTCCCCACGTGGGGAACGATGCTGCGCGAGCACGGCTATGAGACGCGCTGGTACGGCAAGTGGCACCTCACCCATCACGACGGCAAGTGGGGCCGCGTGCGCGGCGAGCGAGCGCTTGCGCGCTACGGCTTCGCCGGCGGCACGTTCCCCTCGCCGAACGGCGCGCCCGGCCAGGGCTGGCGCCTGGACGGCCACATCGCCCAGCAGTTCAGCAGGTGGTTCAAGCACGAGCGCGGCGCCGAGCCGTGGTGCACGACCGTGTCGTTCGTCAACCCGCATGACATCGCCTGGTGGTACGTGTGGAGCGACCGGGTGGCAGCCGAGGCGAGCGCGCACAGCGTGACCGAAGGCCTGCCGGCGAACTTCGAGACGCCCGAGCTCTTGATCGAGCGGGGCAAGCCGCTGCTGCAGCGCTCGCTGCAGGAAACGGCGGCGGCATCGTTCGGGCCGGTGCCGTTCGAAGGCCCCGAAGTCGTCGCGCTGTGGAGCGACTTCCTCAACCTCTACGCCAAGCTACAGCGCGAGGTCGACCGCCACATCGGCCACGTGCTCGACACGCTCGAGAGCCACCCCGACGTGGCGGCCAACACGATCGTCGTGTTCACCTCAGACCACGGCGAGTACGGCGGCTCGCATGGCCTGCGCGGCAAGGGCGCGGGAGCCTACGAGGAGGCGATCCACGTGCCGCTGCTCGTGAAGGACTATCGCGGCGAGCTGACGCAGTCGAGCGAAGCGCCGCGCACGCAGCTGAGCTCGAGCGTCGACATCGCCCCGCTGCTCTTGACGATCGCCACCGGCTCGAACGACTGGCGCGGCGAACCCCATTACGACCACCTCGCCGAACGCGCCGACCTCGCGGCGATGCTGGCCGACCCGGCCGCCCCGGGGCGACCGTTCGTGGTGCACGCGACCGACGAGACCGTGACCGAGTTCGCGATCGAGCCATACGCAGCGGACGCACCGCGCCACGTGATCGCCGTGCGTACGCCCGAGGCCAAGTACGCCACGTACTCCGACTGGCAGAGCGACGGGATCGAAGTGATCCCCCAAGGCCAGGAAGAGGAGCTGTATGACTACTCGACGGGCGACGGGCGCCTGGAGCTGCACAACAGCGCCGGGCACAGCGGGCTACAGCCGACGCTCAGCCAGACCTTCGAACAGGCGCTCGAAAAGGAGCTGCGCCGCCCGCTGCCGTCGCGCTTGAACGGCGCGCGCGCACGGGGCTTCAGCGACTACTTCCTCGTCGCCAAGACGGCTGCCGTCAACGCCGCGTCCGTGCGCGAACGCCGCGCCGAAAAACCCTTCGAAGGCCTGCAGGAACCGGGCGCCGCTACCGGCGAAACGCGCTTTCGCGGCGTCACGCGCGCTTCGCGCGCGAAGCGCCGATCACGGCGCCCGTAGCATCGAGCGCCTGCACCGCCACGTAGGCGCCGGCCGCCAGCTTGGGCAGGCCGACGGCCGTCTCGAAGCCGGCTCTGGCGGCGCTCGCGACCGGCGCGAGGCTCGACGGCGAGGGCCCCGCGAGCACGCGCCAGGAGGCGAGCTGGGTGGCGCCGTTCCAGCTCGCGTAGACCTTCGCTCCGCCGCCCGAGCGCACGACGGCGAGCGCCGGTGAATCGTTCGGCTGCCCTGCCCACGCGAGGCGATAGGCGCGGTAGGACTCATACGTCGAGGGCAGGTGCGCGTCGAAGAGCAGCGCACCCGCAGGGCTGAATTCGCTCACGTAGGGCACCTCGCCCCAGCCGACCATCCAGTCGCCGTCTGCCAGCTCCTGCACGTTGCCCTGGCTGCCCGCCACGATCGGCTTGCCCGGGTGGACGGATTCGCGCACGAGCGTGACCGCCTTCGCCGCAGCGTCCACGCGTACGTCGATCGCGCGCGACTGCGGGTGCACGGCCGGCGTGGCGCCGTTGTCGAACAACGTGATCGTGCCGTCGCCCTGGCGGCGCGCGTCGTGCTGCCACGCCGTGCGCACCCCCGCCCCGAGCGCGAAGCTCGAGCGCTTGCCGCCGAGCTGCCAGCGCACCTGCCCGGTGTGCGCGTCGACGTCGTAGGCCGCCCACGTGTTGCGCGCGTCGATCAGCAAATCGCCCGCCGGCTGCACGTCGATCGAGTTGATGTGGAAGTAGTCGAACGGCGTCGTGCGGCCGGCATGCCTGGCCGAGGCATAGGAGTCGCTGAGCGGCACGTGATCGAGGCTGTGCCACTCGTACATCACGAGCCCCGTCTTCAGGTCGATCTGCTGCATCAACGTGTCAGCCACGGCCGCGCCGCGCGGGCCGCCGGCCGCCGAGAGGTCGCAGTCGATCCCGTCGTAGACCGTGATCAGGCCGGTCCCCTGCGGCGTGATCTGGAATTCGTGCAGGTCCGGCTGAAAGCCGTTGCCGGCGCGCACGACGGCCAGCCGGTGGTAGGAGCTGTCGAGGATCACCTCGCCCGCCTTGCTCGAGCCGCCGGCGATCAGCGGGTCCTGCCACCAGCTCAGCACGGGCTTGCCCTCGTAGGACTGCACGCGGAAGTCGGCCGCGCGCGTGCCGATCGGCGTGAGCGCCTTGAACCACACGACG
Organism: Solirubrobacterales bacterium; assembly: GCA_044446425.1. GTDB lineage: Bacteria > Actinomycetota > Thermoleophilia > Solirubrobacterales > Solirubrobacteraceae > Palsa-744. The sequence goes on along the minus strand of JBIOEW010000003.1, from coordinate 135,019 downwards.
CTGCCATCTTCGCCGAGGATCATCGGCCCGTACTGCCCCGGCCCCGAGTAGGGGGCGATGAAGATCTCACCCGGCGTCGTGCCGGGTGCGTGCGCGGTGACCGTGACCGTCGGCGGCTGCAGGTCCGGGCGCGAGCGGAAGCTCTGGTAGCTGGCCTTCTGCGGCGCCGGGCGCGGGCTGCCGCCGGCGTGGCCGCCGTGGTCCTGCACGGCCGCCGTGAAGCTCCACGCGAACGGGAGCTCACGCGTGCCCTCGCGCAGGCGGGCATGGACGCTGACGCGCTCGCCCTGGGCGAACGGCTTGCTCGGCACGAAGCTCGCGCCGTTGCCCTGCGAATAGGCAAGCAGCCGCCCGCCGTGCGCGCCGCTCTGCGATCCGCTGACGCTGAGCTGCGAGAGCGCCGCTGCGGGTGGGCCGAGCATGCTGATCTGCGTCGAGACCGAGGCGTCGCGCGAGTCGGGCGCGGGCGAGACGGTCACGCCGCCGCCGGCCAGCGCCGCCGAGACGTTCAGGCGCGGCGGCACGCAGCTCGGCGAGACGGCCGGTTCCTGAAACGCGCTCGCCGAGGCCGTCGCGTCGGCGCCGGCGGAACCCGAGCGCGCGGCCGCCGGCGCGATCGCGGCGCCGATCGGCGAGAGCAGCGCGAGGCCGACGAGCGCCGCGCGTGGCGAGACGCGCCGGGCGCTCAAGCCTTGACCGTGGCCGACGTCCCGAGCACGTTGCCCGAGCCGTCAAGCGCCTGCACGGCGAAGTACGGGCCGGCCGAGCTCACCTTCAGCGTCGTCTCAAAGCCCGCCTTGGCACCGGTCGCGAGCGGTGCCAGCGCGCCCGATGAGGAGCCCGCGAGCACGCGCCAGGTGGCGACGTCGGTCGCGCCGTTCCAGCTCGCCGCCACCGTGGCCGCGCCGCCGGCGAGCTTCGCCGACAGCGACGGCTTGCCCGGCGCCGTCGCGCTCCACGGCGCCAGGTAGGTGCGAAAGTCCTGCACGTTCTTGCCGAGCGTGCCGTCGAGCAGCACGTGTCCGGAGGAGTCGTACTCGGTGAAGTTCGGCAGCCCGCCGTAGCCCATCAGCCAGTCGCCGCCGGGCAGGCTCAGCATGTTGCCCTGGCTTTCGGCCAGCAGCGTGCGCGACGGGTTGGTGAACGCCTTCACCAAGCTGACCGCGTGGCCGGCGACGTCGGGCTTCAGCAGCAGGCCGCGCGACTGCTTCTCCTTCGGCGGCGTCGAGCCGTTGTCGAACACCGAGATCAGCCCGCCCGGCTGCCACTCGGCGTCGTGCTGCCAGAACTCGCGCGTGCCCGCGCCGAGCTTGAAGCTCGAGTGCGAGCCGCCCAGGCGCCAGCGGATCTGCCCGCTTGACATGTCGACGTCATACAGCGCCCACGTGTTGCGCATCGAGAGCAGCACGTCGCCGTTCGGTCCCGGCGAGATCGAGTTGATGTGCACGTAGTCCCACGGGTAGCTGTATTTCGGCGCCGGGTTGTTCGATTCCGACAGCGGGATGTGGCCGAGCGCGTGCCACTCCCACATCACCAGGCCCGTCTTGATGTCGATCTCCTGGACGATCGAGTCGCTCAGCACGCCGTCGGAGCGGCCGTGCACGCTCGACAGGTTCATCTTGATCGGGTCGAACTGGTCGTTCCACGCCGTTCCTTCCGGCGTCAGGTGGATCTCGTGCAGGTCGGCGTGATAGCCGTTGCCGGCCCTGATCGTGGCGACGTGCTGGTAGGAGGTGTTGTAGACCTCGATCGCCCCCTGGCCGAAGCCGACCTCGAGCACGTGTCCCTGCCACCACGTGAGCACCGGCTTGCCCTGGTACTGCTGCACCTGCAGGTTCGTTGCCGTGTCGCCCGCGGGCAACGGCTTGAACCACACGAGGCTGCCGTCCTGTTCGGCGATCAGCGGCCCCGGCGTGCCCTTGCCCTGGTAGGGCGCGAGGAACAGATCGCCGGGGGCGGCGCCGGGCTTGGCCGCGGTCGTGATCTTCACCGTCGAAGGCGTCAGCGACGGTGCCGAGCTGTAGTGCTGCACCGCCTTGGCATCGCCCGGGTTGAGCGGGAACTGCTTCTGGCTGACCGGTGCCTGGTGGGCGATCGTGAAGCTCGTGCTCACCGCAGCGCCCTCGACCGTCGCGTGCACGCTCACCTTCTCGCCGGCGCGGAACGGGTGGCTGGGCAGGAAACTTTCGCCGGTGCCCGTCGAGTACGCGCGCAGCACGCCGGAGTGAGCGCCGCTCTGCGAGCCCGACACGCGCACGCCTGCGACCTTCGTGCCCGGCCCGCCGAGGAAGCTGATCTGCGTCGAGGCCGACGCGTCGGGCGTGCCCGGCTGCGGCGAGATCGCGACCGAGCCCGTGGCCGCGGCCCTGACCGACGCGCTCAGCGTCGCCGACGTGGCCGGCGTGGCGCCGCCGCAGGCGCCGAGGCCGACGGCGATCGAAAGCGCGCCGAGCGCGAGCCCGGCCGAAGGCAGCGCGCGCACGCTATGCCCGGCCGAAGGCGTGGTTGAGCGGGCTTCGCGGGCTCGGCATCGCCGTGATCCTAGCGGGCACGCAAGCGGCCCCGTGCCGGTCGCAGGGGTGCACCGCGAGCACCGGCCGGCCTTAGGAGTCGAGCGCGAACGGCTGTGAGCTGCCGATCGGGCGGCCGCCCGCGTCGAGCGCCTGCAGCTTGAATCTGCGATAGCCCTGCGGCACTTCGATCGCGGTCTCGAAGCCGTCCTTGGCGTGCGTGGTGACGGCCTTCAACGCGCCCGTGCCCGTGCCGGCGAGCACGCGCCAGGAGGCGAGCTGCGTGGCGCCGTTCCAGCTGGCGTAGACGAACGTCTTGCCGTCAGCCTGGCGCGCCGCGCCGGCAGGCGGCGTCGGCGGCAGCCCGACCCACGGCTCGAGCGTCGCGCGGTAGCTGACGTTGGGGCCGGGCAGCTCGCCTTCGAACAGCAGCTTGCCGGATCTGTCGTACTCGGAGAAGTACGGTTCCGAGCCCCAGCCGACGAACACGTCGCCGTTCGACAGCGGCTGCGTGTCGCCCATGTATTCGGAGCGAAAGCCGCCGCGGTTGCCGTACTGCGCGACGAGCGTCGCCTTGCGCGTCTGCTGGTCGAGCCTCAGCACGAGCCCTCGCGACGGCCCGGTCGGGTCGACGGAGGTGCCGCCACCGGTCAGCCGGCAGCAGTGATCGTCGAACACGCTGACCGTCGAGTCGGGCTGTAGCATCACGTCGTGCTGCCATTCGAAGGCGGCGCCGGGCCCGAACTCGAAGCTCGAGTCCCTGCCGCCGAGCGTCCACTGGATCCGGCCGCTGGAGATGTCGACGAGGTAGGCGGCGAACGTGTCGCGCATCGAGACGAGGAACCTGCCGTCGCTCCTCAGCTGGAGCGAGTTGACGTGGTAGGCGTCCCAGGGGAAGCCGTTGGTCGGCAGCGACGCCTGGGATTGGCTCAGCGGGATGTGCTCCAGCGCGTCCCAGTTGCGCTGCAATCGCCCGGTCTTCAGGTCGTACTCCTGCACGGCCGAGTCGATCAGCGCCCCGTTGTATGCACCGCCGTACTGCGACAGGTCGCGCGGCACGTTCTTGTTCGCCGTCACCCACGCGTGCTCGCCGTCGATCACGAGCTCGTGCAGCGTCAGCACCCAGCCGTCCGTTGCTTTCAGCCTCGCGACGGGCCGGTAGTGCTGGTCGACGACCACGTATTCGCCGCTTTCGGTCGCGCCGGTGTTGGTGACCTTGCCCTGCCACCACGCGAGCGCCGGCTTGCCGTGGTAGCTCTGCAGGCTGAGATTGGCGGCGACGACCTTTTCGGGCACCGGCTCAAACCACACGGGCTGCAGCCGGCGGTCGAGGATCAGCGGGCCGCTCTGACCGACGATCGGCGGTTCGTTGAGGTCGAGGAAGTTGGCCGTGAAGATGTAGCCGGGCGCGAGCTGGGCGGTCGGCGCGTCCTTTGCGATGCGGATTTCGGGCGGGTGCAGCGTCGGCGCAGTGACGTAGCTGTAGGCGCCGTGGGTCGTGTACCGACCGACCGGTGGCGCCTTGTTGCCGGCGAATGCAGCCGTCAGCCCGACGAACAGGGCGAGCACCAGACCGATCGCGAGCGCGAAGCGCCGTACGCCCTTGGCGAGCGCCGCATCCGGCGCAGGCAGCGAGAGGAAGGTCAAGAGCGCCGCCACGCCGGCGCAGCCGGCGCCGATCCTGTACGCCAGCGCAAAGCCCTGCGTCAGCGCCGCCGGCACCTGCTCGCCGGTCCCGATCTGATGCGTCGTGTGCTGCGTGGCGAGCGTGATCAGCACCGCCAGGCCGAGGCCGCCACCGACCTGGCGCGAGGTGTTGACGAGGCCGGAGGCGAGCCCCGCCTGGCCCTCCTTGGCACCGGTCGTCGCGGCGATCGTCGAGGGCACGATCGACATCGCGATGCCCGCCGCCACGAGCAGGCCGGGGACCATCACGTAGACGATGCCGCTGCCGCTGGAGCCGATCAAGCTGAGCAGCAGGAGGCCGGCGGTCAGCATCACCAGACCGGCGCCGAGCACCGGGCGCACGCCGAAGTGGTTGACGAGTTTGCCGGCGCGCTGGGCGACGAGCATCAGCACGAGCGTCATCGGCAGGAAGATCAGCCCCGTGTGCAGCGGCGAGAGCCCGAGCACCTGCTGCAGGTAGAGCGAGCTCAGCACCCACATCGGGAACAGCGCGGCGCTGAACAGCAGCACGATGTTGTTCGCAGCCTGCAGCGTCTTCGTCAGCGCCTTGAACGGGATCAGCGGGTTCGACGCGAAGCGCACCTCGATCAGGCCGAACACGCCGAGCAGCACGATGCCAAGGACGATCGGGCCGAGTGCGTCGAACGTGCTCCAGCCCTTCAGACCGGCTTCGACGACACCGTAGACGAGGATGATCTGGCCGATCGTCAGCGTCAGCGCGCCGACCAGGTCGAACGTCAGCTCGCGATTGCGCACGCGCTCGGCGACGACCGCCCAGGCCACGATCGCCACGCCGATCGCGATCGGCGGGTTGATCAAGAGCACCCAGCGCCAGCTCAGCGCTTCGACGATGATCCCGCCGAACAGCACGCCGCAGGCACCGCCGAGCCCGTTCATCATCGCCCAGATGCCGATCGCCCGGTGCAGCTTCGGCCCCGGCTCAAACGACGCCGTGATGATCGCCAGCGAGCAGGCCGCCATCAGCGCGCCGGCGATGCCCTGGACCGCGCGCCCACCGATCAGCCAGCCCTGGCTGGGCGCGGCGCCGCCGATCAGCGAGGTGACGGCGAACAGCACGAGCGCGATCACGAACGTGCGCCGCTGCCCGTAGTGGTCGGCGGCGCGGCCGCCGAGCATCAAGAAGCCGGCGAACGTGATCGCGTATGCGTCGACGACCCATTGCAGTTCGGGCGAGGAGAATTCGAGACTCGACTGGATCGAGGGCAGCGCGACGTTGACGATGCTCAGGTCGAGGATCACCATGAACTGCGCCACGCAGCACACGGCCAACAGCCACGCCGAGCCCGAGCCCCGCTTGCTCTCGACCGCCGGCTGATCGGCCGGCGCCGCGCTCGCCGTGACCTCGACGCTCATGCGCGCCTACCCCAAGTCGAGCGCCGTGTGCCGGACCGCGAGTGGCCCCACCCGACCGGCGAGAGGTGTCGCAAGTGCTTGGTAGGGTGGGCCGCCGAGCCCACGAGCGACGATTGGAGCCCGCCCCATGAGAAGAACGCCACTGACCGCCATCCTAACGGCCCTGGCCGTGCTGGCGAGCACCGTCGCGGCGGCCGGGTGCGGCTCGAGCAGCTCGTCCTCCTCGTCCTCGACGAGCACGACGCCGACGAGCTCAAAGACGCCGACGAGCACGACGACGACGAAGAAGCACAAGTCCGAACCGGCCTACTAGGATCGATCCGGACGAAGCCCGGCTCCCGACCGGAGCAGACCCCGGCCGCCCGCCTCATCCAGACTGCCCGGAGCTGCGCAGCGAGGTGTAGTAGCCGATCACGGCACCCGTCTTCGACGTGCCGAGCACGTGGCCGGCCGCGTCGAGCGCCTGCACGGCCGCGTAGGAGTGCTTGCTGGGCAGCGTGACCGAGCTCTCGAAGCCGCTTACGGGGATCACGGCCTGCGCCTTCAACGACCCGGGCGACTCGCCGGCGAGCACGCGCCACGAGGACACGTCGGTGGCGCCGTTCCAGCTCGCGTGCACGATCGTCTGTTCTTCGGTGTCGTTGAAGCTGGCGAGCACGTCCGGCGGATTTTGCGGGCGGGCGCTCCAGGGGAAGCGGAAGGCCCGGTAGAAGGACATGTCGTAGGGCTGGTGGGCGTCGAACACGAGCGAGCCGTCGGGGGCGTACTCGCTGATCGCCGAGACGCCGCCGTAGCCGATCAGCGCGTTGCCGCCCGCGAGCGTCTGCATGTTGCCCTGGCTGGCGGCGAGCAGCGGCGGGTCGGCGTGGACGTAGGCCTTCAGCAGCCGCGCTTCGTGCGTCTTTGAGTCGAGCTCGATCCGCAGGCCGCGCGACTGGCTGTGGATCGGCGGGTTGGAGCCGTCGTCGAAGAACGTCAGCTCGCCGTTCGCCAGCATGCGGCCGTCGTGCTGCCAGGCCATCTTCGTCCCGGGACCCATCTTGAACGAGCTCTTGTTGCCGCCGAGGCGCCAGCGCACCTTGCCGCTGCCGCCCTGCAGTAGGTAGCCGGCCCACGTGCTGCGCGCCGAGATCAGCAGGTCGCCGCTCGGCTCGCGATCGATCGAGTTGAGGTGGAAGTAGTCCCACGGCGCGGTCCCGCTCGGCGCTTCGACTTCTGACTCGGACGCCCCGATGTGATCGAGGCTGTGCCATTCCCAGCGCACGAGCCCCGTGCGCACGTCGATCTGCTGAATCGCCGTGTCGACGATCGCGCCGCCGGCCGCGCCCTGCACCGAGCTCAGGTCGCAGTGGATCGGGTTGTAGGCGGTGATGTAGGCCGTCTCGTGGGGAGCGAGCTGCAGCTCGTGCAGGTCGGCCTTCAGCCCGTTGCCCCCGGTGATCCTCGCGACGGTCTCGTAGCGAGAGTTCATCACGACGTCCTCGCCCTGGCCGAAGCCGAGCGAGAGCACGTGCCCGCGCCACCAGGTGAGCACGCGCCTACCTTCGTATTCTTGAACGGACAGGTCCTCGGCGGCTTCGCCTTCGGGCAGCTGCTGAAACCAGACGAGCCGTCCCTGCGGCGTGTAGATCAACGGCCCGTACTGGCCGGGGCCGGGGCCGTTGGTCGTGAACACATCGCCCGCGGCGGGATCGCGGTCGGGCGTGGTCACGGTCATCACCGGCGGATGCGTGTCGGGCAGCGTGTAGAAGCTCTGATAGTCGGCAGGCGCCGCCGGGAGATTGGCGAAGTCGGTCGTGTTGGCCGTCGAGTACGGCGTATCGACGCGAAAGCCGAAGGAGACGGGCTTGCCCGCGCCGCTGCCGATCGCGGCGCGCACGGTGACGCGCTCGCCGGCGTCGAACGGCGCGCCCGGCTGGAAGCTCGCGCCGTCGCCCTGGGAGTAGCCGCGCAGCCGGCCGGCGTGGTTGCCGCTGCGCTCGCCGACGACGGACTGCACGTGGATCTCACCGGCCGGCGCGCCGAGGAAGCTGATCTGGGTGTGTGGGTTGGCCGTGCCCGTGTCGGGCGCCGGCGATACGTCGACGCCGGTGCCCGCCAGCGCGGCAGTGTGCGCGAGCGTGTCGGGCAGGCACGCCGGCGAGACCTCGGCCTTGGCGCTCGAACCTGAGGAGTCGAGTTTCAGGCTCGGGGAACCGAGCGCGAGCGCAAGCACGCCCCACACGAGCGCCGCGGCGCCCAGGATGATGAGTACGTAGCGGTGCATGTAGGAGTGCAAGGCATCCGCCCAGGCCTGCCCCCTCAGCCCGCGGATGTCGAGGTCGGAAGGGTGCCACATCTACCGACGGGGAATGTAAGAGTTGCTTCAAAGCGCCTTGCGTTCTGGCGGTGCCAAGCCTCCGAGCCCGGCTCGGGACGGCTCAAATCGCCCGGCAGGCGAGTAGGCTCAACGGTGATGAGAGGGGTTGCGCCAACGCTGTCGGCGACGCTCGCCGCGCTCGCATCGTGCGCGGCGATGCTGCCGTCACCCGCGCTCGGCGCCTCCGACGTGGCAACGACAGAAGCCTACGTGCGCGCCAACTACGCGCTCGTCAGCGCAGGGCACCGGCTCTCGCCGACGGCACGGGCGAAGATCGCGGCGCTGCGCCGGCGCCTGCGAAGCGAATGCCCGGCCGTCGTCGCCGGCTCGCCGCAGAACGAAGACTCCGAAAAGCTCACGTGGGAGCTGATCGGGGCGATGACGATCGCCGGCTATCAGCCGGGCCTGGCTGCGGCCACGAAGTTCTCGCGCGCCGTCTCGAAGCTCAGCTGGAGCAACCCGGCGCTGACGCGCGCCGTGCGCTCGTATACGCGCAAGGGCCTCGCCGAGGTGCGCACGCCGCCGCCCGACGTGTGCGCCGATCTGCGCGCGTGGAAGGCGAGCGGCTACACGGCGCTGCCCGCGAGCACGATCCACTTCAGGCAGACGTTCTACGAAAACTACGTCGGCGTCGGCTTCATGCCGAAGCAGCTCGCGCGCTACGTGCCGTCGTCACTGAAGGCGCTCGTGCAGCGCGCGCAACACTACGAAGAAGCGATCGCCGAAATCGAAGCGTTCGAAGTCGAAACGTTCGGCGAAATCATCGATTCGCTCGGGCTGAACCAGTAGCGCGGGCGATGCCCTGCACGAGCAGCGCGCCGCACAGCGCGAGCACGAACGCGGCGAGCGCACCGAGCGGGATCACGAGCACGGCGACGAGAAAGCAGAAGGTGGCGAAGCCGTAGGCGCCGCGCAGGAAGCCGCGGAAGAAGTCGTCGAGCTGCACGGGTCCCTCGAGCACGAGCACGAACGCGGCGAGCACGGTGTTGGAGACGGGAAAGGGCGTGAGTACGCCCGTCAGCGTCGGCCCGAGGCCGGCGGCGGCGCCGGTCAGACCGAGCACGAGCAGCGCCGTGGCGACGGCGCGCGCCGGCAGATCCCACGCGGGCAGCGCGGCGAGCGGCAGATCGCGCTCGTGCGGATCGGCCGGCAGCAGCCGCGGCGCGAGTGCGAAGGCGGCGACGGCGATGAGCAGCCCGAAGCCGGCCGGGATCGTGCTCTGCCCGAAGGCGAGCGCTACGACAAGGAAGGCGATCCAGCCGGCGAGCACCGCGCTCAGCCAGCCCGCTCGCCGCGCGACGTGGGCGAAGACGACGATGAAGCAGACCAGCGCGAGGAGACCGAGCAGCGCGGCTGCGGCGGTGTCGGCGGCGAAGCGCCTGCCGTGCTCGAGCTCGGTGATCAGCAGGATCGGGCCGGCCACGAGCGGCAGCGCGACGAGCAGGCCGGCGACCGCGTGACCCCAGCGGCGACCGGCGAGCGATGAGCCGACGACGAGCGCAGGCGCGAGCGTCAGCTTGACGAGCAGCAGCGGCACGAGACGCTCACCACCGTTCCCACCCGGCAGCCGCCTCCTCCCTCTGCGGTCGGCGCTGAAGGCGCTTGAGCGTGGCGTTGACGAGCCACACGAGCGTGCCGAAGTCTTCGCTGTAGAGCGCATCGCCGGGATCACGGCGGCCGCGACGAGCAGCGCCAGGCAAATTTGAGAACCACGTGATCAGCAGGCCAATCGCCATCGCCCCATCCTCGCACGGCGAGCGGTGATGCGGCCGACGAACGCCCGCCCGGCGCTTATCGGACCGTGAGCGCGCGGGTGTGGTCTGCAAATCTGGCGAGCGGTAGCAATGGTATTCACGCCGCCGTATATGCCATTGCTATCAATGTCCGCAAAAGACGAAGCCCCTAAGCTGCGGAGGTCGCGGTGTGCGGCTCGCGCACGAACTCACGGATCGCGCGGGCAAATGCCTGCGGCTGATCGCGCATGATCAGCGTGTAGCTGTCTGCGATCTCGACCAGGCGCGCGTCGGGCAAGAGCTCGGCGAAGCGCCGGCCGTGCTCGGGCCGCTGCACTTTGTCCTCGGGCGTCCACACGACGAGCGTCGGGCGCGTGAACGCGCGCAGGCGTTCGCAGATCTCGACCATCTGGCGGCGGCGGCCGGCGGTGACGTAGCGGATCAGGTCGCGGCGCACGCCGCGACTGCTCTGTATCGGCGCCAGCCAGCGGTCGATCAGCTCGTCGGGCAGCGGATGCTTGGCCATCCAGCCGAAGCCGATCGGCGAGCGGCGCAGCAGGCGCAGGCGCATCGCCTGCATCGCCACGAAGATGCCGCCGGGGACGAAGGCGGTCACGCGCACGTTCTTGCCGGGCAGCCCCGGCGGGTAGTTCTCGAAGGCCTCGCACGAGGAGATCACCAGGCGCGCGACGCGCTCGGGCTGCGCGTCGCCTTCGCCGGCCAGCACGAGCGCGGCGGCGTGGTCGTTCTGCACGAGCGTCACCTCGTGCAGGTCGAGCCGCGCCAACAGCTCGGCGACCATCCGCGCGTAACCGGCCAGCGAGAGGTCGGCGTCGCGACGCATCGCTTTGCGGTGCGCCCCGAGCGGCAGCGTCGGCACGACGCAGCGGTGGTCGGCGCGCAGCTGCTCGACGAGCGGGTCCCACACCGAGCCGTCCATCACCAGGCCACCGAGCAGCACGAGCACGGGACCATCGCCGCCGCTGTCGTCGTATTCGATCGTCCCCGCCGTCAGCTCGATCTCGGGCATCTGCTCCGACTCCTTTTTCTATTTATTAATTAAAAATAGATAGATCGCTCTAGTACACGTACCGTATCATTGCCGGCATGGCAGCGGAGACGAGGGAGCGGATCGTTCAGCGCAGCGCCGAGCTGTTCCGCCGCCAAGGCTTCGCCGGCACCGGCGTCAAGCAGATCGTCGCCGAGGCGAGCGCGCCGTTTGGCTCGCTGTACCACTTCTTCCCGGGCGGCAAGGAGCAGCTCGGCGAGGAGGTGATTCGCTCCTCGGGGGCGCTCTACGGGCAGCTGATCGACGCCTTCTTTCGGCCCGGCGGCGACCCGGTGGCGGCCACGCGCAACTTCTTCGCCGCCGCCGCCGCGGCGGTGCGCGAATCGGACTACGCCGACGCTTGCCCGATCGCGACGGTCGCGCTGGAGGTGTCGAGCACGAGCGAGCCGATGCGCCAGGCTTGCGCCGATGTGTTCGACGGCTGGCTCGACGGCGCCACCGCGCGCCTGGTCGGATGCGGCCTGCCACGCAGGCGCTCGCGCGCGCTCGCCTTCGAGCTGATCGCCGCGCTCGAGGGCGCCTTCGTGCTGGCGCGCGCGCTGCGCAGCACCGAGCCGATCGAGGTCGCCGGCGCCGGCGTCACTGCCTCCGTGCGCGAGGCGATGGCCAAGCAGCGCGCCCGCCGAGCCGCATGAGCGAGCAGATCGAGGCGTGGTGGCAGGCCGGCGAGCGCGTGCCGCTGCGCTTGGGCGGCGCCGAGCGAGAGGTCTTCGTGCGCCGCCTCGGCGACGGGCCGAGCATGACGCTGCTGCACGGCTTTCCCAGCTCCAGCCACGACTGGGCCAAGGTCGCGCCCGCACTGGCCGAGCGCCACGCGCTGCTGATGCCCGACTTCCTCGGCTTCGGCGCCTCGGAGAAGCCGCCCGAGCACGAGTACTCGCTGCACGAGCAAGCCGACCTCGTCGAGGCGCTGTGGGCGCGCGAGGGCATCGGCGCGACGCTGCTCGTCGCGCACGACTACGCCGTGTCGGTCGCGCAGGAGCTGCTCGCGCGGCGCGCCGAAGGCAAGCTCGCCGTGGACGTGCGCGCCGTGGCGCTGCTCAACGGCGGGCTCTATCCCGAGCTACACCGCCCCCAGCCGACGCAGACGGCGCTGCTGGACCCCGAGCACGGCCCGCGCATCGGCGAGCTGATGAACGAGGCGCTGTTCGTCGGCGGCCTGCGCCCGACGTTCGCGCCGGAGTTCGACGCCGAGCGCGACAGCGCCGACATCTGGCGCTCGATGCACCGCGACGACGGTCAGCGCAACACGCACCTGCTGATCCGCTACATGACCGACCGCGAACGCCACGAACAGCGCTGGGTCTCGGCGCTCGAGCAGACCGACGTGCCGCTGAGCTTCGTCTGGGGCATGCTCGACCCGGTCTCCGGCGCGCACATGGCCGAGCGGATCTCACAGCGCCTGCCCGACGCGCCACTGCTGGCGCTCGACGACGTCGCCCACTGGCCGCAGCTGGAAGCGCCCGAGCGCGTCGGGCGGGCGCTGCTCGAATCGCCGCCGGCCTGAGCCGGCGCCAAGCCGGCGCGAGCCGGCGTCAGCTCCTGCCCGAGACGCGGTCGACAAGCCGCGCCAGCGCCGCCGGCCGCCCGCTGCGACGCTCGACGGCGTCGGCCCTGCGGTACAGCGAGTAGACGCCGCGAATCCCGGCCCAGCGCAGCGGCTCGGGCTCCCAGCGGCGCGCGTGGCGCCCGACCCACGGCAGCCGCGTCAGCGCGGTGCTCTCGCCGAGCAGCAGATCGCGCAGCGTGCGCGCGGCGAGGTTCGACGCCGCCACGCCCTCGCCGACGTAGCCGCCGGCCCAGGCCAGCCCCGAGGCGCGGTCGGCGTCGACCGACACGCACCAGTCGCGCGCCACGCCGAGCACGCCCGACCATGCGTGATCGAACTCGGCGCCGGCGGCCGCCGGGAAGATCGCTTGCAGCTTGGCGCGCAGCTGCGCGACGGTGGCGCGCGCCGTCTCGCCCTCGCCGCCGCTGCGCGAGCCGTAGCGGTAGGGCACGCCGCGACCGCCGATCGCGATGCGACCGTCGGCCGTGCGCTGCAGGTAGACGAACAGGTGGGCGTTGTCGTCGAGCACCTCCTCCCCGCTCCAGCCGATCTCATCCCAGACCTCGGCGCCGAGCGGCTCGGTGACGATCATCGAGCTGTTGATCGGCACGAGCGCGCGGCGCAGGCCGCGCAACGAGGACGTGTAGCCCTCGGTCGCGCGCACGACCCAGCGGGCGCGCACGTCGCCGCGCGCCGTGCGCGCCTCACCGGCGACGATCTCGCGCACGGGCGTGCGCTCGTAGATGCTCGCGCCGAGGCGCTCGACGGCCGACGCGAGCCCGGCCAGCAGCTTCGCCGGGTGCAGCCGCGCGGCGTGCGGCGAGAACGTCGCCTGCTGCGCGCCGGCCACGCGCACGCGCTCGGCGAGCTGCTCGCCGCTCAGCTCGTGCACGTCGCCCTCGCCCAGACCGAGCGCGCGCAGCTCGCGCAGGCGAGCGCGCAGCCGCTGCGCCTGCGCCGCGTCGAGCGCCACCGACAGGTGGCCGCCCTTGACGAAGTCCGCGTCGATCCGCTCGTGGGCGAGCACGCGGGCGATCTCATCGACGGTGGCGAACATCTCACGCTGTAGCGCCACGTACCCGGCGCGCGCGCCGTCGCCACTGCCCCCGCCCTCGCGATGGCCACTTTCGCGATGCCGCCTGCTTTCGCGCTCGTAGGCCCGCGCCGGACCGGAGAAGAAGCCGGTCGCCCAGCCGCCGTTGCGCCCCGACGCGCCGTAGCCGGCGCGCTCGGCCTCGAGCACGACGACGCGCAGCGACGGCTGCGCGCGCTTGAGGTAGTAGGCCGTCCACAGGCCGGTGTAGCCGGCGCCGACGATCGCCACGTCGGCCTCGAGCGGGCCGGGCAGCGGCTCGCGCCCGTCGGGCTGCCCGCCGAGCGAGCGCCACCAGAAGCCGAGCTCGCCCGTGCGCATGGGGCGAGGTTAGTCGCGCACCGGGCGCTCAGGCGGACGGCGCGTCGAGCTCGGCGAGCTTGCGTGCGAGGAAGTTGCGCTCGGACTCGGCATGGACCAGCTCGAGCGCCCGCCCGTAGGCCCCGCGTGCCTCCTCGACGCGCCCGACGCGACGCAGCAGCTCCGCGCGGGTGGCGTGCAGGTAGTGATAGCCGTCGAGCTCGAGACCGTCGACGAGCGCGAGCGCTGCCTCGGGGTCGCCGGCCTCGGCGAGCGCGACGGCCCCGTTCAGCTCGACCACCGGCGAGCCGGTCAGCGCGGCGAGCCGGCCATACAAAGCGGCGATCTGCGTCCAGTCGCGCGGCTCTTCGGTGTGCAGCGCGGCGATCTGCGCCTGCAGCGCGTACGGCCCGCCGCGGCCGAGCGCCAATGCGCGGGCAAGCGCTACGCGTCCCTGCTCGATCTGCTCGCGATCCCACAGCGAGCGGTCCTGCTCGGCGAGCAGCACGAGCGAGCCGTCGGCGAAGCGCGCCTCGCGCCGCGCGTCGTGCAGCAGCATCAGCGCGAGCAGCGCGTGCGCCTCGGCTTCGTCAGGCATCAGTTCGACGAGCGCCCGGCCGAGGCGGATCGCCTCGCCGGCGAGCTCGCCGCGCCCGCCATAGCCCTCGTTGAAGATCAGGTAGATCACGGCGAGCACGGCGACGAGCCGATCCGGCAGCAAGTGGTCGGGCGGCACGCGGAAGGGGATGCCGGCGGCCCTGATCTTGTGCTTGGCGCGCACGAGGCGCTTGGCGAGCGTCGCCTCGGGCACGAGGAAGGCGCGCGCGATCTCATCCGTGCGCAGGCCGCCGAGCGTGCGCAGCGTCAGCGCCACCTGCGCATCGGTCGCGAGCGCGGGGTGGCAGCACGTGAACAGCAGCTCCAGGCGCTCGTCGGCGAAGGGGCCTTCGTCCATGCTCAGCTCACTCTCAATCGGGGTTTCGACTGCTTGGCTGCGCTCGAGCCGGCGGGTCTTCTCGGCGAGCGTGCGCTCGCGCCGCACGCGATCGATCGCGCGATTGCGCGCCGTCGTCGTCAGCCACGCGCCCGGGTTGGCCGGCGCCCCTTCGCGCGGCCAGCGCTCGGCGGCGACGGCGAAGGCCTCCTGGGCGGCTTCCTCGGCGAGGTCGAAGTCACCGAGGAAGCCGATCAGGGTCGCCAGCACGCGGCCCCACTCCGCGCGGAAGAGGAGCTCGAAGCCACCGGGCTCGAAGTGGCTGGGCCGGGCGGGAGTGCTCAGCGCTCCACCACCGGGCGCACCTCGATCGCGCCGCCCATCCGCGCAGCCGGGATGCGCGCGGCCAGCTCGATCGCCGCGTCGAGATCGTCGGCCTCGTACAGGTAGTAGCCGCCGATCGCCTCCTTGGTCTCGGCGAACGGGCCGTCGGTCGTCAGCGTCTGCCCGTCCTGCACGCGCACGGTCGTCGCCGTCTCGGGCCCCTGGAGCTGGTGGCCGCCGAGCATGCCCGGCGCCTGGGCGATCGCCATGTACTCAGCCGTGAGCGCGCTTTTCTGCTCCTCGGAGAGCGCTTCGTACTCGGACATGGGGGTCGATGAGTAGATCTGCAGCAGGTAGGTCATTTGGCTTTCCTCCATGGGAAGTTTCGAACAGTGTCGTAGCTACGACGAACGAGCGCCGGCGAAATGGACAGGGGCAGCCAGCTTTCGTAGAGTGCGCCGCGATGAGCTTGGCCGGGCTTTCGATCTCTGGTTCCGTGGTGCGCCCCGGCGACGACGGCTGGGACGCGGCGCGCGGAGCCTGGAACCTCGCCGTCGACCAGCATCCGGCCGCCGTCGCGCTCGTGCAGAGCGCCGAGGACGTCGCTGCGGTGCTCCGCTTCGCCGCCGCCAACGACCTGCGCGTGACCGCTCAGGGAACCGGCCACGGCGCCGCGCCGCTGGGCGTGCTGGAGGACACGATCCTGATCAAGACCGAGCGAATGCGCGCGATCGAGGTGGATGCCGCGGCGCAAACCGCGCGCGTGCAGGCGGGCGTGCTGATGATCGAGCTCGCCGAAGCCGCGCAGGCGGCCGGGCTCTGCTCGATGCCCGGCTCGGCGCCAGACGTCGGCGTGATCGGCTTCACGCTCGGCGGCGGGCTGGGCTGGCTCGGCCGCCGCTACGGCTTCGCCTGCAACCGCGTGCGCGCGATCGAGCTCGTGACGGCCGATGGGGAGATCAAACGCGTCAGCACAGACAGCGACGGCGACCTGTTCTGGGCGCTGCGCGGCGGTGGCGGCGGCTACGCGATCGTGACCGCCGTCGAGCTCGCGCTGCTGCCGTTCTCCGAGGTCTATGCCGGGGCGCTGCTCTTCGGAGCCGAGCTCGGCGCCGATGCGATCCGCAAGTACCGCGAATGGGCGGCCGGCGTCCCCGACGAGGTCACCTCGGTCGTCCGCTTCCTGCGCCCACCGCCGCTGCCCGACGTGCCCGAGCCGCTCCGCGACCGCCCGCTGCTGACGATCGACGGCGCCTTCATCGGCAACCAGGCCGACGGCGAGAAGCTCCTCGCGCCGTTGCGCGAGCTCGGCGAGCCGATCATGGACACGTTTGCGCAGATGCCCGGCGAGGGCCTCTGCAAAATCCACATGGACCCGGAGCAGCCGGTTCCGGGCATCGGGCACCACGACGTGATCGCCGAGCTGCCCGACGAGGCGATCGACGCGTTCGTGTCCGTCGCCGGCCCCGACGCGGGCTCGCCGCTGCTGCTCGCCGAGCTGCGCCAGCTGGGCGGAGCGCTCGGGCGAGCGGCCGATGACGCCGGCGCGCTCTGCTCGCTCGACGCCGCCTTCGCGATGTTCGCAATCGGCTTGCCGATGACGCCCGAGCTGGGCGCCGCGATCCCGGGCCACCTCGACCGCGTGCAGGAGACGATGAGCCCGTGGGCGAGCGACGGCGGGTACTTCAACTTCGCCGAGCGCCCCTGCGATCTCGACGCGATCCTCCCGCCCGAGGTCTGCGAGCGGCTCGCCGAGGTCAAGCGCCGCTGGGACCCCGACGGGCTGATCCGCGCCAACCACGCGGTCGCGATCGGGCCCGTCTGAGAGCCACGGGCGTAGCGGACGGCGCGCCCTCAGCCCACGCTTGCCTGAGCCGACACGGGCGCAGGCGCCGGCTCATCGCCGCTCGCGAGCACCGGCTGCTCGGCCTTGCCGCCCGGCATCGCGCGCACGGCGACGATGAAGGCGAGCGCCATCGCGCCTGCCATGCCGTAGACCACAGTCTGCGTGGAGTGCGCGAAGTCGAGCTGGAGCTGATGCGTCACGGCGTGCGCGGCGCGCCCTGAGCCGCCGGCACCCGACCCCGTTCCGCTCGCGGCGCCCGAGATCGCGTGAGCCACGCTGTCGGCGCGTGCCTTGGACACGCCGACCTTGCCCAGCGTGCGCTCGACGCGCGAGACGTTTTCGGTGATCAGCAGCGAGCCGAGCACGGCCAGGCCGAGGCTGCCGCCGAAGTTGCGTACGGTCTGCGTGACGCCCGTGACCGCGCCGTAGGTGGCGCGCGCGGCGCGGTTGAGCGCGTCTGTGCTGACCGGGCCGAGCACGAGGCCGACGCCGGCCCCGGCGATCGCCAGGTAGTACCACTGCGAGCCGAACGACAGATCGTCGAGGCTTTCACCCCACAGCCAGAAGCCGACGGCGGCGATCGCGCAGCCGGGCACGACCGACGGGCGTGCGCCCTGACTGTCGAGGATGCGCCCGCCGCGCTGGGCCGCGATCGAGAAGCCGCCGAAGAACACGAGCAGCACGAGCCCCGCGTTCGAGGCGCTTTCGCCGAGCGCGATCTGCGCATACAGGCTGGCGAAGAAGAACAGCGGCACGAAGCAGATCGAGAGCAGGAACAACACGACGTTGTCGACGAGGAAGCCGCGATCGGCGAACAGGCGCAGCGGCACGAGCGGTTGCTCGGCGCGCAGCTCGAAGCGGACGAACGCGACGAGCAGCGCAAGGCCCGCGATCAGGCACAGCCAGGTGGCGACGCTGCCCCAGCCCCACACGCTCGCCTGCTGCAGGCCGAGCACGGCGAGGCCCATGCCGGCCGAGACGAGCACCGCGCCGCGCATGTCGATCCGCGCCGGGCTGCGCTCCTCCGTCGGTTTCGAGATCAGCGTGAGCATGACCGCGATGATCGCCACGGGCACGTTGACCCAGAAGATCGCGCGCCACGTCCACTCGGTCAGGTAGCCGCCCGCGATCGGGCCGATCGCCGTCAGCGCACCGGTGACCGAGAAGAAGATCGCCAGCGCCTTGCCGCGTTCGGCGACCTTGTAACTCGAGACGACGATCGCCAGCGCCGCCGGGAACAGCACCGCCGCGGCCGCTCCCTGCAGCGCGCGGAAGACGATCATCCAGGTCTCGCCGAGCGAGCCCGTCGGCGTGGCGCCGCACAGCGCCGAGCAGACGGCGAACGCGATCACGCCGACCAGCACCATCCGCCGCGGGCCGAACACGTCGGCGATCTTGCCGCCGAGCGCGAACAGCGCCGAGAGCGCGAGCAGGTAGGCGTTGACGATCCACTGCGAGCCCGTCGAGGAGAGGTGTAGGTCGTGCTGCAAGTTGGGCACGGCCAGTGCGACGATCGTCTGGTCGATGAACAGCATCGCGACCGCGAAGATCATCGCGGCGAGGACGAGTTTCTGCCTATCCACTTTCCGGCGCTCCTCTCGCTTTTAGCCCAGGCTCACCGGGCAATTTCACCCCCGATCGGCGATCTCCTGCCATTACCTGAGCGGCGGTCGCCGTCCGGCGGCCAGCCACGGAGTCGACAGCGCGATCGTCGCGTGGGCGGCCGCGCACCCCGCGTCCTCGGCAGCGCCCGCCTGAGCGCTACGCGACGACGCCCGCCGCGTCGAGCAACGCCTGCGCCTCGGCTTCGATCCCCTCGGCCATCAGGTGAAGCTCGTCGACGAGGTGGGGATCGGCGCACAGACCGAAGCACAGCAGGCCCGCGAGCGACGTCGCCGAGACGCGCAGCGCGTGGCGTTCGCCGATCTCGGCGATCGAGTGCAGGTGGGCGACCGGCGCGTCGAGCACGCTGACCGGATCGCGCGGACCGGGGACGTTGGAGACGCTCAGCGCGAAGCGTCGCGGGTTGCGCTCCATTCGCGTGAGCAGATGCTCGAGCGCCGGCACGCCCGCGAGCTCGTGCAGCAGGTGCTCGCGGTACTCGGCATCCCGATCGAGCTTGCGCTCGCTCGTCGCCGCGTGAGTCGCACGCAGGCGCACCAGCGGGTCCGGCTCGTTCAGCGGCAGACCGACCGAGAAGAACGAGTCGTGGTTGGCGAGCGCATCGCCCTCGCGATGCAGGCTCACGGGCACCTGCACGCGGATCGTGCCGAGATCGCCGTGGCGCAGCCTGACCCAGCGCCCGACGGCGCCGACGACGATCGTCAGCACGGCGTCGTTGACCGTCGCGCCATCGAGCGCCTTCGCCGCTTCGTGCAGCGCGCCGAGCGAGACGACGGCGAAGGCGACCTCGCGGCGCGTGCCGATCGTGCCGTCGAACGGCGAGCGGCACTCGCCGCGCGGGTACTCGCGATGCAGGAAGCCCGCCAGGTGCGCGCGGCGGCGCGCCTCGTCCGCAGCGTGCGCCGCGTGCGCCTGCGCCGTGCTCATCGCCGACTCGGGGCTGTCGTCCCACAGCAGCGCGCGGGCGAAGCGGACCGACGCCGTGCCGTCGGCCAGCGCGTGGTGGATCCGCCAGATCAGCGCCGTGCCGCCGTCCTGCAGCGGCGCCACGTCGATCCGCCACAACGGGCGCGAGCGGTCCAGGCGCTGCTCGAACAGCCGCGCGACCAGCGCCGCCAGCTCGGGCCGCGAGACAGCCCGCCCGACCGGAGCAGCCACGATGTGCTCGTTCAGGTCAAAATCGTCGTCTGAAACCCATGCCGGCTCGTGCGCGCTGCCGCCCAGCTTGCGTGTCAGCGCCGGCGCCAGCTCGATCCGCTCGGCGATCCGCTCGCGCAGCTGCTCGAGCGCGAGCCCGCCCCGCTCGGTCGGGGCCAGGCGCACGATCTTGCACGTGTGCCCCGCGATCGTGCGGCACTCCAGCGCGAGGATCGCGCGGTCCTCCGGGCCGAGCGGGATCGGGGCGTCGGACACGCAGGCATTCTCGCCGATGCAGATGCGCGTCGGGTGGGCGGGCTGGACGCCCGGACGGCGATCGGGCCGGAGCGGCGGCGGCCTCGCGCTAGCATCGGACTTCCCGGCCGAGAGGATCGCGATGGCACACCTGGGCGGCAGCGCCGGCAGCGAGATCGATGCGCCTTTGCAGAACGTGTGGGCGATTGTCGAGGACGTGCTCTCGGCGCCCGACTGGCAGGGCGGCCTCGACGCGATGAGCGCACTCGAGCACGACGACGCCGGCCGTCCAGTGCTCGTGGAAACCGAGAACGACATCAAGGTCCGGCGGATCAAGGCGCGCGTGCGCTTCAGCTACGAAGGGCCGACGCGCCTGTCCTGGACCCAGGAGCACGGCGAGATGAAGTCCGTCGAGGGCTCGTGGGAGCTCGAGGATCTCGGCGGCGGTCGCACGCGCGCTACCTACAACCTCGACGCCGACCCCGGCCGCCTGCTCGGCATGCTGATCAAAGGGCCCGTCGAGGCCGCCACGCGGGCGATCTTCGTCAACGGCCGCCCCGGCGAGCTCAAGCGACTCGCCGAGGGCGCTGTCCCGGGCTGACGCCTATCGCTTGGCGTCGCGCGGCCGGCGCTTGGCCGTTGTGCTGCGAGGTTTCGTCCCGCCGGCCTGTCGTTTCGTCGCCGCGGCCGGCCGTTTGGCGGCGCTGCCGGGACGCTTGGCGGCGCTGCTCGATCGCTTGGCCCCGGCGCCCGCTCGCTCGGCTGTGGCGCTCCCCGGCTCTGGCTCGCTGCGCGGCTCTGGCTCGCCGGCGCGCGACTTCCGCGAGCGCCGATCGAGGCCGGCGGCGGCCTTGGCGAGCTCGGCCGGTTCGCGCAGCACGCCGATCGTCTGCTCGAACAGCTCGGCCTGTCGCTTCATCAGCCCGGCCGTGTCCTGCAGCGCCCGGCCGGCCGACTCCAGCGCTTCGGCCTCCCTGCGCAGCGTCGCGCCGCTCTGCTCGAGCAGATCGAAGACGGCGTCGACGGGGGCGAGGATGCGGGCGGCGAGCTCGCCGCCGAGCAAGCGCTCGCGGTCGACGACCCGCTGCATCGTCGCCATCTGACCCTGCATCGCTCCGAGCAGCTCGCGCGGAAGATCGGGGCGGCCGGCGGCCGATGCCGCTGAGGAGACCGCCGACTCCATCAGCCCGCGCCACTCCTCGAGCACCTCGCGGCCGCTGCGGTCAGACACCTGGAATTCCTGAGTGGGTCATCGGCGTTGCACCAGCTCCATGATCGCACCTGACGCGAGCCGCGCGGGGAGGTCGCGCGGCCGTGAGCTTCGAGCTACAGCCAGTCGCGACGGCGGAACGACCAGTACAGGGCGAGCGAGATCACGACGATCAGCGCCGAGGAGAACCAGAAGCCCCAGTGCGCGGCGAAGCCCGGGTAGGGGACGTTCTGGCCGTAGAAGCCCGTGATCGCCGTCGGCACGGCGATGATCGCGGCCCAGCTCGTGACCTTCTTCATCGCCAGGTTCATGCGGTTGCCCTGGATCGCGATGTTCGTCTCGAGGATCGTCGTGACGAGGTCGCGCAGCGACTCCGTCCAGTCGGTCGCGCGCATCACGTGGTCATAGACGTCCTGGTAGTAGGGCGCCATCCCCTGGTCGACCACGTTCAGGTCGCGGCGCATCAGCGAGTTGACGACCTCGCGCATCGGCACGACCAGCCGGCGCAGCAGCACGAGGCTCTTGCGCAACTCGAACGAGCGTCGCTGCACCTCCCGTTCCTGCGGGCGATCGTCGAACAGCAGGTCCTCGAGCGACTCGAGCTCCGTGTCGAGCGACTGCACCGCTTCGAAGTGGCCGTCGACGATGTCGTCGAGCAGTCCCCACAGCAGGAACGAGACGCCGTGGTCGGCGAGGTCCTTCGATTCGTCCCAGCGCTCGAGCACGCCCGCGATGTCGACGCCCTCGTCCTTGCGCACCGTGACGAGCGCTTTGGGCAGGACGAACACGCCGACCTCGCTCGTCTGCAGCTCTCCCGAGGCGGTGTCGAGGTGCAGCGAGTAGGCGCTCACGAACAGGTGCGAGTCGTAGCGGTCGAGCTTCGGACGCTGGTGCTCGGTGACGGCGTCCTCGACGGCCAGCGGGTGCAGCTTGAGCTCGTCGCTGATCGTCGCCAGATCCTCGCGCGTCGGTTCGCAGTAGTCCAGCCAGACGACCGCCTCCGGGTCCTCGATGTACTCGGAGATGTCCTTCACCGGGAAGTCCTCGAGCTCGAGCTTGCCACCGCGATAGAGCCTCGTGTGAGCCATCCACGCACGATACGGTCAGGGCCGGATCGTGCCGCCCTGATCGCGCTGCCGGCTGCGCCGCGCTCAGCGCTTCAGCGTGAAGGTGCGCGTCGCGACGAGCGACGGGCGCCCGCTCGCAGCGAGCACGCCCTTGGCGGTCAGCTTCACCTGGCTGCCCTGCGCAAGCAGGCTGCGGCCCTTGGCCGTCAGCTTGACCGTCAACTTGCTCGCGCCGCTCGCGGGCGTGTCGATCTTGCCGACGGCGACGAGCACGGGCTTGGCGCCGGCCACGTGCACGGGCTTGGCGCCGGCCACGTGCGCGCCCTTGGGCACGAGATACCAGGCGATCGACAGCCTGCCGGCGATCAGCGGGCGAAACGAGACTGTGTAGCCGCGATGCTTCAGCAGCGCGCCGATCCTGGCGCCCTTCCCGCGCGGCGCGAGCAGGCTCGCGAGCAGCGCCTTGAGCTGCGCCGTGGTCGCGGCGCTCGCCGTCGTGGAAAGCACGCCCGCGCCGGGACCCGGAGCAGGCGCCGTCCCGCTCGGCGCGGCGGCCGGCGCGGGAGCTACGACGACGGCGCTGGGCGGCGAGAACAAGTACTGAGGAGCCCCGACGCCGTGTTCGTTGGCCGCCTGCTCGCGGATCCGGATCGTGTGGCCTACGTCGGCGGAGGTCAACGTGTAGGTCGGAGTGGTGGCGATCGTGTGACAGCTTTCGATCGCACCGGTCACGTCGCAGCGACCCCACTCATCGCTCAGGCTGGTGGGCGAGTTGGTCCACGTTCCGGCGAGGAACGTGAGCGTCTGCCCTTCGATCGCGCGGCCGACGATCGCCGGTTTGAGCAACGCGACGGGGACGCCCTGTAGCACGGCGTCGATTCCCTGGACGGAGCCCCCGGGCGCCACGGCGACCGGTTCGGCGGCGAGCGCCGTCGGCTGTGCGTCGTAGTACTGCGGCGCATAGGCGCCCCCGAGCGCCGAAGGGTCGAAGTAGAGGCGGTAGCTTCCCGGCGGGAGTCCGGCGAGCGCATACGCCCCGCCTGCCGCCGTTTCGGCACACCTTTCGACGTCGATGCTCGCATCCGAGGCGCATACGCGTACAGCCGCCAGACCGGCTTTCGTGCTCGCCGAAGTGACGGTCCCGGCGATGCTGCCGGCCGCTTGCAGGGTCGCGTCGACGCCTTCCTTCGGCGTCGGCCCGGCGGTCACTTCGACGGACGTCGCCAGCGTGCGCGAGAAGACGCCGTTGTAGAACTGAGTGGAGTAGCCGAGGGCGGCGTCCAGCGATCCCGCGAATTCGATCTCATAGCTGCCGCTCGGCAGGCGCGCGATCGTGTAGCTCCCGTCCGGCTTGCTCAGCACGCAGCGGTCGACGAGGCCGGTCGAGGCGAAAAGCGCGCAGACATGGATCCCGGAGACGGCTTTGCCTTCGGTCTGCACGACGGTGCCGCGCACCTCGCCGGCCGATGCCAGGCCGGCGTCGATTTCGGCGCTCACGACGCCTTCGCTCACGCTCACCTGGTCCGCTTCGGCTTCGGTCGGCTTGCCGTTGTAGAACTGGCCGAAGTAGTTCAGTTCGGATTCTTCGGGGGCGGCGAAGCGGACCTCGTACTGCCCCGCCGAGAGCGCGGCGATTTCGTATTCGCCGCTCGTGTTCGTTTGCGCGCATTGCTCGGCGACCGGCGGTTCCACGATCGCCCGCGCGCACACTTCGATGCCGGCGATTGCGGCTTCCGTTTCGGACGCGGTGACGAGACCCTTGATCCCGCCTGTGCCGGCCGCATGAGCAGCTACGGGAACGCTTGCCCCAAGTACGCCGCCGAGCGCCGTGCAGGCGACGAGCAGCACCAACAGGCTGCGGGCGCGCGGGGACCGCGCGGCTCGCGCAGACGCTGCGCCATCTTTCGCCAATCGCTCCATCTCCATCGCTGATACCCGCTCGCGGCGCGAGAGCCGGCCGGGGCGGGCGAAAGAGGCTACCTCAGGCTCGAGCCCGAGCCAACCGGCAAACCACGGCCGGGTCGTCACGGAACCGCTTGGCCGAGCAGCGCGGCGGCTCGATCGCCGAGCGCACGCCGACCGGAGCGCGGCCTCACTGCTTTCAGCGCCTAGCCAAGACGCGGCGGCAGCAGCTTGAGTCCGGACGAGCCCGCCGCGGTGTGCAGGCGCTTGTCCCAAGTCGCCACAACCAGTCCCTCCCGGGGCAAGATCAGCGCCGCCGCGAGATGAAGCGCATCGAGGCTCCGCAGTTCGTGCTCCAGCGCCAGGTCGGTAGCCGAGTCGGCCAGATCCTGGCTCAGCTCCACGACCGAGAACGCGGGCCACTCCGCGCGAAGCGCCCTCACGGCCGCGGCGCCCCCGACAAGCCCGATCGCACGGGCCGTCTCGACGTAACCGACGCGGCACACAAACCATCCATTCGCTCGCTCCATCGCATCGCGTACGAGCTCGGAGTTCGGCTCGGCGACGTAGCGCTTGACGAGCGCGCTCGCGTCGAGGTATAGGTTCAGCGCGCCTGGTCCCGCTCGGACAATACGAGTGACGACGCGCTGCGCGATGGCTTCACGAGGCGCGGCGCACGTCTCGGCAGAGTGTGCGACGGCGCCGCGACGCGTCCTTCGGCGACCAGTTGACGCACGCCGTCATCGGTGCCCGACGCCCCGGCGGGCACGATGTCGGCGATCGCCTTGCCACGCACCGTCACGCGCACCTGCTGGCCGCGACCTACCGAACGCAGGGTCTCGCTCAGCGAGCGTTTCAATTCCCGCACACCGATCTCGCGCATGTGCACATGCTAGCGCCTATGTGGTCACATGGTTGGCGCGTGCTGAGAGCCGAGTTCGACGCGCTCACAGCACGCGCGCTCCTACCAGCTGCTGCTTTCCCGTCTCGGCGGTCGTCTGCGCCGTTCGTGCAAGCTCCTTTGCTTGGGCGTCCTTTGCCCTGCCCGTGTCGTTCAGGAACATCGGTATCGCGATCGTGGCGAGGATGCCGATGACGAGCACGACGACAAGGCACGAGGCCGCACCCCAAGGTCTGGAGCGCGGCCTCCTGGCGGCAACTACGCCGCCGACGCTTGGTTAGGTCACGAGATCCCGTCGGCTTTCATCGCGCTCTCGAGCACGCCGGCCTCGGCCGCCATCCCGCGTTCGTTGGGATGCACCGAGAAGGCGTCGGATTCGGGCAGCACCGGTTCGACCCAGCGCGTGCTGATCGACTTGCACGCGTCGTGGCCGATGCCCGGCGTGTACGTGTCGACGTAGACCGCCCCGTTCGCCGACGCCTCGTTGGCGAGCATCGTGTTGAGTTCCTTCTCGACGTTGTTCAGGTACGCCGTGTCGCCGCTCGTCAGCGGCACGGTCGGCCAGCAGTTGCCGGACTGGGGCAGGATGTCGGGGTAGCCGACGACGAGCAGCTTCGCCGCTGGAGAGAGCACATGGACCTGGTGCAGCGCCGCGCCGACGACGGGGCCGTCGGCCGCGATCTCTTCGGCCAGTTTGTTCCCGTACGTCGCTTTGCACGGCGTGCCGAACGGGAAGATCAGGTCCTCGGCCCCGCACGTCGCGAGCGTACCCACGAAGAGGTTGTTGTCGTTACCGCCGATGCCGACCGTGACGACGCCGGTCGAGGCGCTCAGCGCGTTGAACTGCGGCGGCTGGTCGGCGTACTGGGCGGTCGTGAAGTCGCTGGTCGCAGCGCCGCTGCAGCTGACGTCGTGAAGCGCCAGCCCGAGCGCCGACGCGGTCAGGTGTGGGTAGTTGCGCGCCGACTGCAGGCAGTCGAGCGGCGCACCGAGAGCCGGCGGCAGGATCGCCGGGCCCGAGACGTAGGAGTCGCCGAGCGATACGTATGGGGTCGCCGCCTGCGCCAGCGCAGGCGGCCCGAGGAGTGCAGCCAGTAGGACACCCGCGCAAATGACCGCGCGGGGAATCGGGAGCAGATGCGATGAGGCGCTGCGGAACATCACGGTCGACACCTCCGGTAGTTGGGACTGTCGCGGAACACGGACAGCGAGGAACTCTCCTGCCCTGGGCACGGACTTCCCCGTTGGCGCCGACCGTAACGCGGGATGGACAGAAGTCAACTATTTGGAAACAGCCGCGCCCACGGATCGTTCGGTCGAGGCGGGCCGCCGAAGCCGCCAAGGCCAAGCAGCAGCGCTCGCCAGGCCTTGACAGGAAGGAGGTCGTTGGAAAGACTCGGCCGCGTGAGAGAGCTCGTCGCGCGCGAAGGCAAGAGGTGGCGTGTGTTCGCACCGGGGCTCGCGCTCACGACGATGCTGCTGATCCTCGCGCTGCTGAGCGCCCCGGCCTCTGACGCCACGCCGGCGGCGCTCAGCGCTCCGACCGGCGGCGCGCCACCGGTCGGCCACGTGTGGCTGATCATGCTCGAGAACCACAGCTGGCCCGAGAACTTCGGCGCGCCGGCGCAGGAATTCCAGCCGCGGGCCGGCTCACCCGAATCGATGACCTACCTGGCCAAGACGCTTCCCTCGCTCGGCGCGCGGCTGGACGACTACTACGGCATCGCGCATCCAAGCGACTCGAACTACACGGCGTGGGTGAGCGGCCAACCGCCGAGTTTCGGCTTCTTCAGTCCGAGCGCCTGTCCGAAGACCGGCTTTCCCAAGCTCGGCGTGACGTTCTGCACGGGGAGCCTGCTCGATTGTCTCTACTACACCCCGTTCGCACAGACGAGAACGACCGAAGACGGCGTGGCTGTCGGACAGGGCTGCGTGTACCCGCGCGGCGTGCCCGACGTCGGCACGCAGATGCGCGAGTCGACGCCCGCGCTCAGCGTGAAGGCCTATCAGGAGGACATGGAACGCCCCTGCCAACACGTGCCACTCGGTGACTACGACGAAGGCGACGCGGGCGGAACGCCGGGTTATGAGACGGGCGGCAACCCGTTCATGTACTTCGCCAACTGGGTCGATGAACCGGCGAGCTGCGAAGCCGACGACGTGCCGCTCGATCGCAACACGTTCGAACCGCTCGTCAAAGACCTGCGAAGCGTCGCGACGACGCCGAACCTCAGCTGGATCGGCCCCAACCTGTGCGACCAGGGCCACGACTACTGCCCGAACTTCTATGCAAACCGAGCAAACGGGAAGTTCTTCGAAGGCGCCGAAATCTGCCACGGCGAGCAGCCGGCGTCGGAGTACTGCGATGCACAGACCTCGGCCTTCCTGAACATGCTGATCCCGAAGATCATGGCCTCGCCGGCCTACAGGGAAAACGGCTTGATCGTGATCACATGGGACGAGGCGAACTTCTACAACAGCAGCCCCTACGTCGACAACCGCGCATGCTGCAACGAGCCGAACGAGCCCGGCGCGACCGGCGAAGCGGGCGTCGTCGGCCACGTGCGGATCCCGCGCATCGCGACGATCAACGTGACTCCCGGCACCAACCGCCTGCTGCTCGGCGGTCCCGACACCGCCGAAAACATCTTCGGCGCGCTGAGGCTGCTGTTCGAACACCCGGGCGAAGCGCTCTCGTGGCAACCCGGCGGCGGCGACCCGGGGGCGCTGATGCTCTCGCCGTTCATCAAGCCGGGGACGGTCTCCACGGCGCCCTATGACCACTACACCATGCTGCGCACGCTGCAGAGCATCTTCGGGCTACCGCACACCGGCAACGCCGCCGACCCGCTCGTCGGCACGATCGGCTCGGAAGTGTTCAACGAAGCGCCGAGCGCGACGCCGCTGTCGCTGCGCCCGTCCGGGAACTCCGGCGGCGGGCTGCTCACGCTCGACCGCAGCCGCGGCATGGCGTTGCGCCTCGTCGGCGACGGCGTCGTCGTGCACGCGCGCTGCCGCGCCGTCAAACGGAGGACGTGCCGCGGCCTCGCGACGCTCTCGCTGAAGGGCGGCCGCAAGGGCGCTCCCTCACTGCTCGGCCGCCGCGCCTACGTGCAGCTCTCGGACCGCCCGCGCGACCTCACGATCTACCTCTCCAGGCCGGCGCTCCGGTACCTGCATGCGCATCGGCGCGCGAGCGTGAGGCTGACCCTGGCGTCGCGCACCGCGCGCGGCAAGACGGGAAGCTCGCCGCACGCGCTGACCTTGATTACGCCGCGGTAGGCCCGGGGCCAACTACGACGCACCGAACGCTCTGGAGCTGAGCGGCTTTCGCCAAGACAATTGCACCGAACACTGCTAGGCGGAAGGTATGTGTTTAGGCTCCCGCGCTCCGGCCATCGAAAGCTGGTTCGATCGTCCTTCACGATGATCCCGCGTGTACCGCCTCGCTACGCAGGCGGCGCCATCGGGCGCCGCGGCCTGTGCCGAGCGGTTCGAGGACGCCCGCCTTCTTCAATTCGCCCAAGACCTTGCTGATGTGGGCATCGCTTACACCCGGGGCCGCCTGTCGAACCTGGGAGACCGTGAATTCCTCGGCCAGCAGCGAGTCGATGAAGGTCGTGATGAGCGCCTTCTTGGACCCGCGGCCAACAAGTACGCCCGCACGGCTCTCGAACTCGCGATAGGCGGCACTCAATATGCCGAGGAAGTAGCCGGTCCACGGTTCGAGGTCGTGTTTGCCGTCGGTATGTCTGCCCGGTTGGTGTGGATCAGCCCGAGCACGTCCCGGTAGCCAGCGATCTCCTGCTCTGAACGGTTCTTTGGAGTGCTCCGCTCAGCGACGAGCGCTTCGATGCGCACCCTCGGCGCACGAATGTTCTCGATCGCGTTGGACGACTCGGCGCTCTGGATCAGGGCGACTTGGCGCAGCGTCTCGAGGCCTGCCGGACTCCGACGACGCGAGACGTCCTCGCGGCCACGAGCCTCTGCGATGCTGGTCAACGACGACACCGTGCGCGGCTTCAGCGCCCCAAAATGCCGGGCCAGACCATGAAGACTGTTCATGGCTGAAACGTACTACTAACTGCCGACGAGTATGCCGTTCTGCCGAGAAAGTGGGTAATCGTTCGAGACTGCCTGATTGCAGCAACGCGGATGCCATGTCAGCCGTTCTGAGAGCCGGCGCGGGGACTCGAACCCCGGACCCTTCAATACGAGGGTAGGTGGCCCGACCCCCTGAGTTCGATCAAGTGGACCGATGAGCGGGTCCGGCCGGCACCGCTGCCACCCGATCCGCCAGTAGCGCTACGCGCTCCATACGAATTGCGGGCGCCCTACGACCGTAGGCTGCTCGCTGCTCTCGCCCACGCTCGCGTACTGGTGCTGCGCCTCGTCCTCACGCCAGCGCGTGACCTACCAAGAGCTCTCGGAAGGACTCTCCTGTGACTGCATCGTCGTGATTACATGCGTGGGCGGCGAGCAGCAGCGACCCTCCAACGGGTTCCATTCCGATAAGTGTGGCATGTGCTCGAGGTAGCTTGTCGGCTATCTCAGCGAACACGAAGTCTCGGTAATGGGTGCTCTCGGCCACGGCGCTGCCGGTCAGGCCGACAGCGAGATCGTCGGTTAGGCCCGTATGGGTGGCGACGGTCACTATCTGGCCCACGAGATCGGCGGCACCCTGCATGCAGATTCTCCGGGCCGCCGCGTCGCCATCCATCGCCAGCCTTCCAACTTCGGTAGACAGCCTGGCTACGTCCGAGTTCGTCAGCGATTTCTTGTATACCGCGGATGCAACTGCCTCGATGTCTGGTAGGGAGAAGAACTGCGGGACAAGATCGCTCAGCGCCGTCTCAGGCCCCGACCCGTCGCGGTCGTGAAGCACTGCTCTTATCGCCGAATCGCCTAGCCAGAATCCCGATCCCTCGTCGTCGAGCACCGGACCCCAGCCGCCCACGTGCCAAGTGCTCGCGTCAAGCCCCATGCCGAATGCCGCAGACCCGACATGGGCAACAGCAGCGACGCCTGCCGCGATCCCACTCGACGCCGCCCACGCCGCGACGGCGTCGCTCACGACCATCCAGTGCGGGCCGCGGCTCCTGTCGAAGTGGCCCGACAGCGAAGCGGTGTCGGTGCCGGAAACCGCGATCACAGCGGATGACACATCTCCCCCGGAGCACCCGGCACGCGCGATCGCTGCATCAGCTGCGACTTCGACGGCATGTACCGCGGACTGGGCGCCGACGCTGTCGACATTGCTCGGCCCTGCTCTCCCAATGTGCAGCGCTGGTGCCGCAAGATCAAGTGCAACCGCAAGGGTCTGCTCGGCGTCGCCTTCAACGCCGAGGACCAGTCTCGCCTCGGCATTTCGCCAGCGCTGCTCCATGATATGGAGGGGGAGCGCTGGAGTCTGATCCTTATTCATGTCGACATCGTGCCAGACTCCAGGACGGCTCATCCCGCCACGGGTTTACATTGCTCTGGAAATCGGTTCGCTCGCGCTGCGTGCCGTTGTCGACCGTGGTAGCTGACGCACCGCGGCGCCAAGCAGATCCCCTCTACACCCAGCTGCGCCGGCCTGATAGACGTTGGTACGGAGACATTGGCACGGATATCGATGTCAGGTGCCCTCGATCTCCTCGACCAGTCGCGCTTGCCTTCATTCATCGTTGTTCAAGGACTGACGGATTGTCCGTTCCCACCAGCACGAAGATGAGTCAGCGTCTGCTCGAGCAGCGTCTCGACGCTCGCCCCGCCGTCGAGCACCAGAGTCCCTTTCGGGAGTGGGCGAAACCTCCTGCTGACCTCGGCCGGCAACCGGGCCGTGCGGTCGTCTCCGGGTCGGGGCGTCGACTCCTGGTTCGCGCTGATCCTGCTGGCGGCAAGCTCCGGGCTGACTTCGAGCATGACGGCAACAACGGCCCGCTGCCGCCGGGCAGCGACCTCGGCCACCGCCTCGATCTCACCTTCCCTCGAGAAGGGCATACCGTCGATCACTGTCAGCCGTTCGAGAGCGCAATTGGCATCGACCGCGGCAAGCACACCCTGAAACGCGGCCTGCTTCTCCGCTTCAGTGAACCCACAGGGCTCGAACATGGCAAGCCGGATGTGGTCGCGGGACACGATCCATGCCCCGAGCTCCCGCGCCAGCGGCGCGGCGAGCGTGCTCTTTCCTGACCCGGGGAGCCCCATGAGCGCGACTACGCCGAGATCATCGAACATGTCGAGCTATAGGCTATAGACTGCCCGCCCACGCGAGACTGCAACGCGACGGTCGGGCGGCGAAGATGGGCGGCCCGGTGCGTACTCAGCTGTTTAGCGTTGCGCCTTCATACGTTATGGCTGAGATCGGCATCGGCATCGTGGGAACGGGATTCATGGCGCGGGTGCATGCGCTTGGTATGTCGCTCGCCGACAGCATGTTCGACTTGCCGATACGCCCGCGCTTGGTGGCCTATTGCGGGCGCGAGACGACAGCGCCGTCCGCGTTGCCGCGGTGGCCTGAGTTCCTAGATGCGCAGCCCGTGCAGGGGCTCGAGGGACTTCTCAGCGTGAAGAACATAGATCTTTACGTGATCTGCACGCCCAACGCCGCGCACAGTGCTGCCGCCCTGGCCGCTCTTGACGCCGGCGGCAACGTCCTCTGCGAGAAGCCGCTCGCCTCACGAATCCAAGACTCCCTGACGCTCGTACGGCGTGCCGAAGCGACGTCGACGACGGCGGGGGTGAGCTTCAACTACCGTCGGGTGCCCGCCGTGGAGCTCACCCGAGCAATGATCCGAGCCGGGGACATCGGTACGCCATCGCATTTCGCCGGCGCATACCTTCAAGACTGGGGCCACAACTCCGAGGCGCAATTGACCTGGCGCCACGACCCTGTCGAGGCGGGACCGGGGGTCATCACCGACACCGGATGCCACATCATCGACTTGGCGCAGCATCTCACCGATTCTCATGTGACGGCGGTGGCGGCTATTGCGCCGACGTCCGGCTCAGACAGCACCAAAGCAGCCGGCGGCCCAGACGCAGCATCGTTGATGATGCGGCTGGCCTCTGGCGCAAGCGCGTGCTTCGATCTGAGCCGTGTTGCGGCCGGACACCGCAACGGCCTCGCGTTCGAGATTCGCGGCTCCGAAGGCAGCATCAGATTCTCCCTCGAGCGCATGAACGAGCTTGAGGTCAGCGGCTTCACGGGCTCCGGTGAAACCTGGCGGCGCCTGTACGTCACCGAGCGGAGTCACCCCTGGCTCGCGTCACGCTGGCCACCTGGACATCCTCTTTCCTGGGAGCACACGTTCGCCCATCAGGCGGCCGATCTGCTCTCGGCGATAGCCACAGGGCGCGCCTTTTCGCCCAACTTTCCAGAAGCGCACGCAATAGACGTCATCTGTGCCACGGCCGCGGCGGGGATGATGGCTGGGTCGTGGCGCTCGGTGGACACCGCTGCCCCGTGACGGCCACCGTCCGAGTAGGAGTCGTAGGCTGCGGGCTGATCTGCCAATGGCAGCACCTCCCGTCCCTGATCGAGCACCCCCAGGCTCAGGTTGCTTGCGTCTGCGACATCGATCCGCACAGGAGGAACTTGGCGGCGCGGGCGACCAGCGCCGCGCCCGTCGCCGACCTTGACGAGATGCTCGCCATCGGCGTCGACGCTGTGCTGATAGCCACGCACGACTTGGCGCACGCCGAACTCGCTGAAGTCGCGCTCGAACATGGTAAGCACGTATTTGTCGAGAAGCCGCTTGCCCTCACAGTCGCCGAGGCGGAGCGCGTCGCCGAGCTCGCGGCCGAGGCGCAAACTGTTGTGGCAGTGGGACTCCAACGCCTACATGACCCGGCACTCCGGCAACTGACTTCGGAGCTACCGGCCGTCGGCCGGCTATCGCTCGTTCACCTGCACGACTTCTGTCACAGCAACGAGTCGGTCATCTCCGAGAGTCTTCCGGCGCACCTCACGGACCGGGCGTTTATGTCCGGACGTCGCGACTTCGGTGAAGCCGCACGCTGGATGGGCATACTCGAACGCGAGTTTCCGGGATTCCGCCCGGAGATGGCTGACAGCTATCGATTGTTCGTTAACCTCGTCTGTCACGATCTCTCCGTCCTCGTTGCCGTGCTTGGCGAGCCGACGGCGGTAGAGTTCGCCTCTATTTCGACCCAGCGCTTCGGAGTCATCGTCCTGTCCTTCGGCGAGGTAACCGCGGTGCTTGAGTTTGGCCAGACCGGACGAAAGTGGTTCGACGAGCGACTGCGGGTCCTGGGTGAGGCGGGCACGCTTGAAGCGTCTTGGGCGACGCCATTCGTAGTGGGTGTACCGACCCAGTACGTGGCTCGGAGCATGCGTGGGACGGTGGATGTTCACGAGACCCTGCAGTTCACGCACCGCTCGTTGTTCCGTGCCGAGCTCTGGGACTTCATCGACCGCATTATCACGCCGTCTCCCCCTGATGGATCGATGGCAAACGCCGTCACCGTTACACGGTGGCTCTCCAAGTCGATCGAGTACGATATTCAGCGTCGTGCGCTAGCTGACGGCGGCTAGGAGCGACGGCGACATTGCCGGGGGGCAAACGAGTACCCGCTTGCGTTGCCCGTCCTCAGCCGGCGGCATCGTATGCACATCCAGCCCCGCCTCGCGGCAAATAAGAGCACCGGCGCCGATATCAACCTCCTTGATGTGGGACTCGTGGTAGACGACATCGATGCGGCCCGCGGCCACCCAAGCGAGATCGAGCGCGGCAGCCACCAGCTCGCGCGTGCTCGCAAAACGGTCGACAAATTCGGCGAGCCGCCTAGCGCGCGGTGCCGTTGCAGGGACAGCTCGACGACAACTGCCCCCGAGCACGAGTCCGTCGGCACGGCGCGTTGATTGAGACGCGAGGCGGGTCCCGTTCACGTAGGCACCGTGGCACCGAACAGCCACAAAGGACTCACGGTGGAGTGGGTCGTGAACAACGCCCACGCGTATACCCGAACCATCGCCTACGGCGATGCTGACGCACCAGAGCGGAAGACGTCGGATGAAATTGAAGGTCCCATCGAGCGGATCTACTATCCAGCGTAGACCAGTCTCGCCGGAGTTGCCAGCGCTCTCCTCGGCGCTGATCGCGTCGCGGGGCCGGGCTTGTCGGATTCGCGAAAGAATCAGTGACTCAGACTCACGGTCCGCGTCGGAGACCAGGTCCACCGGCCCCTGCTTTGCTTCGACGTTCTGTGCACCCTCACGGAAGCGGGCCAGTAGTACCTCGCCTGCCTCGTGCGCTGATTTCAGCGCCAGCTCGAGCAAGTCGCGATCGTCGCCGGCTAGATCCTGCACCGCTAGGCTCGCAAGCTCCCGGGGCAACGTGGGTCATCCCCCCGCATCATCGCCGGCCACCCGGCGCACGATCACGCCGGTGTGGTCTGCGTAGCTGGCTTCGAGGCCTGCCCGGCGCAGGTTTAGGCGCTCGTCCAATAGGGTCAATTCTAGAGCGGACAAGTCGTCATCCCACTCGCTGACGATGCCGGCCAGGGCCCGCGCACGTAGCGGGTGGGCCAGCCGCTGACGCGAGCTCGACTGGAGCACCGTAAGTAGCGCAGCCGCGAACGCCTGCGGTGACCCGGACCAGCTTGAGCTGTCCTTCACCAGCAGTCGGATTACAGGTGTCAGCACGGCCCGTTGCCGCTGCGGACCGAAGTCGCCCGTGAACGCTGCGATCAGCAACGAGACGACGGCGACCCCGACAGAGCATGCGACCAATACGATACGCGCGGAGCCGTTGGCAGCTGCCGCGAACAGCAGGCCGGTCAGTGCCAAGACGAAGCAGCCGACACTGAGACCGAGCCACAGCCGCCGCGATCTCGGT
Organism: Solirubrobacterales bacterium; assembly: GCA_044446425.1. Lineage (GTDB taxonomy): Bacteria > Actinomycetota > Thermoleophilia > Solirubrobacterales > Solirubrobacteraceae > Palsa-744. Next base: position 100,302 of record JBIOEW010000003.1, on the reverse strand, counting down.
GCCTTGAGCCTGCTGGCGATCGCAACGGCTACACCTACGACGACGATCGTCATCACCGTCACGGCCGTGTAGGCGATCGCGCGGGGCAGTGGGCTGACCTCCGTGCCCGAGCTCGGAATTGTGGCGACGGCTGCCGATAGCCCGGCAGCAGCGAGGAGGATGGTCATCGCTCCCGCGATGACTACGGCATTGCGAACTGACTCGGTGCGGTCGAGCAGGGCGCGTACCGCCAGCAGCTGACTGCCGGTATCTGCGCTCGCGAGTAGATTCATCGACTGGTGAACCTCCCGCCGGACCGCTTGCAGGTCGTTGCGCACTTTGTAGATCCGGTCCACCACATGTTCGCTTGCGGCAGTGTGCGGTGTGTGAGACAGCCAGACTGCTGCCGTATCCGGCAGGCCTGGCGGCTTCATGTAATCGAACCACTGACGGAACGGGACGGCGACTCGCTGGATCGCAGACAGAGAATTCCGTGTCTGATCGATCAGGTGCGTGGCCTCGCGCGCAGCCCGTGCCACCTGTTCGCTACGAACGTCGGCGGTCGCCGCCTCCCGACGAAGATGTATCAAGCGTGAGAAGTACGCGTCGTCGGAAAGAATCTTCGCGGCCCCCAGCGCTGCCCGCGCCTCAAACAACGTCGATATCAGACCAGCGAGTATGCCGAACAACAGCGCATGACTTTCAAAAGGCGGCGCTCCGCGCAGCAGCGAAACCAAGCTGTCCTGAGCACTCGTCACCAACCGCTCGTGGCTGAGCGCCAGCCCCACCTCCGGCTTCATCGCGATGTCACCTAGGGGGTATCGGATTCCGGGATGGCGGCAGGTGACCACAACGCGTTCGGATATCAGAATGCCGACCGGTTGCAGAGACACGGCCTGGATCTGCAGGACGTCGTCACTGTCTCGAACGCGGTCGACCGTCGCCCCGAATGCCCAGTATCTAAACTCACCCTGCACGTATGCGAGTTGAGGCTCCGGTCGGTCCTCGCCGGCCAGCAGACGAGCTAGGCAGGTAGCGTCCGCGCTCTCCCCCAACCGCGCCAGCGTCGACTGCACATCTCCGGCGGAGTGTTGGGTTGGGACATCGAGCCACCACGGTGACTGCGCTGCCGGCAGACCCTCATCCGGGTTGGCCTCAACCAATCGGCCTGGCTTCAGGCGCTGTCCAGCAGCCCAACAGACGTATCGGGCGTCTGCGCGCATCGCTGCGAAGTTTACCCGACTGAATGTTCGTCCCGCTTGCCAAGCCCCGAGCCCGTGACGCGATGAGCGGGCCGAATCTCATGTCAGAGCTGGCGAGACTTGGCGGCGGCGGCGTGGTAGATGGCATCGCGCTGTTGGGTGCTGCGTCGGGCCTGCTTGCCGCGCTCCAACGAGCAGGCCGGTTTCCCCCACGATCCACACGCGGTCGTGCAGAGACCGGCGTCCTTGCGGCAATCGACGAGCCTCCGCGTCCCTGTCTTATCTCGACTTATCGCTAGTTATCCATAGACTGTGGATAAGGAGGAGCGGCGCGCGACAGGAAGGTGGGGATCGCCTTCTTCCTCGACGAGATCCAGTTCGCGCGCGAGGCCGAGTTCGAGCGGTTGTCAGTGCGTTGCACCGGGCCATGCAGAAGCGGCTCCCTTTGACGGTCGCCGCCGCCGGGCTGCCGCACATTCCGGGACTCGCCGGAGAGGCACGCTCTTATGCCGAGCGACTGATCCGCTTTCCCCGACGACTTCATCCGACGCCACATGACCTATCGTCGGCCGACCGCGTGGGCGTCGAAATCGACTGCGCGGCGCAGCTAGCTGAGCTAGCACCGCAGGTGGACCGTGGTCTCCTGTCCGCGCTTCACGTTGATCTGCTTGGCCGGGCATTTCCGGCCGGCCACCTTTCCAGCGACGCGATAGGTACCGTAGGCAACGCTGGCGATCTCGAACTGCCCGGCATGGCGCACTTTCGTACGCCCGAATACCCCGCGGGAGTTGAACACGATGACTTCCCCGCGCCGTGTGAACGTCCCCTTGACGCTGCCTGAGTTGAACGGGTGAGAGCCGCGCGAAGCAGCTTGCGCGGCGGTCGCCTGGGGCGCGGCTGTGAACTGACTTACACCCCCAGGGAGTTCCGCCATGCCCGGCGGCGACGTCGTGCCTGCACCGATCGTTAGTCCTCGGCGGGCTCCGGTGTGGGCGTCGAGCAGCAGAACTGCCGTTGAACCCGTCACGGGGCGCGCGTTTGCCGGCAGTCGCTCGGTCTGCGGCGCAAACGACTTACCGGAGATCGTCACGAGATATGCACTTTGCTGGCCTTCTGCGTATAGGATTTCTTTGGCGTGCTGCTGTTCGGCTGCCGAGCAGTTCGCATTTTGTCCGCCAAAGCAGAACGTACTAGATGGCGTAGGCGAGGCTAGCGCTGCTTCCTGAGCGCGCGCCGCGGTGAGGCTGTCGCCTTCCATCAGGGCACGTGTCTGCGTGATGGTCCCGCGCGCCAGTTCGACCTTTACTGCGCCGGATTCCCCGAATGCCCGAGCTTCCGAAACTGCGACATCCGCAGCACTGGATACGGATAGTTCGGGGCCCGTGGGCGCCTTGTAGGTCATAATCGGCGTCTCCGTAGCAACGGCCGCGTGCGCTGAACTGTGAATCATCGTCGCGCTGAGGGCCGCAAGGACCGCAGCGGTGCTCGCGAGGCAGATGGCCACGGTACGGCGTTTGGTAAGTAGGGTATGGAGTCTCATTCTTCCTTTCCACCGTTCCTTTTCAGCAGCCAGGCTGCGTTGACCACGTCATATTGCCCGCGGCTGAGCTGTCGGGATTCGCGGCAACGCATATCCCGCCGGTTTTAAACATCGTGGCGCCAGACCATGGCGTCCATTCGCCCCCGTTCGAGGCTGCCACCATCTGCTTGCCCCAGTTGTACGGCTGGGAGTCGGCCACGCCCTCGACGCCCCCTTCTTGCTGCATTAGGTAGGCAGGCCAGCCGCCGTAGGAAGCGACTTCGCAGCATCCCCAATAGATGTGAAACACACTATGCTGGCCAGCACACCGCCGAATTTTTCTATATTTCGGCCGTCTAGCCCGTAACAGTGCGTGACAACGCTGCATGATTCTTTACCCCAGCGTGCCTGGGCGGTAGTCGATAGGCCGAGCACCAAGCCGAGCGTTAGGCAGAGTGCAAGCGTCCGCGGAATTAGCTTCACGAAAGGTTCGCTCCGTTCTTGTCGGCAAGTCGGGTGACACGGACATTCTCGCCTAGGCGAACACGCGCGCAAGCGGTGTTTTTGACGTGGTCTGTGCGAACTGTTCAGATATATTGGATCGCAGGCGCCCGCAGGCTCCTGCCGTTCGCGTTGACGCACCGGCCACCACGATCCGTCGACATCACGTGTGCGCGACCGCGCTCGGGCGCCTCGACGGGTTGTGAAGGTCATCCTGGATCCCGAGTTCTTCGTGGCTATGTACGTGCGGCGCGAGGCCGTCTTGAGCTCCCAGATCGAGGGCAGCCAAAGCACGCTGCAGGACCTGCTCGAGGTCGAGCTGGAGCCAGAGGCCCGGGATCGCACCGACGTCGGAGAAATCGTCAACTAAGTCGCCGCGATGAACCACGGGCTGGCCCGGCTGGAGGAGCTCCCGCTCTCGCTGCGCCTGATCGGCGAGATCCACGCGAAGCTGCTGAGGGATGGCCGCGGTGAGTGGGCGTCCCTCGGCGAATTCCGCCGGGCCAGCGGCGGTCTCGAATGTTTCGCTACGAGCCCTACGTACGGCTGTTCGACGAGCCGACAGGGACAAAGCCGAAAATGCCAGAGCCGACGCGGGGACTCGAACCCCGGACCCCTTCATTACGAGGGGGTCCCTCGCAAGGCGCCGAAAGTGCTGAAGCGGCGCCATATTTTGCGTCCTTTGCTGGGTTTTCGCTGCCTAGACCAAGCGGTCAAAGGCGGCCAAATGAGGACAAAAAGGTACCGCGTTTGCGGTGGCAATGCGGTACCGAAAGCCAGGCTTAGGTCAGCGCACTGCCTTCACTCGCCGCAAGCCCTGGACGCGCCAAAGGGCCGCCACGGTTCCCGCATAGCTGCAGAGTTACCTATGCCTGATTCACGGCAGCCTGTCCGGCTTTCACGCCGGAAATGCGCGGCCCCCTCGCCTCCCCCGCCCAGTTGTCGCTCCAACTTGTCTACGCGTCCACCGCGCTCCGGCTTGCCGGCTTCAACGTGCCGCCTGGCGGGCGAGACGGTCGAGCGCGCGCCGGTACTGCGGCACGTACTGGTCCGGCCGCCATCGCTCCAGCAGTCGCTCCAACAGGAAAGCATCGAACGCGCTCAACCCAATCCCCGCCGCTGCGCCTGCACCGCCCGCGCCCGCCGCGTCAGCGATCACGCCCGCGGCCGTGAACAGCAACCAGCGTGCCGGCTTCGCTGGGATACCCTCCCACGGCGGTCTTTTCTGCAGGCGCCTAATGAGCTCCCGCGGCTCGTCGTCTACCCCCTCGGGGATCTGCAGACGCGCCTCGCGCAGCCGTAGGATGTCATCGAGCAACCCCGCGAGATTGGCGCCGCCTCGCCCGTCCACCGCTTCGGCGATCCCTGGAGTATCCGGCAGCAGTGCGGCAACTACGGCTTCGCGTGAGGTCGCCCCAGCAGTGATCTTGCGCGTTACCGCCTCGGCGTCACCGCACAGCACATCGGATACGGGCGGGATGACAATCAGATGCCCGTGCCGAACTTTGCCGCCGAAGTAGGCGTCGCAGGTCGCATATATGAACTCGTCAAACGCTTCCCTCAACGGCTTCTGCTCCGGAACGCTCTCGGCTGGACCGTCCCTTACTAGATAGCGCAGCCCGTCCATGGCCGGCTCCCAGTCGATGTTGAGCGCCTCCGGCATCGGATACCCTCGCGCGGCGCAGTACCGGGAGAACCGCTCTGGGCTCTCAGCGCTGTCAGTAAGCACAGCTTCGACAAGTGGCAGCGGCGTTGTCACTTCGCTGAAAAACCGTTGTAGGATACCCTCCGTCTCGTCGCTGTGCCACATCTTCACAAGGCTTCCATCGGGTGTTAGATAAGGCAGTCCCTTCTCTCGCTTGGCGTAATCCCATTCAAATGGGATTCCCCAGTCAAACGGCAGGTTTTCGTCTAGCGCCGAGGACCACTGGGCGAAGTGCGAACCCAGGAGCCCTTCAGACGTGTTGACCTCGCTGGAGATCACCCGCATCTTGACCTCGACGTTCAACGAGTCGGGTGTCTCTCCCGCCACCAGCCGCTCAAAGCCGGCCGGCGTCAGCCAATCGAAGAGGTTGCGAAACGCATCTTCGGGATTGACGGCCAGCGTCACCTGTCGATACAGCGCTAGCGTCTCGACCAGTTCGCCCGGCGTAAATGGTGAGACAAGCGTCGCCTGCCGCAGACTGAAAGGGGGAGCGTCAGTCCGACCCATAGCTAAAGACGATAATGCCTTCACGACATCCTCGCCGAACCTACTTAAAGACAGGGCCCCCAGTTGGTCCGCTAGCTCGGGAAGAAACCACGTCGTCTGCGTCTGTCTCGCGAGGCGGGACACAGAACGCCATAAGCGCCGCAACACAGACGCTGATCTCGTGGTCATAGGCAAGGTCATCGAGATCGAGGCCACCGATCACCTCGAGTAGGTGCGCCAGATTGTCACGGGAGCGCTTCGTCGTTTTAAGGGCAGTCTCGATGTCCTCCTGAAACCGGACCATCCGTCCGCTTGCGACCGCCTCGACGGCCGCCACGTTCTTCGCGGTCCCGTCGTTTTCTTTGGCCTTGGTGGCATCGCCATCGGTGATGACGAGTGCGTCAATGTGCAACTCATCTGCGAGGCGCACGTAGTCGGGCAGATTGTCGCGGCTCCCGCAATCGAGGATGCTCACGTTCAGGGCGTCCGGATCGATCTCCGTCGCTCAAGGAGCGCACGTATGGCGGCGACGTCGTCTTGGCCCTCGCACAGGATCACCTTCGCAGCGAAGAACATCTCGGAGTTGCCGCCGCGGCGCAGCTTCTGGACCAAGCGCTCGTAGGCAAAGTCAAGCGAGGCCGTGCAGCGGTAGGTGCGCGAGCTTGCGCCAGTCTTCACGACGCGCATCACGGTCGGGTAGTCGCACAGCGACACGAAGGCTGCGTCGTGGGTGGTGAGTAGTACGTCGTTTCCACGCTCCGCGAGCGTTCGGAGGGTGCCGGCGAAGTGGCGCCGAAGGTGCGGGTTCAGATATGCCTCTGGCTCCTCGACGAGAAAGACAGCGGGGCGTGCTTCCGAGGCTAGCTCGACGTAAGTGCGGAGGATCGCGAGGCGAAGGAGGCTTCGATAGCCGTCACCGAGACGGTCGACAGCCAATACTGGACTGGCGGCGTCGTCCTGCACACGCAGACTGAGAATCTCGGCAAGGAGCTCCTCCGCCGTCGGCATCGCGACGGTGACCGCTGCGCCAGCGGCTGTCGGGCCGAGCACAGAGCGTAGGTTCTCGCTGAGCGATTGCTCGATCTCAGCGAGCTTCGTGGTGCGCAGCACATCGCTCATGCGATCGGCGAGCCGGTCAAATGCCGCGGCCCGCGTGACAGTCTCGCCAGAGGGAACCTTGTAGGTGTTGGCGTCTGAGCGGAAGTCGTCGCGATAGAGGTCGAGGAGCTGCGCTAGGACTCCGTAGCCACTGGTGCTGAACGCCCGGTAGAGATTGGGGCTCAGGTAGTGCACACGGCCGAGTAGAGGCACGATCCGACTGGCAGGCGCAGGCAAGAAGCGGACCGGCTCAGCATCCTCCTCGAGTTCCCCTGATCGGTGCCCCAGCGCCGCCGGCGGACGGTAGGTCTTGCCGTCCTTGTCGAGACAGTAATTCTCGGTCTTGATCTGGCCCTTCTCGCTCCCGCGCTGCCCACAGTGCGCCCGAAAGTAGAAGCCAGTGACGGAGTCGACCTTGCGATAGAGATTCTCGCGCTTGAGGGGCTCCCTCAGAGCGAGGTCGACGCGAAGCTCCTTCGTGATGTCGAGCTGGTAGAAGTCGCTCGGCTCGCCTGCGGTGCGAGGCCCCCCGCCCAGCGCTAGTCGCACAGCACTCAAGAGATTCGACTTGCCGGCATTGTTGGCGCCGACCATCGCAACGATGCTCTCCTCCTCCGGGAACTCGACGACCACCTTGCCCGGGCCAAAGCTTCGGTAGTTCGTCAGCTCGATCTGCGAGAAGCGCACACGGAGATGATCGCGCGAACTCCGTGCGGGCGGGACTTGCCCTGGCTTCGCAGGCGCTCAGGGATCGCCCCGACCAAGCCGACGCTGGGATTCGAACCCCGGACCCCTCGCTTACGAGGGAGTCCCTCGCAAGGCCCCGAAAAGCCTTTAGCGGCGCCATATTTGCGGACCGGTCCATGCCGCTCTGCTCCGCGTCGGCGAAATCAAGGGCGCGTCATCGCTACGCATCACCGATCACGCATTGGCCAGACCAATGCTCGACGCGACGATCGTCGCCGCCGACGAGAAAACCGCGCGAGCCCTGGCAAAACCGTCCTCCCAGCTAACGCGACGTATCGCGTCAGCGGCTGCTTAGCTCGGCCGTCGTCGACGCATCAGCTTTCGGTGCGCGCGCCATCGCTGAGCTGACAGCCGCGCAGGTGTATCGCTACTCGTGGACTTCTGGCTGGCACGGCGATAGGCGTCCTGGATATGGTGGCCACCGCGCGCCACGTGGATGTCGACCTGCGCTCTGTGCACCGTGCCGCAGTGTCCTGCGGCGATCGCTGGACGCGCTGGCGACTGCACGGAGTTCTTTGACGACGCCCGCAGCCCGAGAAGGGCCGATCCAAAGTTCATCGTCGCGGTCACCGCGGTAAGCGCGGCGATGGCCAACGCCACGCGCCGCCGCGAGCGGCGCCGAGAGCCCGTCGTCGCCTGTGCACCGACCGGTGCCCAAGAGAGCGCCGCGTGCGGATGAGTTGATGACGAAGCCGTTGCGGCCTTCGCACCCTCGACGTTGCTGGGTCGGAAAAACTGCCTGTCCATAGGACCAGTGATATGGCCCTGAATCGAACGTTCCAACAAGTACGCAGAACGTTCAGTCGTTAGATTGCGGCCGTGACCTCCGCTAGAACCGGCCGAACGCCGACACACGTCCAACTCTTGAACTTCCGTAGGACATCCTGGCAGAAGTTGTCGGTGGTCGTGGAAATCGCCGTGGCCCTCGGTCTTGTTGACGAGGCCGCGACTGCCGCGGAGGCCGAGACGGCCGTGAGCAAACTTCGCGATTGCATTGACGAAGCGCTCGAACAGATTCGGGTCCGCGAGATTGACAATGCTCCGCTGTTCGATCGGTCGCTGTTCTTCGCGGGAGCACTGCTCCTGCGGCGCGCAGAGCTCCTGAGGCCCGATGACGAGGCTCTCCTGCGTCGCAACGGCCTCTCCAACAAAACCCTTGAGGTGGCGTCCGCAAGAGGCATCGAAGAGCGACGCCGCTGGATCGCGGCCAAGTGGAAGAAGGAAGCACGCGACGAGCCGTTGGAGGCGCTGACGTTCAAAACGCACCATGAATTCGACGTGTTCGCTGACCTGGCACGCGAGATCGATGCCGTGATCGCGCGGCAACGCCCGGCTGTCCTACCGAAGCCAAGTCAGACGGGTCATGACGGCCCCAAGCCCCGCACCGGCGGGCCGCGCCCCTCGGTGGTGCCGAGGTCAGCCCAGGACCCGACCTCGGAGTACAAGCGCACTCTCGCTTATCACCTTCAGCGCCTCTACGCGGCACACGCCCCCGCGGGTGGCCGAGCGGCACTCTCGCTCGATCAAGCGTTTATAGGACTGCCGGTCGATCTGGCAATCACCGCCGAGGTCAACTCCGGCCGCGTTTGCCGCTGGGCGTTGACGCGAGTCGACACCGACGGCGACGAATACAGGACGGCCCGAGACGAGGCGTTCGATGTCGATGTCACCGGAAGCTTGGCCGACGTCGCCGGTGAACTCGTGGACGAGCTTGAAGGCGAGATCGCGATGGGTATTGAGCGGGAGTACGTCGAAGGGATGGGTCGGCCCGGCATCCTTGCCGACCCGGCCGCTGACGGCATCAAGTGGAATGTGCGGCCGCTTCTGGTAGAGGACGTTGCTCGCGCGCACCGCCTGCTCCTGCTGCTCGGCGCCCCCGGCAGCGGGAAGAGCACGGTCGCGCGGCACATGGCGTTGGCGATGTGTGAGGGAGCGTCCTTTGTGTCACCGGCCGATGAAACGGACTCTTTGCCTATCTACGCATCACTACGCGATCTTGCTACCTCGCCATCTTTCAAGCAATGGCCCGCGATTGGAGCACTGCCGACCCTCTGGGAGCATGTCGGGCACGAGCTGGCACTGGGTGAGGCGGCGAAGACCTCGCTGTCCGCACGCGTTGCCGACGGACGCGCGCTCGTGATCCTCGACGGGCTCGACGAGCTGCCCACACCGAATCGGGCCGAGGACGCCGAGGCTCTCGATGCGCTACTCGAACGCTTTGTACTTTCCCTGGCAGAAAGCGTCGGGTTCCTCTTGGTGACTAGCCGACCGCCAGGCGCCAGCCGCTGGCCTTTGGAACCGTTGACCCGCTACCACCTCGCACCACTCCGAGCGCCCGAGCGCGCACAGCTCGCCCAGCGGCTGCTGAGGGCCTCGGCACTCACCGGCGGTGTTAACGACTTCATGCATGCGTTGCAGGCCGTGCCGAGGTCGCTCAAGGACCGGCCGCTCTTCGTTCAACTCATGGCCGCGATCTATACGCAGTCGACGAGCGGCGATGGGGATGGAGTGCCCCGTCTGCCCCATCGACGCAGTCGCCTCTACCGGGAGAGCATCAAGTTCTTGCTCGATCGCTGGACTAGGCCCCAAGACATCGGCCGGTCGCTCACCGACCGTCTCGGATGCTCGGCAGACGAGCTCTATCGACGACTCGCCGTCATCGCGTACGAAACCCAGGCGACGACACCGACAGGCACCGATGTTGGCGAGATTCCCTTCCCATTGCTGCTGACGCACCTCATCAAACTTGAGGGTGAGCCGGACGTACGAGCGGTTCTGTCGTATCTGAGCCAAGTGGCAGGAATTCTTGCGATGCCTGCTCCTGACACCTACGAGTTCGCTCATAAAGGGTTTCAGGAGTTTCTCGCAGCGGCCTTCCTCGCTACCCAAGAGGATGGGGCGCGCGTTGCCTGTGAGCACATCGCCGACGATGTCGACCGCTGGCGCGAGCCCTGCCTCATGCTCGGCGAGGCGCTTCTCGAGGATGGAACGCGCGGCGATCTGTGGGCCTACGTGGAAGAGCTTCTGGCGGCCGCCCGCGAGAGCTTTGGGCCTCTTTGGCTCGCAGCACGTCTGGTCCGTGACGAGACCGACGCGGATGACCGGGCACGAGTCCGCAACGTGCCGCTTGTCGATTTGCTCCGCACAGCGACGACCCAGGAGCTTGCAATCAAGCGCTCATCCCCTGTGATCGATCGCTTCGATCTTGGGAGCGCACTCGACGTCATCGGCGACACTCGCCCCGGTGTTGGTCTGCTCGAGGGCGTGCCCGATATTTCCTGGTGTCGCATGTCCGGGGGCGAATCCCAGGTTGGCTCCTCCCCGGACGAAGCGGCGACGATTCTCGATCAGGATTGGGCCGCCGGTTGGGCTCTCGACCGCGAGACGCCGGCCTCTACGCATCGCTTCGCTGAGCTCTTGGTCTCGCGCTATCCCATTACGGCCGCGCAGTTCCGGGCGTTCCTCGACGCCGAGGATGGATACGAGTCCGGGGAGTGGTGGACCGCCGCCGGCCTGCGTGCGCGGGGCGAGGACGAACCACTGCATCCCCTGGGATCGCTCGACATCGACGGAAATCTGCCGGCAACCTTCGTCTCGTGGTATGACGCGGCTGCGTTTTGTCGCTGGGTGTCTGCACGACTTGGAACAGTCGTGCGACTGCCGCGCGAGGACGAGTGGGAGCGGATCGCCCGAGGGCCGGCATCAACGATCTTCCCGTGGGGCGATGAGTTCGACCACGCCGCGTGCAACTCCCAGTCCGCAAACGTCGGCGCAGTCATGGCTGTGGGCTTCTGTCCGACGGGGGTCGCGCTGTGGGACGCCGAAGGCGTACATGATCTGTGCGGCAACGTATGGGAGTGGACCTCGACCGCATGGGAGAGCGACGCCGATGCTCCGTACGTCTATCCCTACCAGGTCGACGACGGCCGCGAGGCCGACGAACTGCGACCCGCCGCGAGGCGCGTCGTCCGCGGAGGCTCGTACCTCAATGGCGCGTTCTTGTGCAGGGCGGCGTACCGGGGTCGGGACAATCCAGCGACGCGACTAGGGCGCCAAGGCTTTCGCATCGTGAGCGACGCTAATGATGGCTAACCACCTTCTCCGAGACTGGCGCACGGCAGCTACGGTCGCGATCAGCGTCGCCGACTGGAAGACTGGCGGCGGCGTAGAGATCGCTGTCGGTCACGACGTTACGCTGCACTACTCTGTCGCGCGATCTGAGGGTGCCCTTGAAGCGAGCGACTTTGCGGACTCGTCATACGACCGAGGCCACCCTCTGAGTGTGGTCGTCGGCGCGGGTGAGCTTGCACCGGGCCTAGACGATGCCCTTGTTGGGCAGCGCGACGGCGGCACGCGACGAATCTTCGTGAGGCGTCCGGGGGATCCCGTGGACAAGGTAGTGCTTGTACTCGACATCTTTGTTGTCTCCGTGGTCGACTCCCCGGCAACAGAGGCTTGGCGCCTATTCGACGCTGTTGCCGTCGAGCGCTAATCGGCTTTTCATGCCCGCCTCAACCAGTCTCGCTCGGCGAGCGCGCTAAGAATGCTCTCGACCGAGTCACCCTCCCCGAAGTCGTCAAGCGCCGGATACGGTCTGATCGCCTGGGCATCGATCCATTCGCAGCCTGCAACGAGCTCCGCCTGCTCCCCTCCCACCTGCCGATGCACTCCTCCGTCGACCAGAGTTCGCCAGAAGACATGGTCCTGGCGAACGAGGACGCGCCGCTCCAGGTAGAAACTCTCTCGCTGCACCGCGCCCGAGTCAGTGACGACGTAACGAGCGCCGCGAAGCAGAGCAAGAAATTGTCGATATGGAAGACTGTCGCGAACGGTCACTACTCTGCGCAGCGATTGGTCGAGTGCGGCGACATGCCGCTGCGTGCGCGAGTGTGCGATCAGGACGACGCGCGCGTTGCGCTCAGCTAGAACCTCCAGAATGTTCCCCAGCGTGGCACTGTCGGCCGTGTTCTCTGCACGATGCAGCGTAACTAGCGAATAGCCGAGCCGCTCCTCGGGCGGGGGTTCCAACGCAGGCGCAAGCTCTCGTACCAAGTCGTGGACTATGTCACCTACATATAGCGACGAGTCATCAAGGCCCTCCCGTTGCAGCGCCTCCAAGTCACGCCGCGTGCTCGCGAAATGAAGGTCCGCGAGTCGATCCGCCACGAGGCGGTTTGACTCCTCAACCGATCGCCGATCTCCGGTGCGTACGCCGGCCTCGACGTGCACTATCGGAAGTCCCGCCCGTCGAGCTGCGAGCGCTCCTGCGAGTGTTGTGTCTGCATCTCCAAAGACGACGACACAAAGAACGCCCGGACTTGCTGCGTATTCACTAAGCAACGCGTGCAACGCGACGAGCATCTCCGCCGCAACCTCGGTCGGCACCGTGGACGGGGTACGCGAGCGTGTCAAGTCCACGTCAATCTGCACATCCAGTTCGTCCAAGTATTGACGCGCAAGCTCGTCGTCGTAGTGCTGGCCCGCATTGACGAAGCAGAACCCTGGCGTTACGTGCCCCATTGCACGCCATCGTGCGATGCCACGCTGAAAAGCTGCGAGCTTGATGAACTGCGAGCGGATGCCGACGATAACGACAACAACCGGAGTATCCGCGACGTCTGTCGCGGCAACGCCAACCGACGCGGAGACCATCTGGCAGAAGCGTGCGATACCCGTCAGGACTGGGGAGCCACCCCTTTCCCGGTTGCGCTGCCGCCATAGAAGTTGTAGGTGCTCAGCCCGAGGAAGTCGCGAACCGACCCCTTCTCGTCAGATGCGAGCTGGCTCGACAGGACGGCGTATGCGTCATCAAGCTCTCGCAGCGTCTCCGCCGGAAGGCTCGCGTCGCACACCCTCATGGTCTCCTGGATTTGAGCAACAGACGTCGCTCCAAATTGTGCGAGCGCGACGAACGGCTGCTGCAAAGCCCACCAAACCGCCAGCGCGGCGAGGGGCACCCCGTGTCGCTCAGCGATCGGAGTCACCGACGTGGACACCCAGGCGCTGATGGCCTCGCGTATCTCATCGCCAAACTCCGACTTCACCTGTCGTAGGTCGCCGTCACGCAGAACAAAAACGCCGCGCCCCTTGGCCGTCAGCATTCCGCGCTCGATGACTTGGTAGGCAACGATGCCGACGTCGTGGCTGACGCAGTAATCCGCAAAGTCAGCAGCGATGCTGCGGTTGAGATAGCTAAACCGGTTCTGGACCAGCGAGATGGCGCCCGACGCGTTGTACTCTTCGAGCTGCTCGAGCGTGACGTTTGACACACCAAGCATCCGAACCTTTCCGGCTTGGCGTAGCTCTTCCATCGCCCCCACGGTCTCGGCAAACGGAACGTTCGGATCCGGAATGTGGGAGATATACGAGTCGATGTACTCCAAGCCGAGACGACTCAGACTTGCGTCGCAGTCGGCAATGACGTCCTCGGGGCGTCCACTCACGACATACGCCTTACCCTCCCCGTCGAGGATGTAGCCACAACTCGTGTTAACAAAGAAGCTCTCGCGAGGACGCTTGGCGAGCTCACGACCAAGAACGGACTCGACCTCACCGTAGTCGTAGGTCGGTGCTGTATCAATGTAGGTACCGCCAGCATCGAGGTAAGCACCAAGGATACTCGTGGCATCGTCGCCGAGCTCGCTAAACGGCCCGGCGAAGGGGAAGGTGCCCAGTCCAACTCCGTTAAGCAAGCGTGTCATTTTGGATCCCATCCTTTCGCTCATATATGTCGCTCACTCCTCGATTGGGCATCGTCGGGCGGGCGGTATCGATTCTCATTTTCATCCAGGGTGCTGTGTTGTAAAAGTCGGTGACGACCGAACCGGGCGGGTTGAGGTGGTCACAGGCTGTGCGGATCTCATCAGGCAGCGAGACTTCGCGTGCCCCCAAGATCACCCTCAGCTGATCGACCGTGCGCGGCCCGACAGTTGGGGCCGTGATGCCAGGCTGGTCGCGTGCCCAGCAGAACGCGAGCTCTGCAGACGACAGGCCGCAGTAGCGTGCCAGCGCGTCAAAGCGACGGCCGAACTCAATGCCCTCCTTGGTGATGCGCTCACGATACTTGCCGCCGATCCGCACAGCGCGCGACGTTGTTGGCAAAGTTCGCCCGGTGTAGGTGGACGCCAGCATTCCTTGCGCGAGCGGTGCCCAAGCGACGATGCCAAGACCGTGCTTCATTGCCATCGGCACCAGCTCGTTCTCGATCCTCCGGTCGAGGAGATTGTAAGGCGACTCGTCGAAGATGACGCGCGCAGAGTTCTCCCTTTCCGCGATCCACAACGCTTCGGCAACCATCCACGCGGGAAACGTGGAGGTGCTGACCGCGCGGATCAGACCCTCATCAATGAGCTCCGCCAGGACACCGAGAGTCTCGCTCATCGGCACGTCAAGGCTTGGCCTCGGGATGACGTAGACATCTATGTAGTCGCAACGAAGTCGCCCGAGCGCTAGCTCGACCGCACTGCGGATGTAGCTGCGCGAGAGATTGGGGCGCTCCGGGACACCCATATCCGGACCGCTGATCTCGACTGATAGGACTACCTCGTCGCGGAGCCCGCGGTGCTCCAGAGCCTTGCCGACGAGAACCTCAGATCGACCGGCGTAGGCCACGTCTGCGAGGTCAAAAAATCGCACGCCCTCGGACAGGGCAAGGTCGAGCATTCGAAGCGCCTCATCGTCGGGGGTCGCGCTGCCGAGATTCATGGTGCCGAAGCAGAATGGCTCGACGACCATCTCGCTTGCCCCGAGTTTCCTGGCCTCAGGCATCCGACACCTCCGCTGCGTTGTCCGAGGCGTTGCTGACCAGACGCTCTTCCGCCAGCTTCCGTGTGAGCTTGGGAAACCACCATTCTGTATCCGTCCGTGCCGCGTAGCGTGGCGGAACCTGATCGAGATCTCTCGGTTGGCGCGGCTCGACCCACCACGTCGGGTGCGTGTTGATATGGAGCGGCAGTCCCGCCAGCGCGGCGGGATGCTGGGTTGGGTTGCCCTCGCGCCACAGCCCGAGTGAGTCCGACAGGTACTTGTAACCGAAGTCATCGAGCCGGCGCTGGACGTTTTCAACGCCGGGCACCTCGATAACCGGCGCGTCGTCCGGCGGGCAGTGCACGGTCACGAGGTCAACTCGCATCGCTGGAATAACGCGCGGCAGATAGTGGAGCGCCGCAAGCGCCCCCTCCAGGTCGCGCAGGTCGATGTGGGCCGCAATCTCGTGTCCGAGCCCTGAAAGCCTTTCCATCGCCCGGAGTGCCCCTGTCGAAAGCGGATTGAAGAAGGGTGATTGCAAGGAGATGAAGAACGTCGCCGCAAAGTTCAGCGACGCATCGACCTCGGCGAGCGCGAGCGCGGCCGTGATGTCGACGTCGACGTCGTGGCGCATGAAGGCAGGAGGCTTTGGCCCTCGATGCTCGGGGAGTATCCAGCGCAGCGGCACAAGTTCGTAGCCGAGCTCGCATAGACCCTCGACAGTTGCCTTGTATGCCGAGATCGAGAAACGTGCCTCGGGTTGGTTCATGCACGCCACTGTGTCGGGAGCTGTTGCGTTCCGGCGGCCGGAATACGCGGACACGCTGGAGATCGCCGAGGCGTCCGCCCCCATCGGTCGATCCGCCGTGGACGGGGTTGAGTTGGCGTCTGCTGCTGAGGACATGCCTACTTGATAGCCGTCGTTTCCGAACGTTCAAAGAACGTTCGGAAACAGAGTCTTTCGAGAGCGCGGCGGCAGCCGCCCATCCGACTAGACAGGATGGAGCGGCCGGGTGAGTCCGGGTGCTCGGTGAGGATGGCCGGCGGCCTGCGCATCTGCGTGGGTTGCCGGGGTTGAGCCCGGCCGAGCCGCATACGGAGGTCGCCGACCATGAGTGATGGTAAGCCGGTAGCGGTTGGGCTGGACGTGCACAAGTCCTCTGTTCGCCTGGCTGCGGTGAGCGGTGGTGAGTTGCTCGCGGAGATGACGCTGCCCTATGACCACGAGCGCGTCGAGCGTGAGCTGCGGGCGTGGCCGGGCGCGCGTGTCTGCCACGAGGCGGGCCCGACCGGGTTCGGGCTCTACCGGCATCTGGTTGCGGTCGGGATCGACTGCGTGGTGGTCGCCCCCGGGCTCGTGCCGAGCAGGCCAGGGGATCGGGTGAAGACCGACAAGCGCGATGCGCGGCGACTGGCTGCACTGCACGGGGGCGGGCTGCTCAGCGCGATCTTCGTGCCCTCGCCCGAGCTTGAGGCGCTGCGCGATCTCGTTCGTGCCCGTGAGGACGCGCGGCTTGATCGGATGCGAGCCCGTCACCGGTTGGGGAAGTTCATCCTGCGCCACGACCGGCGGATGCCGACGACGTGCTGGGGCACGACGCGCCGTGCGTGGCTTGCCCGCCAGGCCTTCGAGTTGCCCGGCCAACAGCAGGCCTTCGACGATTACCTGTTCGCCCTCGATCAGGTTGACCGGCGCATCGAGGGGCTCGGGGCAGAGCTCGACCGTCTCGCCCAGGAGGGCCCCCACCGGCAGCTGATCGCGCGGCTGCGGTGCGTGCGTGGGATCGACACGCTCACCGCGATCGGACTGCTCGCCGAGGTCGGTGACTTCACACGGTTCGCCACGGCAGCGCAGTTCATGAGCTTCGTCGGGCTGGTGCCCTCAGAGCGCTCTTCTGGTGAGAGCCGCCGGCAGGGGTCGATCACGAGGGCCGGCTCGGTGCACGCACGCCGGCTGCTGGTCGAGTCCGCCTGGCATGCCAGGCGCCGCCCGAGCGTCAGCTATGAGCTGGGGCGCCGCCACCGTGGCCAGGACCCCGTCGTGCTCGAGCGCGCCTGGCGCTGCCAGCAGCGCCTTCATCGTCGTTGGCAACGGATGACGGGCCGCGGCAAGCCCAGCCAGAAGATCGTCGTCGCTTGCGCCCGCGAGCTCGCCGGGTTTGTCTGGGCGATCGCTACCGAGCAGCCGATGAGAACAGCCTGAACATGCTCACGAGCGTGGGGTGGCGGGCGGTCCCTCCCAGAAGGAGAACCCTCGCCGCATCTATGCGGCGCCGGCCTGGCCGGCGACCCGCGGTACTAGACCGAGGCAGCTCCCGACGGATACCAGTCATGCGGTACCAACCCGCGAATGTCAGTCTGACCCACCGTCGCTGCCCCGGGACGCCCGCCACCCGACGCTCGAGACGCTCAGCGCCAACGCGTGCAGGGCCTTGACTTTTTGCTCCATGTCAGATGTCTGCGCGATTAGGCGCTCTACGGTCCGGATGAACACCCGCTGGACGCTTGGGCGTCAGCCGGACCGCCGAATGGGCGGGCTCGGCCACCGGCGGCGGGGCTCGCGGATCAGAGGAGCGCCATACGTTCGGCGACCGCGCGCGCAGTCGTCGCGTGCGCCTCGAGCGACCGGTTCCGGTCGCGTTCATAACTGGCCGCGACAAGCGCGCGGACATACTCAAGAGCGCCGACGGCGGCGGGGGTGGCGAGCTCTACGGGGGTGGCGGCGCCAATGCCCGTCAGAGCCAGTGCGACTTGCGCCGCGGCCGTCATGCTCAGCGCAGCGACACCGCGCCGCATCGCGGTCATCGCGCTTGAGGCGGCGATTTCGGCGTCGAGCGCCTCGGCGCTGGCGCGCAGCTCGTCCGCGAGGCCGTCGCCAACATCCGCGCGACCGGCCCGTACTCCGATCTCATACCGCTCCAGTGCATCTCCAACCTGGTGACGGACCTGCCCGAACCCGTCGCTGCTCCGGAGCGCCAGAAGATCTGTGGGCGTCACCGTAGCCATGTCGGGGATGGGGCGTCGTAGCAGGAGCAGAACCTTGCCGACCTCCCCGCGATGGCGAACGCCAGCACGGGCCAACGCACGTAGCTGCGCGTACATCATCATGCGCTCGAAGGTCGTGCGCTGGCCGTAGCCGAAATCCCAGTCGTGGGTCTCCTCGAACAGAAGATGCGCCCGGCCGGCCATCGCGTTGGTCTGTCTTATGAGGTGGATCGTGGCGTCGCGACCGATCGCGTTGTCCTCAATGCCGCGCGACCACCTCGCTTCGCTGGGCTGGTTGTCAAACACCCCCAGGGCATCCTCGATCCGACGCACGATCTTGGCCCGGACGTCGGTCACGAGGCCAGAGGGCCTCATAGCTGGCCAAGGCCCAGTCCGGCCAAGCCGGGTCACCTGCTCAGGCTCAGTGACCATCAATACGGTCGAGGCTTCGGTCAACGGCTCGGCGAACGCCACGATGTGCAGGATGCCGGCCAGCACACTGGCGGTCATCGCGTCGCTCCGAAGGATGTCCTCGAGGTAGCTGAACGGGTCGATGAGCACGGCGCGGTGTGCGTACGTCAGCGTGATCGTCAAGCGGTCGAGCTCGGACTCCGCCCAGCTGAGCCCGTAGCGCCAATTTGGGCTGAAGCCGTGGCCGAGTAGTGGCCGGAGCTCGCCGACGGCGAGCGGTGGGAGAGCGCTTGGCATCACTCGTTCGCGGTGCCATGCGGTGATCAGGCGCTCAGTCGCACCCACTGGATCCGCGAGCGCTGCGCCGATCGCGTCCGGCGTCAAACCCTCGCCGAAGACGGTCCTGAACGCGGCGTTTGCGCCTGCCATTGCCGACACCATACGAGTGCTGCTCAAACGACCGCATAGTTCAGCACGCTCAGCGCGGCCAAATGGGGACAGGAGGTAGCGTGTTCCGGTGACGTAGCGGCGACGCCATAGCCAAGAATCAACGGGACTTAGGTCCGTATTGCAGATCCGGTGCGACGAGCAGGCGTGCTAGGTCTCGACGATGCACATTGGGCGCTTGAGGTGGTGGCCTTGGCGGTAGTCCCAGATTTTGTCGTGCTGCATTCGCCCGACGACGATCCCGGGTGCGATACCGATCTCGCGCGCGAACGCCGCGACGTGCGCGTCAGTACGCAGCGTGCGCAGCTCTAGAGCTCGCTCTGGCGGGATCAGGAAGTCCTGGGCCCAGCCGTTTGCCTCATCCTCGGTGACGTCGCTGTCCTTGCCGTCATCAACGAAAGTCTCCTTCTTGGAATGCAGCTGCAGGTGTGCGGCCTCATGAAAGAAGGTGAACCAGAAGAAGTCGTCCTTCTTGTATCGGTCGCTCAATGCGATCACACCGCGGGCTGGAGTTGCCCACCATGCCGCTCCGCTGATACGGCAACCTTTGACCTCTGGTACGAAGACCACCACCACGCCGACGGTCGCGCACATCTCCACGATCAGGTTCGGATCACCGTCGGCGGTAAGCGCGCGGATTTCTCGAAGGACTCTTCGAAATGCGCTTGCGTTGAACGGTTCGGCCTTTGCGTTTTGGGCATCGAGCTGTGCGATGCGCAGCCACGAGGCGACCGCGCCCGGATGGCTGGTAAATGCGTGCGAACGCCGGAACGACGCGACCGGTCCATGCCAGATGCGTTCCCACGCCTGACGATCAGCGACGCCGAAGAACGACAGCACAGCCTCAAACAGCCGACCTCGATCCTTCTCCCGGGGAATCTTCTCCCGGCTCTGCAGCTCCTTGATCGGAAGGGAACTGAGCCACTCCTTGTCGTCGTCCGAGAGCGTTCGCTGTTTCTGGCGTAGCAGCGTCTCGCGGTAGTCGGCCTCACGCCTGTTCCAGAAGCTCGCCGGTATCCCGGTGACTCGCTCGAGCACGATTGAGGTCTCCAGAGTGATCGGCGCGATGCCCTGCAGGATCTGGTTGATGTGCTTGGTCGAGAGGCTGGCACGTGCCGCGAGATCCGCTTGGGAGAGGCTCTGCTCTACCAACGCGTCGCGCAGGGTCTCCCCGGGCGCTATGGCGTAGTCCGGGCGAAACGCGATGGGTGTGCTCGAATCCTTCATGGGCGCCTATTCTCGTCGACGATCACGGTCCCGATCACGAACTGATCGGCGTCCTTGCGAGCCCCGTCAGCGCACGCCATGAGCTGACCGCTGATCACGATCGCTCCGTTGAACGTGATCGTCATCTGGCCGTCCCGGCCGCGGGTCGTGCTGGCCGTGGGGATGCGCTCGATCGTCGCCGCTGTGGCAGCCGCTAGGTCGAGGAGTCGCTTCCCGATGGTCCTTCCCATCTCTGGACCCCAGCGTTCGACCATCAGTCGTTCAGCGTTGCACAACGCCGCCAAGCCCTCGCTGTCGAAGCCCAAGTCCATACTCGTGCCATGCTTTTCCGTTTACCTCGTAGGTAAAGATCTTTTGATACACTCGTCAGGTAAAGGTTTTCGTTTCCCCGTCATCGTAGCCGTCGCCTCGGCGTCGGCTCTAGCCAAGGAGTCCCATGGAGCTTTTTCTGCATACAACTGAGGCCGAGGACCCAGAGATCATCGAGGTTGAGGAGACCGCCTCGGTCCGCACGCTCCTCGTCGAGAACGACCCTGACGGCGGGATCTGGATCGAGGAGGTCGACGAGGAGATCGATCTCGATCTCACGCTCGAGGTTGCCGGGGTCCACCACCGTCACCACGTCCATCGCGGCCGTTGCCGTCACGTCGAGGTGATCGTCCGCTGGAACGGCGATCACACGCACAGGTTCGGACCATCGCGCACGATCAAGACCGTCGAGAAGTGGGCCTTCGGCCCAGAAGTCGCGAACTTCTCCAAAGAGCAGGCCGCCAAGCATGTCCTCGCCGTCCCCGGTGCCGACCATTTCCTGGATCCCGGCGTCCACATCGGGTCGCTGACCACGCCGGGGGAGTGCTCGGTCACGCTGGACCTGCTGCCGCGCTCGCGCTTCGAGGGCTGAGGTGAAGCCGGACGAGCGCACGCTGCGCGCGCACCTTGAGGGGGCGCGCTTCCAGTCTGGAGTGCAGGCCGGGCGCTGGCAGCTGCTCGACCTCACCTGGCCTCACGCCGCGTTTGCGATCTCGGCCGCGCCGCGCTCGAATGGCCCCGAGGAGTTCGTGCTGCGGCTCGACATCGCTGGCTACCCTCACTCGGCGCCGACCGGCAGCCTTTGGGATAACGAGGCGGGCTGTTCGCTCGAGCCGGCGCGTCGGCCCAAGGGCGATCGCGCCGCCCACGTGTTCCGCACCGACTGGGACGACGGCGTTGCCATGTACGCCCCGTGGGACCGCATCGCTCTGGGATCGCATGCCGACTGGGCCCAGAAGCACCCCCACGACGCGTGGAACCCCACGCGCGACATCAGCTTCATGCTCAGCAACGTCCACAACATCCTGAACGCCGATGACTATCTGGGTACATAGGCGCCGCGACGCGCTCCTGCGCATGCGCCGCAGTGCGTGGGACGCGATGATCGCCGAGCTTGGACGCCGCGGACAGGGACGACGCGAGTCTGGCGCCTTCCTGCTCGCCGACCGCGACGGCGCCCCGACCACCGTGACGCGGGTCGTCTACCTCGACGACCTCGACCCCAACTGCCTGGCCGGCGGCATCAGCTTCGACGGCCTTGCCTACAGCAAGCTGTGGGACATCTGCGACGCCGAGTGCCGCCGCGTGATCGGGGACGTCCATACCCATCCGGGCGGCGGCGTCCGCCAGAGCCCGATCGACGCCGCCAACCCGATGCTCGCCCAAGCCGGGCACGTCGCCCTCATCGTGCCCCACCTCGCCATGCGCGCCACCAAGCCGCGGACCGTAGGGGTCCACCGCTACGACGGTGAGGGATGGGAAACGTGGACTGGCAGGCAGGCCGAGCGACACCTCTCGATAGGGAGACGGGTATGAGCTGGGGCTCTGCCGACGACCTCCATCGCACCGGCAAGCTCCTGATCGACGCCGGCAAGGCCAAAGACCCGGCCGAGGCGGGACGGTTTCTCAGCCAACTCATCCTGCAGATCGACGTCGGTCCGGACCTCGAGCACGATCGCGCCGCTCAGGCCGCTCTTGCCACCGTCGTGAACGTCGGGCTCCGCGCGTTCCACGGCGGCGTGCGCGTCCGCCTCGACACCGACCCCTCCCTTCAGACCGGCTGGACCGATGGGCTCGCGGCAGCGGCTGTCGTGAGCCGCTACGGCGGCATCGTCGTCGACCAGTTGCAGCCAGACCTCCCGACGGTGGTGATCGGCAACCCGCGCGACCCCGTCGGTCAGCCCCTCCTGTTCTGCACGTGGGGCGGCTGGACGGGCGGGATCGTGGAGTCACCGGACCGCCGCCTGCGCGGCCCCGCGATCGTCCCGGCCGGCATCTTGGCTGGCGCTCTCGGGGTCTCGGAGATCTTCCAGCAGGCGCTGGGCAATCCCGTGCCCGGCCGGCGAGAGGTTGGCATCTCTCTCTGGAGCCCTGATCAGCGTTGGCGATCCGCGCCGCCGGGCCCGAAGCTCGAGTACCTTCCGGCGGCCCTGTGGCTGCTGGGCCTCGGACACCTCGGCCAAGCCTACGCGTGGACACTCGGGATGCTGCCGTACGCCAACCCCAGCGACGTCGAGCTCGGCCTGCTCGACTTCGACACTGTCATCAAAGGCAACACGGCCACCCAGATGCTCGTAGGACCTGGCGACATCGGCTCGCGCAAGACGCGGGTCGTCTCGGCCGCACTCGAACAGGTCGGGCTGCGGACCCGGATCGTTGAGCGGGCGTTCGATGAGAGCTTCCACCCGCAGGCCCATGCGGTACCCACCCGCAACGAACCGCGCAACGCACTGGCCGGGTTTGACAACGCCATCCCACGCCGCCAGCTCGAAAGCGCGGGGTTCGATCGCGTCGTAGACGCCGGCCTCGGTGCCGGGCCGCACGAGTACCTCGACATGCTCGTGCACACCTTCCCGTCGGCCGAATCCCCCGCGACCGCCTTCAAGGAGAACCCGCAGCCTCGCCCCGCCCTGAAGCCCGCCTATGAGAGTGAGATAACCCGCCAGATCGAGGGTGGGATGGAGGAGTCCGCGGCGCGCTGTGGGCTGCTCCAGTTCGCAGACGTCACGGTCGGTGCGGCGTTCGTCGGCGTGATCGCCAGCACCGTGGCCGTGGCCGACATCCTGCGCCTACTCCACGGCGGCAACGAGTACTCGGTAGTCGCTCTCGATCTCCGGGCACCCGGCCAGCTCTCCGCAGTGCCCAACACGAAGCCGAGCGCAGGTCCTCCGCCGCCATACACGGCGACAGCGTGAGCCCTCGCGTCGGTGACCGGCGAGCCGGTGATAAGTAGGAAGTTCGTGCATCAATCAAGACAGCAACCAGACGAAGCAAGGTGCGTAGACTTCCCCGATGTCTAGCGAGTCCTCTCGCATAGCCCTTCCGCAGTGGGTAGAAGATCGAGACCCTCAGTGTTGGGCTGAGATCGAGGAGTGGTTTGAGCTCACTTGCGAGCACGCTGCCCGCGTACGCGCTGGACAATGGGCGATCTCCCGGCTACGCGAGCTACTCGGAGAGGAATGGCTTCCACTCGCAATTGCAAGAGATCAAGAGGGGTATCCACTCGCCCTTCTTCAAGCCGGCTACCACCTGCTCGCTCTTTCTGAAGTGCTGGAGTGGGCGTTGCGGCTGGAGCTCAGCATGGGTCTGGATGGGCGCGCGAAGGCGCTGCGCGATATCCGACGTGACCCCAGTCCGAGGCGGCTTCTGCACTCCCGCGCGCAGATCGTGCTCGCGGGGCTGGCCTGCCGGCTGGGCTGGCCCGTCGCGCTAGAGACCAGACGAGAGGGCCGACCCCCCGCTGACGTCGAGATCGAAGCGCCGACGGGGGTCCTCAATGTAGAGGTCCGGGTGCTGACCCAGAGCGACGATGCTCGCACGCGACGCGTCGCCGCACAAAGGACTTCAGATTGGCTGTTCGAGCTCGGCTGCAACACGGGTGTCTGGATCAGTGGGAACGTGCAGCGCCATCCACCCGAGTACCAACGGCAGGAGATTGAGCGGATAGTCGAGGACCACGTGTCCGTCGTTCGCGATGGCACGCCGGTCGAGCTATCGATGCCCGGAATCGAACTGGAACTCTCTCCGCGGGGAATGGCTAGCCAATCTCTTTGCGGTCCGACGATCAAGGAGGATTTGTTTGGGCGAATGATCGGAGCGATCGCAGAGAAGGCCGAGAGAATGCGCTCTTCAGGCGCCAGGTGGTTGCATCTCACGACACTCACTGGCCTTTGGGCATTCACGCCGTGGGCACAGAGCCCACTCGGGGATCAGTTGGCGGTCATGACCGCCGCGCTTGAGGATGCGCTCGGCAAGGACAAGCCCGACGGGATCGTGCTCTGTTCGGCGGCCGGCATGAATCAATCCGGGATCGAAAACGAGTCTGTCGTAACGAAGACCGGAATAGCGCTGAAGCGCCCCATCAGTCCGGCCCGTGTCCGCGGGACGATCATCATGAGCTTCAATCCAACTGGCCAGGCAGCCCTTCCGTCTTGGCAGGCACTCGCTGACTCCGAGGCCGACTGGCTCGACTGGGCGCTCGACAGTCGAAGTCTCCCGCTCGTAGCCGAGATGTGCGGCGTCTAGGCGATTGGCTTCCACCCCTGCGCCGCCGTCCGGTGACCTACTGGATAGGCGACGCGACGCAGGCTACAGGCCAGAGGCCAAGCCGACGCGGGGATTCGAACCCCGGACCCCTCGCTTACGAAGCGAGTGCTCTGGCCAACTGAGCTACGTCGGCAGCTCGCCTGCATCGTATCGCTGGCTGCTCGGCGGTACTGGCGCGGCTTGTAGACCGAGGCCCCTCGGCTACGAGTTGGCCGTGGGCGCACTCTGCCCGGCGATTCGGGCGATGATCTCCGCGTGGAACTGCGCATAGCGCTTTTCAAAGTGCGTGCTGGACGGTGCGCGTCCTCCGCCCAGCTCGATCAGATAGTTCTTGAACGAGATGTCGGGGTGTGGCCCTGACTTCCAGCCTCGGATCAGCGCGAGGAAGCTCTTGCCTTGCTGCATGAACCCCTCGCAGAAGAAGAGCTCCTCGGCCGAGACGATCGACAGGCCGCCGATCCTCTCGTCAGTCAGGTGACCTTCTCTGCGAACGCACGAGAGCACGGCGTCGATGATCCGCTCGCGATGCGGGAACGGGTGGGAGGTGACGATCACTGGCCAAGCGTGCGCGACGATTGCCGGGTCGACTCCGGATAGCTGAAGCTCGGCAGCGAAGAACGCGTGAATGTTCTGGTCCAGCTGCTCGGCCTTTTTGACGACCAGTCGCTTACTGTCGCTCGCGAAGGTGCAGAGGTCACCGCGGGTGATGGTTGCGGCCTGCAATGGGCCGGAGACGACCTCGACGAACACGGGGTTGCGTTCGTACCCGAGGATTACGTCGGTGCTGTCGCGCGAGCGCGTGCGGGTGCCGTAGGGGACGTCCGCGGTGATCGAGATGTTCTCGGGGCAGAAACCTACGCCGCGGCGCAGAGTTTGCTCGACCGACTGCTGGAAGACGTTCCCAAACGGATTCACGTATCGTCGGCGGTCGTGGCCGTCGGCTTCGGCGGCCTCGCTGAGGGCATGGAAGACACCCTGAGTGATCTTGCGCTGCAGGCTTCGCATTGAGATCGGCGCGAACAGACCCGGCTCGATCTCGGCGAGTGGGAAGCGCTCGAAGGTCAGCGAGGCGTAGGTGGTGGCTGCGAACATCTGCTCCTCGGCGATCAGCTCCGCGGCGAGCCCGTCGAGATCGAGCGCAGCGAACGCGAAGAATGCCCGCCAAGTCTGCTCGGACAGCTCGGAATGCGAGAAGTACTCCGCAGGCTTGATGGCGGGAATGAGAGTCGGTTGGTCTGCCCCACGAACGGCCAGCCGCGCAACGGTGGCAGCGCCGATGGTGAAGTACTCGCCGACCGTCATGCCGGTGTGGCGCCGGAAAGCCTCCTCGGCGTCCCGTGAGCGCTTGTCCTGGCGAGCTGGCCACAAGACTCGGTAAACCTCGTGGTGGATCGCGTTGACCGGGAGTTCGTCCTCGTGGTGGTTCAGAGAGCATTGCCGGATCTCCCAGGAGAGCAGCTGCTCGTCATCACGCGGGTCCAGCTCAGCGTCGAGAAGGTCGTTGACTTCGAGCAGGCACCGCGCCCAATCCTCAGCGAGCTCACCCTGCGCGAACTCGTCGCGGGGTCTGCGGTCGGCGTGGGCGATGACAAGGCGCGCGAGGTGGACGAGCTGCTGCTCGCAGAAGACGCTGCGGTCGGGCATCAATGCGAGCTGGCGCAGCACGACCGTCCCGGTATCGGTGCCACCGAGGACCTCTTCCACGAGGCGGCGTTGCAGGTCAGATGCGTCCTGCGGGCGAGCCTGGGAAAACAGGCGAGTCTGCAAATGCGCAATCCACAGCAGGCAGTCGCCGGCTGACAAGCGCGCGAGCCGTGCAGTCAGCGTCGCTTCGTTGGGCTGCTCACCGGTGAGATCACGGCCGGAAATGTAGATCTGCGCAGCCGGCACCCCCGAGGCGGACCCGTCGGGGAACGTATTCAGCACGCCCCGCCCAAGTCCTGGACCGACGTAGCGCGCTCGGTTTCCCATCTCTTGAGGCTAGCTCCGGGACTGCGCTAGGACGCGAAGCCCCGCGTTCTGGGCGCAACGTCCGGTTTTCAGTGGCCACGTCGAGCCGTGAGTGCGGAGAGCCCAGGTCTACGATGAGGTCGTGCCGGCTGAGATCACGCCGACTGGAGCCATGCCTGAGAGGCAAGCGCTCACTGAGGACGGCTCCGCTGACGGGCCGGCAACCGCAAGCCCGTACTCGACCGGGGGCGGCGGGACCGTACTTGAGCACCGCTACGGCGCGGTGCTGCTCGCCGCGCTGTTGACAGGCGACCCGGTGCCGGGGCTCCCGAGCGCGTTCGCAGCGACAGAAGTTGCGTTCCAGGCAGGTCACGAAAGTCGCGTGGATGACTTCCTGCTCACTGGGCGGACCGGCGAGGAGTCTGCGCGCGTGTCGATCGCTGTCAGGCGCGACCCGAACCTAGTCGCTAGCAACCATGCTGCTGTTGAACTGGTCGCGGCGCTCCTCACCGTTGTGCTTGAGAACGCCGCGGAGGTGCAGGCGGGCCGATGGATGCTCGCGCTAGCGGTCGCGAGCCCCAACCAGCACGCTACGGAGCTGCGAACTCTCGCCGAACGAGCCCACACGCAGGGCAGCGCGCGAGCTTTTCATGAGCACATCAGCCGTGATGGGGCGACGACGCAGGGAGTGCGCGGCCGTCTTGAGCAACTCGAGAAGCTCATCGCCGCTGCTGTAACGGACGGACGTCTTGATCTGCACGGACATTCCGTTGAGGAGGCGTCCTGGCGAATGCTCAGCGCTACACGGGTGATCGAGTTGCGCTTGCAGGGAACGGACGAAAGTGATCGCACAACGGCGGTCGCACGACTGCGTCGCGTCCTTACCGACGACAGCCCGGAGTACGCCGACAGCTTGTTCGACCGGCTGCTCGACCTCTCCAGCAGCTACGCGCCAGCCGGAGCACATGTGACGGTCGGCATGCTCCGCAGGGACCTGCTCGGCGTCGCCCGACTCCGTCCCGACAGCAGGTTTGCTCGAGCGCACGAGCTGCTCGCCGAGCTCGCTCAACGACTGAAGGACCGGACCGGATCGAACCTGACCGACGGCGATTCCCGCCTGCAGCTTCCTCGCGAAGACGCCCGGAAAAGACTCGAGAGCGCGATCGCGAGTCTCACCGCCGATGCGCCCATGCTGCTCGTGCATGGCGAGCCGGATGTCGGCAAGTCCGCGCTCACGGTCCGCTGCTTCGCCTCACGGCGAGACGCGGGTGCCTCGGTCACAGCGCTTTCTCTTGCCGACCTGCCTGAGCGTACGCTCGAGCTCGAGGCGCAGCTCGCCGGGCCGCTCGCTGAGGTGCTCGCCGCGAGCGCAGTAGCCGAGGAGCGCCTACTCATCATCGATGGCGCGGAGGGTGTACTCGAAGGCCGCGGTGAACTGTTCGGCGATCTCGCGGCGGCCGCTCTGAGCGTTGGAGCGCGAGTCGTCGCCGTAACCCGCAGCGATGCCGCTGGCGCGGTCGCAGATGCACTGCGCCGCGCCGGTGAGACCCTGGTGGTCGATAGCTCAGAGCCTACGGTGCACGAGCATCGCGTGCTGCCACTTTCCGAGACTGAGGCAACGGAGATCACCCGCTCGTTCCCTTCGCTCGCACGACTCGAGCACGAGCCGCGCGCACGGTGGCTGCTGAGCCGCCCCGGGCTGATCGACCTTCTCCTGCGCTCCGACGCCGCCACCGCGCTTCCCGACGGAGCCCTCTCGGAAGCCGACGTCTTCGCCGCGATCTGGCATCACCTCGTCCGCCGCCGCGAGGCCACGTCATCCGGGGTCACGCCCGACGCTCGCGAAAACGCACTCGTGGCACTTGCGCGTAAACAACTCCTCCCCGACGTCACGGCGCTGCCGGATGCGTCAGCGTTGCCATCGCTTCGCTCGGATGGGCTCCTGCTCCCGTCTGCAGCGGCCAGCGCTTGGGGGCCGGGCGACCAGTTCGCTAACGATCTCGTCAGGGACCTGGCACTAGCCCGGCTCCTAGTGACAGAGAACCTCAAGCTGCTCTCCCGGGCGGGCGGGCCGCGTTGGGCGCTGCGGGCCGCAAAGCTCGCATGTCAGGCTGCCCTCGCACACGCACAGCACGAGACCGATCGGGTTCGCGATGAGCTGCAGGACGTGTTTACCGAGCTCGCTACAGAGCACGGCGAGCGATGGGCAGAGCTGCCACTCGAGGCGCTGCTCACTCTCGGTCCAGCCGCCGAGAGCATCGAACGATCCTGGTCAGCACTCATGGCCGATAAGGGAAGCGAGCTCGCCCGCTTGATGCGGATCGCTCTACAGCGACACACGTACCACGGGGTGGGCGACCCAGGTGTACTCGGACCCGTTGTTGAGGTGCTTTGCAAGCATCCCGATCGGCTCGCCGGGAGGTACGCGCATCGAGGTGATCTCGCCAGCCAGGCCCGTGAACTCGTGCTCGCCTGGCTGCTCGGTGTGAGCAACGTGGGGCAGTCTCTGCCAACACGTGTGCAACTTCGCGAGCTCGTGCTTGCAAGGGAGGAGGACATAAACGAGGAGTTCGCGGTCAACCTGCTCGCGCTGCTCGGCCCCGATCTCGATGTACGAGCTCAAGAGTTACTGCGGACTGTCGCGCGCGAGAGCCCCGGGCGGCTTGAGCCTGCGGTCGAGGCAGACGGCTGCGTGCCGGTTCTGGCCCGCCATCACCCGGAGTTGTTGCTGGACCTCACTGACGCGTACTACATCGACCGGAGCCGCGATCGAAGCGGGCTCAGCGGCGGAGTCCGCGATCACACATTCCACGGCGTTGGGACGGCATCGGCAGCCGCATGGCGTGGCCCTTTCTGGCTACTGCTGGCAGTCGACCCGGCTGGAGCTCTGCGGACGATCAACCGACTGCTCGATCACGCCGCGACCGAACAGGTACGCGGCCACGACCCGTTCAGTCTCCACGCCTCCGCGCCTGAGCCAACGGCACCTACAGGACTCGAGCTAGAGCTCGCCGAGGGCAGCAGGTTCTGCATCGGTGACGAACGGGCATGGTCGTGGTACCGGGGGTCGAGCGTCGGCCCGTATCCATGCATGAGCGCACTACTCGCGGTCGAGTCGTACGCCGACCAGTGCATTGGGGCCGGCGAGTCAATCGCAACCGTGACTGCGCGGCTGCTTGTCGACTGCCGCAACCTGGCAATGCCAGGTCTCGTGGTCGGGTTGCTTGAGCGCCACATCCTCGTCGTTGACGACGAGCTCGACCGGTGGCTTACCAGACCAGAGATCTGGGAGCTCGAGTTCAGCCGCGCCACCGCCGAGGGCACCCTCCACCTGCAGGGACCCGACCCGCCACACATCGTCGGTCGTGACCGACGCCGCTTCAACATGGGCAACGCCGCGGGCCTCCTTGTCGCAAAAGCACTCACCGAGGAGAGCCACGCGCGCCTCGAGAAGCTCAAGCAGCTCGGGGAAGAGCTGCTCACCAACGGTGTCGAACTGTTTGCTGCCGAGAACGTGAAAGACACGGCGACACTCGCGGCCTGGGCAAGCCAGCTCGACAGTGAGAACTACACGCTCACTCGCCATCCGGACGGACAGATCACTATCGACTTCGCTCCCCCCCAGGAGATCACCGACCCGTTGCGGGATACGCAGGCCGATCTGTATCGCGGTCAGCAGGCTTGGCGCCTGTTGACCACGTACGCCCTGGAGAAGACTGACCCGGACCCCGCCCACATCGCTACCGACCTCCAGGTCGCCCGAGAGCTTGCCAGCGACCCACCAATCCACGGGCCCCAAGATCCGACCGGCGCCCCAGCAGCCGTCGCTGCCGCGGCGCTTGTAGCGCACGCGGCGGGGAAGATCACGCTAGATGCCGAACAAGCCACTTGGGCCGCCTGCCTCCTGCTCGACCGCACCCATACGCCGACGCACCGTGAGCGCGAGGATGAATTCCAGCACAACCCGATGGGCGCCGACCGCGCCGCGGCGCAGGGGCTACCTACCCTCCTGTTGCCGGACGGTGCACCTGCCGAGATCGACACGCACACGCTCAAAGCGAGCCTGCTCGCGTGCGCTCAGGCACAACCAGATGAAGTCCGCCACATCCTCGGTCGCGCTCTCAAGCCTGTCTGGGCCACCCCCTGCGACAAACGTGGCAAGTGTCGACACGAGATTGCGCTCGAGATCATTCAGGCGATGCTGATCGACTGCCAGCTCGGACCCTGGGAGTCGCAGTCCAGGCAGATACGTCCACTGGATGGGCCAGCGGTAGAAGCCCTCGCCAAGATCCCGACAGACGATCTCCTAACCAACAGGCTTGCCGCGCCAATCGTCGCGACCGCAGATGCGTCGAACGGCTCCGCTTGCAACGTCGCCGCCGTGACGGAGCTGCATTCAGCTCTGCTCGATGCCTACCGGCGCGGTGCTGTCCACTGGGCCGAGGCTGGCTACGGCGGCCATTTCGACGGCCACCACCGAGAGCCCAACCGCGTGCTCGTCGCCGCGGCCGCTGCCGGCGACAGGGTCGAGCTCGAGCGATGCCTTCGCGCCTTCGCCTCAAGCGCAAGCACCCTCTCACAGCTCCTCGGCGACATTAGCGCGATCTGCACCTACGATGCACAACTGCGCCGAGCGCTCCCCGAGCTTTGGCCGTGGCTGATGGGCATCGCGCTTCAGGAGATCGGGCAGACCGACACCCACTCCAATCGCCATGCCCACGAAGATCTCGTCGCCTCACTGATTCCCCACCCCACCATCGATGTAGCTGACCGCGACCCCGACGCGACGCTGGGCGCCGCTAGAAGCGAGTGGGTCGATCCTGAACTGCTCACCGACCACGTCCCACAATGGATAGCCATGTCACACGGAGAGCCACGTGCTGTCGACGCGCTGGTCAGCCTCCTTGAGACAGCACCCACTGCCTGGCAGGCAACGACCGGGCTTCGATGGCTCGATGAACTCATCGACACCAAATACACCCTCGTCGCCAGCCGCTGCTTTTTGCTTCCCGGATTCCTTGAGCGACTCCGCGCAAGCGACGTGCTTAACCAAGCCGCGCGCAGTCGGCTACAGAGGCTCATCGACGGGCTCGTCGCGGCCGGAGACCAACGGGCAGTGCACGCACAACGCGCCGAAGAATGACGCCACGATCAATTGCTCCAGCACCTGGAGCGGATGGCTAGTAATCGATTTGGAGCTGCGGCTGTGCGATCACTCCCTCGACTTCTCTCCGTGCCTGGCGCCACTCGACATCGACCGGCCGCGGACCATGCCGGCGTAAGTCATCGATTGCGAACGCGTAGTGAGAGTCGAGCATCTGCAGGCTGGTGCCGCACTCGCTGGCAACTGTCTGCTGGTCTTCTGCGCGCAACCGCAAGCTGATCCCGCCGCGACGCATTGCGTACGGCGTCGCCCCGGCGATGTTCTTGAACTCCGGACGTTCCGCAACCTTGGCGACAGCTGGGTTGAAGTACTTCGTCCCCCACTGCCTGATTTGACTGCGGCCAAGATGCACCGCGCCGGTGCGCGGATCGGTTACTCCGAGCCACCGAGGTCGCCGGGAATGACGAAGTCCTCCTCGCCCGCCCTATGCCCCCACTCCCGAAGCCGCTCCCGCCACAAAGCGAGATCCTCCATAAGAAGTCCAGGGATCATCGTGCGCCGCGGCAGACTGGAGGGCGTCTTGCCCCATTCGTCCAGCCGACCGTAGGAGATGACCTCGACGAGCTCGGCGAACGTCTCCCTGACCGCCTGCCAGCGGATCGCGAAGACCTCCTGATTGCGCGCGCCGAGCCCGTATTGGAGGCTGACAATCATCGCGTCGCGCATCGCGAAGATCTGATGGCGAGAGGCAGTCCGATCGAGCATCATCGCCCGGATCGCCTCGATCGCCTGCGGGGGGAGCGCCCAACTCTGGACCTGTGTCCCGTGACGCTTCGAGTGTGCCGTGGCGCCCGTGCCAGCCCGACGGTTCGAGCGCCGTCGACCGGATGACCTCTCGTTGGCAAGCAGGCACCCGTTGGTCTCGATCTCCGGCACCAAGTGCGAGCCGGCCGCCCAGCTGAGCACCGAGGACAGCACTCGCCACGCCTGCCGTACTCGCGGCTCAGGCAGGCCCGAGGCTCGCATTTCGGTGCGCCAGCGACGCGGCTCGTGTGGTTCGTTGAACCGGAAGGCGGGCTTGCGTGCGAGCTCTACGGCATAGCTGGCGCGACCGATCTCTTCGCGTTTGCGGTTGCGGATCGGCCGCCCCAGGATGTGGCAGTTGGCGGCACTGCGATACGAGTCGAAGGTCGACGGGGCCAGCCCGCCCTGTTGGCGCGGATCGGCGTCGATCCGGAGATACAGCTCGACGATTTCCGCGATCGAGCGCCCTTCGGCTTCGTTGGCCTCCTTGGCGTCCAGGTCAAGCAGAAACCGGCGCAGACTGTCCTGGCCGCGGCGCTCGGCCGTCATGTAGTCGCGCATCCACTCGGCGGCCAGACCAGCCTTCGCGAAGCTGCGCGTGCGCTCCACGCGTTCGTGGTCGTAGAACCCGACTATCCAGCTCTTGCTGCGCTTCCCCACGCGCGGCCAGAGCTTCTTCCACGGCCTCGCCATCCGACAGCCCCCTGAGCCATGCCCGTACCGAGTGCATGACAATAGAGAACGTCACGAGTCGAAGTAGCCTACCGTGCGGTAACGATGCGGTAGGGGCATTCACTCGCACCCAAAAACCGGCTTATTTGCAGGGCTTTCTTTGCCCGGTAGAAGGTATTACGAGTGAAGTGCTCTACCAGCTGAGCTACGTCGGCGCGGCCCCAGATGCTAGCGGCGCCGTGGCCTCGCCGGGCGCGTCGGCGACCGACCCGCCCTCGCCCGCGCCCGCGGCGCCCGTGCCTGCGACCTGCGCCCCGATCGCGGCCAGCTCGGCCAGCAGCGACTCGCCGTGCTTCTCGCAGAACGCCGGGCCGATGCCGCGGATCTGAAGCAGCGAGTCGAGACTGCTGGGCGTCTCGCGCAGCACGTCCTCGAGCACGGCATTGGCGGCCACTGTGTACGCCGGCTTGCCTTCGGCGCGCTCGTAGCGCCACGCACGCAGGCGCTCGAAGCGCTGTTCGTCGACCGGTGGCAGATCGTCGCGCCCGCGCGCGCCGCCGCCTGTCCGCGCTCCGGTCCGGGCGCCTGCACCGGAGCGTCCGCGGCGGGCCGTCGCGACCGGCGCGGTGACGGCGCGCACGAGCGCCTCGTCGGCCTCGCACACGTCGCAGCAGCGCCCCGTCGGGCGCGTCGGCTCGTCGTCGCCGAAGTGGTCGAGGATCTGCCGGCGCCTGCACGTCCCGCCGCTGGTCATGTAGCGCTCGATCGAGCGGTAGGACTCCCAGCCGCGGTTGCGCGCAGCCTGGATCGCGGCATGTGCGCGGCGCGGGCTGCCGCGCCCGGTCAGGTGCACGTAGAGCCCGTCGGCGCCGGCCGGCTCGAGCTCGACGGCGCCGGCGCGCTCGGCGATCGACAGCAGCACCCGATCGCGCTCGCCGAGCTCGCCGTGACCGACCGTCGCGACCTCACCCTGCAGCCCCGCCTCGGCGCCGCGGCGCAGGCGGGCGACATAGCCCTTGACGTCCTGCACCGTCGTCTCGCGTTCTTTGATGAAGCGGATCAGCCGGCCGAGGTCCATCCGCGCGCCGAGCAGGAGCGCGCGCGCCGGCTGCCCGTCGCGGCCGCCGCGGCCAGCCTCCTGATAGTAGGCCTCGAGGCTCGTCGGCAGCGCCCAGTGCGCGACCGTGCGCACGTCGGCCTTGTCGACGCCCATGCCGAACGCGTTCGTCGCCACCACGACCTCGGCACGCCCGTCCATGAACGCCTGCTGGCTGGCGCGGCGGTCGTCGGGGCTCATGCCGGCGTGGTAGGCGACGCTGCGCATGCCCTCACCGGCCAGGCGCGCGGCCACGGCATCGGTGTCCTTGCGCGTGCCGCAGTAGACGATCGCCGGGCGCGCGCCCGGCTCGGCGAGCACGTGCAGCAGCGCCGCCCACTTGCGCGCGACGGCGCCCTTGCCCTCGAGGCTGACCACGTCGAAGGTCACGTTCGGGCGGTCGAAGCCAGAGCGGATCGAGACGGGCTCGCGCAGTTCCAGGCGCGCCGCGATCTCCTCGGCCACGCGCGGCGTCGCCGTCGCCGTGGCGGCCATCACGGCCGGGCGGCTCGCGCTGGCGTGGCTGCTGCGCAGCGAGGCGATCGCGTCGTGCAGGCGCAGGTAGTCGGGGCGGAAGTCGTGCCCCCACTCGGCCACGCAGTGCGCCTCGTCGACGACGAACAGCGAGACCTCGCGCCGCGCCAGCGCGGAGCGGAAGGCGACCGAGGCGAAGCGCTCCGGCGCGGCCAGCACGAGCCGCGTCTCTCCACTCTCGATCTCGCGCAGCGCCTGCGCGTTGTGACCCTCCTCCATGCCCGACGCCAGCATCGTCGCGCTCACGCCGGCCTCTTGCAGCCGCCGCCACTGGTCGGCCATCAGGGCGATCAGCGGGCTGACGACGACGACGAGGCCGCCGGCGGCGAGCGCAGGCAGCTGGTAGCAGAGCGACTTGCCGCCGCCCGTGGGCATCACGACGAGGCTGTCGCGGCCGTCGAGCGCGGCCTGCACCGCTTCGCGCTGCCCGGGCCGGAACGCGTCCAGGCCGAAGCGCGCGAGAAGCTGCTCGGGCGTCACACCCGGGCCCGGGGCGGCCCCGGCGTACATACCATTGCTATCAAAGTCTTCACCAGCGCTCACGCCCACGTCCATCCGTCAGACGTTACGACGAGCTTCGGCTGCCACGCGACCGCGCCGGTGGCACCCGGCGCCGGTGGCACCCGGCGACGGCAACGGCGCCGGCGACCGGGGACCAGCGCCGGCGACCGGCGACCGGCGACCGGCGACCAGCACCGGCACCCGGCGTCGACACCGGCGTCGGCGTCGGCCCCGCTACCGCTCGCGCCAGACCACACGCGCCCCGCGCCCGGGCACGAGCGTGATCGCGCGGCGCCTGATCAGCTCGCCACGCGCCGATGCGCCGTCAGCCGCCACCCTGTGGCGCGCCCGTCGGCGCAGGGGCACCCGCGCGGCGGGCAAGCTCGGCTGGAGCTCGCCGAGCATGGTGCGCAGCATCAGCCTCATCTCGAGCTGGGCGAAGGAGGCGCCGATGCAGCGGCGGATGCCGCCGCCGAAGGGGATCCAAGCGAACGTGTCGGGCGTGTCGTCGAGGAAGCGCTCGGGGCGGAACTCGGCGGGCGCGTCGTACACGCGCGGGTTGCGGTTGGTCAGGTAGATCGACGGCATCACGCGCGTGCCGGCGGGCAACAGGCGGCCGGTCAGCTCGAAGTCCTCGCTGAGGATGCGCCCGACGATCGGCACGACGGGGCGCACGCGCAGCGTCTCGTTGACGACGGCCATGGCGTAGCGCTCGCCGCCGTCGGGCCCGGCGTCGATCTCGGCGACGAGCCGCGCGAGCTGCTGCGGATGGCGCACGAGCCGCTCGATC
Source organism: Solirubrobacterales bacterium (assembly GCA_044446425.1). Lineage (GTDB taxonomy): Bacteria > Actinomycetota > Thermoleophilia > Solirubrobacterales > Solirubrobacteraceae > Palsa-744. The sequence continues at coordinate 64,223 of JBIOEW010000003.1, read as the reverse complement.
GCCCAGGCGACGGACGTGGCGGTCGTCTCGTGCCCGGCGAGCAGCAGCGTGACGAGCTCGTCGCGCAGCTCGTCGTCGGTCAGCGGCTGGCCGTCCTCGTCGCGCGCCTGCATCAGCAGCGAGAGGATGTCGGTGCGCTCGCCGAGGTCCTGCTGCACGCGCCTGCGCGCGAGCTCGGCGTAGATCGTCTCGTCGAGCTGATCGAGCGCGCGACCGATCGCGCCGGTCGGGCGCTCGAGGCTCATCCGCCGCAAGGCGAGCCAGACGATCCGCAGCGAGTTCATCGGCGCGAGCAGCCCGGCGATGGCCTCGCGCATCGCGTCCATCCGCTCGGCTTCGACGCCGAACACGGCGCGCAGGATCACCTCGAGCGTGATCGCCCGCGTGCGCTCCTGCAGGTGCATCGGCTCACCGCGCGGCCAGCTCGCCATGTCGGCGCGCGTGGCGTCGACGATCGTCTGCTCGTACTCGCGCATGCGCTCGCCGTGGAACGGCGGCAAGAGCAGCTTGCGCTGGCGCATGTGCTCGGCGCCGGTCAGCACGAGCACCGAGCGCTCGCCCATCACGGGGCGGATCGGCGAGTTGCCGGTCGCCGAGGGCGCGAGCTCGGGCGGCGCGGTGAACAGCGTCTTGACGTCCTGCGGGTCGCTGATCAGCACGAGTTTCATGCCGCTCGGCGAGAAGGTCAGCGTGAAGGCGTCGCCGAGCCGCCGCGCGCAGCGGTCCATCACCCAGGTCGGCGCGAGCGACCACGCGAGCGTCTGCACGAAGGCCGGCGCGCGCGGGCCGGGGGGCAGCTCGGTCGCGGCCGCACGCGGCGTGCTCGTCGGCGCAATTGCGGTCGCAGCCATCGACACACGCTACCGCGCGGGACTCGGACAGGCGAAGCGAGCGCTCGCCCGGCGCGCGGATCAGCGCGGCAGCAGACGCCGCGAGCGCGCGAGCCGCTCGATCTGCGCCTGATCGCGCAGCGCCGTATCCAGGCGCTCGCAGACCTGCTCGATGTCGCCGTACGACAGCGTCTTCGAGCGGCCCAGCAGATAGCTGAGGAGCATCCGTGCGGACAGCACGCGCACGCCCTTGCGCCGCGCCTGCGGGCGGTCGACCCAGGCGCGGCTGAACACGAGCAGCGGTGCGACCTTCGCGCCGGTGATCCGTTCGACGGCGTCGCGCTGGGCCTGGGCCTGGCGCAGCGTGGCGCCGTGCAGGCGCCCGACGCGCACGGGTCCGGGATGGCTCTTGGTCTCGACGGTGAAGACGCCGGGCGGGCCGACGAGGATGTGATCGACGTTTCCGTGTCCGAAACTTGCGTCGTGGATCACGCGCCAGACGGTGGGGTCGAGACGGTCGAGCAGCCTGCCGACGTGCTCCTCGGCGCTGGCGCCGCGATCGCGGCGGTCGACGAGCGGCAGCACGTAGCGCGAGATCGCGAACATGCTCACCAGCAGCGCGAGCTCGGCGAACATGAAGCGCTCGTCCTGCAGGCCGAAGGTGCGCCCGAGCGCGGCGGTCGCCACGGCGAGCACGCCGAGCGTGAGGAGCGTGCGCAGACGCAGCCGTACGACCGAGGCGCGGGCGTGCTGCCCGGCGGCCCGTGTGGTGGCATCTCCGACTACGTGCATCTCGGCACCTGCCTTCCCTCCTGTCGAAAATCGCTTACGGGTCACTCATCGGCCGAAAGCGCCGCCGGCCTGAGGGCCAGGCGCATGCGGCCCGGGACGGCAACGCCCTTTAACCGGGAATCCCCGCAAAAAGCGTGGAGCGCGAGCGGAACTTCTAAAGCAGCGCTCAGGGCGCGCCGAAGGCCAAAGCAGCCCCCCAACCGGCCGCCCGGCTACCGCGCAGCAGCGCCGAACGGTACGGATACCGCAATGGCCCCCGATTCCAACAGTCCCCGCAATCCCAGAGAAGCGCCGACGTCGGATGTTTGCCTGCTGCTGCGTGCACACGCGGAGTCGCGCTGGCTGAGCAACGAGCTGGCGCCGGTGCTGCGCGAGGTCGAGCGGCGCGACTCGATCTCCGACCAGCAGATGGGAACGGCGCTGGCGTACCTCGAGGTGATGTGGATCGAGGCGTGCTCGCGTGCGCGTGAGACGGAGTCGGCGCGCGTCGAGCTGGACGCGCTCGGCAGCGCAGATGAGGCGCTGGTGGAGAAGGCGCACCGCTACCACGCGGCCGTGCGCCGCCTGCGCGACACGATCGAACTGCGCGTGTGCCGCCTGCTGGCGATTCCGGAGGAGCTGCCGGGCGACGCGCAGATCGAGCGCAGGCCGGTGAAGCACCGCCCGGCGAGCCCCTGAGGAGATGCCATAGGCTCCCCGGCCGTGGCGCTCGGCTTCGACCTGCAATCGCACTCGACTCATTCCGACGGCGCCTTGGCGGCGGCGGAGGTCGTCGAGCTCGCGGCGCAAGCCGGCGTGGAGCTCTTGGCGCTGTCGGACCACGACACGATCAGCGGCGTGGCGGAGGCGATCGAGGCGGGCGAGCGCCACGGCGTGCGCGTCGTCCCAGCCGTGGAGATCTCGGCGGTCGACGCGGACTCGGGGGCGCCGCGCGAACTGCACATCCTGGGCTACAAGATCGACCACACGGGCCCGCCGATGACCGACCGGCTGGTGGACTTCCTGGCGGACCGCGAGCAGCGCACGCTGCGCATGCGCGACGCGCTGCGCGAAGTCGGCTTCGAGCTCGACGAAGCGGAGCTCGAGCAGCGCATCGCCGAAGGCAAACCGATCGGCCGCCCGCACCTGGCGGCGGCCGTGCTGGGCGCGCCGGCCAACGGGCAGCGCCTGCAGGACGAGCAGATCGACGACATCGGCTCGCTGATCCGCGGCTATCTGATCGAGGGCAAGCCGGCCTTCCGCCTGCGCGAGACGCCGACGGTGGCGGAGGCGATCGAGGCGATCCACGACTCAGGCGGCGTGGCGATCTGGGCGCATCCGTTCTGGGACATCGAGGACGACGGCGAAGTGCTCGACAGCATCGAGCGCTTCCGCGCGCTGGGGATCGACGGCGTGGAGGCCTTCTACATCACCCACGACGAGCGCCAGACGCGCCTGCTGGCGGCCCGCTGCGAAGCGGACGGCCTGCTGAGCACGGGCTCGGCCGACTACCACGGCCCCGATAACCGCCTTTTCTCCCAGTTCATGGCGTTCGACACCTATGACCTGCAGCCCAACCTCGGGCCGATCGCCGACTGACCCGGCGTTCTCATCTCTTAATAATTAAAAAGAGACGACCCGTCGCGTGACGGCGTCTCGGCGCGCTCAGCTCAGACGGCCGCGGGCAGCGCGAGCAACGCCTCCAGGCGAAAGGCGAGCGCCTCGAGCGCCAGCTCCTCGGAGACGTTGACGTGCAGGCGCAGGCGCGTGTCCTGCACGAGCTCGATCGCCTCGCGCAGCGCTCCGCCGGCGCGCTCGCTTGCGTCCTCCTGAAGCTCTGCCCGCCGATCGACGGCGTAGATCAGCTCGGGCGCTCCCTCGCACTCACACAGCACGTCGCGCAGCCACAGCTCGGCCAGTCCCAGCGTGAGGTCAAGCGCCTGCGTGCGCGCGCGCCGCTCGCCGCGCCTGCGTGCCTCGCCCGCCTCGCGTTCGTGTTTCTTGCGCTCCTTCTTGGGGATCAGCTCGAGCTCGTCGGCCAGCCGGCCCTCGGCGGCCTCGCCGGCCTGCGCGCCCGCGGCCTTGGCCGCGTCGAGCATGGCCGTCCACGGACGCTCGCCGCTGCGTCCGGCGAGCACGGCGCGCGCGAAGCCCTCCGCGCTCGCCCGCAGCGCTATGCCGGGGCCGCTCGCCAGGCGCTCGGCCAGCCTCGCGTCGCCGAGCGCCAGGCGCGCGCACGCCTGCGCCACATCCGGCTCGGCGCCCTCGATGCCCTGCGCGATCCGCTCGGGCGGCAGCGGGTCGAAGCGCACCGACTGACAGCGCGAGACGATCGTCGCCAGCACGTCCTCGCGGCGGTCGCTCAGCAGCAGCAGGTGGACGAACTCGGCCGGTTCCTCGAGCGTCTTCAGCATGCGGTTGGCCGTCTGGTCGTTCATCGTCTCGACGCCCTCGATCACGAACACGCGCCGCGCCGCCTCAAAGGGCGTGCGCGTGGCGGCCGCCACGACCGGCTCATCGATGTCCGACACGAGCATCTCGGCCGCGCCCGACGGGCTCACCCACGTCAGGTCGGGGTGGGAGTCGCGCGCGATCCGCTCGCTGACGCTCTGCGCGTCGTGCTTCTCATCGGCCAGCAGCGCCGCCGCGAAGGCGCGCGCGATCGTGCGCTTGCCCGTGCCCGACGGGCCGTGGAAGAGGTAGGCGTGTGACGCCCTCACGCGCCCTTCGAGCGCCGGGCCGAGCACGGCGAGCGCGTGCGGGTGCGCGTCGATCCCCGGTAGCTGCGCGGCCTGCACGGCGACCATCGTAGACGCGCGTTACCGTCCCCCGCGTGGCGCGCGGCAGGCTGATCACGATCGAGGGCATCGACGGCGCCGGCAAGTCGACGCTCGCGCGCGCCCTGCTCGAGTCGCTGAGCGCCTCCGGCCGGCGCGTCGAGCTGCTGCGCGAGCCCGGCGGCGTCGAGCTGTCCGAGCGCATCCGCGCGCTCGTCAAGGACCCCGCGCTCGCCGTCTCGGCGCGCGCCGAGGCGCTGCTCTATGCCGCCGCCCGCGCGCAGCTCGTGCAGGAGCGCGTCGAGCCGCTGCTCACCGACGGCGCGCTCGTGCTGCTCGACCGCTACGTCGACTCCTCGCTGGCCTACCAGGGCGCCGCCCGCGGCCTCGGCGTCGATCACGTGCGCCAGATCAACGCCTTCGCCACCGGCGGCCTGCAGCCGGACCGCACGCTGCTGCTGCGCATCGCCCCCGCCGCCGGGCGCGCGCGCCAAGCCGGGCGCGGCGAGTCGCCCGACCGGCTCGAGCGCGAGGACGAGGACTTCTTCGCTCACGTCGCCGCCGCCTACGACGAGCTGGCGGCGGCCGAGCCGCAGCGCATCCGCGTGCTCGACGCGAGCTTCACGCCGGCCACCGTGCTCGCCGACGCGCTGGCCGCGCTCGGCGACCTGCTCGCGCCCGGGCCGGCCGCGCGTGACTAGCATTCGCCGGGTGAGACGCGCACTGCCGATCGTCTTGGCCCTCGCCGCGCTCGGCGCGAGCAGCGCCTCGGCGGCGACCGGCGGCGCAAGCGCCCCGGCGGCGACGACGTACGTGCCGTCGAGTACGACCACCACGCCCGGTGCAGCGACCACGCCCGGTGCGACCACGGCGGCCGGTGCGAGCACCACGCCAGGCGCCGCCACGACCCCGGGCGCAGTGACGGGCTCGACGCCGACGACGGCGGCCGGCGCCACGACGACGCCCGGGGCGGCGACCTCGCCGACGGTCGGCACGCCGGCGACGACCACGCCGCAGAGCACGGCGCCGGCGGCGGCGGCGCAGCAGCCGGCCGGGGTAGCCAAAGCCGGCAAGGGCAGGGGCAAGGGCGGCGGCCTGTCGGACGCTGCGATCGCAATCGCCGCGCTCGCCGCACTGCTCGTGCTCGCCTGCGTCGCCTGGGCGCTCGCCCGTCGGCGCGCGTTCGAGCCGCATTGGCTGCTGTCGCTGCGCCACTCGATGGCCGAGGCCGGCTTCCGCGCGTCGGCGACGTGGTCGGAATTCGCCGACTGGGCTCGGCTCGGGCGCTGAGCCAAGCCTTGATTTGCGGGCCATCTCGGGCTGGTTCCCGGCTCCGAAGGCGGTAAAATAGGAGCACTTCTCGCGCTGTTCTGAAGCTCGTCCGGCGACCTGGTTCCGTCCGATCGGAGCGCCACGATGCTTGACCCCCGATCAACAGCTCGAATGGCCGCCCGCACCGTCGGCGCAGCAGAGGAGGAAGGTCCGATGAACGAAGCTCCGCACCCCACGATCTCGTACGCGACAGCACCCGGCGGCGCGCTTGAGCCAAAGCGCTTTTTCACAACCCCCGGGACGCATCCGTTCGATGCCGTGGAGTGGGAGCGGCGCGACGCGCGCATCGGCCATGGCGACCGCGTCGCCTTCGAGCAGACCCACGTCGAGTTCCCCAAGAGCTGGTCGCAGAACGCGACCAACATCGTCAGCCAGAAGTACTTCCGCGGGCAGATCGGCAGCCCTGCGCGCGAGCACTCGGTCAAGCAGATGATCGGTCGCGTCGCGGGCACGATCTCGGGCTGGGGAGCCGAGCGCGGCTACTTCGCCTCGGGCGAGGACGCCGAGGCCTTCGAGCACGAGTTGACGCACATCCTGCTGCACCAGATGGCGGCGTTCAACTCGCCGGTGTGGTTCAACGTCGGCTTCGAGGAGCACCCGCAGTGCAGCGCCTGCTTCATCCTCTCCGTGCAGGACACGATGGAGTCGATCCTCGGCTGGAACACCAAGGAGGGAAACATCTTCCGCGGCGGCTCGGGCTCGGGCATCAACCTGTCGAAAATCCGTGGCTCGATGGAGCCGCTGGCCAAGGGCGGCACGGCGTCGGGCCCGGTCTCGTTCATGCGCGGCGCCGACTCGTGGGCCGGCACGATCAAGTCCGGCGGCAAGACGCGTCGTGCGGCGAAGATGATCGTGCTCGACGTCGACCACCCCGACATCCGCGAGTTCATCTGGTGCAAGGCCAAGGAGGAGGACAAGGCGGCGGCATTGCGCGACGCGGGCTTCGACATGTCGATCGACGGCGACGGCTTCTTCTCGATCCAGTACCAGAACGCGAACAACTCGGTGCGCGTGACCGACGAGTTCATGCAGGCCGTCGAGGACGACGGCGAGTGGCGCCTGCTCGCCCGCACGACGGGCGAGCCGGTCGGCGAGCCGGTCAGCGCACGTGAGCTGATGCGCGAGATCGCCGAGGCCGCGTACCGCTGCGCGGACCCGGGCGTGCAGTACGACACGACGATCAACCGCTGGCACACGTCGCCGAACAGCGGCCGCATCAACGCGTCGAACCCGTGCAGCGAGTACATGCACGTGGACGACTCGGCCTGCAACCTGGCCTCGCTGAACCTGATGAAGTTCCGCCGCGCAGACGGCACGCTCGACGTGGAGTCCTTCGAGCACGCGGTCGATGTCGTGCTGCTCGCGCAGGAGATCATCGTCGGGCCGTCGAGCTACCCGACCGAGGAGATCGGCGCCAACGCGCGCGCCTTCCGTCAGCTCGGCCTCGGCTACGCCAACCTCGGCGCGTACCTGATGAGCAACGGCATGCCCTACGACTCGGACTCCGGGCGTGAGACGGCCGCGGCGATCACGGCGCTGATGACGGGTCGCGCCTACCGCCGCTCGGCCGAGGTGGCGGCGGCGCTCGGCCCCTACGAGCGCTACGAGGAGAACCACGAGGCGCACAACAACGTGATGCGCATGCACCGCGACGCCTCCTACGTGATCCCCGAGCACGACAGCGCCGACGCGGAGCTCTTGGCAGCGGCGCGCCGCTCCTGGGAGGAGGCGGTCGAGTTGGGCGAGCGCCACGGCTACCGCAACGCGCAGGCGACCGTGCTCGCCCCCACGGGCACGATCTCGTTCCTGATGGACTGCGACACGACCGGCGTGGAGCCCGACTTCTCGCTGGTCAAGTTCAAGGAGCTGGTCGGTGGCGGGCAGATGACGATCGTCAACCGCACGGTGCCGCTGGCGCTGCAGACGCTCGGCTACTCAGAGGCCCAAGTCGAGCAGATCGAGGCGCACCTGGCCGAGCACGGCACGATCGTCGGCGCTCCGGGCCTGTCCGAAGAGCACCTGTCGGTGTTCGACGTGGCCGTCGGCGAGCGCGCGATCTCGCACATGGGCCACATCAAGATGATGGGCGCCGTGCAGCCGTTCATCTCGGGAGCGATCTCAAAGACGGTCAACCTGCCCCAGGAGGCGACGGTCGAGGACATCGCCGACGCCTACACGCAGGCCTGGCGCCTGGGCGTCAAGGCGCTGGCGATCTACCGCGACGGCTCGAAGACGGCGCAGGCGCTGCGAACGGACGCGCAGAAGGGCGTCGAGGCGCCGGCCGACGTGGACGCGATCGTCGAGCAGGCCGTCACGAAGGCGCTCGCCGACGTCGGCCCGCAGCGGCGGCGGATGCCGCGCGAGCGCCAGTCGATCACGCACAAGTTCTCGATCGCCGGGCACGAGGGCTACATCACGGCGGGCATGTACGAGGACGGCTCGGTCGGCGAGATCTTCTTGACCGACATCGGCAAGGAGGGCTCGACGCTGCGTGGGATGATGAACTCGTTCGCGACGGCGATCTCGATCGCGTTGCAGTACGGCGTGCCGCTCGAAACGCTCGTGCAGAAGTTCAGCTATATGCGCTTCGAGCCGGAGGGGATCACGCAGAACCCGGAGATCCCGTTCGCGAAGTCGATGCCTGACTACATCATGCGCTGGCTGGCCTCGCGCTTCCTCGACGCGGACGCACAGGAGGAGCTCGGCATCCTCACGCCGGCGGTCCGCGCGAAAGCAGCGGCGCAGGAGGCGGCGCAGTCGGTCAGCTCCTCAGACACGGCCGGCCCGAGCGCCGGCGCCGACGGCAACGGCAACGGCACGCCGCAGGCGATCACCGGCAACGGCGGCTCGAGCGCACCGGCGGCCTCGTTCACCGACACGCCCCCGGTCGTCCCGGCGCGCCTGCAGGGACTCGACCTCGGACCCGCGTGCAGCCAGTGTGGGGGGATGATGCAGCGCACGGGCAGCTGCTACACCTGCTCCTCCTGCGGCAACAACACGGGCTGCGGCTGACCTGAGTCGCGCGCACTACGCCCTCCCGTCGTCCGTCTCATCTGTAGAGCCTCCTTCGACCGGAATCGGCGGTCGGTTTGGTTGTGATGCCCTTCAGACACGGGGCGATGCACCAACTTCACGCGCGTCGGCAGAAGTTTTGCTTTGGCGAGATGATGTCCGTCGTGAGGGCGGCTCCCGGCGCAGTGGTGTTCGACAACGACGGGCTGCTGCTGGACACCGAGCAGGCCTGGACGCGGGCCGAGCAGAAGCTGTTCTCGGCGCTCGGGCGCGAGTTCACGTTGGAGCACAAGCGGATCCTGATCGGCTCGTCGCGCACGATGGCGGCGGCCAAGCTCGAAACGATCCTCGAGCGCGCGGGCGAGGGAGAGGCGCTGATGGACGAGCTGCTGCGGCTGGTGATGCAGGAGGCGCTCGCGGGCGTGGCCCCGCGGCCTGGCGCGCAGCGGCTGCTCGAGCGGCTCAGCGACGCAGGCGTCCCACTGGCCGTCGCCTCGAACTCCGAGCGGGAGTTCGTCGAGAGTACGCTGAGCAGCGCCGGCCTGTTCCCGGCCGGTCCGTTCGCCGCCGTCGTCTCGGCCAACGACATCGATCGTCCGAAGCCTGCGCCGGACATATACCTGGAGGCCTGCCGGCTGCTCGGCGTCGCCGCCGCCGAAGCGGTCGCGCTCGAGGACTCGCCGATCGGCGTCGCCTCGGCTGCGGCGGCCGGCATGTTCGTGATCGCCGTGCCGTACTTCGCGGGCACCGAGGTCGCCGGTGCGAACATGCAGGCTGGCAGCCTCGACGATGACTCCGTCGCGCAGGCGCTCGGTTTGGAGCAGGTGCGCCCGGCGGCCTAGGATCGACTCGATGCCACGACGGGCGCCGCGGCCGGCGCTAGGCGAGCTCGACAGCCATCGACAGCCCGGCGGCCAGCACGACGCCGACACCGGCCACGGCCGCAGCCGCCTCTGCCCGCTTGGCGCGAACCCTGCCGCCGAGGTCCCTCGCCTGCTCGCGCAGCCAGGCCAGCGACTGCGGCTCGCCGCAGCGCTTGCGCCAGCCGGCGAGCGCCTGCTCCAGCTGCTCGTGCTCGAGGATCGTCGCGAGCACCTCGACCCGGCCACCGCCCTGCTCGGAGGGTCCCAGCCGCACGAGGTAGAGCTCGCCCGTATCGCGCACCCAGGCGGCGCGGTGCAGCGGGCCGTCGGCCGACTCGCGCCACCACAGCCCGACATCGCACTCACGCGAATGCACGCGGCGCTGATCGGCCGTGTAGAAGCTCTGCAGGGAGTCGTAGCTTGCGGTAGGAGCCCTGCGCGTTCGGTTTGCGTGTCTCATGCGGCACCGCCCGGTGTAGAGGGGAAGCTGGTGCGCACAGCCTCCCTCGCCGGCCTAAACGCCGGCTTAGCGAGCGAGAAGTCTTTGCGCTCGCTGCGGGCTGTTAGCCCGTCACGCGCGCCGCGGGCCGTCACGCGCGCCGCGGCTACACGCACGCCGAGCGCACACGAGCGTCCCGGCTCGCCGGTCAGCCCCGCGGCACCCAGAGGCCGCCGGTCCGCACAGGGCCCGGTGACCTCTGGGGATCGCGCAAGCAGGCGATCAGCCGTTGAGGCGCTTCTTCAGCGCGCTCGCCGCCGAGAACTTCGCAGCCTTGCTCGCCGCGATGTTGATCGTCTCGCCGGTCGACGGGTTGCGTCCTTGACGCGCGGCGCGGTGGCTGACGCTGAACTTGCCAAAGCCGGCAAGAGCGACCTCACCCCCAGCGGCAAGCTCGTCGGAGACGACGTCGATGACGCTCTCCACCACCTGTCGGGCCTGACTGGCTGCCAGTCCGTTTCGACTGGCGACCTGCTCGGCCAGCTCGTTCTTGGTCATACCACTCCCTTCATGGGTGTCGTTACTGCGAGCAGGCTAACCGCTCGGGAGGACGACGAAACCAATAAACACGGGACATCGGCCCGTGGAAGGCCCTAATTTCCGGGGAACTTGACCGGCCGCGGAGCGGCCATCGGCGCGCTCGCCGGCCGCTCGGGGGCGATCGCGCTGCGTCGAGGCGCCGGCGCGCCGGCCGCGAGGGCGGCCCAGATGGCGGCCAGCCAGGCTCCGCAGGCCAAGCCGACGTGTACCCAGACGAGCTGCGTGGGCAGGTGCGTCTTGTACTGATCGAGGCCCACGACGCCCTGCCCGGCGAGCAGCACGCAGAGCACGGTCAGCGAGCGCTGCACCGGCCGGCGCGCCCCTCGGCGTCGCGCAAACCACCACAGCCCCAGCGAGACGAGGCCGAACAGCAGCGCGATCTCGCCGTGGCGGTGGATCACGAAGTCCATCGTGCCGCGACCGTCGAAGTCGAGCCGATTGATCCGCTGCCCCGGCGAGCCGCCCGCGTGGGGCCCGGCGGCGGTAGCTGCGGTACCGGCGAAGATCGTCAGCGCGCCGAGCGCCACCAGGCCCCTCAGCCAGAGGATCAGCCGGCGGTCCTCGGCGGGCTCTGGCTCGGGTGCGATCGCGGCTGCGCCGACGGGTGCCGAAGTGCCGTTGGCGGCGGCGCCGTTGCGGGGGGCGCCGTTGCGGGGGGCGCCGTTGGCAGAGTCGAGGTTGGCTGAGGCGAGCGAGCCGTTCACCGTGACGGGCTCGCCCCCTGCGACGAGAGAAGCCTGCTGCCTGCGCGCGCCGTCGGCCTCGATTTCGAGCAGCGCCGATTCGTGCCCCGCGCGCCAGGCGAGCACGGCGGCTGCGAGCAGGATCAGCATCGACAGCGCGAAGTGACCCATCACCCAGCCGTAGTCGAGCGCGCCGCGCACGGTGAAGCCGCCGAGCACGGCCTGGCCGACCACGCCGAGCGGCAGCAGCGCGCCGAGCCACATCAGATCGCGCCGGTAGGGGCGGCGGCGCAGCGCGAGCAGCCACGCGGCGCCGGCGAAGATCGACACCGGCACGGTGATCAGGCGGTTGGAGAACTCGATCACGGCATGCGTGTTCAGCGGCGGGTAGGCGTGGCCGTAGCAACGCGGCCAGTCGGGGCAGCCAAGACCGGAGCCGGTCAGGCGCACGGCGGCGCCGCTGAGCACGATCAACGTGAGCGCGACGAGCGCCGCGTAGGCGACGTAGGCGTACTGGCGCGGGGTGACCGTGTAGCCGTTGGTGCGGGTGCGCAGGCGCTCGAGGCGGGGACGCATCGGCCTAAGGATGGCAGGAGACGCCCTGCCGCCGTGCGCACAGCTTTTCGGCGCCCGGTCGCCACACGTTCGCTTTACGGCGGTTGATCGGAGCGCCGGCAGCGCCTAGATTGGACGAATGGCAACCCTCGCCCAAACATCGCTCGCGACCGATGAGCAGGCGCTGATCGAGCGATTCGTCGAAGAGCTGCGCCTGCGGCTGAACGGCGAACTGCACGCCGTCTGGCTGTTTGGCTCGCGCGCACGAGGCGAGCCGCGATCGCAGGAGTCCGACGTGGACGTGCTCGTGCTCGTCGATGACGCCTCCTGGGACGGCCGGATGCGCGTACGCCGAATGCTCGACGACGCCGCCCGCGGGCTCGACGTCGAGGCTCTGACTTGGTCGTTCTCCGTTCACGTTCACACGCCGGACTGGCTGGCGCAACGTCGTGAGATCAGATCCTTCTTCATCGCCGAGCTGGACCGCGACAAGGTCGTCCTGGGCGACTGGACGTGAGCCCCCGCTCGAGTGAGTTCCTTCAGGCAGCTCGACGGCGCCTGGCAGCGGCCGAGGCGGCTCTCAACGAGGACCCCTCCACCGCGCTGAGCGCCGCCTACTACGCGATGCTCTACGGTGCCAGAGCAGCGCTCAGCGAGCTCGACAGCTCAGCCAAGACTCACAGGGGAACATGGCACGAGTTTCGCGGCACCTTTGTCGAGAGCGGCAAGATCGACGCAGCGCTTGCAGCCGAAGTGCAGAAGCTCCAGCCGGAGCGCGAGCAGGCCGACTATGACGCGTGGTCAGCGCCGATAGAGGAGGCGCGCCGAGCGATTGATCTAGCGCACCGCTTCCTCGCGGCGATCAAAGCTCTGCTCGACTGAGCCGACTCCTCGCAGCCCGCCCCCCAGCGCAGCCGGGCGGTCAGCCCCCGGCCAGCCAGCGCTCGGCGTTTTGGTCGTGTAGCTCGCGGACGATCTGCTCGAGGCTGTGGGTGAGCGTCCAGTCGGGGAAATCCTCGGCAAACGGGCGCACGTCGCTGATCCACCAGCGGTGGTCGCCGAGCCTGTTGTGCTCGCTGAGCGTCCAGTCGAGCTTGCGCCCAGAGATCGCCTGGCACAGCTCGATCGCCTCGAGCATCGAGCAGTTGCACGCCCGACCGCCGCCGATGTTGTAGACGGCGCCGCCGGGGCGCGGCGCGCGATGGAACGCGGCGAAGGCCGCGACCAGGTCGGCTGAGTGGATGTTGTCGCGCACCTGCTTGCCGCCGTAGCCGAACACCGTGTACGGCTCGCCGAGCACGGTCGAGCGCATCAAGTAGGAGAGGAAGCCGTGCAACTGCGTGCCGGCATGGTTGGGACCGGTGAGACAGCCGCCACGAAAGCAGACCGTGGCGAGGCCGAAGTAGCGACCGTACTCCTGTACGAGTAGGTCGGCGGAGGCCTTGGACACGCCGAACAGTGAATGCGTGCTGCGATCGATCGACATCGACGTGTCGATCCCCTCGTGGTAGGGGTGATCGTCGGGCAGCTCAAGCCGCCTGTCCAGCTCCACGAGCGGCAGCGAGTTGGGCAGGTCGCCGTAGACCTTGTTGGTCGAGCAGTAGACGAACGTCGCGCCTTCGGCGTGCTTGCGCGTCGCCTCCAGCAGGTTGAGCGTGCCGAGCGCGTTGACCTCGAAGTCAGTGTGTGGGTCTGTCGCGGCCCAGTCGTGCGAGGGCTGGGCGGCGGTGTGGATCACGAGCTCGACCCCACCTGCACGCTCGGCGAACACGCGCTCCACGGCGTCGCGATCGCGAATATCGATCGCCAGCGACGTGAAGGAGTCGGAAAAGCGAGCAAGCAGCGATTGGCTCATGTGCGCCGTCGAGGCCTCGGGGCCGAAGAAGCGCGCGCGCATGTCGTTCTCCAGGCCGATCACCGAATAGCCGCGCTCGACGAAGTGCGCGACCGACTCTGACCCGATCAGGCCGCCGGACCCTGTGACTATCGCTGTGGGCATGCTCGGCGCCTCAGCATGGCAGGCCGCGCGTGCTCGCCTTGCAGCTCACGCCTCGCCGAAGACGAAGGGCAGCTCATCGGCCAGCTCGCGCAGCGACGGCGCGTCGGCATCGCGCGCAGAGACGGTCAGCTGCGCGGCGGGCAGCGGCCACGCGATGCCGACCTCGGCATCGTTCCAGGCGATCCCCCGCTCGAGCTCCGGGTCGTAGTAGCCGGTCTGCTTGTAGAGGACGTCGGCGACGTCGCTGACCACGCAAAAGCCGTGGGCGAAGCCAACCGGGACGAGCAGCGCTCGCATGCTCTCATCGTCGAGCTCCGCGCCGTACCACTGCCCGTATGTCGGCGACCCGCGTCGAAGGTCGACGGCGACGTCGAAGATCTGCCCGCGCGCACAACGCACGAGCTTGGCGATGCCGGCGCCGATCTGGAAGTGCATCCCGCGCAGCACGCCGCGCGAGGAGCGCGAGTGATTGTCTTGCACGAAGCGCTCCTGCGATCCGAGTCCGAGCTCAGCGTGCCACTCACCGCGATAGGTCTCGCAGAAGAAGCCACGCTCGTCTTTGTGGGCAGCCGGCTCGAGCAGGACGAGACCGGGCAGGCCGGTGGGCAGGGCGCGCATAGGCGCAAGAGGGTAGTCGGCGACGATGGAGGGGGCCTTCAGCTACTCGCTGAACGGGGAATTGCGTCGCAGCCACTCGGCGAGGAAGGGGTCGATGATCTTCCATCCGTCCGTAGCGGACCGCTCGACCAGTCCTCGGCGCGTGAGACGGGGCATGGCCTTCTTCGCGGTGGTGTGCGCGCCGAGACCGTAGCGAGTGGCGAGCGCCGTGCTGGTGAGCCCTTGGTCGGGATGATCAGCCAGCAGGTAGAGCGCCTTGCGTTCCGTGGCCTCGGCCTCCTCGCCGTTGGCGAGGCTTTCCTCGATCACAGCGAAGTCCGCCTGCTGATCCTCCATCAGCTCCTCGAAGGCTCGCCGCACGTCGTCGAGGTCCAGCGAACGGCGAGCGCCCTGCCTCCAAGTCGCCCAGGCCAGCTGCTGCGTGCGCTTGGGGTGCGCTTCGGTGAGCGCCAGCAGGTAGTCGAGCGCCCTCTCAGTCGACGGCCGCCCTGTGGCCTCGAACTGAAAGGCCAGGAACTCGTGGAACTCGGCGCGCCCGATCGACGGCAGACGAGCCTTGAAGGCCTGGTTGAAGAGGGGCTCACGGCTGTTGTTGAGCATCATCTCCAGGTACTCGCGGATCGAGCCGGTGAGCAGCAGTGAGACGTTGCCGACGCCCGGCCTCACCAGCGCCGAGCCGATGATCGCCAGCGGTTCTCCTGGACAACGGTTCAGGCGCTGGAACTCATCGAAGCAGACGACCACGTGGCCGGCGAGCCGGGGAAGCGTTCGCAGCTGTGCGTGGAGCATCTCGGCGGCTTCCTCGACCTGACGCGAGCCGCGGCGCACGGCGCCCTTGACCACCTTCAGGTCAAAGCCGATCTCCCGCTCGAGCACCTCGAGCTCACGCGCCGCTGCGCGGCGCACCGCCTGCACCGGGTGCTCCTCGAGCGCGTCGTTGACGCACGAGATGAACGCCGGGATGCTCAGAGCGCGCTTGAGGTTGACTCGGATCATCGTGTACGGGGGTGCATCGACCTCGTGCTCAATCTCCAGCTCACGTCCGAGCGCGGTCAGAAATGTGGACTTGCCGGTGTCGCGGGCTCCGAAGATCGCCACGTTCGTCTGGGCCTTGAGCATCAGGGCGACATCGCGCGCGAAATCGTCCATGCCGACAATCTTCGCTGGATCGTCCAGGGGACGGTCCCAGACAAAAGGGTTCAGGGCCATCGGCGCATCGTAGCGGGCGGTTAGGGCTTTGTCTAGTCTAGTAGGCTAGACAAAGCTAGCGCAGCAGGCTAGCCGCAGCAAATGACGCACTGCGGCCTCCGCTCGTGCCCACCCACCTGTCCTAGTAGCCCAGTTGGCTAGGAAACACTGGCCTGCTGGGCTAGCGTCTGATCTGTGCGCGAGCTCAGGTCGCCTGGCGGCCGGCGTCAGCCGTGCAAGCTGTGATGCCGCTGCTTGCTCTTGGTCCGGCGATGGAAGATCGTGATGCTGCGCTTGGACACGTTGCGCTCCTTGTCGTAGGCGAGCACGGTGAGCGTATGGCGCCCGAGGCTGATGTGCTTGGCACCCTGCCACGTGAGCAGGCCCGCGATCGTGTGGCTCGGCGAGCGGTTGTCGTAGTTGCGGATCAGCTTGCCGTCGATCTCCAGGCGGATGCGGAACACGTCATTGGCGCTGCGCGCGAACACGTGGATCGGTAGCGGGCCGCTGTAGCGAACGTGGTTGGCCGGCGACGCCAGCGTGATCGTCGGCCCGGTGAAGATCCCACACGATCCCTTGAGCCGATCCCCCTTGCGGATGTATTCGCGCATGGCGGCGAACGAGGGCTTGCGCTGCCCGTCGGCGCGCACCAGACCGGAGACCACGGCGCCTTCGTCCTGCACCGGAAACCACAGCGCCACCTGCACGTAGGGGTCCTGCTTGAGACAGTGATAGGCCTGTTCGAGGTAGGTCGCCTGCGCGTGCTCGGAGACGCCCTGTGGCTTCTGCCCCGCGAAGGCGCCTTCTGAGCAGGTCGCTTCGGTCGTGCGCCAGCTCATCTCGGTCATCCAGATCGGACTGCTGTCGCCGTTGGCGAGCATCGTCGCGTGGACTTCGCGGTAGGCCAGGAAGGAGTCCGGGATCATGCGGTTGTCGGCTCCGCGCAGGAACCGGTACGGCGAGAGCACGTTGCACGCGGTGTCCGTGTGCACGCCGACGGCGTCGAAGGAGCCCTTGCCGGCCGCCTGGTAGACGCCCTCGAGGAACTGGAAGTCGTTGCCCGCCAGGCCACCGAGCACGACGGTTGCGCTCGGATCGGCCGCCTTGACGGCGGGATAGGTGCTCTTGAGCAGTTGCGCGTAGGCGCCCGGGTCGGGACCGCCCGACCACCACTCCGGCAGGTCCTCCTCGTTCCAGATCTCGTAAGCCGCTACGTGCCCGGCCCAGCGATGGGCCAGCGCACCGACGAACGCGGCGTAGTCGTTCGGGTTCGCCGGCGGTGCGTGTTCGTCGCTTGACCCAGTCTCCCAGCGCGGCGTG
Source organism: Solirubrobacterales bacterium (assembly GCA_044446425.1). Classification (GTDB taxonomy): domain Bacteria; phylum Actinomycetota; class Thermoleophilia; order Solirubrobacterales; family Solirubrobacteraceae; genus Palsa-744. The sequence goes on along the minus strand of JBIOEW010000003.1, from coordinate 47,236 downwards.
TCGACCACGTCGACGATCAGTTTCGTACCGGTCGGCAGTGAGGCGAACAGCTTGTCGTAGTAGCTCAGCCAGTCCGGCGCGAACACGCCCGGCTGCGGCTCTAGGTCAGGCCAGGTGGCGAACACGCGTACCCAGTGCGCTCCAAGCGCCTTGACCTCGCCGGCCTGAGCGGTGTGCGTCGGGTTGATGCCGAGGCCCGGTTCGGCGGCCGATGCCTGTCCGGCGCCGGCCAACATCAGCGTGGCACTCGACGCGAGCAACAGCAGCACCGAGACGAGCCCGCGCCTCAGGGCGGAGCGGCAGCCGTGGATCGAGTTGTCGTGACGCATCGTCCTCACTCATACCCATCGGCGAGAACTCGACTAGCTTGACTGGACACATGGAGAGTCGGCGAGTCGCTCTGCCAAGCCGCCAAGCGGCTGGTCGAGCTTCGCGACACCGCCTTCCATCATGCGGCAGTGCCCCCACCCGCTGACCGGCGGCGCTGACCTATAGTCGGGCCGTGACGACAAGCATTCCGGCGTGGCCAGACGTGCTCGCACAGGATCCCTTCCCACAGTGGGCGCCAGCACCCACACGACCCCGCCTGACCGAGGGCGAGACCCACGTCTGGCGCGCCGACACGACGAGCGCCGCCGAGCATCTGGCGCAGAGCCAAGGCACAACCCCGCTGCTCTCGGACGACGAGCTCGCTCGCGGAGAGCTGATCTCCGGCGAGCAGCAACGCGCGCGCTGGCTCGGAGCGCACGCCTTGTTGAGAATTCTGCTCGGCCGCTATCTCGACTGTGCGCCCGGAGATCTGCAATTCGCGACAGGCGAGCACGGCAAGCCCAGCCTCGCGCCCACGTTCGCACCGGCCTCGGCCGAAGGACCGCGGGCGCGCGATGACGGCGCGACGTTGCACTTCAACCTCTCCCACTCAGCGGGGACTGTGCTCTATGCCTTTAGCGCAGACGCGCCCGTAGGAGTGGACGTCGAGGTCGCTGAGCGCGAGCGTGACTACGCGTCGATCGTCCGACGCGTGTTCGGCGAGGGCGAGGCAGAGCGGCTGCGGCAGTTGGACCGGGCAACGCGCGAGCTCGAGTTCCTGCGGGCATGGAGCAGGTGGGAGGCTGAAGTGAAGTGCCTCGGGACCGGCTTGGGCTGGGCAGACGCCGACGAGGTCACCGACGGCCGGCGCGCGGGAACCACCGCGCATGCGGCCAACCGGCAGGCGCTCGCCCCGCATGCTGCCGGTCCGATCTGGATCGCCGAGCTCGAACTCGGACCTCGCACGGCGGGCGCCGTCGCGAGCCTGCGCCGCCCCGAGGCGCTTAGATGCTGGACTTGGGACTGGGCGGTTGCTCCTATGTCAAGCGCAGCACGGAAATTGCGAGGAAGTGGTCCCGCTCGCCGTTGAGTAAGTAACTGCTCCTCCGTGACGGCTACCCGCCGGGTCGTCAGGTGGGCTTGTGCGCCAGGAAAAGGTAGCGGTTGAGACTGAGGAAGTAGTTGGGGCCGAGTTCGGTTAGGTCTTGTGCCCATGCTGTGGCTTCGGCCTCGCTCACGCCGTTGCGATCGGGCACGAACGTGGCGATCAGCTCAAGCATTCCGGCGCTGTAGGTGTTGGGGTCATAGCCGGCGTTGAACAACGGCACGATTTGGCGGTCGGTGACCTCCAGTCCAGCATCGCGCAGCAGCCGCGTGAGCGTACGCGGCAGGTGAGGGTGAACGAGGTGCTCCTCCCACGCGGCGAGCACCCGGTCCATGCGCTCGTTGTCACTCGAAGCCCATACGATCGAGTCCCAGTCGGTGTCAAGCACGAGCGCCCGGCCTCCCGGGCGCAGCACCCGTCCCAGCTCCAGCAGCGCGGCGGGAACATCATCGACGTACTCGTAGACCTGCGTGCAGACTGCGACGTCGAAGCTCGCGTCCGCATAGGGGAGCGTGTGCGCGCCGGCTTCTTGGTACTCGATCGGGCCGCTGCCGGCTGGTGGTCTGCGCGCCCTGGCGAGGGCAAGCATGTTCTCGCTGACGTCCACCCCGCAGATCCGCCCGCTCCTCCCGACAGCAGCGGCCATTTCGCACGCGAGTAGACCAGGACCCGAGCCGATGTCGATCGCGCGCTCGCCGGGCTGGAGCGCGAGCGCCCGCAGGATCGCTTGGCGCTGTTCGATGACATCGGGCGTGGTGTAGATCCTCTCTACGCGCCGGGAGGCGTCCTCGTCGAATTGCAGTGTGGCGCTCATAGTTCGCCTTCGGTTGGTGAATGGCTCACTCTTAGGGAACGTCGGGGTACGCTTGATGCTCGATACGGTGTCTTGATCGGTCGCTGAGCAGCCGATGGTACCTGCGGGCGAGGTGGCGCTTGAGGCAGCGAATGGCCTCCATCCGTGTCTTGCCCTCGGCTTCCTTGCGCTGCAAGTAGGCGCGGGTCTCAGGGTCCAGGCGTCCGCGGGTGATCGCGATGACATGCAGAGCCCGATTGATCTGGCGGTTGCCCCCGCGGTCCAAGCGATGGCGGTCGTGTCGGTCCGAGGAGCCGGGGACTCTCGCGGCCTGTGGCATGGCTCGCACGATCTCGTGGTCGAGCTCGCGTGCCCAGCGCAGCGCTTTCAAGGTGGCCCTGCTCATTAGCCGGGACCTCCCTCTCTCCGAGGAGCTGCCCTGTGTTCACGTCGACGGCCGCTAGCACGTGGGTGCTCTTGTGGACATCTGCTCCGATCACGATCATCAGCACGTCCCTTCAATCGATTGTTCTCGTTGACTGGACCTCCGGCGGACAGGCCTTTCTTTAGGCGGTTGCCACGCTCCTATTAGGTCACGCCGCAGGTCCTGGGTGGTGGCGGACAACACAACGGGCGTCGGTCAGGCCAGAGCTTTGGCCGACAGACAGACTACGAGTCAGTCCGTCACCAGCCCCAGGACCCAACCCAGCTGACCGGACAACATCGAACGGCAAAGGCCTTCCTGCCAGCGACGCGACCAGAAACCCGCCCCCGGTTCCTGGAGCAAGCTCCCAGTCCCCCTGCACGCTGGCAGAAAGCGCGGAGCTAGAGCACGCTGACACGGCCCACCGGGCTTGCCTCGACCACCGTGGGGCTGTGGAAGATGATGAAGCGCATCACGAGAAAGCCGGTGCTCGTCACGACGGCCATCGTCGCGAGGTAGACGACCTCCGTGGGCAGGCCGAGCGCGCCGGGCAGCAAAGCCGTCGAGCCGGCGGTGCATCCGTACTGCGCGCCGGCCATCAGCAGGTAGCGGCCGACCTGATGGCGGAACGGCAGCGCGAATCCCTCCTCGTGAATCCACACGAACAGTCGCTGCAGCGTGAAGTGGAGCAGGATCGCCGAGAGAAAGCCGATCGCGAGCGCCAACTCGAACGGCAGCCCGACGACCTGGGAGAGGACTGTCGTGACGGTCAGATACAGCAACGTCACCAGGCCGCCCGTCAGGCCGAAGCGGACGAGCTGTCCGAGCAGCCCGGAGCGCGGAGAGCGCAGATGGCGCACGAGCGTACGAGCGCGCTCCAGGTTCGGCCGCCCGGGGTTGGTGATGATTTCGGATCGTTCGGCCATCGAGTTCCGGATTGCCGAGCAAGCCTAGCGCCCTGACCGCCGGGAACCGTCGGTGGCCGGCTCTGCCAATGTTTCCGCCCGAGCTCCGGCGAGTCGCCTGAATACGGTGGCGCACGAAGCACGCTCTGGTCGGGGGCAAGGCGCGCCACGCCCGGAAGCAATCGATGTCTGACGGCGAAGTCTGAGAGCATTCGAGCACGTTGCCCGCTTCACTTGGACAAGGCGCTCGCGGTCCCGCCCGCGCCCGGCGGTCGCATCGATGAACACCGAGCTATCCACCGCGGCGCAGCGGATCCGCCAGAGCATCATCGAGCAGTCCTACCGTGCACGGGTCGGGCACATCGGCTCGGCGCTCTGCATCGCCGACATCCTCGCGGTGCTATTCGGCGGCGCGGCAGAGTTCGACGGCGGCGAGGACCGCGACCGCATGATCCTCTCCAAGGGCCACGCGGCACTCGGACTGTATGCCGCGTTGGCCGCGAGCGGGCGCATGAGCGAGCAGGATCTGACGACATTCTGCATGGACGGCACACCGCTCGGCGCCCATCCCGAGCACGTAGTGCCCGGCATCGACTTCTCGACCGGCTCGCTCGGGCACGGCATCTCGCTTGCCGCCGGTGCGGCTCTCGCCGCGCGGATGCAGGGCTCGCGACGACGCTCGTTCGTGCTGATCAGCGATGCCGAGTTGAACGAGGGTTCGGTCTGGGAGGCGGCCATGTTCGCAGCCCATCAGAGGCTCGGCCGTCTCGTCGTGATCCTCGACCTCAATGGCCAGCAAGCGCTCGGCTACACACGCGACGTAATCGACCTCGAACCTGTTGCCGAGCTGTGGCGCCAGTTCGGCTGGCGCGTAGACGAGCTCGACGGTCACGACCTCGAGCAACTCGACAGCTGCCTCTCCGAGCAACACGAGGCCGAGGCCGAGCCGCACCTGGTACTCGCCAGGACGACCTTCGGCAAGGGGGTGTCCTACATGGAGAGTCGGATCGAATGGCACTACCTGCCGCTCTCGGAAGAGCAGTACTCACAGGCGATGGAGGAGCTCGCGCTGCAACCGGCCGAGAGCGCACCCTCGTGAGGGCCGAGTTCGCCGCCGAACTGGTTTCGATCGCGCGCGACGACGAGCGCGTGGTGCTGCTCACAGGCGATCTCGGCTTCGCAGTGCTCGAGCCGTTCGCCGAGCAGTTCCCGGATCGATTCTTCAACGTCGGCGTGGCCGAGCAGAACATGCTCGGCCTCGCAACCGGCATGGCCGACGCGGGCTACATCCCGGTCGCCTATTCGATCGCCACTTTCGCCTCGATGCGCCCCTACGAATTCCTGCGCAACGGCGCCGCGCTGCACGAGCTCCCGGTGCGCCTGGTCGGCATGGGCGCAGGCTTCGACTACGGGCACAACGGCGTCACCCACTACGCGCTCGAGGACGTCGCGATCATGCGTGCCCAGCCGGCAGTGACCACGATCGCTCCGGCCGACGCCGAGCAGGCGTGCAAGGCCCTGCGCGACACACTGGAGCTACCCCAGCCGGTCTACTTCCGCCTGTGTAAGGAGGGCGCCACGGTGCCAGGCTTGGACGGCGGGCGCTTCGAGCTCGGCCGCGCGACGCGCATCGCCGAGGGCGAGGACGTAGCGCTGGTCGCGCTCGGCAACATGGCCGGCACGGCGATCGCCGCGGCTGAGCAGCTAGCCAGCGCCGGAGTCTCGGCCGACGTGATCGTCGTCTCGAGCTTCAATCCCTCACCGACCGACGACATCGCCGAGATGCTCGAGGGCCTCCCGCTCGCCGTGACGATCGAGTCCCACTACCTGACCGGCGGCCTCGGCTCCTTCGTCGCCGAGGTGATCGCCGAACGCAACCTGGGCTGTCGCCTGCTGAGGCGCGGGATTGCCGAGATGCCACGGGGCGCGACGGGCTCGCCCGCTTACCTCTACGAGCGCACCGGCCTGTCGCCCGCGCAGATCGCCCGGTCGGCCTCCGAAGCGCTGAACCTCGTCCAGCGTTGAGCGCCGTCGACGCCGGAGCATCGCCCGTGCGAGTGGCCGATCGCCTGGCCTCGATTGTGCTGCCGGTACACAACCAGGCCGATCACCTGGAGCCGCTCGTGGGCAGGTACCGCGAGGCGCTCGCCCGGCTGCCCCTGCGCCATCAGATCGTGCTCGTCCCGAATGCCTGCCGCGACGAGACCCCGGAGATCTGCCGGCGGATGACCGTCGAGCATCCCGAGGTCATCGCCGTCGAGCTTGCCGAGGGTGGCTGGGGACGCGCCGTGCGTGCAGGCCTGGCCGCCGCCGAAGGCGACCTGCTCTGCTACACGAACTCGGCCCGCACCTCGCCCGAGATGCTCTCGCTGGCGCTGCTGTACGCGAGTTCGAACCCCGATGTCGTGATCAAGGCGCAGCGAAGGATCCGTGACAACTGGCGGCGCCAGCTGGGCTCGCTGCTCTACAACCTCGAGTGTCGCGTGCTCTTCGGCCTGGCCTCGTGGGACATCAACGGCACGCCGAAGGTGTTCCCGCGCACGTTCGACAAGCTGCTCGAGCTGCGCAGCGACGACGATTTGATCGATGCCGAGTTCGTTGTGACCTGCCGCCGCGAGGCGTATCCGGTAATCGAGGTACCGAGCACGATCACGATTCGCCACGGCGGGACGTCCACGACCAAGTTCTCCTCTGCCGCGCGCATGTACCTCGGCGCTTACTCGTTGAGACGTAGGCTGGGATCGGTATGAGCCGCCCTCCGGCCGGCGAACTCGACTCGATGTGGCAACACCACGGCGGGCAGTGGCGAGATCCGACCGCGACGCTCAGCCCGTGGGGCGACGACGAGTTCGACGCCCGCCTGTTGCGAACCCGCGTGAGCGGCGCCTGGTGGGAGACCCTCGAGCGACTTGGCGCCACGCTGCTGGTGACGCGCGAGTACGAGCATCTTGTGATGGCGCTCACCGTCGCCGACGGACGCCCTCGCGTGAGCTACCTACCACTGCCCCACCCCTCGGGGCTCGCCGTCGACCGCAGGCGCGGCGTGGTCAGCGTGGCTAGCACGCGCAACCCGAACCAGGTCTACGAGCTCGAGCCCGTGACCAGCGCGCTCGTCCGCGGCGAGGCCCGGACCCCGGAACTCGACGCCCGCCCATTGCTGCCGATGCGCTCGACAATCCATCCCGGAGCCCTATACATCCACGACCTCGCCTACATCGGCGGCGAGCTCCATGCCAACTCGGTTGGCCAGAACGCCGTCGTGCGCCTGCCTACCGGCGGAGGACACGAGATCGTGTGGTGGCCGCGCGCCGTGGAGCGTGACGGGCGGGCAGACCTGAGCCGCAACTGGATCCAGCTCAACTCAATCGGAGCCGGCAAGGATCTTGCCTCCTCCTACTTCTCCGCCTCCTCGGATTCGATCTCGGCGCGCCGCCCGGGACACCGGAACTACCCCGTCGATCGACGAGGGGTCATCTTCTCCGGCGCCACGCGCGAGCCGGTCGCCCGAGGGCTCACGCGGCCGCACTCGGTGCGCCTGCGCCGCGGCCAGGTGTGGGTCGACAACAGCGGCTACGGAGAGCTTGGGGTCGCCCGCGACGGCGGCTTTGAGCCGATCTGTCGCCTACCCGGCTGGACGCGCGGGCTGAGCTTCTGTCGGGACGTCGCATTCGTCGGCACCTCGCGGGTGATACCGCGCTTCAGCCAGTATGCGCCCGGACTCGACGTCGAGCGCAGTCGCTGCGCCCTGCACGCCGTCGACTGCTCTTCCGGCGAGCTTCTAGGTAGCCTCACGTGGCCGTACGGCAACCAGATCTTCGCGATCGACTGGCTCGAGCGATCGCAGTCGATGGGCCTCCCAGCGCTGGGTGCACGCGGCCATGCAGGCAGCCTTACCGATCTCTTCTACAGCTTCGACAACCCAAGGAGAAGAACCCGTAAATGAGCAACGACTTCAAGCTGCTGATGATCGGCGCGATGTACGAGAACGGAGGCAACACGACCCATCGCTTCCTCGACGGGCATCCCGAGCTATTCGTCTACCCGTTCGAGTCCCAACCAGGCACGCGTCTGGTCGATGACATGCTCGCCTCCACGTTCCCCGTGAAGTACCGCTGGCCGGTGTTCGCGCTGGACGCGACGCCGTTCCAGGACTACAAGGCGATCATCGACGAGGAGGGCAAGGTGCGCGCGCGCACGCCCGACGTCAGCAAGTTCCGCCACCGCCCCTTCGACTTCTCAGACGACGAGCGCTGCGAGCTCTACTGCAAGCACATCGAGCGCACCGGTCGCTCTCGTGCCAACAACATGGCCGCTTTCTATCGCGCGACGTTCGAAGCGTGGAAGGACTACAAGGCGAGCGGCCGCGAGTCCTTCTACGTCGGCTACAGCCCGATCATCGGCATCGACGGCGACAAGATCCTCGGCGACCTGCCCGAGGCCCATGTACTGCACGTCGTGCGCAACCCGTGGTCTGCTTACGCCGACACGAAGAAGCGCCCAGTGCCGCTGCCGCTCGAGGGCTACATGCTCGGCTGGACGCTGAACCAGCACTACGCGCTGCTGTTCGCGCGCAAGTACCCTGAGCGCTTCCACATCGTCCGCGCCGAGGACGTGATGGCTGACTCGAAGGCGACGCTTGGCGCGCTCTGCGAGAAGCTCGGCCTCGAATCCTCCGAGACGCTCGCGACGCCGAGCTGGAACGGCTCGCCGCTCGACGAGGTCTACCCCTGGGGCACGATCCGCACGCCGACGCCCGAGGCGAACCACGCCACCGCCAACGAGCTTTCCGCCGAGGAGCAAGCCGAGATCGCGACGCGCACGTGGCAGTATCTCGATGTGCTCGGCTACACCAACTTCCTGCGTGACGGGGTGGCTGAGCCGGCAAAGATATGAGCGCACGGCGGGCGCTCGTGACCGGCGGCGCGGGGTTCATCGGCGCCGGTCTAACCCGTCGCCTGCTCGCGGACGGGCATCGCGTCGAGCTGCTGCTGCGACCCGGCTCGGACGCCTGGCGGCTGGATGGCGTGCGCGACGCGCTGGTCGTGCACGAGGCCGATCTGCGCGACCGTGACGCGGTGCGAGCAGCCGTTGCAGCGGCCGAGCCCGAATGGATTTTCCACCTCGCAGCGCACGGCGCATACTCGTGGCAGACCGACGCCGCGGGCATCTTTCAGAGCAACTTGCTCGGCACGCTCAACCTGCTCGAGAGCTCCGTGGAGCGCGGTTTCGACGCGCTCGTGCATGCCGGGACCTCGTCCGAATACGGGCTCAAGGACCACGCCCCGGGCGAGGACGAGGCGCCGGAGCCCAACAGCAGCTACGCCGTAGCGAAGGTCGCCGCCACGCTGCTCTGCCGGCAGCTCGCCGAACAGCACGGGCTGCATCTGAGCACGCTAAGGCTGTACTCGGTGTACGGCCCCTGGGAGGACCCTCGGCGGCTGATGCCGACGCTCGCGGCCCACGGCATGCGCGGTGAGCTGCCGCCGCTCGTCGACCCCGAGACCGCGCGCGACTTCGTGCATCTCGATGACGTGCTCGACGCGTTCCTGCTTGCCGCTGCCGAGGGCGCGCCGCGGCCGGATGCGATCTACAACGTGGGCAGCGGCGTGCAGACGAGCTTGCGCAGCGTGGTCGAGACGGCCCGAGCGGCGCTGGCGATCGCGGTCGAGCCGAGCTGGGGCTCGCACCCACCGCGCGCCTGGGACACGAACGTGTGGGCCGCCAATCCGGAAAAGATCGAGCGCGAGCTCGGTTGGCACCCCCGCGTGGCGCTCGAGGCGGGCTTCGCCACGCTGGTGGACTGGCTGCGGGCGAACCCCCGGTTCGGCGAGCGCTACGGCGTGCGGGCCTGAGCTCGCCCACCCGTGGGACGGCGCGAGCGCAGCCGTGGCACCCCCGCGAACATCCACACCGAGGATAGGTAGGCCGGCGTTCGCGCGTGAAGGCCCGCGCGCAGCGGCGCTTGGATCGGCACCTCGATCACGGGATATCCCTCCTGCTCGCAGGCCAGGCAGAACTCGGCGTCGAGCAGGTCGTCGCGCCGCTGCAGCCGCAGGAGCTCTTCAAATGCGCGCGGGAACAGCTTTGGCGTCGCGTTCACGTCCCAGCTGGGGATCCCGAGCAGCGTGCGGCACTCGACGTTGAACAGCAGCGAGCCCGCGCGCTGGATCGCGGTGTCCCGTGTACGACGGTTGGCCCTCAACACGACCGGCGGCTCCCGTCGTGCGAGCTGCAGCATCTCCGCCAGCACGTCCGCTGCGGTTCGCTCGTAGTTGGCGTAGACGAGAGTCGAGCATGTGCTCGCTCGCAGCCCGCCCGAGACGGCGGCGCCCCAACCGTTCGCGGGAGCGCAGGCGCGTGCGCCGGCGAGCGACTCCGCGCTTCGAGCGCAGACCGCTTCGGACTCGGCCTGCGCGTAGGGCACCAGCAGCAGCTCCCAGCGCGCGGCGGCATCCTCGAGCACCCGTACGTATTCGGCAGCGGCTGCTTCCGCCACAGGCGCCTCCTCGGGAGATCGCAGGCACACCGGTATGACCAGGGAGACCTCGAATGAGGGCTCCCCGCCGGCGCTCGCGTCAAGCTCGGGCAGACGCTGCATCAGGTCAACCTACCCCACCCGCGCCGTTGCGCTGCACGGCCCAAGGGCGCGATCGTCATTCGGGCGATATGCCGCTCGGCGGCGGCTGGGAGTAGACGCTCGCGCGAGCGAGCCTGCGCAGGGCGGCCGGCGAGAGAGAGCGCGCCAGTCGAGCGGCGTAGCGCTGCACGTCGAAGAACGCGGCGCTGCCGGCCGCGCCTTCGATTGGCGGTTCGCCGACGAGCGCCTGCACGGCGGCGACCTCGGCGACGCCGCCGTCGGCGTAGCCAGCTCGCAGGATGTAGACGCCGCGGAAGCCCGCGGCCACGGCGCCCCGGATCAGTTGATCGGTCGGCAACGCCGAGGCGCGCGCCAGCCAGTCCGTCGCCCTGCCCTCCATTGCGCCGCCGCTCCAGCGCAGCGTAGTCGAGTGCAGGTAGGGCACGAGCGGTTCGTAGGAGGTGAATCCCGTCGGCAGCTGTGCCTCCGGATACGGGACGTAGGGCAGCTCCAGCACCATCGCCCCTGACGGGAGCGAGTGCTGTACCTGGGCGACGAAACGCGCTTCCTCGGTCCAGCTGTTCGCGAGCGCGTCATATTCTGGGACGAAGCGGCGCGTGGTGCCCTCGAACACTCCGAACGCAAGAACCGCGAGCAGCGCGACACCGCTCGCGGCGAGCCCTCGCGCGCGCCGCTCGAGCGCTCGCTGTAGGCGCTCGAGCAACAGACCCACGCCGACGATCGCGAAGAAGCCGATCAAGATCGAGGCCCTCACCCAGACCTGCAGCGTTGCCGTGACCAAGTACGCGACGAGCACCGACCCGCCCGCCGTCATCGTCACGAGCACCGTCAGCAGGGCCGCCACCCCGGCGCGGCGAGCCAGGGAGTCATCCTCGACGCGCCCGAGCGCTCCACCGATCACGACCCACAACAGCCACAGCAAGCCGATCGCACTGACCAGGCCGAGGCTCGTTTGCCCACCGAGGTTGATCGGGATGTTCGGGTATCCCTGTTCTAGATCGTCGTCGATCCGTTCGGTCAACCGCCCGATCACCGGGACGCGATCGTCACGCTGGGGCAGGAACAGCTGGATCGGCTGCAGCCCGTACTTGAACGCTTCCACGGGCACGCGCCGCGCGACGATCTGGTTGATGCCGTGATCCGACCGATAGGCAAGGTCGGGGGCAGCGCTGCCGAGCACCGGCACCGCGATCGCGACGATCACGACCACCGCCGAAATCAGGGGCCCGAGGCGGCGACGCAGCGCGAACGTCAGCACACCTGCGATCCCGACGATCACGCAAGTGAACTCGGCGTAGGTGAGCCCGAGGCATCCGACGAGTAGGCACATCACGATCGTGGTCGCGCTGCGCGGGGAGATCCAAGCGGCCCACGCCGCCCCGGGACGGACGCGCCGACGAAACAGATCGGCGTGCCCGAGCGTGGCGAGGATCAGGAACCCGGAGAGCGGCACGCCCGCGTAGAGCGCGATCCACGCCTGAACCGGGGCCAGATAGAAGTGGATCGGGCTGGCGGCGAACAGGACTGAGCAAACCACCGCGACGGCGCGAGAAAGCCCGAGCATGCGCAGCACGACGAACGTGACGAGCGCGATCAGCGGGAAGCCAACGATCAACAGCAGGTTCACGACCACGACCGGATTGGAGAGCACCAAGCCGAGGACCTCGACCATCAGCACCTTGCCAAGCTCGCCCGCGTACGCGGGGAAGTCGTAGTTGAGCTGGCCGAACGGCGCCCCCAATTCGGGGTTCGACTCGTACCAGCCGTGCCGCAGAATCCCCTTGACGGTGCTCAACGTCCAGGCAGCGTCACCCTTGGCCGCGAACAGCGGCACGCGCATGTGGGCGCGCCACAGCTGCCACACGAAGAACACGGCGAGCAGGCTGAGCGCCATCGCCGAGACCGCGGCGATGGCATCCGCCCGGCGCTCGCCGCCCACCCTGGCAGCAAGCGTGCGACGCCCCGCCGAAACAGGGCCGGCGTCCGCGGACATCGCTCTCGCCGCGGCGGCGCTCAGCGGCCCAGCTCTCGCAGTCGCTCGCACACGAACGCCACGTCTTCGCGCGTCAAGGTCGCCGAGGAGGGAAGGTTGATGCCGCGAGGCGCCAAGTCTTCGGCGACGGGGAAGTCCGCCGGGTCACTGTCGGCGCGGTACATCGGCAGCGTGTGCAGGGGATAGAAGAAGGGACGCGTCTCGATGCCGCTCTCGGCGAGCGCATCCATCACGGCGTCTCGCTCGCCGAAGCGCTCGCCGCCGAGCAGCGCGCAGACGATCCAGAAAGAGCTGCGCGCCCACGGCTGCTCAGGCGAGAGCTCGATGCCCTCTTGACCGGCCAGCTCCTCCCGATACCAACCGACGATCTCCCGGCGGCGGCGCAGGTGCCAGTCGATCCGCTCGAGCTGGGCCAGCCCGATCGCCGCCTCGATGTTGGTCATTCGATAGTTGAAGCCGACCATCGGGAACCAATAGCGCCGGTTCGGATCCTGGCCCTGCCCGTGCAGCTGGCGCACGAGCGTGAGCAGCCGCTCGTCGTCGCCTACGACCATCCCGCCCTCGCCGCAGGTGATGATCTTGTTCCCGTAGAAGGAGAAGGTGGCCAGCGAGCCCAGCGAGCCGACGACCCTGTCTCGATAACGGGCCCCGTGGGCCTCGGCGGCGTCCTCCACGATCCACAGCCCGTGACGCTCAGCGAGGGCGAGTAGCGGGTCCATGTCGACCGGATGGCCATACAGGTGCACGACGATGATCCCCTTCGTGCGAGGCGTGATCGCCTGCTCCACGCGCTCGGGGTCCATATTCCAGGTCACGGGCTCGGCGTCCACGAACACAGGTCGCGCGCCGCAGTACACGACCGGGTTGGCGGTCGCGACGTAGGTCAGCGTCGGCACGATCACCTCGTCGCCAGGCCCAACGCCTTGTGCCAGCATCGCCAGGTGGACCGCGACCGTGCCGTTGCAGGTGGCCACCGCGTGGCGCACGCCGCAGAACTCGGCGAAGGCCCGCTCGAAGCGGGTCAGGTATTCGCCACTGGAGGAGATCCAGGTCGAATCGACGCAATCGAGCACGTACTCGCGCTCGCGCCCAACCAGCGCGGGCGCCGCCACCGGGATGCGCCGTGCGGCCATCTAGCGCGCGAGCTCCAAGCGCATCACGATCTTCTCGACCGCCACGCCGTCGCGATCCACCGGCTCGCGCTCCTGCTCGTGGAAGCCGAGGCTTTCGTAGAGCCCGTGTGCCCGCGGGTTGTCGGAGTACACCGAGAGCCTCACCGCGGGAGATCCTTGCAGGTGCGCCTGCTCGATCGTCCACTTGGTCAGTCGCCGCCCGATGCCCTCCCCTTGGTGGCGCGCGTCGACGAAGACGCCGAAGCTCGGGACCACGAAGCCCTCCTCATAGCCTCGCAGCATCGACATCGCCAGCAGCAGCACGCCGTGCGTGGCGGCGTAGTAGCGGTCCTTGCGCGGTTCCAGCGCGATGCGGGTGGCGTGCTCGGGGCTGAGCTCGAACGGGTCGAACGTGCGGCCGACCGCGGAGTCGCGGTTGCGCCGGAACAGCTCCGTCAAGGCGTCCAGGTGCCGCGCTTCGATCGGCACGAAGCCGAGCTCGTCCGGGGGGCCTCCCTGCGCGGGTCCCGCCATCTCAGACGTCGAGTACAGGTCCGAAGTCCCGCGCGACATCGTCGAACACGGGCAAGCGCGGATCGACCTGCATCCTGCCCAGCTCGCGCGCGACGAGGTCCAGCAGCCGCAGCGCCGGCGCGGCTGAGCGGCCCTGCTCGATCAAGCGCAGCAGATCCTCCACATACGTGCGCTCGCTGCACGCCTCCGCGAACTCGCGCGCCGCCCGCCCGACGCGCTCGCGCATCGCCGCGTCCGTGACCAGCGCGTGCAGCTGCCGTGCAACCGCGCCGAAGTCCGCGACCGGCACTCGCAACAGCGCCTCCCCGGGGATCTCGCCGAAGAAGCCGGAGTCGAAGGCGAGCACCGGCCGGCCGTAGGCGAGCTGCCTCATCAACGACGCCGAGCCTCCCTCGATGTTTGGGTGGCGCAGGTTCACGAACGCGTCTGCCGCGGCCAGCTCCGCCTCGAGCTGCTCGTCGGAGACCCGCCCGACCAGCACCACGTCGAGCACGTCGGCATGCTGCTCGATCAGGCGCCGCAGGCCGCGGGCGTACGCCGTGTCGCCGCCGTCCGGGCCGACCACGCGGTAGCTGAACCGGGCCGCAAGCTGCGGATCGGCAGCGAGCACCTTCACGACCCGGTCGACCTGCTTGTTCGAGTTGACGTGGCCGACGGTCAGCAGGCGCAGCCGCTCACTCGGCGCGGCGCGCGGCGCTCGCGCGGCGCATGCGAGCGTCTCGCGGTAGCACGGCAGTCGCAGCGCCGCCACCGGGCCCAGCCAGCGCTGCGCGACGTCCAGCGCCTGACCCTGGGAGTGCGTGACGACGCCCAGCGCGCCCGCGATGCTCTGCTCATAGAGCGGGTAGCGCAGCAGGTCCTGCTCGGACTCCCAGACCGGGCGGCGCCCACCCTGCAGTGACTCCTGCGCAACGCTCGCGCCGTCGGCTCCGTAGTAGGCGCCCATCGCCTGGATGTAGCGAACCGGCTCCGGGTGCTCGCCGGTCAACCACAGATCGGCGAACAGGTGGTGCAGCGCGCGGTCGTGCAAGATCACCGCGCCCGGGTGCGCGGCCGAGACCTTGTAGATCTCGCCGTGGAAGGCGAGGTGGTTGCCGAGGTTGTAGACGATCGCGTCGTACTGGTGCAGGTCGCTGAGGTGCGGCGAGTCGGCGTTGAATCCGACCATCGGCAGCTCGCTTTCGAGCAGCGGCCCGTCGCCGGGCACCCAGAGCTCGACGTCGGCCACGCGGGCAAGCTCGTCGGTCACGTGGCGACTGAACTCGCCGATCGCGCTCTCCACGTGGAAGGGCGTGAACCAGGCGATCTTCATCCGGCTAGGCACCTCACGACACGATCCCAGGAGATGTCCAGCTCTGCGATCGTCTCCTTGGCGTTCTCGCCCATCCGTTCCGCAAGACCGCGGTCGACGGCGAGCTCGTCGATCGCGTCGGCCAGCTCGCGCAGGCCCGCCGCGACGAGTCCGTTGTGACGATCGGCGATCAGCTCGAGCGTGCCCTCGGAGTCGGCCAGCGTGATGACCGGCTTGCTCGCGTGGAACGCCTCGAGCGTCACGTAGCCGTAGGAGTCCTCGCCGAGCGGGATGTAGATCACGCCGCGTGCGCCCGCGAGCAATTCGATCTTCTCCTCCTCGCTGATCCAGCGCGGGATCACCTCAACCCGGTGCTCGAGCCCATGCGCGGCGATCACCTCGCGCAGCCGGGCGAGATCGCCCGGCGTGTCCGGCGGCCCGGCGATCACCAGCCTGGTCGAGCTCGGCACCTGGGCCATCGCTTCAGCCGCCAAGTGCTGGCGCTTGACGGCGTTGATGCGGCTGGGGAAGAAGAAGTAGTCGCCATAGCCCTCGCTTCGGAACGGGCTCGCGTCGAGCAGCGGCGGGAACAGCGGCTCCGCGTCCAGCCCGCTGTAGGTCCGTAGGCGGTGCGCCACCACCTTCGAGTTGGTGTAGATGTGACTGACCTCTTTCAGGTACGTGCGGTCAGCAGCCACGATCGCCTCCCTGATTCGGTGTCCAGCGGGGGTATCGGGAATTCCCTGAAAAGGCGTTCCCCAGAGGTCGTAGGCCTGGCGGAACTGGTGCAGCAACCACAGCACCTTGTCGTCGTGGGGTACGTAGTAGGCAGGGAACTTGAAGGCGATCACGCGATCGGCGCGCTCGATCCGGACCAGCCTCGCGGCGAGCATGTGATCGACGATGCGCTCCGCCGGGTTCCACTGGAAGGGGATCCGCACCAGCTCCGCCTCGTGCCCGTGCTGCTGCAGCTTGCTCTGCAGCCACTCGGCGAGCAGCTCGGCCCCCCCGCGCACGAACGGCGCCTGGTTGTTGACGATCGCGATCCTCATCCCACGAGGCTCGACACGACGTGGTTCCAGTCGATCCGCTTGTGCAGCAACGTCTCGTGCGCGCGGCGCCCCATCTGCGCCGCCGCTGTGGGGTCGGCGTGAAGGCGATCCATCGCAGCGGCGAGCGCGGCGGGCTCGGGCGCGGCCACGACGCCGTTGACGCTGTCTTCGATCAGCTCGAGCGTCCCTCCCGAGTCGCTGCAGGTGACCACCGGCTTGTGCGCCTGGAAGGCCTCCAGCGTCACGTAGCCGTAGGAGTCTTCGAGGAACGGCACGTACAGCACGCCGATGCTGCCCGCGATCAGGCTCGCCTTCTCCTCCTCGCTGATCCAGCGCGGCATCAGCTCGACGCGCCCGTGCAGGCCCTGCTCGTCGATCTCGCGTTCGAGCGCGCTCAGCTGGTTCTCGTCGTCGGGCACGCCGGCGATCACCAAGCGCGCGCCGCTCTGCATCCGAGCCGCGGCCTGCACCGTCAGCAGCTGGCGCTTGTGGCCGAGGATCCGCGACGGATAGAAGAAGTAGTCCTCGGCCGGACGGCAGACGAACCTGTCGGGTTCTCCGAGCGGGGGGTAGAGCACCTCGCTGTCGAGATCGTTGAACTCGCGCAGCCGGTCGCTGACGATCTGCGAGTTGGTGAATATGCGCCGAGCCTCGCGGAGGTAGCGATCGTCCGCCGCGACGATCGAGCGCCTCACCGACAGCCCCTCGGGCGTCGCCGGGATGTCCTGCCACTGCGTGCCCCACAGGTCGTAGGCGCCGCGATGGTGGTGGATGAACCAGAGCCGCTTGTTGGGATGGCGCAGCAGGTAGCTGGGCGTGCGAATGGCGATCAGCACCTCGGAGCTCGCGCTTACGTCGAGCATGCGGATCGCCAGCATCTGCTCGAGCATCTGCTCCCAAGCGGATACGAACGGGATCTCCACGGTATCGACCTCGTGGCCGTGCTCGCGCAGGGCGCGCGTGAGGTCGCGCACCATGATCCTCGACCCTCCCTCGACGAAGGGCACGTATGTCGTGGCGATGAGGACTCTCACGCGCGCGGGGTGGGGAGCTCGACCCGGCGCCGGTGGGACACCGCGGTCACCGATCCAGCTTCTCTTGCAGGTCGGCGATCTGCTGTTCGAGCAACTCGATGTTGCGCGCCTGGGCGGCCATCTGGTGGATCAGCAGGCCGACCGTGCGGGCGTTCGCGGCGTTCCAGCCGGTCTGCACCTCCGGTAGCGGATGCAGCATCCGCAAGAGCGAGCGCTTGAGCCTGACGAGCAGTGGGCCGACGAGCGGGCGCTGCGACTCGATCGGAAGGTCCAGCAAGTTGTGGGCGCGGTGCAGGTGCCCCGCGTCGCCGTCCATCAGGTGCTCGAACGCGAATGACGGCATGCGCGCGTCGATCGGCGGCTTGGCGCTGAGGATGCCCTGCCGCAGGCGCGCCGCGATCAGCTCCGTGCGGGGATCGCCTTCGGCCGCGTCGGCCGCGGCGATGTCCGTTGGCGCAAGCACTAGCGAGTCCTCATGCTATCCGCCGGGTTGGCAGCCGAGCCCACGTCCGGCGCGTCCCCCTCGCCCTCGGCGCGGCTTGGCGCTCGACGTCGTTGGAGCTGCGCCAGATCGGCGCGCAGGCGACGCACGAGCGCGAGCGTCTCGGCGTAGTAGGCATTCTGCTGGTCGTGCAGGGCCTGAGCGATCTCCTGTAGGCCCTGCGCGAGGCGCTCGATCGCCAACTGCGTCTCGGCGTCGATGCGACGCTGATGGTCGACGTACTCCTTCGCCCATTCGGCGAGCGGTTGCTGGGCCCGCCAGCGCCAGTGAGCGAGACGCCCGCTGCCCCATTCGACCAGCGGCGAGCTCTCGATCAGCCCCATCACCCGGTCCGGGCTCTCCGGGGGCGGCAGGTGCGCGAGGTTGAGCGACTTCGCGCCCTGCTCGCGCATGCGCTTGCGGATCACGCCCAGGCGCCGCGCCATCGTCTCGCCGGCCTCCGCGGCGGAGTGGCGCTGGCAGACCTCGCGCCGTGCGAGCTGGCCGCGTTCATGGGTCTCGTCGGGATCGGCGACGACGCCGCGCATCAAGGAAGCGGCGTGGTCGAGGTCGGGCTCCGCCCACTGAGCGTCGGCCGGGTACGGATAGGCGCGCTCGCCGACCGCGACCGGCTTCCAGTCGACCAGGTAGGAGTTGCGCTCGTTCATGAACTCGAGCGTGCCGCCATAGGCGGTCGCGATCACCGGCTTGCCGAGCAGCATCGCCTCCGCCAGGGTCAGGCCGAGACCCTCGGAGCGGTGCAGCGAGACGTAGCAGTCGCACGCCGCTATCATCGCGTTCTTCTCGTCGTCGTCGAGGTAGGCATCGAGCAGCGTTATGTCCTCACGCCCAGCCGCTGCCAGCGCCACTCGCTCGTGCTCGAGCGGGCGGCTGCGCGAGTTCAGCGACTTGACCACGAGCTTCGCCTCGCCGGGCTCCGGGAACGCCCGGCGGAAGGCCTCGATCAGCCCAAGCGGATTCTTGCGCGCCGGCACCGAGTGGTAGTCGTGCAGGTAGAGGAACAGGAAGCCGTCCTCGGGCAGGCCCAGCTGCGCTCGGCTGCGCGCCGCAAAGCTCGGGGTAGCGACCGGAAGCGTGACGCGCACGACGGGCACAGGACACGAGGGCGCGATCACATCGTAGAGGTGCTGCGAGGCTACCCACACCTCGTCCACGAACTCATACGCGGGAGCCCAGCTCTGGGGCGGCTCCCCTACCTCCCACCACCACAGCGCGACTGTGAAGCGGCCCTCGAAGAACCCGCGTCCCGCTTCGCGCGCGAACACCGGCACGCCATCGCCGTTGATGCAGAGGATGTTGATCGGGTAGGCGGCCTGGTCGATCGCCGCGTAGGCGAACTCAGCGGACTGGCGACTCGGAGGCGCGAGCTCGCCCTGAATCGGCAGCGCCGGCACACCGGCGGCGTCGAGTCCCGACACGAGCAGCCGGGCCGCCTCGCCGACGCCGAGCTCGCTCGTGAAGAAGCCGACCACGTTGGCCCCCAGCAGCGGCTCGTCCTCGCCGACGTGCGGGTCCGCGTCTCGGTAGGCCAGCTCGGGTGCCGGGGGGAGCAGCTCGGGCACGAGGCCCTCCTGCTCGACACCGTGCGCGCATAGCCAGCCCGCGAAGCCGGCGCTGTCGGGCCCGGGGATGTGCTCGTAGCCCTCGCGCAGATCGGCACGACGCTCGTAGATCGCCATGTGCAGTCGCGTCAGGCCCGCCTGCCGCCCGCGCTCGTCCGACTCCCCGAAATAGCGGTAGAGCTCGCGGCGGCCGTCCTCGGTGAAAGGCGAGGAGCGAACCGCTTCGCGCTCAACCGCCTCGACCAGGAGCGCACGTACCGTGTCCGTCAGCTTCAGCCCATCCGCCAACGCGGACAATGGAGGCAGGGTGCCGGCATCCTCCGACCAGCCCGCTGCGAGCAGGTCGGCGACGTGGCGCTCAAGCAGGTGCGCCAGCGGCGGCGTGGCCACGAGCACAGAGCCGCCGGAGTCCTCCAGCGCGCCCGCTGGATCGCGCGGGTCGAGCTCCCCCACGTCGACTGCCACAACCATCTCGCCGTCGAGCTCCAAGCCGTCGCCGTCGCGCTCGCCGACGGGCGCCGTCGGCCTCGCCCGGACAAGCGGATGCGATCGCGCGTCCAGGCCATATCCACTCGAGCGCAGCACGGCGACATCGCACGCCGTGGCGACGATTCCGTCGAACCAGTCGCGCACCGCCGCCGTCCCGCCATCCCCCTCGCTGGGGAAACGCGCCGGCCACGCGTCCAGCAGCTGCAACGCGCAGGGGCCGCTGTGCATGCCGAGGAACTGCGTGCTGATCGCACCGTCGGCGAGCGCCGCTGCCGCGACGGATGCTCCCGGCGCAGCTCGCTGACGAGCGACGACGGCCACCTCGTGCTCTGAGGACAGCTCAAAAAGCGCATCGGGCGCGGCCAGCAGCCGCAGCCCTGAGCCTAGGTAGACGACGTACTCGTGCGCTCGCAGTAGCTCTCGCATCACCGGGCCGAGCAGTGCCGTGGCCAGTGCAGCTGGTGGATTGCTCGCCGCGAGCAGGCCGAAGCCACTGCCGAGCAGAGACTGCGCGTCGATCAGCTCGGCCCCATCGACGTGCTCGTCCTGGCCGGGCTCGCCGTCGATCACGATCACGCTCAGCGGCACGTCGGGAAGGTGGGTGCTCAGCGCTCGCCCCAGAACACGGGCGTGCGCGAGCGAGCCACGGCTGACGATCGTACAGGCGCGCACAGCTCGATTCTATAGGCGTGCACCAGCGCGATCTACCGTGTCACGTGCACGGCTCGGGGCGCCCGCGAAGGGCGCGACTCCAAACGAGCGCCTGCTAGCTTCCCCGGCCATGAGAGGGTCGATCGACCGCCGCCGGCTCGCACGCTTGATCGGTGGGCGACCCCAGCCGCCGGCGGAAGAGGCCGTCGAGGAGGCGCCCGTGGAGCCACTCGCGACGGTCGAGGAGGAGACCGGCGAGCCCGTCGAGGAGGCCGCCCCGCCCGGGCCGCCGCCCGGCGCCCCGGGACGGTTCGTGCGCGAGTTGCGCCCGGGTGCCCATGCCGTGCACGCCACTGGCGTCAGCAGCGTGCTGCACGGACGGCTGAACGCCGAGGACGTGGCCGAGGTGGAGCGCCTGATCTCGCAGTCAGAAGAATTGCAGCCGATTTACGCGCAGACCACCGACCCCGGCGCGCGGCGCCACATGATCCTCTCCTTCGGGCTGTGGCTCGGAGCTCCCGCGGTGGAGCGCAAGAGCGGCCTCTCACAGGCACTTCCGCCCGAGCGGGTGCACGTGATGGCGCGCGGTCCAAGCGCCGCTGCGGGAGGCCTGTACGAGGCCGACCTGGTCTTCGATGCGCTCGCGAGCGTCGGCGTGGACATCGCCAACGTCGACTCGGCCCTCGACTTCGGCTGCTCCTCCGGGCGCGTGGTGCGCGTGCTTGCAGCGGCCTATCCGAACGTCCGTTGGCACGGCTGCGACCCCAACGGGCCGGCGATCGAATGGGCCAGTGAAAACCTGCCCGAGATCGAGTTCTTCACCAACGGCGACGAACCACCCGTGCCGTTGGCGGACGGCTCGCTGGACCTCGCCTACGCAATCTCGATCTGGTCGCACTTCGCGCCGCAGCTCGGCCTGCGCTGGTTCGAGGAGATGCACCGCCTGATCCGCCCCGGCGGTCATCTGGTGTGCACTACGCACGGCATGAGCGCTATCGCGCTCTACGCCCAGCTCGCACTGCGCTCGCCGTCGCAGTCTGACGAAATCATCGGCGCGCTCTATCGCAGCGGCGTGTGGTACGCGCCCGAGTTCGGCGAGGAGGGCGATTGGGGCGTCGTCAACCCCGACTGGGGCACCGCGTTCATTTCGCCGGAGTGGCTGCTCGCGCAACTCTGCCCCCGCTGGCGTGTACTTGAATTTGCCCCCGGACGTAACCAGGAGAACCAGGACGTATACGTGCTGCAGCGCGTTTGAGGGCAGGTGGGCGCCGAAAGCGCGCGACCCGTTGCTAGCGTTCACTGACCTTGTCGACCACCATCTCACGCCCAGCGGCCACGCCGGAGGGCACTGCGCCGGCGGCGCCGGCGGCCGTCTCGGTCGAGCAGGTGAGCAAGACCTTCCGCCTGCCCCACCAGCAGTACTCCACGCTGAAGGAGCGCGCGCTGCACCCCTTCCGCAGCATCACCTACGACGAGCTCCACGCCGTCCAGGACATCTCGCTCGAGATCGCAGAGGGCGAGTTCTTCGGCATCGTCGGACGCAACGGCAGCGGCAAGAGCACGCTGCTGAAGTGCATCGCCGGGATCTACGGGGTCGACAGCGGGCGCATCTCGATCGCGGGGCGCCTGTCGCCGTTCATCGAGCTGGGCGTCGGCTTCAACCCCGACCTCAACGCGCGCGACAACGTCGTGATCAACGCGATCATGCTCGGGCTCAGCCGCAAGCAAGCGTTGGAGCGCTTCGACCATGTCGTCGCTTTCGCCGAGCTCGAGGGGTTCATGGACATGCGCCTGAAGAACTACTCCTCGGGCATGCTCGTGCGCCTGGCCTTTGCGACCGCGATCCAGGTCGACGCCGAGATCCTGCTGATCGACGAGGTGCTCGCCGTCGGCGACGCCGCCTTCCAGCAGAAGTGCTTCGAGGAGTTCTTCCGGCTCAAGCGCGAAGGCAGGACGATCGTGTTCGTCTCGCACGACATGCACTCGGTCGAGCGCTTCTGCGACCGCGCCATGCTGATGGAGCACGGCCGCATGACCAAGCTCGGCGAGCCGCGTGAGATAGGACGCGCCTACCACGAGCTGAACTTCGGCAAGCTCGCCCACGACGCGCCGGAGGAGAGCCACACGGCGAGCGGCACGGCGATCGCCGACGCGTGGTTCGAGAACGAGCAGGGCGAGCGGATCGTCAGTGCCAGCCAGGAGGAGCCGCTCACGATCTGCTTCGAGGCGCGGCTCGGAGAGGACCTGCGCGAGCCGGTCTTCGCGGTGACCGTGCGCACCGATCTCGGCCACACGATCATCGTTGCGCGCTCCGATCAGCACGGTCACGCCAGCGGCTCCTACAAGGGCGGGGAAACGGTGATCGCCAAGTTCGCGCTGCCCAACTGGCTGACGCCCAGTCGCTACCTGGTGACGCCGTCGCTGGCGCGCGAGGGCACCGGCGATCAGGCGCTCGCGATGGTTCAGGACATGGCGTCGATCATGGTCCATGGGACCGCCAGCGGCGGCATCCTCGAGCTGCCGGTCGAGATCAGCCTGGAGCGCAAGTGAGCGCCGGGGAAGGGGTCGTCGGCGCCACGCCGCCCACGCAGCGACCGGCGGCGAGTCATCGCGTGTATGGCCCTTCCGCGCTCGGCGGCGGGCTGCATCGCTTCTGGTCGCTTACGTTCATGCTCGCGCGCACCGAATTCAAGCTGCGCTTCTTCGGCTCGGTGTTCGGCTACGTCTGGACGCTCGTGCGACCGTTGATGTTCTTCGGCGTGCTGCTGTTCGTGTTCACGGTGCTGTTCAAGCCGAAGGGCGGGCAGGTCCCCCACTACCCCGAGTACCTGCTCGAGTCGATCATCCTCTTCACCTACTTCCAGGAAACCACCTCCGGCTCGGTTCAGAGCCTCGTCGGCCGCGAGAACCTGCTGCGCAAGGTGCGCTTCCCGCGCCTGGTCGTGCCGCTCTCGGTCGCGCTGTTCTGCTTCTTCAACCTGTGCATGAACCTGATCGTCGTGTTCGCGTTCATCCTGCTCAGCGGCGTCACGCCGATGTGGAGCTGGTTCGAGCTGCCGCTCCTGCTCGGCCTGCTCGTGATCATCTCCACGGGGATCGGCATGCTGCTGTCGGCGCTCTACGTGCGCTTCCGCGACATCCAGCCG
This sequence comes from Solirubrobacterales bacterium, assembly GCA_044446425.1. GTDB lineage: Bacteria > Actinomycetota > Thermoleophilia > Solirubrobacterales > Solirubrobacteraceae > Palsa-744. The sequence continues at coordinate 23,736 of JBIOEW010000003.1, read as the reverse complement.
ATCTGGGAAGTGATCTCGCAGATCCTCTTCTACGCGACGCCGATCCTCTACACGATCCAGACCGTCCCCGGCCACTCGCTGTTCGGCCTGCCGTTCTCGCGGATTCTCGTGCTGAACCCGCTCGGCGCGATCCTCACTCAGGCGCGCAAGGCCCTGCTCGACACTCACGCCCCATCGGTCGTCGCGGCGCTCGGCGGCGCTCCGCGTCTGCTGATCCCGCTGGGAATCGTCTTCGGCCTGTTCGCGCTCGGGCTGTGGTACTTCAACCGCGAGGCACCGCTGATCTCGGAGAACCTGTGATGGAGACGACGCCCACAAGCAGCAGCGATACCCCTGGCGAGCAGGCGCAGGGCGAGATCGAGCTGCTGCGCAAGCGAGTCGCCGCGCTCGAAGCCGAGCTCGTCGAGGTGCAGGCGCGCGCCAACGCCGCCGTCGCCGAGTGGCAGCAGCGCGCCTACTGGCTCGACCGCCTGCACATCGACCTCAACCGCGCAATGCAGCGGCCGGGCGCCGAGCAGCTGCGCCTGCTGCTGAAAGGCATGCGCACTGTCTACCGGCGGCTGAAGCAGCTCAAGCGGCGCCTCTCCGGGCGATGAGCCGCTCGGTCTCGGTCGTCATACCCGTCAAGGACGGCGAGCGCTATCTGGCCGAGCTGCTCGACGCGCTTACGCGCGAGGGCGTAGAGGAGACGCTCGTCATCGACTCCGGCTCGCGCGACCGCTCGCTGGAGATCGCCCGCGCGGCCGGCGCGCGGGTGCTCGAGATCGCCCCCGGCGAGTTCTCGCACGGGCGCACACGCAACCTCGCCGCCGAGCACACCTCCGGCGAGCTGATCTGCTTCCTCACCCAAGACGCCACGCCGTGCCCGGGCTGGCTCGACGCCTATCGCGAGGCCTTCTCGCTGGCGGAGCACGTCGGCGCCGCCTACGGGCCGCATCTGCCTCGCCCCGACACGAGCCCGATGATCGCCCGTGAGCTGACCGAGTTCTTCGCGGGCTTCTCCGCGGACGGCGAGCCGGTGCTGCAACGCGCCGGCGACAGCAGCTTCCTCTCCAACGTCAACGCCTGTTACGCGCGCGCCTGCTGGGAGCAGGTCCGCTTCCGCGACGTCGCCTACTCCGAGGATCAGGCCTTCGGCGCCGACATGCTCAGCGTCGGCTGGGGCAAGGTCTACCACCCGCGCGCGGCCGTGCTGCATGCGCACGACTACGGCGCTGTCGAGTTCATGCGCCGCTACTTCGACGAGTACCGCGGACTGCGCGAGAGCTCAGGGCACATCGAGCCGTTCGGCCTGCGCAGCTCGATCGCCGGCGTGCGCCGCTCGCTCGCGGCCGACCGGCGCTGGATGGCCGCGCAGCAGATGCCGGCCGCCGAGCGAGCCGCCTGGACCGCGCGAGCCGCGCTTCACCATGGCGGGCGCCGCGTGTTCTCGGCGATCGGTTCACGCGCCGAACGCGTGCCGGCGCCGCTTCAGCGGATGCTCTCGCTCGAGCGACGCGACGATGCGAGCAGCAACGGTGCCGGCCCGGCCAAAGCGACGGGCCGGCAGCGCGGCGGCGGTGCGCTGCCGCCGGCCGAGCACATCGACAAGATGCTCCAGCGCGAAGACTACGAAGTGGTCGCGCAGGTCTGGCGCGACGGCGCACGTCCGCTGCTCGACCCGCAGCCGGGCATGGCCGAGCGCGAGCGGCTGCGCCTGGCGCTCGTGATCCCGCCGTTCACGCGCGGCAGCGGCGGGCACAACACGCTGTTTCAGATCTTCTCCCGCCTGGAGCAGCGCGGACACGCGTGCAGCGTCTGGCTGGCCGACTACCAGGGGCATATGCGCGACGTTTGGCCCGCCGTCCTGCGCCACGACATCAACGAGTTCTTCGCGCGCTTCGAGGGGCCGGTCTACAAGGGCTTCGAGGCGTGGCAGGGGGCCGACGTGGCGATCGCCACCGGCTGGCAGACCGTCCACGCGATCCTCGGCCTCGACCGGTGCCGCGCCCGCGCCTACGTCGTCAACGACCACGAGCCCGAGTTCTACGCGACCTCGACCGAGCGCGTCCTCGCCGAAGACACCTACCGGCACGGGCTGCACTGCATCGCCGCGAGCCCGTGGCTGCGCGATCTGCTGCGCGAGCGCTACGGCGCCGACGCCGACGCCTTCCAGCTCGGCGTCGACGGGAGCACCTACCGCCCGCTGGAGATCGAGCGCAGGACGGACACGGTGCTCTATTACGCGCGGCACTCCACGCCGCGGCGTGCCGTGCCGATCGGGATGATGGCGCTGGCCGAGCTGCACCGGCGCATGCCCGAGGCGCGAATCGTCCTGTTCGGCACCGACAAGCCGCTGCACGCCGCCTTCCCCTACGAGCACCTAGGCGTGCTCTCCACGCGCCAGCTGGCACGGCTCTACTCAGAGTCGACCGTCGGCCTGTGCCTGTCGCTGACCAACTTCTCGCTGATGCCGAAGGAGATGCTCGCGTGCGGCCTGCCGTGCGTCGAGCTCGAGGGCGTCAGCGCAGAGTCGATCTTCGGCGAGGACGGCGCGCTCGAGCTGGCGCCGCTTGACCCCGACGCGATCGCGGCCGCGCTGCAGCGGCTGCTGCGCGACCGCGAGCTATGGGCGCAGCGCTCGCGCGCCGGGCTCGAGTTCGTCGCCGCGCACACGTGGGAGCACGCCACGGACGAGGTCGAAGCGGGCTTGCGCCACGCGCTGCGCGAGCGCGAAGCGACCGCGCTCAGGAGCGCCTGAGCAACTCGACCCAGTCGAGCGGGCGCCCGCACAGCGAGCGCCATGCGCGCGGGTCGAGCTGCTGCACCTGTTGAAGCTCGGCCGCGACGGGCTCGAACACGATCCCGTCGATCACCGTGCCGGCGTTGTTGCCGGGCTGCAGGCCGCCTCCGCGACGCACCAGCTGGATGTCGTGATGACCCGCGCTCAGGCTGAGTCTCGCCACCGCCACCACGTTGGCGTCGTCGCCCGACTGCGCCGAGGGCTCGCCCACCAGCCGGTGGTCGACGAGGACGCGCACGCCGCGGCTGTCGATGCTGCCTCCGAGCCATAGCTCGTAGACGCCCGCGTGTCGCACCTGCGCGCCCGTCTCGATCCGCCCGGGACCGTTGAAGCCGAGCTCGCGACGGCCCTCGAGGTCGGTGATCTCGGCGATCGTCGGCGAGTGCACCGCGCCGGTCAGGCTCGCCGCGACGTTCAGCGGGCGCGGGGCGACCGCCAGCCGTCCCCCGATCCGCTCAGCGCGACGCGCGAGCTCGCCGAGCTCGCGACACGACGGCACCGCCGCCGCCTGGTATTCGACCGGATTGCCCAGGCCGACGTGCAGCTCGGGCTGCTCGCCGGCGCGGCGCCACACCTCGTAGAAACTCCCGCGCCTGAGCAGCGTGTAGTCGGAGGGCGGGCGGCTGCGTTCGGGCGAGCGGCGCATCACGATCAGCGGGAAGCGCTGCACGCTCGCCGCGCCGATGTCGTCGAGGTCGTAGCTGTGTCCGTACGACGCACCCTGCGGGCGGGAGAACGTGAACGGCCCGGCGTAGCCGAAGCCCGGACCGGTCGGGCGCGAATCGCGCAGCAGGTAGAGCGCGTATTCGTCGAAGTCGGGGGTCAGCGCGGGCCCCTCGCGCGCATAGTCCACGCCGATCGTGCGCAGCTCGGAGTAACGCCCGGTGGGCGCCGTGTTCGTCCCATGGTAGGCGAGCGCGTCGGAGGCGATCACCCCCGCGGCCACGGCGGCCATCAGCAACAGTCGCCCCGCCCCGCCGGAGCCGATCGCGCTCCACGCGCCGATCATCGCGAGCAGCAGCAGCACCGGCGAGAGCAGCACGAGCAGCTTCGCGTCGGCCCACTCCGTGCCGTGGCGCACGAGCACGAGCCGTGCCACGAACGAGATCGCGATGAAGGCGAGGACCGCCCACGCGCGGCGGCGCAGCAGCCAGATGAGGCCGGCCGCGATGGCCACGATCACGATGCCGATGCCGATGTAGGTCTGGTTGAGATAGCGCGGGTCCAGTCGGTGCGTTTCGCCCAGCCAGACGCCGAGCGACTGCACGAAGCGCAGCGGGCGAAGCAGGTTGCCCGGGTCGTTGACCGCCTGGGCGTTGGACGCCGAGACGCCTTCCGCGAGCGCCAGCGTCTTCGACAGCGAGAGCAGCGTCGGCAGCGCCAGCAGCGCCACCACGGCGACGAGCACCGCTCCGGCCAGGACGAAGCGCAGCGCGTCGCGTCGCGTCGCGATCGGGATGGCGCTCAGCAGCGCGGCGGCGCCGAACAGGCCGATCCACGGCGTCGCGGCGATGCCGATCGCACCGATCGCCCCCGCTGCGGCGACGGCGAACGGCAACGTCGCGCGCAGCCCGCAGCTACGCGCCAGCGGCCGCGCGATCGTCAGCAGCGCCCCCATCAGCACGAGCATCGGCAACGCCGTCAGCTCCTTGATCGAGCCCATCAGCGCGTAGGAGTAGACGAGCGCAGGGATCGCCGCCACGAGCCCAGCCACAGCAGCCGCAAAGCGCCCGAGCCCGGCGCGCATCGCGACGAACATCAGCACGAGCGCCGTGATCGCCAGATCAAACGCCTGGAACGGCGAGTACAGCCACAGCAGGTCCTGCCCCGAGAGCCATCCGACCGAGGCCAGCGCCGTATGCGCGCCCGAGGGGTAGCCGTTGCCGAAGTAGGCGTTCAGCGTCGTGCCGTACGCCGGGATGCCGGCGACCGAGCTGAAGTCGTTGCCGTGGTGCAGCAGCCACTCGGCGCCCATCAGCTGCACCGCGCCCGTCGTGTCGAGCAGGTAGCCGGGGAACGTCAGCCGCCCGGCGGCGATCAGCGGGGCGCTGACGATCGCGTAGACGGCCACAGCCGCGAGCGGGCACCAGAGCCAACTCCAGCCGCTCCCGCGCAGACGCCAGCGCTCGACGAGCTCGCCGCGGGCGAGCCCCAGCCCGAGCAGCGCGAGCGCGAGCAGCAGCCACGGCGTGAGCGGCGCCGTGAACGAGTCCCGCGTGGTGAACTGCGAGACGAGCACCAGCGTGGCGAAGCCGATCGGCAGCAGCAGCAGCGCGGGCAGCCGGGCGCCGGTCAGCCGACCGACGAGCAGGCCGCTGCCGAGCGAGAGCACGGCGAGCAGCGCCGGGAACAGCAGGACGACCGCGAGGTAGCTCATGCGCGTGCGGACGCGCCGGCGCTAGCTGCTGCGGTTTTCCCGGCGCAGTCCAAGGATGCTCAGCAGGAACGAGGAGAAGAAGATCTGGATGCCGACGATCAGCACCGAAGCGGCCACGACGGCGAGACGTTCGTAGGACAGCGAGCCGAACCCGTGCGCGATCCAGCTGATCAGGATCACCGCCGCGAGGGCCAGTCCGACCAGCATGAACAGCCCGCCCAGCAGCAGACCGTGCTCCAGGCGAAAGCGCGCGCGCATGCGGTCGAACCAGGGATCGCGCTCGCTCATGAAATACGTCCCGTACGCATGAGCGCAGAGCCCGAGCGCGAGCACCTGCGTGCCGACGATCATCAGCAGCGCGCCGCCGATGATCGCGTGCACGCCCCATTGACGCCCAAACAGGTCGAGCCCCGTCTCGACGATCAGGATGATCAAGGTGCCCAGCCCGGCGAGCACGGCGCCCGGCACGATGAACAGGTGGTTCGGGCTGTGCACCAGGAGAAAGCGCAGGTGGCGCCAGCCGTCGCGGAAGCTCGACAGCTTGCTCTCGCCGCCGCGCGGGTGGTACTCGATCGGGAACTCGGCGATCTTCAAGTTCTCCTTGGAGGCTCGGATCACCATCTCCGAGGCGAACTCCATGCCGGTCGTGCGCAGGTCCAGGCGCGCCAGCACGTCGCGGCGCAGGGCGCGCATGCCGCAGTGAGCGTCGCTGATGCCGGTGCGGAAGAACAGGTTCAGCAGACCCGTGAGGATCGGGTTGCCGATATAGCGATGCAGCCACGGCATCGCCCCGGGGTGGATGTTGTCCATGCGATCGCCGATCACCATCTCGGCGCCTTTCTCGAGCTCGTCGACGAAGCGCGGGATCTCGTTGAAGTCGTAGGTGAGATCGGCATCGGCCATCACGATGTAGCGGCCGCGAGATGCCGCGAAGCCGGCGAGGTAGGCGCTGCCATAGCCGCGGCGGCGCTCGACCACGACGTGCGCCCCGGCGCGCTCGGCCAGCCGCGCCGAATCGTCATCGGAGCTGTTGTCGGCGACGACCACCTCGCCTGGCACGCCCATGCGCTTCAGCGCGTCGAGCGCTGCTCTCACGCAGGCCTCGATGTTCTCGGCCTCGTTCAGGCAGGGGATCACGACCGACACCAGTGGCGTCGAGCGCTCCTCGGCGTCCGCGCGGGCGGGGGGCATTGTCTGAACAGCTGTGCTCATGAGCGGCGGCGGCTCGGCGCCTGGGAATCCGGGCCGAACACGGTCAAGCGGTTATAACGCCCGGGCGGGCGGAAAGTGGCGGATTCGCGATGATGCTATCCGCTATGCGCGTCTGCATCATCTACGACTGCCTGTTCCCATACACGATCGGCGGCGGCGAGCGCTGGTTTCGCAATCTCGCCGAACGGCTCGCGCAGGAGGGGCACGAGGTGACCTATCTGACGCTGCGCCAGTGGCCGCGCGGCGAGCGCCTCGACCTGGACGAGCGCGTGCGCGTGATCACCGCGGGGCCGCGCATGGCGCTGTACACGTCCGGGGGGCGGCGGCGGATCCTGCCGCCGCTGGTGTTCGGGATCGGCGTGCTGGCGCACCTGCTGCGCCGCGGTCGGCGCTACGACGTCGTGCACACGTGCGCCTTCCCCTACTTCTCGCTGCTGTCGGCGGCCCTTGCCGGGCGCGTGCACGGCTACACGCTGGAGAGCGACTGGTTCGAGGTGTGGAGCGACTCTTACTGGCGCGACTACCTCGGCGGCCCGGGAGGGCGGCTGGGATCGCTCGTGCAGCGTCTCTGCGCGCGGGTGCGCCAGCGCGCCTTCTGCTTCTCCGAGCTGCATGCCAAGCGGCTGCGCGAGGAGGGCATGCGCGACCCCGTGACCGTGCTGCGCGGCCTCTACGCCGAGCACGCCGCGCCGCCCGCGCAAGCCGTCCCCACGGCGCCGCTGGTGCTGTTCGCCGGGCGCATGATCGCCGAGAAGCAAGCTCCGCTGGGAGTCGCCGCGATCGCGCTTGCCGCCGAGCGGATCGACGGTCTGCGCGGCGAGTTCCTCGGCGACGGTCCCGAGCATGCCGCGCTCGAGCAGGCGATCGCCGAGCACGGCCTGGGCGATCGCGTCACGGCGCCCGGCTTCGCCGACGGCGCGACAGTCGACCGCGAGATGCGCAGCGCGATGTGCCTGCTGCTGCCCTCGCGGCGCGAGGGCTACGGCATGGTCGTCGTCGAGGCCGCCGCTCGCGGCACGCCGAGCGTCGTCGTCGCCGGCGAGGACAACGCCGCCACCGAGCTGATCGAGGAGGGCGTCAACGGCACGATCGCCGAGCGCTCGGACCCGTCGGCGATCGCCGCTGCGATCGAGCGCGTGCACGCCGGCGGCGTGGACCTGCGCGCGAGCACCGCCGAGTGGTTCGTGCAGAACGCCGAGCGCCTGTCGCTCGAGTCCTCACTGCGCACAGTCGCGGCAAGCTACGACGAGCCGGGCTCGCGCAGCGGCGCCGACGAGCCTGTCGCCACCGCCCAGTCGCCGGCCACTCCCGGGCCGAGCACGCGCGCGTAGCTGTCCAGCGTCAGGCGCGCCGCGCGCTCCCACGTGAACCGCCCGGCGCGCTCGCGACCGCGGGAGACGAGGCGCTCGCGCAGCGCCACATCTCCGCGCAGCGCCACGTCTCCGATCAGACGCGCGATGGCACCGGCGATCTGCTCGACGCTGTGCGGATCGAACAGCAGCGCGGCGTCGCCCGCCACCTCCGGTAGCGAGGAGGCGTTCGAGCAGGCCACCGGCACGCCGCGGGCCATCGCCTCGAGCACGGGCAGCCCAAAGCCCTCATACAGCGAGGGGAACACGAATGCGCTCGCCACCCGCCACAAGCCCTCGAGCTCCTCGGGCGAGATCCAATGCAGGAAGCGCACATCGCGCTGCACGCCGAGCGCGCCCGCGCGCTCGCGCAGCTGCTGCTCGTGGGGGGTGGCGTAGCCCGGCAGCACGAGCAACGGGCGCTCGGCCGCGTCGATCAGGGCGAGTGCGTCGATCAGGGCGAGTAGGTTCTTGTGCGCGCGCTTGGCCGACAGGCTGAGCAGCACCTGGCGCTCGCCCAGCTCGAAGCGCGCGCGCGTCTCGCCCTCCGACAGCGGCGTCGCCCGCTGCACGGCACCGAGCCCGAGCGGAACGACGTCGATCAGCTGCGGCGAGAGCCCGAGCAGCTGCACCAGGTCATCGCGCGTGCTCTGCGAGTCGGCGATCACCCGGTCGGAGTGGCGCGCGGCGCGCGGCACGAGCATGCGCATGCCCTTGCCGCGCAGGCCGGAGTGCGCCTCGGGGTAGCGCTCGTAGATCAAGTCGTGCACCGTCACGACACGTCGAAAGCGCCCGCGCAGCGGCGCGGTCGAGGCGAGGCTGTGCAGCAGGTCGACCCGCTCGCGCACCGCCAGGCGCGGCAGCAGCGCCTGCTCTCCGAGCACCCACTGCACGCGCTCGCGGGCATGCACGGGGACGGTCACGGCGGGGAGCAGCTCGCCCCACGGACCGCCGCCGGCGCCCGCCGCCTCGCGGTTGACGAACGCGGTGAAGCGCACGCCGGCAGGAGCCTGCGCGAGCAGCGCCGGGATCAGCTCGCGTGCGGCGACCTCCATGCCGCCCGTCTCGCCGGGGACGAGGAAAACGAGGTTCAGGCCGATGTGCCACTCGCGCGCGCTCACCGCCCGAACGCTATTGGCAAGACCACGGGAGCCGTGCCGCCGGCCAATACGATGTCGCCGATGATCCCCTCGATCGACGTCGTGATCGTCGCCTACAACCGCTTCGAGCTGACCGAGAGCTGCCTGCGCCACCTGCGCGCGCAGACGGTCGAGCACCGCGTGATCCTCCTCGACAACGGCTCGACCGACGACACGCGGGCGCGGATGCGCGCGGAGTGGCCGCAGGTCACGCTCGAGTGCCTCCAGCAGAACCGGGGCTTCGCCGAGGCCTGCAATCTCGGCGTGCGCGCGGGCTCGGCCGAGATCGTCGTGCTGCTCAACAACGACGTCGACTGCCGCGCGGACTTCCTCGAGCGGCTCGTCGCACCGCTGCGCGAGGACGACCGGGTGGGATCGGTGGCGGCGTTGATGCTGCAGCCGGGCGAGCAGCTGATCGACAGCGCCGGCCTCGCGGCCGATGTGACGCTGGGGGGCTTCCCACGGCTTCAGGGGCTCGACGCGGCGCAGGCACGCTGCGAGCACCCCACGCTGGCCGGTCCGGCCGGGACGGCGGCGGCCTACCGGCGAGCCGCCTGGGAGCAGGTCGGCGGCCTCGACGAAGGCATCTTCGCGTACATGGAGGACTTCGACCTGGCCCTGCGCCTGCGCAGCGCCGGCTGGACGGCGGTCCTCGCGCCGGACGCGGTCGGCGTGCACCTCGGCTCGGCCACGCACGGGCATCGCTCGGCCTGGCAGCGCCGCCACGGCGGCTTCGGCCGCGGCTACATGCTGCGCCGCTACGGGCTGCTGCACGGGCGTGCGGCCGCGCGCACGATCGCCACCGAGCTGGTCGTGGTGCTCGGCGACCTGGTCGTCTCCCGCGACCTCGCCGCGCTGCGCGGACGCCTGGCGGGCTGGCGGGCCGCGCGCGGTGCGCCGCCGCGGAGCCGACCCCCGGCGTCGGCGCTCGACGAGCGCATCGGCTTTCGCGATTCGCTCGCGCTGCGGCGGGGGGTGTATGGACGCCGCGCGGCCTGAGGGCAGCGGTCCGGCCCAAGCCGGGCCGCGCGCCACGGCACGGCCGAGCGTGCTGTTCCTCAGCGCCGACCCGGTGGGCGCAAGCATGGCCGGCGCCGGGATCCGCTACTTCGAGCTCGCACGCGTACTCGGCGAGCACGCCGCGGTGAGGATCGCCCACACGGGCGCTCGCGACGAGACGATCGAGGGCATCGCGAGCTTCGCCTACCGGCCGCACGCTCCGCGGCGACTGCGCGGGCTGCTGAAGGACGCGAGCTTCGTCGTCTGCCAGCCGCAATGGCCGCTGATCAACCACTGGCTGCGCCGTGCGGGCGCACGGGTCGTGTTCGACATCTATGACCCCGAGACGTTCGAGACGCTCGAGCTGATCTCAGTCGAGCAGCCGCGCAGGCGGCGGGCCTTCGCCGAGCTGTCGCTGGATCGACTGCACGACGCGCTACGCACCGGACACCACTTCATGTGCGCCAGCGAGAAGCAGCGCGACCTGTGGCTCGGGACGATGCTCGGACTGCGCCTGATCGATCCGCGCCGCTATGACCGCGACGCGACGATGCGCTCGGTGATCGACACGGTCCCGTTCGGGCTTCCCTCGGAGCCTCCGGCCCCGTTGCCCGGAGCCGGTCCGCGCGAGCGGCTGGCCGGGATCGACCGCGACAGCGAACTGGTCCTGTGGAACGGCGGCATGTGGAACTGGCTGGACCCGGTGACGGCGGTGCGCGCCGCGGCCCTGCTCGCCGAACGCCGCCCGCGGCTGCGGCTGGTGTTCATGGGCGCCAGCGACAAGGCAGCGGCGGCGATCGCGAGTGCCGCCGCGCACGCCGCCGCGCACGAGCTCGGCGTGCACGGCTCGATCGTGCACTTCCACGAGCAATGGGTCCCCTATGAGGAGCGGGCCGCCTGGCTGACGCAGGCCGACTGCGCGATCTCGACCCACGACGAGCACCTGGAGACGCGCTTCGCCTTCCGCACGCGGCTGCTGGACTGCTTCTGGTCTGGGCTGCCGGTCGTGTGCACCGACGGCGACGACCTCGCCGAGCGCGTCGCGCGCGACGGGCTCGGCGCGGTTGCGCCCGCCGGCGACGTGCAGGCCGCTGCCGGTGCGATCGCCCAGGTGCTCGATCGTGGGCGCGAAAGCTACGCCGAGCCGCTGGCGCGCGTCGCCGCCGAGTACGCGTGGCCGAGCGCGGCCGAGGCCCTCGTTCGCTGGGTCACTCAGCGACAGGCGCCACCCCGTCTGGGCGAGGCGCGCGGGGCAGTGGGACGGACGCCGCTGCACCGCCTGCGCTCGGTCGCCTACCTCGCCGGCGGACGGATGGTGCTCGACCGCCGCTACCCGCGCGGCTGAGAGGCGGCGGCGTCGATCACGACGGTGAAGCCGTTGCCGACCTTGTCGTCGGGGTCCTGGTGGTCGATCGCCTGCAAGCCCGTGGCGCGGCAGAGCTCGAGGAAGCTCTCGCACGTCCAGACGCTCCAGTGCCTGTCCTCCCCGGAGCTGAAGCCGGCTCTGTGGCGCTCGAGCAGCTCCGCGGTGCTGCTCAGCGGACGGCCCGAGTCAAACGTGCGATCGCGGTGCGGTGCGATCACGACGACGTAGCGTCGCGCCACTCGCACCCACTCGTGCAGCGCCTTGATCGGGTCGGGGAAGTGCTCGATCACGTGCGAGGAGAAGACGAAGTCGTAGGAGTCCTCGGCGAACGGCAGCTGGTCGCCCGGCGCGACCACGTCGACCTTGGCCGTGCGGCGCGACAGGCGCCGCTCCAGGTCCTTGTAGATCGTGTCCTCCCCCGGATAACGATCGACATTGATCGCATCCAGGTAGAAGCGGTTGTGGCTGGCCGCGCCGATCTCGACCCCGCTCAGCCCACGCAGGTAGCCCGAGACGAACGGTGAGCTGCGACGGGAGATCAGCTGCGAGGCCACGACGCCTTTGTGCAGGGCATTGAACAGGGCGTCCTTGAGCGGTGCCGGCAGGGCGTCCTTCACACGTTGCGGCACGATGCTGGTTATGCGCGAGATCGTCGTCGCCATCGTGGCCTATCTGTGCCCGCTTGGGACCCGGACCATCCAGGACGCGTTCGGCAGGTCGGTGTAGGTGTGGCGAACCGGTATTCCACGCTCGCCGAAGAACCGGTCGACCGCCGAGCGCACGCCGTGCACGCCCTCGACGAATACGCCGTCGTTGTAGTCGTGGCCGGCGATCAGCCCGCCCGCTCGCACCAGCGGGAAGAAGAGCTCTAGATCCTCGCTGACGCCGTCGTAGTCGTGGCGCGCGTCGAGGTAGACGAAGTCGAGCGAGCCCAGGGACAGCCGCGCGGCCGCCTCGGCGCTGGTTTCGCGCCAGATCTGGCTGCGCTCGCCAAACGGGGCGAGGCGCTTGCAGGTCGTCTCATACCTCTCCTCCATCGACGCCTGCGAGGTGTTACACGTGTCCTTGTACTCCTCGGGCGCCATCTCCCGCCATGGATCGACCGAGATCAGCATGCCGCGCCAGTACTCGAGCAGGTATGCCGAGAACAGGCCCTCCTCGACGCCGATCTCGACGCCAGGGCCGGTCAAGCCGCGTGCGTTCAGCACGAACGGGAGCTCCAGCCGGCTCGGCACCACGCGCAGGCTACGCGTGTAGGTGGGCCTGGCGACGCCGAGCATCAGCGAGCGCAGCCACCTGTTCGCGCCGGAGCGCATCACCGCCGAGCCGAGGAGCGCGATCAGCTTCTCCGACCTCCGCGTCGGATGGACATACTGAACGTCGCTCGACACGATCGCGCACTATGCCAGACGGGTCTGCCGAAGCCGGGCCTGCGCACGGTCTCAGCGTGCCGGCCGAGGTCAGCGGCGCCGGCAGCTCGCCGGTCGTGCTAGTCGATCACGGCGTCGAGCTCGGACACCGTGCGAACTCGGTCTCGCTGAACCCTCCGCCGATCCTCGAGCGCGGCCGACAGGCCCTTCAGCGCGTCCCGCCACGCTCGCAGCAGGATGCGCGTCCAGCCGCGGCGCAGCGCAATCGCCAGCGTCAGCAGCTGTCCCAAGATGAGCTGCGGTGCGCGGCTCACCAGCGCACGGGCCGGGTAGTTCTTGGCGATCACCCAGAGTGCGTTGCGCCAGTTGTGGTAAAGGCTGAACTCGCTGAGCGCGCCAACCGTCGCACTGCCGGCGTGGTAGGCAACGGCCGTCGGCGTGTACCAACAGCTCCAGCCTTGCAGCTGGGCGCGAAAGGACCAGTCGACGTCCTCGTACATCGCAAAGAAGCGCTCGTCGAACGGCCCAACTTGCTCGATCGCCGAGCGGCGATAGAGCGCCGCTCCTCCGCAGGCCCCGAACACCTCAGCCGGCTCGTCGAACTGACCACGATCGAGCGTCCCGTGGCCGCGGCGATTGGCCCGTCCCGTCCAGGAATAGGTGTCGCCGGCGCCGTCGATCACGTCGGTGCGAGCGAGGTCCAGCAGCTTGGGCGCAGCGGCCGCGCAGCTGTGGTGCAGTTGCAGGGCCGCCACGAGCTCGGCCACGCAGCGCGGGTCGAGCACGATGTCGTTGTTCAGCAGCAGCAGAAGCTCCTCGCGCCCCGCCCGCAGGCAGACGTTCAGAGCCGGGGTCACGCCAACGTTCTCGGCCAGCGCGATCACCTCCACCTGCGGCCAGCTCGCGTGCAGCCAGCGCACGCTGTCGTCTCGCGAGCCGTTGTCGACGACGATCACGTGGAGGTCCGGATGGGTCTGGCGCGCCAGCGAGGGCAGCAGCTTCTCGAGATGGTGACGGCCGTCGTAGTTGAGCACGACCGCACATACCCCAGGCATCCGGGGAGACTGTAGCGGCCGCCTGCGTGCCAGCGCTCGGGGCAAGCTCAGCGCGGCGCGGCGCGCTCGCCCCACGCAAAGCGCGAGAGCAGCAGGCGACGATCCAGGTCGCCTCGCCGGTAGGCCTCGGTCTGGTTGTCGGCGACCATCAGACCGTCTTGAGCGCCCTGCCAGAAGGTCTCGCTCTCCGGCCACTCCTCCGGTTCGTAGGCACGTCCGTCGCGATCGACGACCTGCGCTCGCAGCCCCATACTGAGCATCCTTCTGGTGAGCCCCTTGCTGCCGCTCTCGAATTGGTATGCGTGCACCTTGCGCGTAAGACGATCGGGCAGCAACCGGGCGAGCAGGGCGCGCTCGGCCATGATCACGTTGGTGCGCAGATGGGGGCTCGGGAAGGGGGGGCCGTAGGCGAGCATTTCGGCCACTCCGCGCAGCGTGCTCAGCCGGGCACGCGGTCCGCGCCCGGACCGTGCCTCCGCTCGCTCGCCGGCGAGCTCGCGGAACCCCGAGAGCGTCTTCGAGTGGTCCTGCCACACGTGCCGGTACGGGCTCGGCAGGCGCAGGTGGTACAGCGCGTAGGAGCGCAGCCCGGCCCACGATCCGCTCGCACCGACAACCCCGACCGACGACGGGCGCAAGGCTTCCTCGAGCGCCGCCAGCCAGCCGTCGCAGCGGATCCGGCTGTGTGAGTTGACGAGGCAGACACGCTGGTGGCCGAGCGTGCGCACGGCCGCGCCGTAGGCGACGAGATCCAGCACGGGCCGATCCAGCTCGATCAGGCGATGGGGCGTCCCGTCGAGCTCCAGCAGGAGCTGCTCGCGCGAGAGGATGCCGTCCGCCGAGTTACCAGCGGCGCCCACACCCGCGCCGTTCAGGACGATTGCCAGATCGTGCGCGGCGCCGGCGTCGTGCGCGCGATAGGAGGCGAGGAAGTCGTGCACCGCGCTCCGCCCCAGCGGGGCCCAGACGAGGTGCACCACAGCCGGCCGCGACGAGGCCTCCACCTCAGCGCTCACGCCACCAGGCGATCGTCTCGCGAATGCCCTGCTCGAGCTCGACGCGCGGGCGAAAGCCGACCTCCTCGCGCAGGCGGGTGACGTCGGCAAGCAGCTTCTGCGGATCGCCCTCACGACGGGGGAGCGCCCCCAGCCGCAGCAGCTCCGGGCGGCCGATCTCGGCGGCGATTGTCTCGACCGGCCGTGCCAGCTGGAGCGCCTCGCCGGAGGCCACGTTGACGGCGCCCTCGACAGGGCTGTCCAGCAGCGCGACGAACGCGTCGGCGAGATCGTCGACATGCATCAGGTCGCGCCACTGCCGCCCGTCGCTGACCCGCGCCTCCTCACCGGCGAGCAGGCTGCGGATCACATAGGGCACCAGCCGCCGCTCGTCCTCGCCGGGGCCGTAGCAGAGGAAGATCCTGCCCCACGCGAACGCGAGACCGACGCTGTCGGCGTAGGCCGAAGCGACCCGCTGCGTGGCGTGCTTGGCCATGCCGTACAGCGTGACCGGACGCAGCGGCGTGCTCGCCTCAGAGCACAGGTCGGCAGTCCCCCACTCGTACTCCGCGCAGCTGCCCGCGAGCACGGCGCGCCGGCCGCCGGACTCGACGAACTCGCGCAGCAGGTCGAGCGTCGCGCCGACCCAAGCGAGGTTCTCCGGCGCCGTCCAGAAGCTCCCATGCTCGGCGTACCAGGCGAAGTGCAGCAGCGCCTCGGGCGAGACCTCGCTTACGACAGCGCGCATGCGCTCGCGGTCCATCAGATCGGCGCGATGCCAGCTGACCGTCCCGCGGTCGGCGCCCGCGACGGCGCTCGCAGCTGAGTCGCGTGCCAGCGCGTGGACCTCGTGGCCGCCCGCGAGCAGCGATGCGATCGCGCGCGAGCCGATCAGGCCACTGGCACCCGTGAGCAGCACGCGGCTCATCCGCCGAGCGCTTTCCTGCGCGTGAACGGCTCGGGGATCAGCGCCCGCAGCTCCGGCGGCAGCGCTCCGGTCGCCAGCAGCACGACCACGAAGAGCGTCGTCGAGATCGCGATCCTGGCAATCACGGGTACGCCGCTCATCGCCAGCGGCACCAGCCCGAGCGCCGACGCCAGCGCGACGCGCGGCACGACGCGCAGCGACGGACGCAACTCCGGCCGTCCCCGTATCACCAGTGCCGCCAGCCCGAACGCGGCCACGACCTCGGCGACCGCCGTTCCGATCGCCGCACCGCGAGCGCCGTCGACGGACACGAGGCTTGCCACGAGGGCCGCGTTGAGCGCGAGCGCGGCGACGTTAATCAGCAGGATCTGGCGGTAGAGGCCCAGGCTCAGCAGAGCATTGGACCAGACGGCGCTGACGAACATGGCGCCGACCGCGACGCCCTGCAGCGCAAGCACAGGGACGGCTGGGTCGAACTTGCGCCCGCCGATCACCTCGATCGCGAGCCGAGCGCCGACGCCGATCGAAACGGCGATCCAGGCACCGGCGATCAATGCCACCTCGAACACGCGCCCGAGCGCGTAGCCCAGCCGCGCCTGATCGTCGCGAGCGGCGCGCGTGAAGATCGGGAAGGCGGCGCTGGCGAGCAGACCGGGGACGACCGTGAGCACCTCGACGATGCGAAACGAGGCGCTGAAGTAGCCCAGCTGGGCGGCCGTCGAGAGCGCCGAGACGAGGATGATCGAGACGCGAAAGTAGAGCGCCGAGGCGGCGACGGCGGCCGAGTAGGGAAGAATCGACGCCATCAGCGTCCGCCATCTCCTCCAATCGAACGAGGGCATCAACGAGCGCCGCCCGCGCACGACCTTTACGGTCAGCGCCAGCACGACCAGGCCGACCGGGATCGAGACCGCCAGGAACGGGAGCAGGCTGGCGCCCACGAACACCAGCAGCAGGATCACGAGGGTCGTGAGCAGCTGTCGCAGCAGTTCGAGCAGCGAGACCCAGCCGAGCCGCAGGTCGACGATCAGCGGGATCGCGAAGTTGTCCTGCGCCGCCTGCAGTAGCAGGCCACAGCCGGCCAGCGCCACGCCGGCGGCCAGCGTCGTGTCGTAGCTTGCGGCGGTGATCGCCGTCACGGCCGCCCCGCCGGCGAGCGTGAGGGCGATCCTCAGCCCGAGCAGCTCGCTGGCGAGCGTCCACCGCTCGGACTCCGGGCGCAGCGAGATTTCGCGCACGCCTACGGCCGTCAGGCCGAGATCGGAGATCGCGCCGACGATCGCGACCAGCGACATCGCGGTGACGTAGCGGCCGGTGTCCACGACCCCCAGGTGGCGGAACAGGAGCGCGGCCGAGACGGCGCTGACGAGCGCACCGGCGATGTAGCCACCGACGCGCAGCGCCCCGCCGCGTGTAGCGGCCGGCCCGGCCTCGGCGCTGCCGAGGAGATCCGGCTCGAGCGGCTCCGACGCCGCGCTCACGCTGCTCGCTCGCCGTGCGCCCATCGCGCCCGGAAGTTATCGCTCCGTGGCCGGGTGAGCAGCACCGTATAACCGGCGCCGACCACGCCGCGACGCTCGATCGGCTCCATCAGTCGCTGCAGGCACACGCTCGCCCGCACGCAGAGCGCGCTCGCGGTCGGCTCGGTGGGGTGCCGGCGCAGCATGTGTTCCCAGCCCATCCGATTCAGCTCCAGCCCTACGGGATCGTCGGTCACGGTACGTACGTGGCGCAGCCCGTGCCCCGCGAGACGGCGCACGAGTGTGCGCAGCGGGATCAGCTGCAGGTGTCGCGGGGCATCTACGTGGACCCAACGTCCACGCAGCAGACGGAACTGGAGCGAGGAGGGATTCGGTGTGGACACGGCCAGGACGCCGCCCGGGCGCAAGTTCTCGGCGCACCGTCGCAGGACCTCCCATGGCTCCGCCAGGTGCTCGATCACGTGCCACAACACGACCGCGTCGCTTGGCTCAAGCGTAGGCAAGACCGCGGCCGGGTCGGCGCTGTTGATCGCGTGCACACCGAGATGCCTCAAGCGGAGGCAGTACTGCTTGTCCATCTCGATCGCCGTCGGTCGGTAGCCGTGCTCGCTCGCCACGCGCGCGAACCAGCCGGGCCCCGGGCCCAGCTCGGTGATCGCCCCGCCGCCCATATAGGGCTCGAGCAGCGCGAGCTTGGCCTGCTCGCGTTCGGCGAACACCGCAGGCATGTCCGCGGTGATTTCACCGTAGCCCTGCTCGGCGTAGTAGCGCGATAGATCGTCCGGCACCTCGGCGATCGCCACGCACTCGCACGTCGTGCAACGAACGTAGCGAAAGCGACCTGGGCCAAGTGCCCGATTTCGATCCCCGACCACAAAGGCGAGGCGTGTCGCACCGCCGCACAGGCGACAGCGCGCGCGGCGCGGCGCCGCCCCGCTCACCTCCTCACTACTCATCGCTGCAGATCGGGATAGGCCTGGTCCTTCTCGGAGATCGTGCGCTCTCTACCCGGCGTCGGCCACTGGATCGCGAATGCCGGATCGTCCCAGCGCACACCGCGAGCCGCCTCGGGCACGTAGGCACTGCCCATCTGATAGAGCACTTCGCAGTCGTCGGTGAGCGTCTGAAAGCCGTGCGCAAGGCCCTCCGGGATGTAGTAGGCGAGGCGGTTGTCCGCGCTCAGCTCGACGGCGTGCCATGCGCAGTAGGTCGTCGAGTCCTCACGCAGGTCGACGGCCACGTCGAAGATCGCACCGCGCACGCAACGCACCAGCTTGGACTCGCGGTGAGGAGCCGCCTGGTAGTGCATACCCCGCACCGTCCCCTCCCGGGCATTGAACGAGGCGTTGCACTGCACGGTCGCCGGGTTCATCCCGCGCGCCTGGAACTCCTCGGCGTCGAACGAGCGCGCGAACCATCCGCGCTCGTCGCCCAGCAGATCCAGCTCGATGACCCACGCTCCGCCAAGCGGCGTCTCGAGGAGGCGCATCAGAGCAGCGTCAGCTCCGGCGTGCGCGCCGCGAAGCGGCCTCCCCACTCCTTGACGAAGGAGAGCTGCTCGACGATCTCATCCTTGATGTTCCAGGGGAGGATCAGCACGACATCCGGCTTGTCCTCGCGCAGCACCTCGGGGGAACGGATCGGGATGTGGCTGCCCGGCAGGTAATGACCCTGCTTGTGTGGGTTCAGGTCGCACGTGTACTCGATCGTGTCGCCGCGCACGCCGCAGTAGTTGAGCAGCGTGTTGCCCTTCGCCGGCGCGCCGTAGGCGACCACACGCTTGCCCTGCTCCTTCAGCTCGATCAGGAAGCGCAGGATCTGGCGCTTGTCCTGCTCCACCCGGCGGCCGTAGCCGAGATAGGTCGCAAGCGACTCGTAGCCGGCAGCGCGCTCGCGCTCGCACAGCTCGCGCGCCGCGTCGCTCTCCACCTTCTCCGCGTCGTCGGCGTGGGCACCGTAGATGCGCAGCGAGCCGCCGTGCGTCGGCAGCTCCTCGACGTCGAACAGCCGCAGACCGTGCGCCTCGAACACGGCGCTGACCGTGAGGTAGGAGAAGTAGGAGAAGTGCTCGTGGTAGATCGTGTCCCACTGGTTGTCCTCGATCAGGCGCATCAGGTGCGGGAACTCCATCGTGATGACGCCGCCCGGCTTCAGCAGAACCTTCATCCCGGAGACGAAGTCGTTCAGGTCCGGAACGTGCGCGAGCACATTGTTGCCGAGCAGCAGGTCGGCCGAGGACTCGTCCACCAGGTGACGTGCGACGTCCTCGCCGAAGAACTCGACGACCGTCGGGATGCCCTTCTCCTTGGCCACCTCGGCAACGTTGGCTGCCGGCTCGACACCCAGCACCGAGATCTGCCGCTCGCGGAAGAACTGCAGCAGGTAACCGTCGTTGGAGGCCAGCTCTACGACCTGGCTGCGCTCGTCGAGGCCGAGGCGCTCGATCATCTGCTCGGCGTAGCGGCGGCTGTGCTCCAGCCAGCTCGACGAGTACGAGGAGAAGTACGCGTAGTCGGAGAAGATCTGCTCAGGGGTCTCGAACTCCTCGAGCTGCACGAGAAAGCATTTGCCGCAGACCAACGCTCGCAGGGGGTAGAACGGCTCCATCGCATTGACCCGCTCGGGTGGGAGATAGGAGTTGGCCAGCGGCGACATCCCCAGATCGGCGAACACGGCGTCCAGCGGAGCGCCGCAGAATCGGCACGTCGTCGCGCTCATGCCGAGTCGGCGGCGTAGTTGAAGGCCTCGATCTGCCCGACTGTCACCGCCCGCATGTCGGCCCCCTCACGCAGCTTGAGGTACCACTCGACGATGCTCGCCAACGCCTCCTCCAGCGCGACGGGCGGGCGCCATCCGAGGCGCCCGCGCGCGCGCGAGGAGTCGAGCTTGAGGTAGCGCGCCTCGTGCGGATGCGGGCCTTCGTCGAGCGCCCAGCGCAGCTCCTCGGGCCACAGCTCGGCCATCTGCTCGACCATCCAGCCGACCGGACGCGCATCCTCGTCGGCCGGGCCGAAGTTCCAGCCGGTCGCGTGCTCGGGCGAGTCGCACAGGGCCTGAGCGAGCACGAGGTATCCACTCAGCGGGTTGAGCACGTGCTGCCATGGCCTGATCGAGTTGGGATTGCGCACGCGCACGGGCTCGCCTGCGAGCGCAGCGCGCATGATGTCCGGGACGAGCCGATCCGCGCCCCAGTCGCCGCCGCCGATCACGTTGCCGGCGCGCGCCGAGGCGATGCGGGGACCCGCGGGGTCGGAGAAGAACGAGCTGCGGTAGGCCCTGGTGACGAGCTCGGCGCAGCCCTTGGAGCTCGCATACGGATCGTGGCCGCCCATCGGCTCGTCCTCGCGGTAGCCCCACTCCCACTCGCGGTTCTCGTAGCACTTGTCGGTCGTGACGACCACGACCGCGCGCACGCTGTCCGGGCGACGGCGCACCGCGTCGAGCACGTTGACCGTGCCCATCACGTTGGTCGCGTAAGTCTCGCGTGGCTGATCGAACGCACGTCTGACGAGGGCCTGTGCCGCCATGTGCACGACCACCTCCGGCTCACTCGCGACGACCGCCGCGGCGATCGCCTCGGCATCGCATACGTCGCCGTCGATGCACTCCATGCCCTCGCCGACGCGCGCCAGCTCGTGCAGCGAGGGCTGCGTCGGCAGACCCGAGGAGAAGCCCGTCACGCGTGCGCCGAGCGACTGCAGCCAGAGCGCCAGCCACGCCCCCTTGAAACCGGAGTGGCCGGTCAGCAGCACCCGGCGGTCACGCCAGAAGTCAGTGTCGACGGTGGCGCGGGGCGCCGCGGAGGGGGGTGCGTTCAGCGTCACGTCAGCTCCAGGTCCGCCACGGCGGTGTGCCCGAGCTCCACAGCTCGTCGAGATGGTGGCGGTCGCGCAGCGTGTCCATCGCCTGCCAGAAGCCTTCGTGGCGGTAGCAGGCGAGCTGGCCATCGCTCGCGAGCCGGCGCATCGGCCCCTGCTCCCATACGGTGCCCGCGCCCTCGATGTAACGGCCGACCTCCGGGGAGAGCACGAAGAAGCCGCCGTTCATCCAGCCGCCATCCCCGCGCGGCTTCTCCTCGAAGCTGCGCACCAGCCCATCCTCCACCTCCAGCGCGCCAAAGCGCCCGGGAGGCTGCACGGCGGTCACCGTCGCGCTGCGTCCATGCTCGCGGTGAAAGGAGATCAACGCGCCGATGTCGATGTCCGCGACGCCGTCGCCGTAGGTGAAGCAGAAGTCCTCATCGCCGACGTACGGGAGCACCCGCTGCAGACGGCCGCCCGTCATCGTCTGCTCGCCGGTGTCCACGAGCGTGACGCGCCACGGCTCGGTCTCGGAGCGATGGACCTCCATGCCGCCGCCGGCCAGGTCGAAGGTCACATCACACGTGTGCAGCGAGTAGTTGGCGAAGTACTCCTTGATCAGGTAGCCCTTGTAGCCCAGGCAGATCACGAAGTCCTCGATCCCGTGCGCGGCGTAGATCTTCATGATGTGCCACAGCATCGGCTTGCCGCCGATCTCGACCATCGGCTTGGGGCGTACAGAGGTCTCCTCGCTCAGTCGCGAGCCGAATCCGCCCGCCAAGATCACGGCCTTCACAAGCGTGCAGAGTAGTGGACGCTCCGCTGCACAGCGCGCCGCGGGAATCGCCACGGGCGTGATGCGAGCCGGCGCTCAGCGCGGGATCGCGTGCGAGCTGCCGAGCACTTCGCCCGCCGGGCCGAGCGCCTGCACGGCGAACACGGGTTCCGCGCTCGGCACCGTGACAGCCGTCTCGAATCCGCTCGACGGCGCTTCGGCGACCGTCGCGAGCGCGGCCGGCGAGGGGCCGGCGAGCACGCGCCAGCTGTGCACGCCCGTGGCGCCGTTCCAGCTCGCGTACACCGTCGTCGCCGCTGCCGCCGCCTGCAGCGCGATCGACGGCAACGCCGCCGGGACTGCGTTCCATTCGAAGCGATAGGAGCGGTAGACCTGCGCGGGAGACGGCAGATGCGCGTCGAACACGGTCTGCCCCGCCGCGTTGAACTCCGTGAAGTACGGCGATTGGCCCCAGCCGACGAACCAGTCGCCGTTCCCCAGCGCCTGGTCGTTGCCCTGGCTGGCCGAGAGCAGCGGCGGCGTGCGCACGTCGCGGCCGATCAGGTTGACCGTGCGGTGCTTGAAGTCGATCTGCTCGTGGATCGCGCGCGAGTAGGAGTGGGCTTTCGGCTCGGCGCCGTTGTCGAAGATCGTGATCGTGTGATCCGGCTGCCAGCGTGCGTCGTGCTGGAAGGCCGTGCCCGTGCCCGCCCCCATGCGGAAGCTCGGATGCTTGCCGCCGAGGCGCCACTCCACGGCGCCGCTCTGGCGGTTGACCTCATACACAGCCCACGTGTTGCGTGAGGAGATCAGGAAGTTGCCGTCCCCCCACGGGTCCGGCTCGATCGAGTTGAGATGGAAGAAGTCCCACGGGCGGTTGGGATCGGTCGGACCGGTCACGTAGCAGTCGTCGAGGGCCACGTGGCCGTAGGTGTGCCACTCGAACATCACGAGGCCCGTCTTGACGTCGACGATCTGCACGACCGGATCCTGCAGCGCGCCGTCCTTGGAGCCGCCGACCGAGCGCAGATCGGCGCGCACGAGCGTGTAGGCCGTCAGGTACGCCGAGCCCTGCGGCGTCAGCTGAAGCTCGTGCAGGTCCGCGTAGTAGCCGTTGCCCGCGTGGATCGTCGCGACCGGCTTGTAGTCGGAGCCGAGCAGCGTGTCGCTGCCGAAGCCGACGCCGAGGTCGATGTGCCCTTCCCAGTAGGCCAGCACGGGCTTGCCTTCGTAGCTCGCCACCTGCAGGTTCGTCATCGCGTTGCCCGTCGCCGCCGGCTTGAACCACACGAGCTGGCCGGCACCGTTGATGATCAGCGCGCCGTTCTGACCGCGCCCGGAGTTGGTCGTGAGGAAGATGTCGCCCGGGGCGGCGGCCGGCGTGGTCGTCGTGATCCGCACAGTCGGCGGATGCAGCGTCGGCTGCGTGACGAAGCTCTGGTTGGCGCCGGCCTTGGCCGGGGGCGGCGTGCGCCCGGCAGGCAGCGGATAGCTCACGAGCCGCGCGATGTAGAACGTCGTGCCCACACGCGCTTGGTGACCGCGACGGCCGACGAGCGCCGTCGCCGCGACGCGCTCACCTTCGACGAAGCCGCGCGCCGGGACGAAGCTCGCGCCGGCGGCGCTCGCGTAGGAGCGCAGTGCGCCGCTGTGGCTGCCGCTGCGAGAGCCCGTCACCGAGACGCTCGAGATTTCCTTCGCCGACGCGCCGAGGAAGCTGATCTGCGTTCCCGGCGACGCGTCCGGCGTTCCGTTCAGCGGCGAGATCGTCACCGCCGAGGCCGCCGTCGCTGTGCCCGCCAGCAGCGCACCCGAAAACGCCAAGGCGAGCATCAGCGCAGGCGCGCGTGTGTCGCGCAAGCGTCGTCCTCCCTCTGCGCCTCTCACCCTCACGAAGGCGATAACCCTAGACGGCGCGTCGGGTAGCGGCGCCCGGCATCCGCGAGCGCACTGCAATGGCGGTGCTTCTAGTGGACCCGTCCGCAAGTGATGCGGTGTTCACGCAGCGAGCGCGAGCTCGCGGGTCTGGTGCTGGGTGATCTTCTGAAGTACGGCATCGAGCTTGGCGCGCGTGAACGTCCACTCGAACGGCTGAGCGATCGTGCGGT
>JBIOEW010000002.1:0-216492 GCA_044446425.1 Solirubrobacterales bacterium | reverse complement strand
GGGCGGGGCGGGGGAGTTATCGAATTCTGAGCATCGTGCGCAATGGCATATGCGCCGTATATACGATGGCTATCGCATCCGCAAAATCGGGCCACCCATCGGCTCTCCCCGACCGCTCCCGACCGTCAGCCTCCGCCTTCGTCTTCCTCGAGTGAGCAGCCTCGTCAAGCGCGGCCCAGCTGGCTTGCGATCAGCCGGTGCACCTGATGTGCCTCGGGTACGCGCATCGCGAGCACGGCGCGCACGTACACGATCAACCCCGCCAGCCCAGCGCCTCCGACGCTGACGATCTGCGCGATCAGCGAGGTCCCGAGCAGATCGTCGAGCAGCCGCCAGACGACCCACGAGACGCCCGCCAACAATGCCGAGGCGACTGCGATGCGCGCCGTGATCATCGTCGTCTGCCCGCCTTCGAGGCGTCCGTTGAAGCCGATCCGCAGGCGCTGGATCTGCAGGAACGTCATCACCGCGTTGGCCACGACCGTGCCGATGATCAGCCCGGCGATGCCGAGTGGTTTGTACAGCCCGATGCTGACGATGATGTCGACCACGATGTTCATCGCCGCCAGGCGCGTCGGGATCCATGGGCGCTGCACCGCGAAGAACGTCCTCGTGAGCAGCAGGTTCAGCCCGCCGAACGGCAGGCTGAAGGCGAACCAGAACAGCGCCACCGCGACGATGTGCGTCGAGTGCGGCGAGAAGGCGCCGCGCTGGAACAGCAGCCGCACGATCGGCGTCGCCAGCACGATCATGAACGTCGCCGCCGGGATCAGCAGCAGGTTGATCTGGCGCATGCCGATGCCGACCGCGCGGCGCATCGCGCCGACGTCGCGGTTCGCCGCCATCCGGCTGAGCGTCGGGAACAGCACCGTCGCCACCGCCACGCTGAACAGACCCTGCGGCAGCATGTAGACGCGGAACGCGTTGTCGATCGCGCGCGGCGCTTCCGCCGAGACGAGCGTGCCGAAGACCGAGTTGATCAGCTGGTCGAGGTTGACGATCCCGAGACCGATCGTCACCGGCAGCATCAGCGTGAAGACCTGCTTGATCCGCGGGTCATGCCAGTCGATGCTCATCTGCAAGCGGAAGTCGATCCGCGTGAGCGCGCCCGCCGCCATCAGGAACTGCACGAACGTCGCCACGAGGATCGCCGTCGCGTACAGGTAGAGCTGCGCTTCTTCGCCGTGGAAGTGCGGGCGCAGGATCAGCAGCAGCAGCAGGATCACGACGTTCCACACCGCCGGCGAGATCGCCGGGATCGAGAAATGGTCGTAGGACTGCAGGATCCCCACGAGCAGGCCCGTCAGCCCGAGCAGCAGGATCACCGGGAACAGCACCTGCGCGAAGCCCGCCGTCATCCCGTCGAGCACGCCGTTGAACTTGCCACCCGTGAACAGCGGCATGATCACGCCCGCCGCGAGGATGAAGACGGCCGTCAGCGCGCCGAGCGCGATCAGCATGATCCAGAACAGCGTCGACGCGAGCCGGAACGCTTCCTTGCGCCGCCCCTTCTGCAGCAGTTCGGTGAAGACCGGCACGAACGCCGCCGACAGCGCCGCGTTGGCGAACAGGTTGGCGAACAGGTTGGGCACCTGGAAGGCGATCGTGAACGCCGAGAACGGCCCGCGCGTGCCGAAGAAGCTCGCCGTCGCGATTTCGCGCACGAGCCCCGCGATCCGCGAAATCCCTGTGGCGATCGAGAAGATCGCCGTGTTGCGCGCTACGCGGCCGCCTCCCGGCGGCGCCGGGGCAGGCGGTCCCTCCGCCGCGGCTTCTCCGGACTCAGACAAGGCCGCTATAGTACGGCGCTCCGCGGCGCGCCCGAGCAGTTCGGTTTCCGGGCCACGCGGCGCTTTCCATGGCCAACATCCACTCCCAGAAGAAGCGCATCCTGCGCTCCGAGCGCGAGCGTCTCGAGAACCGCCGGTACACCTCGGCGATCAAGACGCACTTCCGCCGCCTCGAGACGCTCGTCAAAGACCGCGACGACGCCGGTGCCGACGCCACGCACCGCGAGCTCGTCAGCAAAATCGACAAGGCCGTCAAGCGCGGCGCGATTCACAAGAACAACGGTGCGCACAAGAAGTCCCGGGCCGCGCGGCTTCGCGCAGGCTCCTCCGCCGAGTAGCTCCGGCGCTTCAAGCAGCGAGGCGCTTCAGGCTGTGATCCGCTGGATCGCCCGCAGGGCGAGCGTGTCCTCGTCGAGCGCCGCGAACGGGTCGCGCTCGGCCGCGATCACGGCGCCGCCCCGGGAGTCGAGCTCGAGATCGGCCAGCGCGCCGAGCGCGGCGCGCAACCTTGCCGGATCGCTGCGGGCCACGTCGGCGACGAAGCGAGCGGCCGCGCGCGCCGGCATACGTAGACCGCGCTTGACGTTCGCCTCCGACTCGCCCGCCTGCAGTCGCAGCGAGACGGCCAGCGCGTCGCGCAGGCGCGAGGCCATCAGATAGACCAGCCCCGACAGGCGCTCGCCCTGCTCGCGCAGGCGGACGTAGGAGAGCGTCGCCTCGCGCTCGTCGCCGCCGACGAGCGCGTCGGCCAGCGCGAAGGCGCGGAACTCGGCCGAGTGCGCCGCGCGGCGCTCGACGTCCTCAGCCGTGACCGTCCGCGGTCCGCCCTTGTCGGCTGAGCCCGGCGACTGCGCCGAGGCGTCTGTGTCGCCTTCCAGCGCGAGCTTCTCCAGCTCGCGCAGCAGCCGCTGTTGGCGCTCGCCGACCTGCTCCACGAGCGCCTTCGCGGCGCTCGCATCGAGCACCACCCCCAGGCGGCCTGCCTGCTCGCGCGCCCACTTTGCCAGCTCCCATGGCTTGACCGTCATCTGCGCGACGACCTGACCGCCCGCCCGTTTGACCGCCGCGTGCAGCGCGTCCGGAGCCTTCGCGCGGGCCTCCTCACGGGCGAACATCGCGAGCGTCGTCTCGGGCGGCATCTCCACCATCAGCGGCGCGAGCTGCTGCTCGACGTCGACCTGGCGCCAACGCTCGACGCCTTCCACGACGATCACGCGGCGCCCGACGGCGAGCGTCATCGCCGACAACGCGCCAGCCGCCCCGGCCGGCGAGGCGGCCTCGCCCTCGAGCAACTCGACGGCCGCTTCCGAGCCCGGAGCTTCCGCCAGCGCCCGCAACCCGGCGCGCCGCTCGGCCACCGCGCCGTGGTCGTCGCCGTGGATCAGGTACGCGGGCTTCAGCTCGGCCATCAGACGAGTCTATGCGCGCCGCGCGGCGGCATAGCCACGCGCGCCGGCTATCGGACGACCAGGTTGACGAGCTTGCCGGGGACGACGATCTCCTTGACGATCTCCTTACCCTCGATGTGCGCGTGCACGTTGGGGGTCGCCTTGCACAGCTCCTTGAGCTCCTCAGGCCCAGCGCCGGCGGCGGCCTGCACGCGATCGCGCAGCTTGCCGTTGACCTGACAGACGAGCTCGTAGGCGTCTGACTCGAGCAGCTCCTCCTCGGCGTCGGGCCAAGCGGCCTCCCACACGCGCGCGCCGGTCAGCCGCTCGTAGATGTCGGCGCAGACGTGCGGCGCGAACGGGAACAGCAACGAGGCACCGGTGGCGAGCGCGAAGCGCATCGTCTCGGCTTCGACGGAGTCGCGCAGGCGCGAGCAGTCGTTGAGCAGCTCCATCACGGCCGCGATCGCCGTGTTGAAGGCGAAGCGGCGCAGATCGCCGCTGACCTTCTCGATCGCCCAGTGCGTCTTGCGCAGCAGCGCGAGATCCTCGCCCTGCATGTTCGGCGAGACGTCGAAGTCCTCGCTCGCGGTGTCCGTGCGCTCGGCGGTCTCGGCGGCCAGCCGCCACAGGCGACTGAGGAAGCGGTGCACGCCCTCGACCCCCGAGTCCGACCATTCGGCGTCCTGGTCGGGCGGGCCGACGAACAGGATGTAGCAGCGCGCCGTGTCGGCGCCGACGCGCTCGACGATCGAGGCGGGCGAGACGACGTTGCCACGCGACTTGCTCATCTTGGCGCCGTCCTTGGTCACCATGCCCTGCGTGAACAGCGCCTGGAAGGGCTCCTGGAAGTCGAGGTGGCCGAGGTCGGCGAGCGCCTTGCAGAAGAAGCGCGCGTACATCAGGTGCAGGATCGCGTGCTCGACGCCGCCGATGTACTGATCGACGGGCATCCACTCGCGCAGCGCCTCGGGGTCCCACGCGGCGACGTCGTTGTGCGGGTCGCAGTAGCGCAGGAAGTACCAGGAGGAGTCGACGAACGTGTCCATCGTGTCGGTCTCGCGCTTGGCCGGACCCTCGCACTCGGGACAGGTCGTGTTGACCCAGTCTTCGGCGGCGGCCAGCGGCGAGCGGCCTTTGGGGGTGTAGTCCTCGATCTCGGGCAGCTCGACGGGCAGCTGCTCATACGGCACGGGCACGGCGCCGCAGCTGGGGCAGTGCACGATCGGGATCGGCGCGCCCCAGTAGCGCTGGCGCGAGATCAGCCAGTCGCGCAGCTTGTAGTTGATCGAGGCGTGGCCCTTGCCCTCACGGTCGAGCCAGCGCACGATCTCGGCGAGCGCCTCGCGGTTGTCGATGCCGTCGAACTCGGCGCCGCAGTTGACGAGCACGCCGTCGCCCGCGTAGGGCAGCACCTCGGCGTCGGCCGCGTCGCTGCCGCCGGCCGGCTCGATCACGCGGCGGATCGGCAGGCCGAAGGCCTGGGCGAAGGCGTGATCGCGCTCGTCATGGGCGGGCACGGCCATGATCGCGCCGGTGCCGTACTCCATCAGCACGTAGTCGGCGACGTACATCGGGATCTGCTCGCCGTTGACGGGGTTGGTCACGGTGCGCCCGAGCGCGACGCCGGTCTTCGGCTTCTCGGCGTTACCGCGCTCCTCGTTGGTCTCGTTCAGCGCGACGTTGATGTACTCGTGCACTTCGTGCTCGTGCTCAGTCCCTTGCACGAGCCGCAGCACGTCGGGGTGCTCGGGCGCCATCACGAAGAAGGTCGCGCCGAACAACGTGTCGGGACGCGTGGTGAAGACGGGGTAGTCGATTCCGAGCTGCTCGCAGCGGAACGTCACCTCGGCCCCCTCGGAGCGACCGATCCAGTTGCGCTGCATCGTCTTGACGTTGCCCGGCCACTCGATCTGCTCGAGGTCGCCGAGCAGCCGCTCGGCGTAGTCGGTGATGCGCAGGAACCACTGCTCGAGCTGGCGCACCTCGACGAGGTGTCCGCAGCGCTCGCAGCGCCCGTCGGCGTCGACCTGCTCGTTGGCGAGCACGGTCTGGTCGTGCGGGCACCACTTGACGGCGGCTTCTTTGCGATAGGCCAGGCCGGCTCCGAACAGCTCGAGGAAGATCCACTGCGTCCAGCGGTAGTAGCTCGGTTCGTGCGTGGCCAGCTCGCGCGACCAGTCAATCGAGATCCCCCACGAGCGGAACTGGCGCTGGAAGGAGGCGATCGAGGCGGCCGTCGAGTCGCGCGGATGCTCGCCCGTTTTGATCGCGTGGTTCTCGGCGGGTAGGCCGAAGGCGTCGTAACCCATCGGGTGCAGCACGCGTCGGCCGAGGCGGCGGTTGAAGTGCGCGATCGCGTCGCCGAGCGCGTAGCACTTGAGGTGGCCGATATGCGGCTCGCCGCTCGGATAGGGCAGCATCTCGAGGATGTAGGCGTTGCTCGAGCGCCCGCCGGCGTCGAGTTCGTTGGCGACCTCCCAGGTGTGCTCCTCAGCCCACACGCGCTGCCAGCGCGACTCGATCGCGTGCGGGTCGTAGACGGGTTCAGCGTGGTCGGCCATGGGGGATCGCAGATTAGCGGGCGGCCTCGGCGCATCTGCCGTGGCCGCCCGCTTCGCCACTGCGTGCTACGCGGTCACCTCCGCCGGCGCCGCGCGCCCCGAGTCGCTCAGAACGCGTCGGGCGTGTCGAGCGGGTGCCAGAAGCTGGCCTCCGGCTCGCTCGTCACGCCGGCCTCGGCCATCATCGCGCCGATATCGGGGCTTTCTGCGAAGAACTGCTGGAAGCCCTCGGCGGTCTCCCATTCGTCGACCACGAGCACCCCGCTGCCGTCGGCGTTGGCGTAGAAGCGGTGGTGCAGCGCGCCTTTGGCCTTGGCGCGCTCGGCGACGGCGGCCAAGCGCTCCGGGTCGCTCGTCAGCGCCTGCTCGATGCGGCTTGGATCGCCCGTGATTTTCAGCGTCATCAGTACAGCCATGTAAAGCTCCCTTTGATTGTTTGGGCGATTCGATCAGGCTTCGCCGCGTACGTCAAGAGGTGGCCCGGAGCTCACAGCAATCACGCTTGTCAGCGCAAGCGGCTAGATCGCGAGAGGCCAGAGTCGCTTTCGCAATCTAAAGGTTAACGGGGGTTTTCAGACTGACACAGACCAGTGGCCGTTTTCCAATCCATACAAGCGCCCAGAAGCACTTTTGCACTTCGGGTGGGGAGTAGAGGTTGATCAGGTGAACGCCTACGTCTCCAATAGGCTGGGGCAGGTGAACGCCGATGAAGATTTCATCGTACGTGAACTTACACTTGCGGATACCCCGATAGTACTGGTACGAGCACAAGACCAGTTTGGCACCGGCTTTGTGGAACCAGTCCAGGGCAAAGTCCACGGTGAATTTGTCCCAGATCAGCCCTGCGATTTTATCCACGAGTTTCTCTGGAATCGACCCCAGGGCGTTAATGACTTCGGCTGCAGAACCAATCGCCAGGAAGTGTTCGCCCTTGAGCCGTGCTTCGCCAAGAGAGAATACATCTGATTCCTCGGGATCGATGGCCGCATTCATCGCCGCTTCCATCGCCGCCTGTTCCCGCGCCGCTTCAAGCCCCGGCGCTTCGGCGGCCGAGCGTGCCGCCCCCTGCATCACCCATGGTTCCGCCTGCATCGTGTAGGCGGCGCCTGAACCGGAGCCGCCGCCCACGCCGGGCGCGGAGACCGCTTCACTCTGCAGCGTCCTGGCGGTCTGGGGCACATAGGAGGTCGCGCCGTAGGTGATCACGCCTGTGGTGAATGTGCTTTCGACTCCGGCGGCGCCGAGCCAGGCGAACTTCGGCGGGGCTTTGCCGGCGTTTGGCACGCCGAATTCGGTGCTGTTGTAGCTGGAGAGCAGTTTCGTTTCGCCGGCTTTGTCGCCGATCGTGGCGACCACGTTGCCCTGCAGGTCGTGCAGTTGCAGCACCGGCGTGGCACCGTTGGTCTGCGTGGCCAAGAGCGCGCCGTCGATGCCCCCGATGTTGCGCACCCACTGTTCTGCGTTTTCGGTCCATGCCACGGTTTCGCCGGGGCCGTCGTAGTGGCTTTTCGTTTTGACCGAGCCCGTGGTCGTTTCGCGCACGCGGCCTTCGGGGTCTAGTTTGTATTCGTTGGTCACGCCGCCCTGAGTCTGGGTGGCGATGGCATTGTCGACGTAGAAGGTGCTCGTCAGTTCTTTGCCTTCGGCGTCCGCGGCGGGCAGTTTGGTGACGTTGCCCAGGCCGTCGTAGGCCATGCCACCGTCGGCCAGGCGGCCCGCCTCGTCGTAGTTGTGCGCTTCGATCGTGCCGCCTTCAGACTGGCAGGCGCCGCCGCCGCCCGGCGCGCGCGTGCTTGAGCTCGCGCGGTTGCCTTCTTCGTCATATGCGTAGGCGCGCACCGTGCAGCCTTCGCCCGCCGGCGTTTCCTGGGTTTCGCTGAGGTGCCCGGAGGCGTCATAGAAGTAGCTCTCGCCGGCCAGCGTGCTTGTCTGGCTGAACATTTCCCCGCGCACCGAGGCAAGGCTCGAGTCGCTGTAGTAGATGCCCGGTTCGCTTTCTGAGCAGTTCGAGGTCTTCAGGTACTGCACGCTCGTAGCTTGGCCGACCGAGTCATAGGCGTAGTTGGCGCACAGGCTGTAGGGGTAGGAGACGCTCGTCAGCCTGCCTTCGGCGTCATAGGAGGCCGTGAAGCTGCCCGCCGCCGAGTCGATCAGTTTCGTTCTCAGCTTGGTCGTGGCGTCGTATTCGTAGGTCTGTTTGCTCGTGCCCGAGGCGCTCGAGTCCGAGGCTTCTTCGAGCATGTAGTCGTTTTCAGGACCGGCGTATTTGTATTTGGCCGAGTTGCCGTCTGAGTCGGTGTATTTGATCATCTGGCCGAGGCGGTTGAATTCGCTTGCGAGCGTCTTTTCTTCACCTTCGGTGCTCTCTTTTTCAAGCACGCCCAGTTCCGAGCTGTAGCTGAAGTTGACCTTCGGCAGCGAGGTGCCGGTGCTCGCCGTCGTTTCGCTCGATTTGCGCCGGCCGGCTGAGTCGTAGGTTTCTTTCTTGGTGCGAGTCGTGGCGCCGAAGGTTTCTGAGATCGTTTCGGGCTCGTTGAACATGTTGTAGGTGTAGCTCGTGACTGGCAGCTTGGGCAGGCCCATCAGTTCGGGCTGCTTGGCCGGCAGCGTCTCGCAGACGAGGCCCGCCCACTCCGGGTGGCCACCGCAGGAGGGATATTCGCCGTTGGCGGCGGAGCTGTAGTAGATCGTCTTCTGATCGTGCGCGTTGGGGCCCTTGGACCACTGCTCAAGGCGATTGTTCGAGGAGTCTGAGATCCAGGCTTTGCCGGTCGCGTCGAAGGCCAGCGAGCGCGGTTCGGTGAGCTGGCCGGCTTCGGTGCCTTTGAAGCCGATCTGGGTGACGTAGGCGCCCGAGGGCGTGAAGGACTCGGCGCGGCTGTTCAGTGAGTCGACCGTCCAGATGTTGCCGGAGCTGTCGATCTTCAAGTCGATCGGCGTGTTCAGCTGGCCCTCGCCCGCTCCGGCGGTGCCAAAGCGCTTGAGCAGGCTGCCGGTGGTTGAGAACTCCTGGATGCGGTTATTGCCCGTATCGGCCACCCAGACGTGTTCGCCGGAGTCCACGGCGATGCCCTTGGGTTCTTTCAGTTTGCCCGCTTCAGTGCCGAGCGAGCCGAATTCGGAGGCGTATTTGGCTTCTTTGTCGAACTTCTCCACACGGCTGTTGCCGGTGTCGGCGACCCACATGTTGCCTTTGGTGTCAAAGGCCAGCGCTGCCGGGGCTTTGAACTTGCCCGATTCGGTTCCCAGCGAGCCGACGATCGCCATGAAGGCGCCCGCGGAGCTGAACTCCTCGATCCGGTTGTTGCCCGTGTCCGCCACCCAGATGTGCCCGGAGGCGTCAAGGGCGATGCCCTCTGGTTCTTTGAGCTGGCCGTTGCCCGAGCCGGCTTCGCCGAAGGAGCTCACGTAGGCGCCGGCGGCGCTGAACTTCTCGATACGGTTGTTGGCCGAGTCGACGACCAAGAGCTTTCCTTCGGAGTCGACCGCCACGCCCCAGGGGTTTTTCAGCTTGCCCGCTTCTGTGCCGGTTTCGCCGAACTTGGTCGCATAGCTGAGCGTCTTGTCCGCCGCCGTGCCGCGGACTTCTGTGATCTGCGCGGTGGTCGGGTTGTATTCGGTCGTCAACGTCGTCAGCGTGTTGCCTTCGGGGTCGATCGTCGAGACCGTCGTCGGCGCACGCAGTTCCCAGCCGAGGTTCGACTGGCCGGAGTAGGAGGTTTTGCTCGTGCGAACTTCGCGGTCTTCGGTGTTGGCCAGGTAGACCTTGTCGTGGCTTTCGGTCACCAGGTCATACGTTTCGCCGCCGGGCGCCCCCTGGTCATAGGTGAACTGTTTGTGGTCGCGCCCGAGCATTTCTTTCTGTTCGTGGCCTTCGAGGTACTTGACCATGTGCTGCGGGCCGAAGCTTTCGATCAGGCGCGTGCCCGGTTCTTGCACTTCGCCTTCTTTGGCTCCTTCGCCGTTGTATGTGCTCTGCGTGTCGAGCAGTTTTGACTTTTCAGCGGAGAGCGTTTTCGAGCCGGCCGCGAGCGCCGTGCGCCGGTTTTCAGGCGAAAGCGTGCGGATCACGTCGTTGTATTCGTTGTATTCGGTCGTCGAGACCGAGCCGCTGGAGGCCGTGCTCGGGCTCAGCACGTTGACCTGGCGACCGTGTTCGTCCAGGTAGTAGACGGTCGCGCGGTTGTAGCTCAGCGCCGGCCAGCCCCGCGGTTGGTCGGGCGGGAAGATCGCGGTGCCTTCCACCGGGTTATCGACCTGCCCCCATCTCGCGGTCTGTGATTCGCTCAAGTTGCGCAGCCCTTCGGGGCCGCCGCCGACCGGCACGCCGTAGGCGAGCGTGATCCCCGGTTCGGGCGCCTTGGTTTCGCCCGGGGCCAGGTTGCTCGACGTGAACTTGGCGAGCTTGTCGTTGAACTGCGCAAGCCAGAATTCCCCGAGCGAGTTGACCGCCAGTTGCCGGGGCTGGCTGCCGCTGGGCAGCGGATATTCGCTGGACACGCCCGCGGTCGTAACCCGATAGATCATGCTGGATGCCGTGTTCGTAACCCACAGGGCTTCGGCGGCCGAGGTGATGTATTCGCCGGTTGCCGGCAGCGCGTATTCGGTGATCGTGCCTGAGGTTGAGACCTTGCCGACCCTCTGTTCCACGTGGTCGACGTACCACAGGTTGCCGTCGGAGCCGGCGGTTATGCCCCACGGATAGCCTCCGCTGGACACCGCGTATTCGGTGATCGTGCCCGACGTCGTGATCTTCGCGACCTTGTGCGTTTCAGACTCGGTGAACCAGAGATTGCCATCGGGCCCTGAGACGATGCCGACCGGTTTGCTGTTCGTCGGCAGCGTGTATTCGGTGATCGTGCCCGAGGTCGTGATCTTCGCGACCTTGTTTTTTTTGTACTCGGTGAACCACAAATTCCCATCGGGGCCCGCGACGATGCTCCTCGGGCCGGTACTTGCGGGCAGCGCGTATTCGGTGATCGTGCCCGACGGTGTGACCTTCGCGATCTTGCTGCTCGTGAACTCGGCGACCCAGAGGTTGCCGTCGGGGCCCTTGACGATGCCTTCGGGGCCGCTTGAGGCGGGCAGCGCGTATTCGGTGATCGTGCCCGAGGAGGTGCTCTTGCCAACCTTGTTGCTCGTGAAGTTCGTGAACCACAGCGTCCCGGCTTCCGGGCCCGGGGTGATGCCCTTCGGGCCGCTGTTCGCCGGCAGCGAGTATTCGCTGAGGCCGGAGGCGAGCGTCTGCACGGCGGCCGTTGCCGCGCTGTCGGCCCTCAGCGAGCCGGCGGCGCTCGTCGCCCTGACGCTCGCGAGCAGCGTGTCGCCGACATCAGCGGCCAGCGGCGTGTAGTTGGCGTTGGTGGCGCCGGCGATCGGGCTGCATGCTCCCGCCGCGGTGCATCGCGTCCACTGGTAGGCGTAGGTGTTCGGGGCGGGCGACCATTTGCCGCTGGAGACGGCGAGCTTCACGCCTTCGCGCGCCGCCCCGGTGATTTTCGGCGCTTCGGTGTTGGCCGGCGCTTCGCCATTCCACAGTTCGCTCGAGGCCGGCGCGCGCGCGGCCTTCAGCAGCCGTCCGGTGCCCGCATCGCCGGCGATCGCCCCATAGGTGAAGGTCCACGGCTCCTGCCCGGGCGGGGCCAGCGCCGTCACATGGCCTTCTTCGTCATAGCCGTAGGTGCTCTTCAGGTTTGGCGAGATGCGCGGGTCGTACTCGGCGCGCAGGCGTCCGAGTTTGTCGTATTCATAGTGGGCCACTTCCGTCTCTTCCATTTTTTTGGCCGACGGGCTGTAGGCCACGAGGCTGACGCCTTCCAGCCGCCCGGCGAAACGGCCCCATTCCGACCTGCCTTCGCCCGTTGCGTTGGTCACCCCCGAGTATTCGAGCTCGAGCGCCCGGCAGCCGGGGTTCATTTCCGTCGGTTTTTCCGTCCACGAGCACGACACCCCGGCAGGCACCGGCGCGCGCACTTCGGTCGGCTCGGCGATCGTGCCGGGCGGGGTCATCGAGCCGACCTCCAGGGTTCCGGTCCACGAGTTCATGCTTCCGCCGAACCACAGGTTGCCGTCGGGCCCCGGAGCTATGCCGCCCGGAAACGACGAGACCCAGTGCGAGCTGACTTCACCTGAGGGGGTGATCCTATCGACGCCCCTTCCTGAACCGGTGGTGAACCAGAGGTCGTTTTCGGGGCCTTCGGTGATGTCAAACGGCGTGCCGCCGCCCAGCGCGTATTCGGTGATTTCGGGTTCGCCGCTCGTTTTGATCTTGCCGACCTTTTTCGTGCCGACGTTCGTGAACCACATGGTGCCGGCGGGACCCGCCGTGATGTCGTGCGGTTTGCTTCCTTCGGGCAGCGTGTATTCGGTCACGACGCCCGAGACGACCTTGCCGATCTTATGCTGCGTGGAGAAGCTGCCGCCGTCGACGAACCAGATGTTCCCGTCGGGGCCGAGCGCCAGTTGGCTCGGTTCGCTGCCTGTGGGCAGGTGGACCGCGGTCCACGTTTCGCCCGTGGCGATGTTCATCTTGTCGATGTCGTTGTTGCCTGGCTCGGAATACCACAGATAGCCGTCAGAGCCCATGGTGATCCCCACGGCTCCCCCTTCTGGCCACGCCGTTTTGTACTGGGTGATTTTGCCTGCCGGCGTGATCTTGCCGATTTTTTTGCTCTCGCTGAACCACAGATTCCCGTCCGAGCCGGTGGTGATCTGTTCCGGCAGGGTTTCGCTGCCGATCGGGTAGGTGGTGACGCTGCCGGTCGGAGTGATCTTCCCGATCTTGCTGCCGAAACGCTGAGCGAACCACATGTTGCCGTCGGGACCCGCCGTGATCCCTTCCAGAGAGGTGCCAGAGCCCGCGCCGGGTACGGAGTATTCCGACGTGGCGGGTTCGCTGGTGCTGTAGGAGTAGGTGACCGTGTCGGTGGCCAGCGCGCCTTCCTGGGTCACCGGCACCCATTTCGTTGAGCCCGCCGGCGTGCCCGTGGGCTGCGCGAACTTTACCGAGGTGTGCGCGGCGGCGTTCTTCAGATAGTAGGCGAGCTTCTGTTTGGTTTCTTTGTTTTCTTCAAGGCTCAGTTCGAGGTTCGAGTCCCCGGTCGGAGATTCGAATTTGCCTTCGCCGAGCCCCACGAAGATCGTGCGGCTGCCGTTTCCGCCGGTTAGCACCACGCTGCCGTCGACCAGTTCGCTGAGCGACTCGGTGTTGCCCAGGCTGAGGCTCCACTCTGGGCCGAGCGGGCCGTTGGCGCCGATCGTCGTGGCGCGCGAGGAGTAGCTGCGCGCGACGCTCAGGCCCGAGCCCATCGAGACGTCGCCGGCGCCGAGCGCGAAGTCGCCCGACTGTAGGTCGACCGAGCCGGGACCGAGCGCCACCGGCGTTGAGTGGCGGATCGTGATCTGTTCGTAGTGCGTTGCTTCGTTGCCGGCGTTATCGAGCGCGACGATCTTGATGTCGTGCTTGCCCGCGCCCAGTTCGGCGCCGTTGACCGTCCATTTTTCGCTCGCCGTGCATTCGCCTTTGGCGACCGTGCACGAGCCCCCCGCGACGCCGAATTTGCTGCCGTCGACATACAGGGTGATCGATTTGATGCCCGAGCTTGCGACGGTCGAGCCTTCGCCGTCGGTCGCTTCGCCGGTCAGCTGGTATTTGCGTTCGCTCAGTTCATCGCCATATGGCAGGCCTTCGATCTGCAGCGCATGCGGCGCTTTGGTGTCGACTTTGACCGTCGTCTGCCCTTCGCCTTCAAGGGACTGCGTGCCGGAGATCGCCTCTTCGGCTCTGTAGCGGAGTTTCTGTTCGCCGTCGGGCAGGCTCGTCGGCAGGGTCCACGTTTCGGGGTGTTCGACGTAGCACTGGACTCCCGCACACTTCTTTTCGGTCAGGTAGTTGTGTTCTTCAAGCTGGGTCCAGGCGCCCGGCGAGCTTTCGTATTCGAATTTCGTGCGCGAGACGCCGATGCCCGTGTCTTTGGCTTTCATTTCCAGCGCGCCGCCGGCTTCGCCGCCGAGCCTCGAGAGCCAGGAGACCGGGGAGTGCAGCACGTTGGTCCGTTTGACTTTTACTTTTTCTTTTGCTTCGTTTTCGATTTCGACTTCGATCAACGAGGAGGACGTGTTGTAGCTGGTCGTCGAGTGCGTGCCGCTGGGCTCGGCGATCGAGACGAGGCCTTCGCTCATGCTGTCCGTGAAGGCGTAGTTGGCGCCGGGTTTTGCGGTGGCGGCCTGCTCGAACACGACTGCGTTGCCGGGTTTGCCCGAGGTGACGGCGCATTCTTCGACTTTCGATGCGTTTGCGGCGCACAGGGGCGTCGATTTGTTTTCGTATTCGGTATTTTCGAATTCGGTCGAAAGCGTTTTCTTGGTTTCTTTGGTTCCACCAGATTCTTGGAATTCCAGATAGCTTTCGATCTTGGCGAGTTTGTTTTTCGCCGAGGTTTTGGTTTTGATTTCGTAGATGTGCGAGACGCCCTGAGTCCGGTAGGCCCAGACGGCGAATTCGCCCGGTTCGTATGCGGAGACGCCTTTTGTTTCCAGGCGTTCGACGCCCACTTCCAAATGTTTTTCAAAGTGCGCCGAGCTGCTTTTGAATTCCCAGTTGGATTTTTTCCCGGCGGCCGTTTCCACGAGTTGGGGGTCGGTGAGGGGTGTCAGTTCGGGATCGACGGCGATCGGGTAGAGGTAGTCGCCGCTCTTCTCGACTGAGAGCTCGAGCGTGTGGCCATGCAGGCTCGAGCTGACGGGCACGCTCGAACCTTCGGCGTCTTCGGCGCTGACCGGGGCGATCGTGGCGAGTGGAGTCTTGCCCTTGAGGATCTGCACGGAGCCGTCGGCTTCGCTCTTCAGCCGCGCGCCGGCGGGCGTGCCGACGCGGAAGTAGAGCTTTCCGGGGCTGCGCTGTGAGAGCAGCATCGTGCTCAGGTCAAAGCCCTCCGAGGTGGCCTTGGCGACGCTCGCCAGATCCTCGGCGCCTGCGCGGTCTGCGTGGCGCCAGAGCACCGCGGCGCCCTGCAGCGCGCCTTGCGAGCCGGCGAGCGGCGCGCCGCGGCGGTCGACGGGCGTCAGGGAGACGCCGAGCGCCGGGAGCGAGACTCCGTTTGCGAGGTTCTTGGGGACGTTGAGCTGGAAGGTCGAGCGCAACGGTCTGAAGCCGCTGCCTGCTTCGGTCAAGCGCAGGTCGAGCGGCAGGTGGCGGTGTCCGCTTGTGACGGCGATCGGGGCAGTCGA
Organism: Solirubrobacterales bacterium; assembly: GCA_044446425.1. Taxonomy (GTDB): domain Bacteria; phylum Actinomycetota; class Thermoleophilia; order Solirubrobacterales; family Solirubrobacteraceae; genus Palsa-744. The sequence goes on along the minus strand of JBIOEW010000002.1, from coordinate 201,522 downwards.
TTCGATCACGCCTTTGGCGCCGTTTGCGAGCGAGATCTCGGCGGCGTGGTTGGACGGATAGCGCACGATCCGCTCGTTGTGCGCGAGCACCGGGACGCCGCCGGCGGTCTGCTCGATCAGGGCCGGGAAGGCGCTCTTTGCCTCACTTGCCGCGCGAGCCGGGCTCAGACCCTCGAACTTCGAGCGCGCCGCGCCGCGTTCGGCGACGGCCGTGGGACTGCTGCGCCTGGCCTGGCGTGCGGAGCGCGAGCCTTCGCCGAGCAGCAGCTGATCGGTCGAGGGTGCCACGAGCGGCCCGCCGAGCACAGATCCATCCTGGACAGCGGTTGCCTGCGCTGAGGCGGAGGCGATGAAAAGGACGCCCACGAGCACCAGCCCGATGACAGATACCGACAATGACCGCAGCGCTGACCGCATCGCCCACTCCCCACTCGTGTCTTCTATTTATGCAATTTATTTGCCAGACTGACCCGAACCGGCAAGCCTTGGATTACCCCAATGCTTCCCCCCGTGTGCAGATCGGTCTGAACGGCGGCGATGCTAGCACGGGTTTTACAAAGATTGCACTTAATTTTTCGGTTCTCTCGGGTATTAGTTAATGAGAGAACATCCGGTTACCGGCTCTGAAAAGTCGCCATTTGCAGGCCCGTTCTGATTGGTGCCAGGCGGCACAGGCTGTCAATCCAACATACGTTGCTTTTTTCGGCGTCAGTTGGTTTCAAGCGCGGGCAACGGTCTCAATGCGAGTTACTGGAACTGTCGTTGGCGGATCTGAATCGGGCAGCCGCGCTTAGATCTGTGAACAGGATGAATCAGGTGGACTGCGCGAGAGCTTCGTCGCCAATGACGAAGCGACTGCTGCCGCGCAGCAGCTCGACGATCTCGCGCGGCGCCTTCTGCGGCGAGCCGGCGTCGAAGGGCGGCTGCGGGTCGTACTCGATGCCGAGCTGGATCGCCTGGGCGACGTTCTCGCCGGCGATCTGCGCGGCGAGGGCGAGCGCCATGTCGATGCCGGCGGAGACGCCGGCGGCGGTGGCGATCTTGCCGTCGAAGACGAAGCGCTCGCAGACGGGCTCGGCGCCGAGCTCGCGCAGCTTGTCGATGGCGAGCCAATGCCCGGTGGCGCGCTTGCCCTGGAGCAGCCCGGCGGCGGCGAGGATCAGCGAGCCGGTGCACACCGACGTCGTCCAGGTGCTCGTCTCGTGCGCGGCGCGCAGCCACTCGAGCGCGGGCCCGCCGGCGCGCGCGGCGACCTCGCCGGGACCGCCCGGCACGAGCACGATCTCGGGCGTGGGGACTTCGGCGAGCGAGCGCTCGGCGGTCACGGTGAGCATGCCGTTGTCGGTGCGCACGGGACCTGCCTCGGCGGCGACGAACGTCGCGCGCGCGCCGGGCAGCCGGCTGAGCACCTCATACGGCCCGATGGCGTCGAGCGCGGTAAAGCCGTCGTACAGCAGGATCGCGGTGTTCATCTGCTCTGCTCCTTTTTCTTTTTGATGATCGGATGAGGACTGCGTCGCGGGCTGCGATGCGCTGCGCCGACATGGACGACGCTGCCGGCTTGGAAGCGGCGGCGATACTCGGCGGGCCCAACCCCGAGCGTGCGCAGGAACACGCGCCGCATGGTCTCGGCGGTGCCGAAGCCGCAGGCGCCGGCGACAGTCGCGATCGGCTCCCCGCCGTCCTCGAGCATCCGGCGCGCGGCCTCGAGGCGCACGCGCTCGACCCAGCGGGCCGGCGTGACGCCGGTCTCGGCGGTGAAGGCCCGTGCGAAGTGGCGCGTGCTCATGTGCGCGCGCGCCGCCATGGACTCGACGGAGTGATCGCCGGCGACATGCTCGACGACGCTGCGCTGGACCTCGCGCAGCGGCTCGCGCTCTGGCTGCTGGGCGGCGAGCGTGGCGCTGAACTGCGACTGGTTGCCGGGTCGCCTGAGGAACAGCACCAGGTGTCGGGCGATCGTCAGGGCTAGCTCACGATCGTGGTCTTCCTCGACGAGCGCCAGCGCGAGGTCCATGCCGGCGGTCACGCCGGCCGAAGTCCACACGTCACCGTCGCACACGAAGATCGGGTCGGGGTCTACGTCGATCTCGGGATAGCGGCGCGCGAGCGCCTCGGCGGATGCCCAGTGGGTGGTGGCGCGCCGCCCGTCGAGCAGGCCGGCGGCGGCGAGCAGGAAGGCGCCGGTGCAGACGGATGCCGTGCGCCGTGCTCGCGCCGAGGCGTCGGCGATCCAGGTGAGCAGGGACTCGTCGCCGACGGCCTCGCGTGTGCCGTCGCCGCCGGGGACAATCAAGGTGTCGACGCTGCGCAGCGCCTGCTCGAACGTGCCGTCGGGGACGAGCGTCAAGCCGCTAGAGGTGCGCACGGGGGCGCCGTCGGCACTGAGCGTGCGGATCTCATAGCGTCTACTGCCGCCCGGGCCACTCCGGCCGCCCGGGCCACTCCGCGAGGTGCCGGCCGGGGCGGCCGCGCGGTCGGCGTCGAGTGCGCGCTGCGCGCCGGAGAACACCTCAACGGGTCCGGTGACGTCGAGGCTCTGCACGCCGGGGAACAGGGCGATCACGACGTGGCGGGTTGAGCGACGCTCGGCGATGCCGCGATCATCGCCCACTGCGTGTCTGTCTGCAAGGACATATTTCCAACGATTCCTGCCATCCCCAAGCACGTAAGAAGGACGCTGCTCGATGAAGCCGGCCGTTTACCATGGTCCGATGGAGCCGAGCGCGGCGGGGTCGGAGGAGCACGAGGCGGGACGCGAGACGCTCGACTCGGCGGCGGGGCGCGTGGCGGGGATCGTGGAGGCGGCCGAACGCACGGCGGCGGAGCTGCGCGAGCAGGCGGAGGCGCGCGCGAGGGAAAGGATCGCGGAGGCCGACCGGGCGGCGTCGAACCGCGTGCGGGCGGCGGAGGAGGAAGCGGAGGAGCTGCTGCGCGAGGCTCGCGCACAGGCGGAGGCGGCGCGCAACGAGGCGGTGGCCGCTGTCGGCGCGATCCACGCCGAGGCGGAGCGGGTGAGGAGCGAGGCGCAGGCCGAGGCGGAGCAGCTGCGGGCGGCGGCACAGCACGATGCCGAGCAGGAACGCGCGAGCGCGCGCGAGGACGCCGAGCTCGAGCGCTCGGGCGCACGCGATCAGATGGGCGCGACGTTCGCGGAGGCGCGGGCGGAGGCGGAGCGGATCGTGGCCGAGGCCCGCGCCCAGGCCGGCGAGCTGCTGGCCGAGGGGCAGAGCGAGGCCGAGCGCGCGCGTGCATCGGGCGGCGAGGATCTGGAGAAGCTGCGCGCGGAGGCGCTCGAGCAGGCCCAGGCGGTCCGCGCCAAGGCGCGCGAGGACGCGCGCGAGATCGTGGGCGAGTCGCATACGGTCGCGCGCGAGGTCCTACGCGAGGGCACGGAGCTGTCGCGCAACCTGCGCGAGCTGTCGGTCTCGCTGCGCAACAACGCCGAGCGCCTGCTGCGCGACGTGCGCCTGGCGCACGGCAGCATGACGGCCCGCCTCGACCAGGCCGGCCCGGGCGTGGGCTCGGGCGCCGAGCGGGCGTCGAGCCGGCGCGGGTTCGACGAGCCCGACGAAGACCTCGACGTGCCGGAGTTCATCCCGCCGGAGTGAGACTGACGCTACGATTGAGCCTCCTGGGGCTATAGCTCAGCTGGGAGAGCGCCGCCATGGCATGGCGGAGGCCGTCGGTTCGAGCCCGACTAGCTCCACTGATTCGCGCCGTCTGCGGATCAACCGCCTGCGGATCAACCGCGCATCTCGTGCGGAGCGTCAGACCGAGACGACGTTCAGCTCAGGGCATGCGCGCGCGATCTGCCCGTAGTCCTCGTCTTGCGTGACAACAGGCAGCCCATGCTCGATCGCGGTAGCCGCAATCAGCGCATCGGTCAGCTTGACGGCTCGGTGAATGCCGGCGTCGCGGCAAGCATCCACGAGCCGCGCCCACGTGACCATCACCGCCTCGCTCACAGGGATTGGATCGGCGGCTCTGGCGAGGGCGAGCGTGTCGGCTCGACGGGCCCGGGTCGAAGCCTCGGGAGCGGCGAGCACGCCGAGCTGGAGCTCACCGATCGTGATGACCGAAACCGCCACGTGTGCCGGCAGCTCTGCGAGCGGCCGTCCCGTCTCGTGGGCGATGAACACCGAAGTGTCCAGAAGGCCGCTGCCGGACGTGCTCAAAGCTCGTCGATCGTCTGGCCCGCCAGCTCGTCCAGATCTTTCCGCAGCGCTGGATCCGCAGCGCGATCGGCGAGCTGATCGCGCAGGTCGGGCCCAGAGAGCCAGCGCGCACGGCGACCGTGGGGCACGATGTCCGCAATCGGCTCACCGTGCACGGTGAGGGTCACTCGCTCGCCGGCCCTGACGGCGTCGATCACCCGCCCGGTCTGATTACGCAGATCTCGCACCCCGACGTCCATTGTGCGACACTGTAGCATCTCCACCGTACCCCGTACCTGACGACCACCTCCCCCAACCCCGGCGGCATACGCTGGAACTCATCCGCGCCGCGGAAACCGCTCGGCCCACGGCTCGAGCTCGACGCGCGCAGCGTTGATCACGTAGGAGATCAGCCGATACCAACCGGCGACGATCACGATCTCGAGCAGCTGATCCTCGCCGAATCGCGCCGACAGCGTCGCCCACAGCTCCTCGGGTACCCCATTCGTCTCATACAGCGCATCGGCCGCCGCGATCAGCTGCGCGTCGGCATCCGGCCACGCCGGGTCCTCGGAGGAGCCGAGCACGGTCGCGGCGATCTGCTCGTCGTTCAGCCCCAGCGGTCGGGCGAAGGCGACGGCGTGCACGCCCCACTCGTACTCCGCCCCCGCCCGTGCGCAGGATCAGCAGCTCGCGCTCGCGCGGATCGAGTCGTGGATGGCCGAGGATGCCGGCGCCGAGCGGTCGCATGCGCGAGAACAAGCCGTCGTGCACGGCGAGCGTGCGGAACAGCGCGAGCGGCTCCACGCCGCTCCCTGGCGGCATCCACTTGGCGAGCATCGCCGCCATCTCGGGCTCGTATGGCGGCTGCAACGGGGCGATCCGCGGCTCGGGCATTGCTCGCTATCCTTTCGCTTCGATAATCAAAGCAAGGAGTCTAGCTTCTGTTTTCGCAGCACGCAAGTGGAGGTACGCCTCGTCCGGGCACGCCGGCGCGCGGATCGCGCAGCGGCCGGCCGATCATGGTCCTGTTCGATCTGCTCGGCCGGCGCTGGACGCTGCGCGTGCTGTGGGAGCTGCGCAGCGAGCCGCTCACGTTCCGCCAGTTGCAAACGCACTGCGGCGACATGTCCTCGAGCGTGCTCAACCAGCGCCTGCGCGAGCTGCGCGACGCCGGCGTCGTCGAGCAGCAGCGCGGCGAGGGCTACAGCCTCACATCCGAAGGCCAGGAGCTGCTCGACGCGCTCAAGCCGCTCAGTACGTGGGCCGATCGCTGGAGCACACGGAGCTGACACTCGCAGCAGGCGTAGAATCGTCCTCCCCCCACTCGCGTCCCTCGAGGAGTCGTCATGAGCAGTCAACTGCCCCCCGGACCGCGCCTGCCGAGCGCGCTACAGACGCTCGGCTGGTGGACTCGCCCAACCGCCTTCGCCGAGCGCTGCCGCGCGCGCTACGGTCGGCGCTTCACGATCCGCCTGCTCGGTCAATCGCCGTTCGTGATCATCTCCGATCCGGAGGAGATCAAGCAGGTCTTCCAGGCCCCGCCCGAGGTGCTGCACCCCGGCGAGGGCGCGAGCCTCCTCGAGCCGATCGTCGGTCCCAACTCGGTGATCCTGCTCGACGAGGGCCCGCATCTGCGCCAGCGCAAGCTGCTGCTGCCCGCCTTCCACGGCGAGCGCATGCAGCGGCTGTCCGGGCTGATGAGCGAGCTGGCCGAGCGCGACGTCGCCTCGTGGCCGCTGGAGCAGCCCGTCGCACTGCATCCACCGGTGCGCCGGCTCACGCTCGAGATCATCCTGCGCGCCGTCTTCGGGCTCGACCGCGGTGCTCAGCTCGACGAGCTGCGCGACCTGCTCACCGAGATCCTCGCCTTCGGCGACAGCCCGCTGTCGCTGATCCCGCCCGCCCAGCGACTACTCAAAGGACACGGGCCCGTGGGGCGCATGGAACGCATCAGCGCTCGCGCCGACGAGCTGATCTTCGGCCTGATCGAGGAGCGCCGCGGCGAGCACGGCGACGGCGAGGACGTGCTTTCGATGCTGCTCGGCGCGCGCGACGAGGACGGCGAGCCGATGACGGCGCCCGAGCTGCGCGACGAGCTCGTCACGGCGCTCGTCGCCGGGCACGAGACGACCGCCTCGCAGCTCGCCTGGGCGTTCGAGCGGATCGCGCGCGAGCCCCATGTCCAGCGCCGCCTGCACGCCGAGCTCGACGACGGCGCCGACGAGGCCTACCTGACGGCAACCATCAACGAGATCCTGCGCCGCCGCCCCGTGCTTCCCAACGCCGAGCCGCGCCTGGTCAAGCAGCCGATCGAGGTCGGCGGCATCCGCTACGAGCCCGGCGTCGTGCTGTTCGCCAGCGCCTACCTCGTGCACCACGACCCCGCCATCTACCCCGACCCCTACGCCTTCCGCCCCGAGCGCTTCCTCGGGCAGTCGCCCGGTACCTACACCTGGATCCCCTTCGGTGGCGGTCGCCGCCGCTGCATCGGCGCGAGCTTCGCGCTGCTGGAGATGAAGCTCGTGCTGCGCGCCGCGCTTCGGCGCCACGTGCTGCGCCCGGCCGGCCCCGTGCCCGAGATCACGCGCCGGCGCGGCATCGCCTTCAGCCCATCCGAGGGCAGTCGCGTGATCCTCTCGCAGCGGACCGGCGCGCGGGCGCCCCTGCGGACGCCCGCGCCGACCGTGTCCGTCCCGGCCTGACCCACAGCCGACCCTGTTGTGCTAGCCGTGCTGCCGGCCCTGCCGGTGGCGGTTGTGCGCGTGCCTGGCGTGCCGGCGACTCGCCTTCGCCCGGTGAGCGCCGCGCGGACACGGCGCCTTGTACGTAACCGGCACCGTCTGCGGCGGCAAGCCGCCGAGCCCCGCGAACAGCAGTTCCGACTTCAGCAGGAAGCCGCCCTTGGGACAGCGCTTGGGCACGCGCCCGTAGTAGCTCACCCGCTTGCCCCGCTTGAACGCCGTGCCGATCTTCACTTCGATCGACAGCGCCGACGCATCCGGCGCCCCCGGCACCGTTTCGATCAGCGGCACCGACGTGACGAACTTCTGCGCATACGGCGCCGGCGCGCGCGTCACGTGGCTCGGCGAGAGGAATTCGAGCGACACCGGCGAGCTGCCTTCCGTATAGAACTGGAGCGCCCCGCCCGGCGCGAAGAAGGCCTTGATCGAGGCGCGCTCCTCGACCCGCTGGGTGCCGAAGCTGACAACGCCGAGCGCCGTGCCCGACAGCGTCACTTTGGACTTCCTCGGACACGCCGCCGGACCCATGTTCTGCAGCGCCGAGGGCTGGCACACGGCGAAGCCGCGCGTGTCGATCCTCGTGCCCGCCGGCGTGTAGAAGTTGATCCCCACCAGCGGCGGCGGAAAGCCGCCGTATTCGCTGCCTTTGATCGTGTACTGCACCTGTAGCGCGGCCCCCGCGCCGAGGATGTTGCCCGTGCCGCGAAACCCCGGGATCGGAACGGCGCGCGCCTTGAATGTGACCACCGGCGTCGCCGAGGCGACCGCCGGCGCCAGCGCCGCCATCAAACAGCTCGCCGCCAACGACGGTAGGACCAGGCCAAGCACGACCAGCAACGTGGATGCTCTGCGCGACATGTGAACGCTCCTTGTGGAAGTTGGATGACGCTCGTCGAGTCCAGCGATCCATCGGGTAGCGCTCCGGCCGACTGGCTACGGGTCATTGCCTCTCTATGTGCTCCTCAGCCGTTGGAACACCGCGCGTGCACCAGAAGCGCGGCGGCGCTAATCGGTGACCGGTTCGCGCGCGAGCTGGTGGCGCACGCGGTCGCGCGAATCGGCGTAGCGAAACGCCTCATACGCGATCAGCGCGCACAGCAGCGCCGCGAGGATGCCGAGCGTGGCCAGCGCCGGCAGCGAGACCGCCGCCGGCAGCAACGCGAGCAGCAGCGCAGCGCACACCAGCCGTCGCACGCTCAGCGTGTGCATGTTGCGCAGGCGAAAGGCGACATGTGCGAGCAGGTACAACGACGTGCCGCCGAGCAGCGCCACCGCCGGGACGAGCGCCAGCTCCTGGCCCACGTGCGCGAGCGTGACCTTCAGGCCGACCGCCAGCAGCGCGATCCCGGCGATCATCGGGAAATGCAGGTAGGAGTAGGAGTCGCGCGCGATCCCGTTGCGCTCATGCCCCTCGGCCGCTTTCGCCAGGCGCCGCCCGGCGACGATCGCCGTGACATCGAAGTAGACCCACCACAAGGCCGCCGCGACCACGATGCCGAGCAGCGAGGCGCCGACGATGCCGGCGTCGATCGACGCCTTCGCGCCGACTCCGATCGCGACGATCGACTCGCCCAGGGCGATGATCACGATCAGGCCGTGGCGCTCGGCGAAGTGACCCGGGACGAGTTTCCAGCCGTCCTGGCCGAACAGGAACGGGCCGCCCGCGTCGAGCAGCAGCGCGACCCCCCAGATCGCCACGCGCAGATCACCCGAGGCGCCCGCCGCCACGAACAAGAGTCCCGCGCCGATCGCCGTGCTCCCGGCGAGGCCGAGCACGGACTTGCGCAGCGTCGCGTCCTCGCGGCTGGCCAGCATGAACAGCACGATGTGCGCTGCGCGCACGACTGCGTATGCGCAGGCGAACAGCAACGCCTGCGAGCCGAATGCGTGGGGCACGCAGATCGCCGCCACCAGGAACGCCGCCATCGCCGCGAAGATCGCCAGGCGCACCGCTCCCTCCTCGGGGTCGAGCACGCTCGTCAGCCACGCATAGCCGACCCACGACCACCACAGCATGCCCAGCACGAGCAGTCCCTTGAGCATCCCTCCCCACGTCGGCGTGTGCGCGATCAGCGTCGTGCACTGCGTCAGCGCAAGCACGAACACGAGGTCGAAGAACAGCTCCAGCGGCGTGACCCGCTCGTCCTCTCGCATTACCGCGCTGACGCGCGGCGATTCGCGTGTCGCGCTCACGCGGCCATCTTCGCAGCCAGGCGCGCGACACCGGCCCGGGCCTCACGGCCGGCGTCGCGCGACTCCTCCCAGCCGATGCCCGATCCTCGCGCCGCCGCATCGTCGAGCGGCGGCGGCGCAGGGGTCTGCAGAGCGCCTATTTCAGCGACATGTTCGGCTCGCCCGCCCCGTTCAGGCCGGTGCCCGAGATCGTGCACGTCCCGCCTTTCGGCGTGCCCGCGTTGTAGGCCTGCGTCAGGCAGCTGCGCAGCGCCAGCTGGGCCCAGTAGTTCGGGTGGATGTCTTCCTGCAGTTCGTAGGGCCCGAAGATCGTTTCGAGCGTGCGGATCTGATTGAACCACTCGCTCTTGTCGACCGCGCCCGACGCTTTCCAGTTGGACAGGCCCTCTTCCTCGAGCAGACCGATGCCTTTGTCGCACAGCCGGCGCGCGTTGAACGCCGAGCCCAGCTCCATCGTCTTGACGTTCGACAGGCCCGCGGCCGACGCGGCGCCGGTTACCGCCCCGTCGATCGTCGGCAACATCGTCGCATTGGCGTAGTTGGCGTCTTTGTTCCAGAAGCCGCATCCGCCTGTCGTCTGCCTGCTGTAGCCGCTCTGCGTGTAGCGGAATTCCGAGCCGTTGGGGATCGGCGAGGGGTAGTCCTGCACGAGGATCGTGTACTGCGTGCTCGAGTAGCCCGCGTTCGTCATCGCCGTCGCGACGTTGTCGATCGCCGTCGTGATTTCGCCCTTGACTTTGTTGACGTTGGTCGTCGTGAAGTTGTTCGTCACCGAGCTTTCTTCGCTGCAATAGAAGTCATGGAAGAACGTCGACTCGAGGAAGTCCTCGACGCACGTCGTGACGATGGGAGCGAAGTTGAAGTTGTTGCCGCCGATCGACAGCGCGACGAGCTTCACGTTGTGCGTCGCGGCGAAGTGCTGGAGCATCAGCGCCTGGCCTTCTTTGCCGCCGGAGTTGTAGAAGTCGATGCCCGGCTTGAACGTTTCGCCTTCGGTGAAGCTCGAGGTCTTCGCGCCCGAGCACGCGAGGTTCTCGCCGCTGACACCGCCGCCGATGTAGACCTCGGCCGACTTCGAGCGGTGGCAGCCTTTGATCAGTTCGCCCGTGCCGCCCGCGTTGTCGTAGTAGGCCGTCGAGCCGAGCGCGTCCGTTTTGGACGAGCTTTCGTCCGTGTTGCCGGCCCAGCGCCCAGCCTCGCCGGAGATGAACGAGTCACCGACGCTCGCCGTCCACGGTTCACCCACACCCGGACCGTCCGCAAGCGCCCGCGGCGCCAGCGCGCCCAGCGCCAGCGCCAGCGCAAGTGCCATCAGCATCCCGCCGGCCAGCGCCGGCGCAAGAGTGTTCGGACTGCGAACAGCCAAGAATCGATACATGCTCTTCTCCCCGTGCGATCGCGCCGCGCGCCTCTCGCGGGCGCTGTCCGAGCCACCCTATCCGAGGCATTCGCCGGATTTCAACTATGCCCATACCGACCGGCAGCTGCGGCAGAATACGGGGCCGATCGCCTTCCTCAGGCTGCTGCGGCGCGTCTCCGACCGACGCTATGCGGGAGGCTCGGCGTCGTCGGCCGCGCGCGAGGGCGCCTCGCCCCAAAGCTGCTCCAAGCGGTAATGCTCGCGCGCCTGCGGCGTGAAGATGTGCACCACGACGTCGAGGTAGTCCATCAGGATCCAGTCCGCGCGGCTCGCCCCCTCGACCCGCCGCGGCAGCGTCGAGTGCTCGCGCTTGAGACCCTCGAGGATGCCGTCGTGGATCGCCTTCGCCTGGCGTGTCGTGTTGCCCGAGCAGATCAGGAAGTAGTCGGTGTAGCCAAGCACCGCGCGCAGGTCGAGCTCGACGATCTCGATTGCCTTCTTATCCGCCGCCAGGCGCACGATCTCAGCGAGCAGCTCCTGCGGCTGCATCGACCCGGCGCGCGCGGTCGACTCGTCGCCGCCCGCGCGCGAGCGCTCGCCGCCGTCCATCGGCTCCCCGCCGGCGATCGACTCGTCCTCGGCCATTGGCTTCCCGCTTGCCATCAGCTCGCCGTCCGCGCGCCGGCGCCGTAGAGCGCGTGCTCGGCAACGTAGGCCGCCACGTCGGCGCCGACGAGTCGCTCGATCGGCTCACCCACCGCCGCCCGCTTGCGGGCTCGCGAGGAGGAGACGTCGATCAGCGGCGCCTCCAGGAAGCACACGCGCTCCGCCGCGCCGAGCCGCGCGAGCGCATCCAGCACTCCGCTGCGGTCGCTCCCCGGCCGCTCGGCGACGGCGAGCGTCGCCAGCTCCAGCAGCGCCAGCGGTTCGCGCCAACCGGGCAGCGTGCTCGCGACGTCCGCTCCGCCGATGAACGTCAGCTCGGTCTCCGGATGGCGGGCATGCAGTTCTCTCAAGGTATCCACCGTATAGGACGGGCCCTCGCGCTCCGTCTCCAGTGCGCAGACAGCCAGGCCCTCGGCACCGCGCACGAGCAGCCTGCACATCTCCAGGCGCCGCCGCGGGCCTGGGTCCTCGTCGATCCGCTTGTGCGGCGGCGAGCCCGTCGGCATCAGCACGACGCGCTCGAGGCCAAGCTGCTCGCGGGCATGGCCGGCGATCGCGAGATGGCCCAGCGTCGGCGGGTTGAACGTGCCGCCGAGCACGCCCAACGAACGCAGCCGATCAAGAGCCGCCGGATGCCCAGGGGCCGGCGGTCGCTCAGGCGCGGACGTGTCCGTCGCCCTCCACCAGATACTTGAACGTGCACAGCTCGCGCAGGCCGATCGGGCCGCGCGCATGCAGCTTCTGCGTCGAGTTGCCGATCTCGGCGCCCATACCGAACTCGCCGCCGTCGGTGAAGCGGGTCGAGGCGTTGACGTATACGCAGGCCGCGTCGATGCCGAGCTGGAAGGCGCGCGCCGCCGCCGTGTCGCGCGTCACGATCGCCTCCGAGTGCCCGCTGCCGTAGCGGCCGATGTGCTCGATCGCCTGCTCCGCCGAGTCGACCACTGCGACGGCGAGCGTCAGCGCGAGGTACTCCGTGCCCCAGTCCTCCTCGCTCGCCGCCTGCACGAGCGCCGAGTCTGACAGTGACGCCTCGGCCTCGAGTGGCGAGGCGGCGTCGGCTCGCGCGCGCTCGCTCTCATCCTCGGCCAGCTCGAGCACGCGCTGATCGCCGCGCACGACCACACCGGCCTCGTTCAGGGCGCGCACGATCCGCGGTACGAAGCGCGGCGCCACGTCGCCGTGCACGAGCAGCGTCTCGGCCGCGTTGCACACGCCCGGCCGCTGCGTCTTGGCGTTGAGCACGATCGCCTCGGCCTGGTCGAGGTCCGCCGACGCGTCGACGTAGACGTGACAGTTGCCCGACGCCGCGTAGATCACCGGCACCGTTGCGACGGCTTGAAGCGCCTGCTTGAGTCCCTCGCCGCCGCGCGGAATGACCAGGTCGACGCTGTCGCTCTGCGTCGCCAGCTCGGCCAGCTCCTCGCGGCCGCCGCCCGCGACGAGGCTCACGCAGCCGTCAGGCAGGCCCGCCGCGACCGCCGCCTCGCTCGCGATCTGCGCGAGCGCTGCGTTGGAGTGCTCCGCCGAGGAGGACCCGCGCAGCACGATCGCATTGCCCGACTTCAGGCACAGCGCCGCCGCGTCGATCGTCACGTTCGGCCGCGCCTCATACACGACCGCGATCACGCCGAGCGGCACGCGAACCTTGCGCACGTCCAGACCGTTGGGCAGCCGGCGACCGTCGATCAGCTCGCCGACCGGGTCGGCGAGCGCCGCGACCTGCCTGACCGCCTGCGCGATCTGCGCGAGGCGCTGCTCGTCCAGTCGCAGGCGGTCGAGCAGCGCCTCGCCGATCTCCTGCTCGCGTCCGTCCTGCATGTCGCGCTCGTTGGCCGTGAGGATCTCCTCGGCGCGTTCCTGCAGCGCCGCCGCGATCGCATCGAGCGCGGCGTCCTTGACCGCCGTGTCCAGTTGTGCGAGCTCGCGTGAGGCCAGCTTGGCCGCGCGGCAGATCTCCGTGACTGATGAGACGGCCGTTACCATGGCCTCTAAGGGTACGACCCTCAGTCCACTACGAGGTAGTCGCGGTGAACCGCCTCCTCGCTCGCCCGCGGCATCACCTCGCGGGCGCGCGCCGAGTTCATCCCCTGCACCTGGCGTAGCTCCTGCGCCGAGTAATTGCAGATCCCCTTGGCCAGCGTGTGTCGCTGGCCATCCCCCGAGTCCACCTGAGCGATATCGACGGCGTCGCCGGCTTCGAACTCGCCGAGCACCTCGACGACGCCGACCGGCAAGAGGCTCGCCGCGCCCTCGCTCACCGCCCGCGCCGCGCCTGCGTCGATCAGCAGCGTGCCGCGCGAGGGCTTGGCGTACTTCAGCCACAGCTTGAACGAGCTGTAGCGGGCCTCGCGCGGGGTGAAGCGAGTGCCCTCGCGCTCGCCCGCGAGCACCGCCCGCAGCGCCTCCGCCCGTACGCCGTTGCAGATCGTCGTCTCGATTCCCGCCGCCGTCGCCATGTCGGCGGCGACGACCTTCGAGCGCATCCCGCCCGAGCCGAGCGGCGAGGTCGTGTGGCCGATCTCGAGCTCCTGCAGTCCTGCGAAATCGCTCACCTCGCGCACGATCTTCGCGTCCGGGTACAGCCGCGGGTCGGCCGTGAACAGGCCGTCGATGTCGGTCAGCAGGATCAGCTCGTCGGCGGCCACCAGCACCGCCACCTGCGCTGCGAGGAAGTCGTTGTCGCCGAAGGAGATCTCGTCGGTCGCCGTCGTGTCGTTCTCGTTGATCACCGGCAGCACGCGCCACTCCAACAGCGTCGTCAGCGTCTGGCGCGCGTTGAGGTAGTGCGTACGTGCGCTCATGTCGAAGAACGTCAGTAGCACCTGCGCACTCGTCACGCCACGCTCGCGCAGCAGCTCGTCGTAGAGGCGGTACAGCTTGCCCTGCCCCACCGCGCTCGCCGCCTGCAGCTCCTTGATCGAGCTCGGGCGCCGGCTCAGGCCCATCAGCCGAACGCCGCGCGCGATCGCGCCGCTCGTCACGACGATCACCTCGGCGCCCTGCGCGTGCAGCTCGGCCAGCGCCTCGCACGCGTTGCGCAGCACCTCCGCGCGCGGCTCGCCGTCGCCGTCGGCGACGACGCTCGAGCCCAGCTTGACCACGATCCGCCTCATCCCTGGAGCTTATTTGCCGTCGGGATCGAGCTCGAACGTCTCCCCCGCGATCTCGACCTCGTCGCCCGCCTGGAAGCCCTGCGCTTCGAGCGCCTTGAGCACGCCGATCCTGCGCAGCCTGCCCTCGAAGTACGCCATCGCATCGTCGTTGTCGACGTCGTAGCGCGCGAGCAGCCGCTCGATCCCGGCGCCGCGCACGGCGAACGAGCTCGGCCCGAGCCGCTCGACGCTGAAGCCGCTGCGACCGGCCGGACGGAAGACCATGTGCTCTGCCAGCTGCTCGTCCTCGCGGGCGCCCGAGGCGGTGCCCGCCAGGAGCGCACCGCCGGCGGCGATCCCGTTCTCCGAGAGGGCATCGAGCGCCCCCGCCCCCACACCCTCGCCTTCGCCGGCCACCGACTGCGGCCCGACGCGCCGCATCAGCTCGCTCGAGAGCTCCTCCAGGCCGAGACCGGTCGCGCTCGAGGTGGCGATCACCGGCACCTCCGCGCCAAGCCGTTCGCGCCACTCGGCGACGGCCGCCTGCACGCCTTGCTCGTCGAGCAGGTCGCACTTCGACAGCGCGAGCACGCGCGGCAGCTCGGCCAGTCGCTGGTCGTGCGCAGCCAGCTCGCGCTCGATCGTCGCGTGGTTGGCGAGCGGATCGGCACCCTCCCCTGCGGTCAGCTCGGGCGCCACGTCGAGCACGTGGACGAGCAGCCGCGTGCGCTCGACGTGCGCGAGGAAGTCGTGCCCGAGGCCGGCCCCCTCGCTCGCGCCTTCGATCAGCCCGGGGATGTCGGCGAGCACGAGCTGGCGTTCGTCGAGCTCGAGCACGCCGAGTACCGGCGAGAGCGTCGTGAACGGATAGTCGGCGATCTTCGGCGCTGCGCGCGTAAGCCGCGAGAGCAGCGAGGACTTGCCTGCGTTGGGCAGGCCCACGAGCCCGACGTCTGCAAGCAGCTTGAGCTGCAGCTCGAGCCAGCCTTGCTCCCCGGCCAGCCCGCGCTCGGCGAAGCGCGGCGCCTGACGCGTCGGCGTGGCGAAGCGCTTGTTGCCCTTGCCGCCCGAGCCGCCGCGTGCAACCGTCGCGCGCTGGCCCGCCGCGAGCAGCTCCCAGCTGCGCCCCGCCAGGTCGCCGCCCTCACCCGCCTTCGCGCGCACCTGCGTGCCCGGCGGCACGCCGATCTCAAGCGTCTCGCCGTCGGCGCCGTGGCGCTGGGATCCTTCGCCGTGGCCGCCGCGGCCCGCGCGGTGGTGGGTCTTGCGCCGGAAGCCCTGCAGGTCGCGCAGCGAGTCCTCGCAGACGAACACGACGGCGCCGCCGTGACCGCCGTCGCCGCCGTCGGGCCCGCCGCGCGGGACGTGCGCTTCGCGGCGGAAGCTCGTGCAGCCGTCGCCGCCCGCGCCCGCCTCGACATGGATCTTCGCGCGATCGTGGAGCATCTCGGCGATCATCGTGACAGCCCCCACCCCCCAAGCAAGGGAGAACCGACCGATGAGCAGCTATCCCGCAACCGCCGCCGACAACGTCCTCGTGATCACCGGCGCCTCGACCGGCATCGGCGCCGCCACCGCGCGCCACGCCGCCACAGCCGGCTGGCGCCTCGTGCTCGCCGCGCGCTCGCAGCAGAAGCTCGAGCAGCTCGCCGCCCAGCTCGGCGGGCCCGAGCGCGCGATCGCCGTGCGCTGCGACGTGACCGAGTGGGAGCAGCAGCAGGCGCTCGCCGAGACCGCGCTGTCCTCCTTCGGGCAGATCGACGCCGTCTTCGCCAACGCCGGCTTCGGCGGCCCGCGCGGCTTCCTCAGCGACACGCCCGAGCACTGGCGCGAGATGGTGCTGACCAATGTCTACGGCGCCGCGCTCACGCTGCGCGCGACGATCCCCGCGCTGAAGGACACGCGCGGGCACCTGCTTTTGACCTCGAGCGTCGCCGGACGCCGGGCGCTGCCGGGTTCGTTCTACTCGTGCACCAAGCACGCCGTCACGGCGATGGGCGAGGCCGCTCGCCAGGACCTCAATGGCACCGGCGTGCGCGTGACCCTGATCGAGCCCGGGATGGTCGACACGCCGTTCTTCGACAACAAGCCGAGCGACGCGCTGCACGACGACGACGTCGCGCGCGCCGTGATGTACGCGCTCGCGCAACCGCCGCACGTCGACGTCAACGAGATCCTCATCCGCCCGACCGCCCAGGCGGGCTGAGCAGGACGGCTAGGAGACAAGCGCGCGAGCGAGATACAGCTCGGCGAGCGCCGCGCCGCCGGCGACCGCGACCGTGCCGATCGCGCCGACGGTCGGCAGCTCCGAGCGCGCCGCCAGCGTCGCCACGGCGTCCGCCGCGTCGGCGCCCGCGCACGCGAGCTGCACCTGGGCCGCGCGAGGGCCGTCTGCGAGCGTGCTCAACGCGAGCGCACCGAGCGCGACGTCGCGCGCCCCGAGCGAGTGCGCCAGATAGCGCACGGCCGGGTGCCGTGCGTGATCGCCCAGCCAGCGCGAGGTGACCTGCTCGGGCGCCAGCAGCACAGCCGTGCCAAGCGCGACGCGCCCCACCGCGAGCAGCCCTGCCAGGCGTCGCGGGTTCATCGTGGCGTGCGCTCGGACTAGGCGGCGGTGTCGGGGAGCACGCTGACCGTTCGCCCGCGGCGACCCGTGGTGAACTGCACGGTGCCGGCTGCGCGCGCATATAGCGTGTCGTCCTTGCCGATGCCCACGCCTGGGCCCGGCCTGAAGCGGGTGCCCCGCTGACGCACGATGATCTCGCCGCCCGTGACCGTCTGGCCGGCGAACGTCTTCACGCCGAGGCGCTGTGCGTTTGAGTCGCGCCCGTTGCGGCTCGAGCCGAGCCCCTTCTTATGAGCCATCGGAGGACTCCTCCTTCACGTTCGCAGCCTGCGCTTTCGTCGCAGGTTTCGCTTTGGCCGCCGGTTTCGCTTTGGCAGCAGGCGCTTTGGCGGCTGGAGCCTGCTCGGCGGCCGGTTTCTCACTCGCTGCTTTGGCCGGTGCTTTGGCTTTCGCTTTGCCCTGGCTGATCTCGGTGACCTCGATCTGCGTCAGGTCCTGGCGGTGGCCGGTGCGGCGCTTGTAGCCACGCTTCGGCTTGAACTTGAATACGCGCAGCTTCTCGCCGCGCACGTGCGCGAGCACTTTCGCCGTCACCTGCACGCTCTCCAGGCCGGCCTTGTCGAACACTGCCTCGTCCGAGCGGAAGAGGATCGGCTCGAGCTTCACGTCGGCGCCCTCCTCGACCGCGAGGCGCTCGATCAGCAGCCTCTGGCCCCGCTCTACGCGGTATTGCTTGCCGCCGGTCTTCACGATCGCGTACATGATGTCTGTCTCAGTCTCGATTTCTTCCTAGTACGGTGAGCCCGCCGCCGACGAAACGCCCGCGGCCGGGATCTACTCCGGTGTCGCGGGCGCCTTGGCAGCCGAACGGCGCCGTCCGCCCCTGCGGCCACGACGCCGAGGTTTGGATTGTAGGCCATCGCCGGCGCCATCGCCCTGCGACTCGTCCTCCTGGGAGTCGACGGGTCCCTCGCCGCTGTCGACGGCCTCGGCCAGGTCACGGGCCGTCACGGTGAGCTCTTCCTCGGGCTCGGAGTCGACCGCCATCGGTGACTCGTGCAGCCCGGCTTCGCGACGGGCGGCGGCATCCTCGCTGTCGGCCGGAGCGCGCCTGCCGCGCGCTCGCGTCCTCGCACGCTCGCCCGCACGCCCGCCCCCCGAGGAGGAAGCCGGACGGCGCCCGCCGCGCGCGCCTTTCCCGCCCGCCGAGCGTGGCGTGGCCTTGACGACCTCGCCCGACTCGTCGAGCAAGAGCGCGCTGGCGGCCGTACGGCCGACCTGATCGATGCGCACCATGCGCTTGGAGCCGACGTGGGCCGCGGCGCCCGCGATCGAGATGATGTAGCCGTCGATTTTGGCCACCGCGTCTTCCTCGTCGTACATGTGCGGCTCGACGATCTCGACCAGCACCTCGTCGCCCTGGCGGAACGGCAGCGCGCGCTCCTCGACCTCCTCGCGCGTGCCCTGGAAGGTGATCGCGAAGTGATCGAGCACGAGCCCTTCAGAGCCCTCGAACAGGAACGACTTGCCCGTGTCCGCCTCGAGCGCATGCAGCACGCGCGAGCCGTGGCCGGTGAACTCGGCCGTCACGCGCGGGTTGATCTGCACGAGGAAGGCATCGACGGCGGGGTTCTCGGCGGCCACGTCGCGCAGCTTGCGCTCGAACTCGATCGCGATCGTCTCCTCCGAGCGGATCACGCCCTCGCCCTCGCACGTCGGGCATGGACGGCTCATGATCTCGCGCACGCCCTCGGTCACGTTCTGGCGCGTCATCTCGACCAGGCCGAGCTTGGAGATCTCCGCCGTGAACGTCTTCGTGCGGTCCTCGTCGAGCGTCTTGCGCAGCACCTTCATCACGGCGTCGCGGTTGCGCGCGCGGGCCATGTCGATGAAGTCGATCACGATGATCCCGCCGATGTCGCGCAGGCGCAGCTGGTTGACGACCTCCTCGGCCGCCTCGAGGTTCGTCTTCGTGATCGTGTCCTCCAGGCCCGCGCCCTTGCCGCGGCCGATGAACGAGCCCGAGTTGACGTCGATCACAGTCAGCGCCTCGGCGTAGTCGATGATCAGATAGCCGCCGCTCGGCAAATCGACGCGGCGCGAGAGCACGCCCTCGATCGCCTCCTCCACGCCATAGGCCTCGAATAGCGGCTGCTCCTGCTGCCACAGCTCGACGCGCTCGACGAGCTCCGGCGCGGTGCGCGTGAAGAACGAGACGAGCCGGTGGTACTGCTGCTCGTCATCGACGATCGCACGCTCGAAGTGCGCCGAGAAGATGTCGCGTACGACGCGCACCGAAAGGTCTGCCTCCTGGAAGACCAGATCCGGGGCGACCGTCTCCTCGACGCGTTTGACGAGCACCTCGTGCAGCTTGTGCAGGTACTTCAGCTCGCGCTCGAAGTCCTCGCGTTTGGCGCCGTGGGCGGCCGTGCGCACGATCACGCCACCGCCGCCGATCTCCAGTTTCGAGGTCTGCCGACGCAGCCGTTCGCGCTCCTTGTCCTCCAGGCGGCGCGAGACGCCGATGCCCTCGCCGGTCGGTGCGTAGACCATGTAGCGCCCTGCGATCGTCAGCTCCATCGACAGGCGCGCGCCCTTCGTCTTCAGCGGGTCCTTGACAACCTGCACGACGATCTCCTGGCCCGGTTTGAGCAGATCGGAGATCTTGCGCCCGCTGCCCGAGCCACGTCCGCGCTTGGGCGTCTCAACGCCCGGAAGCACGAGCTCATCGACGTGCAGGAAGCCGTTCTTCTCCAGGCCGATGTCGACGAACGCAGCCTCCAAGCCGGGCAGGACGTTGTCGACCTTGCCCTTGTAGATGTTGCCGACGATCGAGCGACCGCCGCGGCGCTCTATGTAGAGCTCAGCGATCCGGTAGCCGGCCTGCGGACCTCCACCCGTTTTGCGCGAGGCAGCCGCCTTCGACGCCCCCGCCCTGCGCGAGGAGGCCGACGAGCGCGAGGCGGCGGGCGTTCCGCTCGCCTCCAGAAGCGCCACGCGCGTCTCCGCGCGATCGACGCTGACAAGTACTTGCTTTTTCAATGTGAACTCTTTCGGTATGGGGCAGCGCTTCACCTGCCGCGTCCGAGCGCGCGCCGGGCATGACTGCACCGGGCGCGACTCGCAGCGACGTGGCCGAAGCCCGTGCCTTCGTGGGGACGCCAGTGGCCGGGCGCAGCGTCGCGACGTCGTGCTCGCCCGGGCGGAAGGCGCGAGAGGCGCATCCGGCGGACTGACGGTCTGGCGAGAGTTGCGGGGCGTTCATTGGTGTCAACTAGCGCAGTACGCGGCCCTTCAGAGCTTGCGAGGCGCGCGCCTGGATGTAAATCGATTGCAGCAGGCCCATCGCCAACAGGGTCGTGATTACCGACGAGCCGCCATAGCTCATGAGCGGCAGCGTGACGCCGGTGATAGGCATGATCCCGATCGTCATTCCCACGTTGACAAAGACCTGAAACATGAGCATAGCCGCTATCCCGGCAGCGACGAGCGTTCCGAACAGATCCTTGGACATCACGAGGATGCGTAGGGCGCGCCAGATCATCAGGCCGTAGAGCGCGAGCACGAGCGCCGCACCGACGAACCCGTACTGCTCGCCGACCGCCGAGAAGATGAAGTCGGTGTGATTCTCGGGCACGTAGCCGAGTTTGCTCTGCGAGGCGTTGACGCCGCGACCCGTCTTCTGTCCCGATCCGATCGCGATCTTGGACTCCTCCTGTTGGTAGCCTTCCTTCTGCGGATTGGTCGACGGATGCAGGAAGGCCGTCAAGCGCTGCACCTGGTAGGGCTTGAGCACGTGCACGCCAACCGCGGGCGCCGCCACGAGCACGAACGTCAGTGCGATCAGCGCGAGTGCGACCAGTGCCGCCAGGTGCCTCCAGGCGACGCCCGCGACGAACAGCAGCGTGAACGCGATCACGACGTACACCAGGCCGGAGCCGAGGTCGGGCTGAGCGATCACGAACATCGCTGGGATCAGCGCTGCGAGCATCACGAGCGCCGTCGTCTGGCGCTCGCGCAGGCGCCGCGCGCGGTCGACGACGAGCGCCGCCAGCGCCAGCGTGAGGAAGACCTTGCCGAGCTCGGACGCCTGGAAGGAGAAGAACGGCAGGTTGATCGCCCGCTGCGAGCCACGCGCGGTGTGCCCTAGCGCAAGCACCGCCAGGATCGTGAACAGCAGCAGCCCGTAGATGCCGTTTTTCAGCGGCCGCAGGCGCGCGTAGTCCAGGCGCGAGAGCACGAGCATCAAGAGGAAGCCGACGATCAGGTAAGTCGTCTGACGATCGACGTAGTAGTTCGGCGAGCCCGGGACCAGGCTTTTCGTCGCCGCGCCGAGCGTGACGATCGAGCAGATCGCCAGCCCGACGACGGCGAGCGTCAGCAGCGGATCGAACGGCAGGCGCAGCGTGCGCGCTCCCGTGATGGGCGGGGCCGCCGACTGCTCGGGAGCCGTGATCGGGCTTAGCGGGCTCAAAACGTGTGCGAGCTCCCGGCGACGAACTTCTTCGCCGCGCCGAACCACTGAGAGGCCAGCAGGCGGGCGATCGGCGCCGCCGTTTCCGCACCGAAGCCGCCCTGCTCGACGGTCGCCGCGATCACGATCGGCCGATTGGGATCGCCGACGAAGCACATGTACCAGGACTGGTCTTCTTTGCCGACGTGCTGGGCGGTGCCCGTCTTTCCGTACACCGGGTGGCGCGCCTGGTCCCAGCCGGCCCACACCGCCGCCGAGGTCCCCCCGGGCTGGCTGGCGGCCTCGTGGATCCCTTCCATCACGAGATTGACGTCGGTCGCGTTGAGCTGCACGCGGCGCTGCGCGGGGAAGCTGAGCGCCTGCACGAGGCGCCCCTGCGGGCCGTCGATCTCCATCCCGAGGTGCGGGCGCACGACCCAGCCTTCGCCGTTGTGGGTGAAGGCGTCGGCGAGCGTCGAGTAGGCGACGGCCATCTGCAGCGGCGAGGTCAACAGATCACCCTGGCCGACGGCCAGGTGCATGTTGTCGCCCACGCTCCACGGGCGCCCGTCGGAGATGCCGCAGCTCGAGACGTGCCTGCGCTTCTCACACGCGAGCTCCTCCTTGGCGACCTTCGCGCGCCACGCGCGGTCGGGCACGAGGCCGGTGATCTCGCTCGGCAGGTCGATCCCCGTCTGCTCGCCGACGCCGAGCTTGTGCGCCTCGCGCTGGATCACGTTGCCGTGGCTGTTGGCGAGCTCGCCGGCTTCGAAGAAGTACGTGTCGGAGGACACCTTCAGCGCTTCGACCAGGCCGACCGCGCCGTAGTTGGCCTTGCCCGCGTTGCAGAACTGCTCGGTGGAGACCGAGATGCACTGTCCCGCGCCGAGTCCCTCGCTCGGGTTGATCACGCCCGCTTCGAGCGTGCCCATCGCCGTGATCGGCTTGAACGTCGAGCCGGTCGGGTACGTGCCGTTGACCGCGCGATCGGTCAGCGGCGCCGGCGATTCTTCGCCCGAGCCGCTGTTCGATTTGCCCTCGAGCGCCGCGTATTCGCTCTTGGTCAGCGGTTTGGCGAACTTGTTCGGGTCGAACGTCGGCGAGGAGCCGATCGCCAGCACCTGCCCGTTGCGCGGGTCGAGCGCGACGAACGCCCCCGCGTCTGCGGGTTTGCCGCCGGCGCGCGCATTTTCGATCCCCTCCAGCAGCGCTTTTTCGCCCTCGGCCTGGAGCCCCTTGTCGAGCGTCACCTTGAGGCTGTAGCCCGCCTTCGGCTGCGTCGGCGCGAGCTTGCTCGGGACCGGGTAGCCGGCGGCGTTGACCTCGACGCGCTCGATCCCCGGGTTTCCGCGCAGGTAGCGGTCGTAGTAGTACTCGAGCCCTTCCTGGCCGACGACCGTGCCCTGTTTGACGCCGTCGAAGGCGCGCATCCGAAGCTCCGTTTCGGAGACCTGGCCGACGTAGCCGAGCACCTGCGCAGCCATCTCGCCGTAGGGGTAGGCGCGGATCGAGACCGGCTGCTGGGTGACGCCCGGATATTCGTTCTGGCGCTCGGCGAGCACCGTCAGCGCACCGCGCCCGGCGTCGGTCTTGATCGTCACCGGCGCGTAGGGGAGCGCCGTGCGTCCCTTGATCACGAGCGCCTGGACGTGCGCCCCGCTGATGCCGAGCAGCCGCCCCAGGCGCCGGTAGAGGTGCAGCCGGGGCGCCCCCGACGGCGGCAGCGCAGAGGGCACGATCTGCACGGCGTTGGTCGTGCGGCTGGCGACCAGCGGCTGGCCTTCGCGATCGAGGATTTCCCCGCGCGGCGCCGCGATCGGCAGGTCGCGCGCGCGGTTCGCGTTGGCCTGCTGCACGTACTGTTCGCCCGAGAGCACCTGCAGGAACCACAGGCGGAAGAAGATGATCGCGAACATCGCCATCGCGATGCCGCCGAGGATCGCCACGCGCAGCGCCAGCTGCGGCGAGACCGGGATGCGCGACCGATCGGAGATCGGCCAGCCCCCCCCGTCGCCGGGCTCGAGCGCGCTCACGTCGAGATCGCTCGCAGCTTCATGACCTCGACAACGGGCTCAGGCCTCCCGTGGTGTAGGCGCGCCGGCGGCGGCGACGCGGGTCATCGGGCAACCCGCCGATCAGGCAGCGGCGCACGAGCGCCCACACGGGCAGCGCGATGATCGTGTTGACGACGACGCCGAGCACGATCTGGCGCAACAGCTCGAGGCTGACCGGCGCGTCGACGCCGAGCAGGAACTGCACGATCGAGTAGGCCACCATCGCAGCGGCCGAGCCGGCCGCGCCGACGAGCAGCGGCGTGAGCGCCGCCTGCGGGTCGCGCGCCTCGCGCAGTCGGCCCGCGAAGTAGCCGACGACGGTCAACGTCAGCGAGGTCACGCCGAGCGTCTGCACGAGCGCGAGGTCGACCAGCAGGCCGACGCCGAAGCCGGTCACGGCGCCGATCGTCGAGCCGCAGAGCAGCCCGACAAAGGCGACGAGCAGCGGCGAGAGGTCAGCGCTGACGCCGAACACGGGCACCTCGGAGACGACCCCGATCTGGAAGAACACGAGCACGATCGACAGCGCCGCGATGCGCCCGAGCAGGGTCGGCGAGACGTTCGAGCCCATCAGCCGCCCGCCGCCGAGGCGAGCTGTTCGCCGGAGGCACCGCCCTGCTGCCCGGGCGGCAGGTTCGCGGCCAGACGGCTGAGGCTCGCCGGCAGCGATCCCCGCGCCGCCGTCAGCACCTGCACGACGTCGAGGTTGTGCAGGTTGGCGAGCGGGTGCACGTTGACCGAGCGGTAGGCGCTTTCTTCGTTGATCTGAGTCACCTGGCCGATCGGGATGCCCGGCGGGTAGAGCGAGTCGTCGGGGCTCGAGACGGTGCCCGAGGTGACGACGTATTCGCCGCGGTTGGCCTGCGTATTGGCCGGCAGGTATTGCAGCAGCAGGTCGTTGGGGTCGCCCACCTTCGGCTGCACTATGCCCGTCGCCCCCGACGTTCCGATCCGCGCCGAGACGCCGACCGAGCTGTCGGTGATCAGCGTCACCTGCGCGCCGTCGGAGGCCGCCTGAGCGACCTTGCCGACGAGCCCTTCGGCGTTGATCACGGGGTCGTTGACGTGCACGCCCGAGGATTCGCCCTTGTCGATCGTGACCGTCGAGTACCACACGTTGGGCGACTTGGCCACGACCGTCGCCGTGACCGGGTGGTAGTCGCTGATGCTCAACTGGTTGTCGAGCTTGTACATCGCCAGCAGTTCGCGGTAGGAGTGTTTTTCGGCGTTGTCGGCGATCACTTCCGTGCGCAACCGGTCGACCTGCTTGCGCAGTTCGTCGCGCTGGCCTTTGGCGTGCAGCGTGTCGCCGAACCAGCCGATCAGGTCGCGCACGGGCTTCAGCGCCTTGTTGGCGCCGTTCTGGAGCGGCGATACGACCGTCAAGAAGCCACGCTGCACGGAGTGCAGCCCACCGCTCGACGCCTCGCCGAAGTATGCGGTCAGCAGGATCAGGGAGAGCACGACGAGCAGCGCAAGAACCAAGCGCCGACGCCGAACCGTCTTGTCATACACGGATAGCGACCTTCCGAAGCGTTCACGGGAAAGAGTACCCCCGGGCGCACGCGCCCGTCACGGGTGTTCGCCCAGCGCGAGGCGCCCGGCATCGCAGCGCGCTCACCTGCGGCGCTGGCGGTTGCGCGAACTGCGGTTCGAGCGATGGATCGCCTCGAACTCCTCCAGCGACCGTCCTGAGCCCACGGCCACGCACGTCAGCGGCGACTCGGCGAGGTGCGCCGGCATCTGCGTCTCTTCGCGCAGGCGCTCGTCGAGGCCCTGCAGCAGCGCGCCGCCCCCCGCCAGCATGATGCCCCGATCCATGATGTCCGAGGCGAGCTCGGGCGGCGTGCGGTCGAGCGTCTCCTTGACCGCATCGAGGATCTGGTTGAGCGGCTCTTCGAGCGCCGTGCGGATCTCCTCGCTGGTCAGCACGACCGTCTTGGGCAGCCCGGCGACCATGTCGCGCCCGCGGATCTCGGCCTGCAGCTCCTCGGCCATCGGGCAGGCCGAGCCGATCTCGAGCTTCAGCTCCTCGGCCGTCTGCTGGCCGATCAGGAGCTTGTACTCGCGCTTTGCGTAGTTGATGATCGCCTCGTCCATCTCGTCGCCGCCGACGCGGATCGATTGCGAGACGACGATCCCGCCGAGCGAGATCACGGCGACCTCGGAGGTGCCGCCGCCGATGTCCACGACCATCGAGCCCGTCGGCTCGCCCACGGGCAGCCCCGCGCCGATCGCCGCCGCCATCGGCTCCTCGATCAGATACGCCGTGCGCGCGCCCGCCGACAGACACGCCTCCTCGACGGCGCGCTTCTCCACGCCGGTCACCCCCGAGGGCACGCAGACGACCACGCGCGGGTGCGCCCAGCGGTTCTGGTGCACCTTCTGGATGAAGTGCCTGAGCATCTCCTCGGTCACGTCGAAGTCGGCGATCACGCCGTCCTTCAGCGGGCGGATCGCCTGGATCGTGCCCGGCGTGCGGCCGAGCATGCGCTTGGCCTCGATCCCCACCGCGTGCACTTCGCCGGTGCGCGAGTCGATCGCCACCACGCTGGGCTCGGACAGCACGATGCCGCGCCCGCGCACGTAGACCAGGGTGTTCGCGGTTCCCAGGTCGACGGCCATGTCGCGGCCGCCGAATCCCGTCAGATAGCTGAAGATTCCCATTGATGGAGAAGAGCAAGGGGCCGCGGATTAGCTCTCGCGCGCCGTTCCGCGAGATGCGCTGTTGCGCTTCGCGGCCGGTGGGCGTTTCCGCGCTGCCCGGTGGCGCAGTCTAGCGAACGCCCTTTGCCGCCCGATAGTGTCGCCAGCGGTTTTGCAGGGGAAATACGGATGCGAGCGTCAATCGCCGCCCGACGGCCGAACGCCTGAGAACAGCTCCGGCGCCAGCTCTTGCAGCGCGCCCAGTGGCAGTCCGACCACGTTCTCCTGTTCGCCCTCGACGGCCAGGGAGAGGCGCGCGCCGGTCGCGCCCTGGATCGCGTAGCCGCCCGAGCGCCCGCGCCACTCCCCCGTGGCCAGATACCAATCGATCAGCTGCTCGTCGAGCGCCCGGAAGGTGACGCGCGAGCGTGCGAGCGCCGTGCGCTCCTCGGCCTCCCCCTCCCCGCCCAGCAACAGCGCCACGCCGCTGATCACCTCGTGCGTGCGCCCGCCGAGCGCCGCGATCGTCGCGCGCGCCGCCGCCTCGTCCACGGGCTTGCCGTAGATCGCGCCTTCGAGCACGACGATCGTGTCGCAGCCGAGAACGGCCTCCGCCGCGCCCGGCAACAGCGCCGCGCGTGCCTTGCGGCGGGCGTTCTCGAGCGCCACGCGGGCGGGATCGGAACCCTGCTCCAGCTCCTCGGCGCCCGAGACACGGACGGTGAAGGGCACGCCCAGCCGGGCCAAGAGCTCGCGCCGCTGAGGCGAGCCCGAGGCGAGGACGAGTGGAAGCTCGCGCGTGGCGATCGCCCTAGGAGAGCTCGCCGAAGAACAGCGCCGACTCGCGCGCAGCCGACTCGGGCGAGTCCGAGCCATGCACCATGTTCTGGCCCACCTCGATCGCGAAGTCGCCGCGGATCGAGCCGGTGGTGGCCTCGAGCGGGTTGGTCGCGCCGATCACCTGACGCGCGGCCTTGACCGCGTCCACCCCCTCGAGCACCATCGCCACGATCGGACCCGAGGTGATGAAGTCGACGAGCTCGCCGAAGAACGGGCGCTCGGCGTGCTCGGCGTAGTGGCGCTCGGCCAGCTCGCGATCGACCGTCATGCTGCGCAGCGCGACGATCTCGAGCCCCTTGCGCTCGAAGCGGGCGATGATCTCGCCGCTCAGGCCGCGGGCGAAGGCGTCGGGCTTTACGAGGATCAGCGTTCGGTCCATGGATTCCTTTTCGGATTGAGGTTGTAGCTCAGGTGCTGGGGCGGGTGCTCGAGCGCGGGCGCGCGGCGCGTGCCGGGCGCGCCGGCGGCTCGGAGGCGACGACGGGGCTCGCCTGCGTGTCCTGTGAGTCCTCGACCTGCTCGATCGCGTCATCGCCCGCCGCGCTCGCCGCTTCGCGTTCGCGGCGTTCGCGCGTGGCTTTCGCGCGCGCCGTCTCGGGCCGCCCGGCGGCGCGCTCGGCCTTCGCGAGCTCGGCCTGCTCGGCGTCGATCGACGCCTGCGTGCGGCGTGTGCGGTGTGTGCGGCGCGACGGCTCGGCCGCAGCCACCTCGGTCTCGCAGTACGGGCAGATCGTCCACGCCTGGTCGAGCGGGCGCTGGCAGTTCACGCAGCGGTCCTTCAGCTTGCGCAGGCAGCTCGGGCAGCGGATGAAATCGCGCTCGATCCGGTAGTCGCAGTGCGGGCACAGCGAGTGGTCGAACTCGTGCAGGCGCGCCTCGGCGGCCTGCACCTCCAGTTCGCGCTCGCGCACGTCCTCGAGGTACTCGGGCGGGCGCAGGATCATGTAGACGATCGTGCCGACGAAGGGGAACAGCGACGCCGCAGTGGCACAGCCGACGAGCATCGGATCGTTGATCCGCCGGCGCGCGTCGGCATAGGTCCAGTAGATCAGCGACAGGTAGAGGACGACGACGAACAGGATCAGCAGGTCGACGACCAGGTTCAAGCCGCTGCTTTCAATTCCGAAGTATGCGAGGGTGAGCATCGGCGGGAGGCGAGTTTAGAGAAAGAGACGACCGAATCCGTAACCAGCGGCGAAGAACACGAGGATCACGAGCGCCACGATCAGCGCCACCGCGCCGATCATCGTCAGCACGGAGGGACCCTCGTCGTTCATCGTGCCGCCCTTCGCCGCGGCGCCGGCGAGTCCTGCGTGGCGCCCCCCTCGTGCAGCTCGGCGAGCAGGTCGCCGACGAGGTAGACAGAGCCCGTCGCGAGCACCGCGCCGGCGCGGTCCCGCGCCCAATCCTGGGCGTCGGCGAGCGCCTCGGCAGGACTCGGATCGCAGACGACGGCCTCGAAGCCGAGCTGGCGCGCGAGCGACTGTAGCGCGGCCGGTGACAGCGCACGCCCGCTCGGCGGCGCCGTGAACCAGGCGCGCTCGCACAGGCCGAGCAGCGAGCCGAGCATGCTCGCGGCGTCCTTGTCCTCGAGCACGCCGAGCACGAGCGCCAGCGGACGCTCGCCGACGAGCGCCGGCAGCGACTGCACGAGCGCTCGCACGGCGTCGGGGTTGTGCGCGCCGTCGAGCACCGTCAAGGGGTCGCGCGAGACGACCTGCAGGCGCCCGCGCACCTCCGTCGCCGCGGCCGCCTCACGCACGGCGCGCTCGTCGGGCTCGATCCCGGCGCCGCGCAGATAGGTCTCGGCGGCCAGCCGCGCGAGCGCGAAGTTGCGCTGCTGGAAGGCCCCGCGTGCGGCGAGCGTCGTGTCCTCGCCCGCGACAGCGGTGCCCGCACCGGCGCCATCCGCGTGGCCGGCGCCGTCGCCGGCCACGACGATCCGCGCTCCACGTTCGCGGGCAACTCGCTCGGCGACCTCACGTGCCTCGGCCGCCAACCCGGCGCCGAGCGCAAGCGTGCCGCCGGGCCGCACGACGGCGAGCTTCTCCTCGGCGATGTCGCGCAGGGTCGGCCCAAGCCAGCGCGTGTGCTCAAGCCCCACGTTGCTCAGCACGGTCAGCTCGGCGTCGATCACCGAGGTCGCATCGTAGCGCCCGCCGAGACCGGCCTCGACGACGGCCACCCGCGCGCCCTGCTCGGCGATCTCCCACAGCGCGCCCGCCGTGAGCAGTTCGAACTGCGTGACGTGGTCCTCGCCCGCAAGCGTGCGGTTGACGCGCTCGGCCGCCCATGCCGCGCGGGCGACCGCGCGGGCGAACTGCTTGGCGCTGATGTCGCGCTCGGCGACCTGCAGGCGCTCCCGGTAGGAGACGAGATGCGGCGAGGTGTACGCGGCCGTGCGCAGGCCGTGGCGCTCGAGGATCGCCGCGATCATCCGCGTCGTCGAAGTCTTGCCGTTGGTGCCGAGCACGTGGATCGCTTCGTAGCGGCGCTGGGGCGAGCCGAGCACGGTCATCATCCGACGCATCCGGTCGAGGCCGAAGCGCATGCCGAACAGCTCGAGCGAGTGCAGGTGCGCTTCGGCCTCGCGCTCGCCCCAGACTCCTGGCCGCTGCGTGTCGGGGCGCTGAGGAGGGCTCATGCGTGTCCGGGCCGCGACGCGCGGCCGACGCCTAGGCGTCGGGGTGCTTGCGCAGGTAGTCGATGAACACCGGGCGCAGCGCCTCGCCGAGCTTGCCGTCGCCGCTGTGCACGGCGTCGGAGATCAGCCCTTTGGAGGACTGGATGTCGTAGTCGGCCTCGCCCGTGTCGCCGCTCGCCGCCTCGGCGGCCGGGATCAGCTCGAGCAGCGACCAGAAGAACTTCACGTCGAGGTGGCGCTCGGCGCGGTGCACGGCACGGTCGTGCAGTTCGTGCGTGGAGAGCTTGTCGAGATCCTCGCTGGTGGTCATGGCTGCTGCGCTCGCTTCGCTCGTGAGGTCCGGATCGGCCGGCGAACCGGTGCCTAGCGGTGCTTGCGCCCGCGCCGTCGCCCGCGCCCGGCGCGGCTGCCGCGAAACAGAGGCCACAGCTCGCGGCCCATGCCCTTCAGATCCAGCTTGCGCGCCAGCTTGCGCAGCTCGGCGCGCTGTTTGAGGCTGAGGTTGCTGATGCGCCCGCGCGATTCGGTCACGAGCTCGGCCAGACGCGCGCGCTCCCTCGCCGACAGGGCGTTCCAGCGGCGGCTGACGATCATCGCGGCGCGCGTCAAGGTCAGCCACGGCACGGCGCCGACGGTGCTCTTGATCAGCGACTTCGATTCGCTTCGCTTGGCCACAGGGCGATACTAGCGGTAGGCGGGGCCGTGGCGCTCAGGCGGACTGCTCGCGCGGCGAGTCCTCGTGAGCCTCGTCGGGCGCGGCTTCGGTCACGAGCGTCGGCGTCAGCCCCTTCTCGACGGTCTCCTTGGTCACGACGCACTTCTTCACGTCGCGGCGCGAGGGCAGCTCGAACTGCACCTCGAGCAGGATCTCCTCGATGATCGAGCGCAGGCCGCGCGCACCGGTCTCGCGCTCGAGGCCCTTGTCGGCGATCGCCGTCAGCGAGTCCTCGGAGAAGACGAGCTCGATGCCGTCGAAGGAGAAGAAGCGCTGGAACTGCTTGACGAGCGCGTTGCGCGGCTCGACGAGGATCGAGACGAGGTCCTCGCGCGTCAACTGGTGCACGGCCGAGACGACCGGCAGGCGGCCGATGAACTCGGGGATCAGGCCGTACTCGATCAGATCCTCGGGCAGGCAGTGCTCGAACACTTCGCCCTTGTCGCGCTCCGCCTTGGCCTCGATCGCCGCGGCGAAGCCGACGCCTTTGTGGCCGATCCGCCGCTCGATCACCTTGTCGAGGTTGGCAAAGGCGCCACCGCAGATGAACAGCACGTTGGTCGTGTCGATCGTGAGGAACTCCTGGTGGGGATGCTTGCGCCCGCCTTGGGGCGGCACCGAGGCCTGGGTGCCCTCGAGGATCTTCAAGAGCGCCTGCTGCACGCCCTCGCCGGAGACGTCACGCGTGATCGACGGGTTGTCGGCCTTGCGCGCGATCTTGTCGACCTCGTCGATGTAGATGATCCCGGTCTCGGCCTTCTTCACGTCGTAGTCGGCCGCCTGGATCAGCTTGAGCAGGATGTTCTCGACGTCCTCGCCGACGTAGCCGGCCTCGGTCAGCGCCGTGGCATCGGCGATCGCGAAGGGCACGTTGAGGATCCGCGCGAGCGTCTGCGCGAGCAGCGTCTTGCCGCAGCCGGTCGGGCCGAGCAGCAGGATGTTCGACTTCTGCAGCTCGATGTCGGTCTCGCCGGACATCATCATCTGCACGCGCTTGTAGTGGTTGTAGACGGCGACCGAAAGCGTGCGCTTGGAGGGGTCCTGACCGACGACGTACTCGTCGAGCACGTCGTAGATCTCACGCGGCTTTGGCAGGTTCTCGAGGTCGAACGCCGGCGGCGCCGAGAGCTCCTCGTCGATGATCTCGTTGCAGAGATCGATGCACTCGTCGCAGATGTAGACGCCGGGCCCGGCGATCAGCTTCTTCACCTGGCGCTGGGACTTGCCGCAGAAGCTGCACAGAAGCTGCTCGTTGGAGTCTGTCGGTCGCGCCATCGCCAGCTATCTCAATGCTCGGAGATCACGCGGTCGATGATTCCGTACTCCTTGGCCTCCTCGGAGGACATGAAGTAGTCGCGATCGGTGTCTTTGCTGACGACGTCGAGCTCCTTGCCGGTGTGCTTGGCGATGATCTCATCGAGCCGTTTGCGCACGTCGATGATCTCTTTGGCGTGGATCTCGATGTCGGTCGCCTGGCCTTCGAAGCTCGAGGAGACCTGGTGGATCAGGATCTTCGCGTTGGGCAGCGCCATCCGCTTGCCCTCGGCGCCGCCGGCGAGCAGCAGCGCGCCCATCGACATCGCGATGCCGACGCAGATCGTCTGCACGTCGGGCTTGACGAACTGCATCGTGTCGTAGATCGCGAGGCCCGCATAGACCGAGCCGCCCGGTGAGTTGATGTAGATCGAGATGTCCTTCTCGGGGTCCTCGGACTCCAGGTGCAGCAGCTGCGCCACGATCAGATTGGCGATCTGATCGTCGACGGGCGTGCCGAGGAAGATGATCCGCTCGTTGAGCAGTCGGCTGTAGATGTCGAACGCGCGCTCTCCGCGCGAAGTCTGCTCGACGACCATTGGGACAAGTGGGCTCATAGTCTCGCTTTGGTTTCGCTTCGCCGGCCGGATTCCTCCAACAGGAGGCTAGCCGGCCCCGATGGTTGATTCCACGGTCGTGTGCCGTATTCCGGGGGTGCGGATAGTCGAGCCGGCCGCGGACGCAGGCCGAAGGCCTTGGTGGTGCCGAGGCCGAGGACAAAGGCCGGTGAAAGCCAGACGTGCCATCCTGCGGTGCAGGATCGTGGAATCAACCATCTAGCTCCGCTCGGTTGGGGTCCACAACTTGCCGGGCGCCGCGCCTGACGCGGCGCCTGCGGCAGCGACGACGCCACCGGCGCGCGGAGCGCCCTCGGGCTCGGCGTCCTGCTCGGGCGTCCACAGCTTCTCGCGCGCCTGCGCCTGCTCGGGCGTGATCGCGCTGGCGCGCTCGGCGATCAGCTCTTCGGCCATGCGCGCGGCGACGCTCTCGCGCAGTTCCTCCTCGCGCCCGCTCGCGCGCAGCTGCTCGAGCAGCTTCTGCGGCTCGGCTGCTTCGCGCTCGGCCGCCGGGCCGATCTCCTGAAGCATGCGCTCCTCGCTCGGCTGTAGCTGCTCGGCGGCGACGACCGCGCTCAAGACCGCCTCGCGCCGCAGCGTGCGCTCGGCGTCGTCCTTCAGCTCGGCCAGCATGTCGGCCTCCTCGCGCCCGGTGATCTGCAACAGCATCTCGCGCGAGATGCCCTGGTGCGCCAGCGAATGCAGCCGCGAATCCCACATTTCGCGCGTGCGCGCCTCGACCAGCTCGTCGGTCATGGGCACCGTGGCAGCGGCGACGGCGGCATCGAGCGCGGCCCCGCGGAACTCGGCCTCGGTCCGCGCCTGATCGTTCTCGAGCAGCCGCGCACGGATGTCCTCGCGCAGCTCGGCGAGGTCGTCGAAGCCGGCGTCGATCGCGAGGTCGTCGTCGACGGGCGGCAGCTGCTTGGCCTTGACCTCCTTGACGGTCACGGCGAACACTGCGGCCTGGCCGGCGAGTTGCTCGGCGGGATATTCGGCAGGGAAGGTCAGCCACACGTCCTTCTGCTCGCCGGCGCTCGCACCGACGAGCGCCTCCTCGAAGCCCGGAATCAGGTTGCCACCGCCGAGCTCGACGAGCTGGTCGCGACCCTCGCCGCCCTCGAAGGGCTCCAGACGCTCACCGTCGTCGTCGCTCACGGGCAGCGAGCCGACGTAGTCGATCACGACGAAGTCGCCCTCGGCGGCAGCCCGCTCGGCCGTCTCGAGCTTGGCCAGGCGCTCGCGCAGTCCCTCGACCTCGCGCTCGATCTGCTCGTCCTCGACGGCCGGCTCGCGGCGCGCGACCTCGAGGCCGGCGTAGTCGCCGAGCTCGGCCTTCGGCACGACGCCGATCTCGATCGAGAACTGCAGCGTCTCGCCCTCGCCGGGCAGGTCGGCGAGGTCCAGCTTGGGGTTGCCGACCGGCACGACGCCGGCCTCGGCGATCGCCTGCGCGTACCAGCTCGAGAGCGAGTCGCGGATCGCCTGGTCGAGCACGGCCTCGCGCCCGACGCGCTGGATCACGAGCGGCGGCGGGACCTTGCCGCGGCGGAAGCCGGGCAGCCTCAGCTCGCGGCCGAGCTGGCGAGCCTTGCCCTCCAGGCGCTGCTTGATCTCATCGGGCGGGACCTGCACGTCCACGCGCACGCGCGAGTCGGGAAGCTCAGCCACAGTGGTCTTCAGCG
Organism: Solirubrobacterales bacterium; assembly: GCA_044446425.1. Classification (GTDB taxonomy): domain Bacteria; phylum Actinomycetota; class Thermoleophilia; order Solirubrobacterales; family Solirubrobacteraceae; genus Palsa-744. The sequence goes on along the minus strand of JBIOEW010000002.1, from coordinate 167,833 downwards.
CGGCGCTCACGGCTGCCACGATACCGTGCCGCCGCATGAAGCCTCGCGGCAACCGACGCGCGCGCAGGCGCCTGGAGACATGGCTGTGGACCGGCCCCGTCGGCCACCTGCTGGGCGGCGGGCTGGACGTCGCGGAAGGGATGCTCAGCTACCTGAGAACGCGAACGGCGGGCGGCGGTCGCAGCTCGCGCTGAAACCGCCGCCCGCCCGTTGTGACGAACGTCGTTCGAGAGTGACGCCTACGCGGTGACGGCCTGACGGCCGAAGCTCAGCGCCACGCCGCGTGGGAGCACGAGCACGGGGCTGGTCGCGATCTCGACGAGGTGCGCCGCCGAGGCGCTGATGCCGAGGCGACCCTGCTCGGCCTCGGGGCGGGAGTCGACGACGAGCAGGCCGGCCTCGTCGTTGGCGACCGGAGCGACGCTCGCGCCGAGCGCGGCGGCCAGCGACTCGGCGGTCGCACGCGCGCCGCCGTCGGCGTCGCCGATGGCGACGATCGACTGCATGCTCGCCCGGGCGCTCTCAGCGAGGCCGACGGGCGCGACGGCGACCGCGACAGGGCCGCCTTCGAGCAGCTGCTGGGCGGAGTTGCCGACCGAGACGTGGCCGGTCGCGGTGTGCGAGTCCGAGCAGAACACGACGGCGCTCGCGCCCTCGCTCGCGGCGAGCGCGCTGAGGCCCTGCGGCGTCGAGCGGTCGGTCACGACGTGCTTGGCGATGCCTGAGTCGCCGAACAGCTGCGCGCCGCGTACCAGCAGCTCCTCGGCCTCGCTCTGGGCGAGCTGCTCGCGGTCGAGGTCGGGCTCCTGGGAGTGGCGCACGTAGGCGAGCGCCACCTCGGCGCCGGCGCTGCCGAAGATGCGCCCGAGGGCGATCGCGTCGTCCTCGTTTGCGGTGCCGTCGTAGGAAACGATGATCTTGGTGGACATTTTCTTGGCTCCTGTGGTCTGGTCCCGGCGTTCGGTAGCCGGGCCTCGAAGTTCCTGTCGGCTGCTTGCTTCGCGATCATCGTGGCACGTTCCTCCCATAAGCTCCATTGATCTTGTTTATATTTAATATAAGATGAACTTATGCTGAACGTCGCACGATTGAAGGTGCTCAAGGAGGTCGCATATCGCGGCTCGGTGTCGAGTGCCGCCGAGGCGCTGTCCTACACGCAGTCGGCGATCTCCCAGCAGATCGCCGCGCTCGAGGCCGAAACGGGGATGGCGCTGCTCGAGCGCCATCCGCGCGGCGTCAGCCTGACGGCGGCCGGGCAGACGCTGGTCGGCCACGCCGAGGGAATCCTCGCGCGGCTGGACACCGCCGAGGCGGCGCTCTCGGCGATCGCCGGGCTGCGCGGCGGGCGCCTGCGGATGGCCTCCTTCCCGACGGCCGGCTCGACGCTGATGCCGGTGGCGATCGCCAACTTCCGCGAGGCCTACCCCGACGTCGAGCTGACGCTGGCCGAGGGCGAGCCCGAGGAGATCGTGCCGCGCCTGCGCGCCGGCGAGCTCGACCTGGCGCTGCTGTTCGAGTTCGCCGACGAGCAGCCGCTACCCGAGGACCTCGCGCGCTCGCCGCTGCTTGAGGATCCGATGTACCTGGCGCTGCCGCGCGAGCACCGCCTGGCGAAGAAGGCCAAGCTGCGCCTGTCGGAGCTGCACGGCGAGGCGTGGGTGCAGACGTCGAGCTCGAGCCCCTGCGCGCGCCACGTCGTGCGCTGCTGCCACGCGGCCGGCTTCGAGCCGACGGTGTCCTTCGAGAGCGACGACTACCAGACCGTGCAGGGCCTCGTCGCGGCCGGCGTCGGCGTCGCGCTGATCCCCGAGCTCGCGCTGTCGGTCGTGCGCGATGACATCGTGACCCGCGCCCTCTCGCCCGCGCCGCCCGTGCGCCAGGTGATCGCCGCCACGCCCGCGGGCGCGCGGCTCGTGCCGGCGGCGCCGGCGATGCTCGGCGTGCTCGGTCAGGCCGCCGACGAGCTCGAGCGCTCGACACGCCCGCCCGGCACACCTGCGAGCGACGAGCGGGGCTGAGACGCAGGGCACCGAGCCTGCTTGCACAGCAGACGGGGCGCCCGGCCATCCTGGCCGAGCGCCCCGTCTGGCGCCACCGATTAACCGCTAGACCTCGACTACGGCTTGTTGATCGCCTTGAAGAGGATCGTTGCGAGCGCCTTGTATCCGGCCACCGTCGGGTGAACGTCTCCTTCGCAGCCGGGGTCATTGCCGGTCTGGAATTTCTGGACGTTCGGGTTGCACTCTTCGGTGAGCCTTTCGACCCTTCTGTGCTCTTGTTTCGATTTCTGTGGGTTGAACCTGGGGAACGGGTTCGCGTAGACCACGTTCGGGCCGAATTTTTCTTCGCCCGGCAACGTGAGCGCTTCTTTCGCTCTCGGTTCGACCGTGCAGGTGTGCGCTTTCGTTTCGATCGCGCATTCAGCGACTTCGTTCAGTTTTTTCTGAAGCAAGTCACTGCCGGGGAGGATGAACGCCTGCGGGTTGTAGAACCCGAGAATCGCCACCTTGCCGGTGTAACCAAACGCACGGAGCACGCCCACCACGTCGCCAATGTTGGCGATGATGTGGTGGAACAGGCCGCCCGAGTAGTAATGGCCTTCCGGACCGGCTTCGCGGATCAGGCATTCGAACACGCCGCCGAAGCCGTGCGCGATCAAATACGCTTCGGTCGAGCAGGCGCCGACGACCGCGAGCTCGTCGTTGGAACCGATGTTCAGCGTGACCATCTTGGTCGCGCCAAACGCTTCAGGCGTCGTCACGATGCCGATCGCCGTTTCCAGCTGCGAGGCGGTGCCGATGTTGAAGTGCAGTTGCAGGCCGGCTTTGTGGTAAGCGCAAGGCGACGAGTCGCTTTTGCCGTTCGCTTCCTGGCCACCGCCGAGCGATGGGTTTTCGCCGATCAGGCCGTCGGTGACCTCACCCGGACAACCCAGGTTGAGCAGGCTGAGCGCGTTTCCTGAGGCTTTTTCGCCTTTTGCCAGTTTTTTGGTCAGGAAGTTCGCGTAGCCTTCTTCGAAGTTCGACGGTTCGTGTGCTGGAGCGGTTTTGTTGAATTTGTCCGCCGTGTAGCCAAACGCCAACGAGTCACCCAATGCGGTGTAGTTCGTTGGCGTCAGCGGCGTTTTCATGGCGCCGGCGCTCGACGCGAACAGCGCCGTCACCGGGAGCACGGCGGCAATGCAGCCGCCGATCAGTCGCCCCCTGCGGAACGAGGAGCCATTCCTGGCTGTCATCTCACACATCCTCCTCGTACGGGGCCCGCCGGCACGAATCCCGATTCGAGCGCAGCCCCTCATGGAATTGCCCCTCTAATGCGTGCTCCGCAGCTGAGCCGGGGAGCGTTCGGCAAGGATAGTCATCGGCCGCTCGCGTGTCAAGCGTGGTTTATCGCCGCGAAATCAAGGATTTTCCGCGATTTTGCGGGCCTGTACGTGCGTCGCCCGGGACAGGGTGGACTCCTGCTGCCAGACCGCTCCGGCGAGCCGGCGGATGCCGGGCCCGAGTACCGGGGCGCTTCGCCCGCCGGAGACTGGGCGCGGCGACGCCAAGTCCGCGAGCGCCGACCGGCAGCGGCTCACGTCCGGGGCGAATGTCACCTTAGGGAGTCCAATGAGCGTCCTTCTCCTGATCCTCGGCATCGCCCTCGGCGCGGCCTGCGCGTTCGTCCTGCTGCGCGCCAACCGTTCGCGCATGCACGATCAGCTGAAGGCCATCTCGGTCGACGTGCTGACCCGCACCGGCGACGCGCTCGCGCAGCGCCTCGCCGATCAGCGCCGGATCGAGGAGGAGCGGGCGAGCGGCGAGATGGCGCTTCGCAGCCAGGAGATCAAGGGTCTCGTCGTGCCCGTGCAGGAGAAGCTGCACAGGATGGAGAGCGAGATCGCGCGGCTCGAGCGCGAGCGCCGCCAGGCCCACGGCGAGCTCGCGCAGATGGTGCGCATGCTCGGCGACGGCGTCGGCACGCTGCGCCAGGAGACCGGCAACCTCGTCTCGGCGCTCAAGCGGCCGTCCACGCGCGGCTCGTGGGGCGAGATCCAGCTGCGCAATGCCGTCGAGATGGCGGGCATGCTGGCCCACTGCGACTTCCTCGAGCAGCGCACGATCGACGCCGACGGCGGCTCGCTGCGCCCGGACATGCTCGTGCGCCTGCCCGGCGGCAAGCTGATCGTGGTCGACGCCAAGGTGCCGCTCGACGCCTACCTGGCGGCGCTCGAGGCCGGCGATGAGGACGCGCGCGAGCTGCATGTCGCGCGCCACGCCAAGCAGACGCGCAGCCACATCGCCAAGCTGGCCGCCAAGGGCTACCACGGCCGGCTCGAGGCGACGCCCGAGTTCGTCGTCATGTTCGTCCCCTCCGACGGCATCTACCAAGCCGCGCTCGAGGCCGACCCCGCGCTGATCGAATTCGGCGTGCAGCAGCAGGTCCTGATCGCCACGCCAACGACGCTGATCGGCCTGCTGTGGGCGGCGCACTACGGCTGGCGCGAAGAGCGCATCGCCGAGTCGGCGCGCGAGATCGCCGAGTCGGCGCGCGAGCTGCATCGCCGCCTCGGGCGCTTCGTCGAGCCGCTCGGCAAGGTCGGACGCCAGCTCGACTCGGCGGTGGCGGCCTACAACGTGGCCGTCGGCTCGTTCGACGCGCGCGTCGTGCCGCAGGTACGCAAGATCGAGGAGGCGGGCGCGACGTCCGATCGCGAGGTCTCAAGCCCGCCGGCCGTCGAGACTACGGCCCGCGCGGTCACGGCGCGGCTGGCCGTGGAGGACGATCCAGCGGAGGGCGAGCTCGAGCCGGCTGCTCCGGAGACTGCCCCGCAGACGCTGCAGGCGCTCGAGCTGGCCCCGTCAGCGCGGATCTCCGCCGGCGCACGGCCAGCACGACGATCAGCGTAAGCGCGGCCGGCGCAGTCGCGGGCAGCTCGTTCACGAAGAAGAACAGCAGATCGAAGCAGAGCGCGAACAGGGCCATGAGCAGAGCCGCGCGCGACTGTGTGGCGCGGCCTGCCGCGAGCGCCAGCAGCCCGCCGAGCACGCCCGCGATGAACAGGTCGCCGTAGCCCATCACGGCAGAGCCGAGCAGCGCGCTCTGTAGTCGCGGCAGGCCGGCCGCCGGGTGGGCGGCGTTGAGCGCCGCGTTCGGACGCTGCAGCAGATCGGCGATCACGAGCCCGGCGTCGACGAGCGCCATCGCGACGATCCCGGCCGCGAGCCAGCGAGGTGGCGTGACGACTGCGAGCAGCACGCCGAGCGCGACGCAGCTGAGCGCCGACAGCGCGAGCGCGGCGGCCTCTCCGGGGAGCGCACCGGCGTCGGCCCAGGCGAGCGCGAACAGCGCCGGCACGAGCAGCGCCAGGACGGGGTGAGCGCCGCGCATCAGCCAGCCGAGCGCCGCTGCGGCGAGCAAGGGCACGGCGCCGAGGGCGAGATAGGTCAGCCCCTGCGCGCTCGCGTGTTCGGCGAGCACGCCGACGAGCACGAAGCCGAGCACCGACAGCGGCGGGATCACGGCCCAGCGACCGTCTCGCAGCCGCACAAGCGCCGACAGCGCGGGGGCGCGCGCCAACGCAACGATCCCGCCCTGTACCAATGAGAGCAGGCCGATCGAGAGCCAGAACGGAAGCATCACCGCCCAAGATAGATTCCCGGCGCCCGCCCGGCGCCCGGCGGGCGTACGATGGGCGCCTACGATGAGCTCGATGAACGCGCCGACGGCGCAGGCGCCGCCGATCCTGCATCTCTCGAGCGTCGTCGGCAGCCCGCTGCGCGACGCCGACGGCGAGCGGCTGGGCAAGGTCGCCGACCTGATCGTGCGACTCGGTGGCGTCGGCTATCCGCCGATCACCGGCTTCCTCGTGACCGTCGCCGGACGCACCTCCTACCTCGGCGTCGACCGTGTCTCTGAGATCGGCGCCGACGGCGTCGTCCTGCGCAAGGCCAAGCTCGACCTGCGCCGCTTCGAACGTCGCCCCGAGGAGGTGTTGTTGAAGCGCGACCTGCTCGACCGCCAGCTGATCAACGTGCAGGGCGCACGCCTGGTGCGCGCGAATGAGATCGAGCTGGCGCTCGTCGCCGGCTCCTGGCGCGTGGTCGGCGTCGACACCGGCCCGCGCGGCGGCCTGCGACGTCTGTTGCCGAAGGGGCTCGGCGCGCACATCGCCACCGGCGAGTTCCTCGACTGGGCGGGCGTCGAGCCGTTTGTCGGGCATGTGCCGACGGTGCGCCTGCGTGTCCCCCACCCGAAGCTCGCCAAGCTGCACCCGGCGCAGATCGCAGACCTCGTCGAGGCGGCGTCGCGGCGCGAGGGCGAGGAGATCATCCAAGCCGTCGGCGACGATGACCGCGAGCTCGAGGCCGACGTGTTCGAGGAGCTCGACGACCATCACCAGCAGGAGTTCCTCGAGGACCGCCCCGACGCGCAGGTCGCCGAGATCCTCTCGCGCATGGCACCCGACGATGCGGCCGACATCCTCGGCGAGCTCGACGAGGAGCGGCGCGAGCCGGTGCTCGCGCTGCTGGGAGTCAGCCATCGCGTGAAGGTGCGCGCGCTGCTCGGCTACGACCCCGACGAGGCCGGCGGCCTGATGAGCCCAGACTTCATCCTGCTGCGCGGCTCGACCCCGGCCGGCGACGCGCTCGAGGCGGTCCGCCGCAGCCGGATCGCCCCAGAGCTCTTGACCTACATCTACGTGAGCTCCACCGAGGGCTCGCTGGAAGGCAGCGTGCCGGTCGCGGCGCTGCTGCGCGCCGAGCCGGGTCAGCGCCTGGAAGCGGTCGTCAAGCACGAGACGCCCTGCCTCTCGCCCGACGCCTCCTTCGAGGAGGTCGCGCGGCAGATGGCCGACTACAACCTGACCTCGATCCCGGTCGCCGACGAGACGGGGATGGTCGGCGTGGTGACCGTCGACGACGTGCTCGAGGCGATGCTCCCGCGCGGCTGGCGCAGGCGTTTCGGGTTGCTCGGCGAGGACTGACACGGCGCATGGGCGGCGCGGTTGCAGCTGACAGCGGCCTGTCGGGATGCGCGACGCCGACTGAATAGACTGCCTGCGATGAGCACCCCAGGCGGACAGTTCGATGGCGGTCCGAGTACCGCCCGTCATGCGTCGTATCCGGTCGGCCACGCGTGGCCGACCGCGTCTGCCTGCACGGCTTAGCTCTCGACGCGCACGACTGTTCGCCATGCTCGGTCTGCTCGGGCCAGGTCTGATCGCGGCCAACGCCGGCAACGACGCCGGCGGCATCGCGACGTACTCCTCAGTCGGCGCCAAGTACGGCTACACGCTGCTGTGGACGATGGTGCTGATCACGATTTCGCTGGCGATCGTGCAGCGGCTGGCCGCGCGCATGGGCGTCGTCACCGGCAAGGGGCTGGCCGAGCTCGTGCGCGAGGAGTACGGGATCCGCTGGTCGGTCTTCGCCACCAGCGCCGTGCTGATCGCGAACGTCGGCATCTGCATCTCGGACTTCGTCGGCATCGGTGCGGCCGTCGGACTGACGGGCGTGCCCGTGCAGATCTCCGTGCCGATCGCCGCAGTCGGCATCTGGCTGATCATCGTGCGCGGCTCCTACCGCTCGGCTGAGCGCATCTTCATCTGGTTCACGATCCCCTTCTTCGCCTACCCGATCGCCGCGATCCTGGCCCATCCCCACTGGGGCGATGTGGGCAAGGCGATCGCCGTACCGCACCTGCACTCGAGCTCGGCCTTCATCGTGCTGTTGATCGCGCTGGCGGGCACGACGATCACGCCGTACATGCAGCTGTATCTGCAATCGGCCGTCGTCGAGCGCGGCGTGCGCGAGGAGGAGCTGCCGCGCGAGGAACGCGAGGCTGTCGCCGGCGCCCTGTTCGCCAACCTGATCGCCTCCTTCATCATCATCGCCACCGGCGCGACGCTGTTCACGCACGGCATCCACAACATCTCATCGGCCGCCGAGGCGGCCCGCGCGCTGAACCCGTTCGCTGGGCAGTACGCCGAGGCTTTGTTCGGCATCGGCCTGCTCGGCGCCAGCCTGCTCGCGGCGGCGATCCTGCCGATCGCCACCTCCTACGTGGTCTCCGAGTCGCTCGGCTACGAGAAGGGCGTCGGGCGCAGGCGCGAGGAGGCGCCGGTGTTCGTGAACATCATCACCGGGATGATCCTGCTCAGCGCGTTCGTCGCGATGATCCCCGGCGTGCCGGTGATCTCACTGCTGGTCGGCGTGCAGGTCGTCAACGGGCTGCTGCTGCCGATCAACCTGTTCTTCATCTGGCGTCTGGCGCGCTCGCACAACGTGATGGGCGAGCGCCGCAGCCGCGGCCTGCTCGACGGCGCCGCCGCAGTGACCGTTGCCGTCACCTCGACGCTCTCGCTCGGGCTCGTGGTGATCACGATCGGCGGCTTCTAGACGACGCCCGGCGCGCCTCGGGCGGCGGCGCACCCGGCGCCTCCGCGGCGGGACTTACGGCTTCTTGGCTGCTGTACCGGCGCCCTTGGGGTCCGTGATCGCCGCGGGGCTGCGCTTGGCGGTGACCTTCGGCGCCGGCAGCGCGCCGATCCGCGTGACGAGCTGGTTCCACTGCGTCGTGCTCAGCTCGCTCGGCACGATCACGGGTGTCGGTGCGGCCTTGCCGGCGGCGGCCGACTGCGCGGCCTGAGCGTTCAGCGGCAGCTGCGCGGCGCTCGGGCGGAAGCCGACGTGGATGTGGTTCCAGTGTTCGGCCATCGCGAGCGTGTTGGGCGCGCCCGGGTACTGCATCAGGCTGATGATCTGATGCGGCACGAATTCGCCCTGCAGCGTCAGCAGCGTACGGATCGTCAGATCGGTGATCGTGCCCGCGCCCTGATGGCCAGCGATCGGGATGCCGTTGATCGCCGAGATGTCGACGGCGTCTCCCGTGAAGTGCTCTGAGACGAAGCCCGAGACGGTCATCTCGCTGTGGCCGCACTGCAGCGCACTGACGGTCGGCTTCAGGCCGGTGCGCGAGAGGAACGCGAGCACGGCGAGCACCCGCTTGTCGATCTTGCCGGAGGCGATGTCCTGGCGGCCGCACTGGTAGATGTCGATCCCGGGATCGGAGAGCACGGTGCGCTCCAGTTCTTCCTTGGACATCAGAAAGACGCCGCTGGCGGTCGCTCCGAGCAGGTCGTTTTCCCCACCGGCGCCCTGCGGGTGTAGCGCAGCGCTGAGCTGCGTCCAGTTCTTCAGGATCGGCCGCGGATCGATCGTCGTCTGATCCCCGCCGGGGCGGATCGCAAAGCGCAGGTGGCCTGCGGTGGCGTTGGCGGGAGTGCGCACGCGGCCGAGCACCGTCCCCTTCGAGACGATCGAGCCCGCACGCAGAGGCAGCAGCCGCCCGGCGCTGCTCGAGCGCTTGTGTTTGGCCGCCGAGGCGAGCGCGTCGGGGTTGCCGGGGTGCGCAAACAGGCGAACCTTGCCGGTGCTCGGCAGTTCGGGTTCGCCGGCGCCCGAGCCGGCGGAGGCGCCGACGCTGCCGGCGGCCTTGGCCGCGCGCTGCTTGACCTTCAGCGTGACAGGAGCGTGGTGTCCGGCCGTGGCGGGAAGCGTCGGCTTCGCATCGCTCGTCTTGGCGGCCTGCGATCCGGGGGCGCCCGAGCTCGTGCCGAGCGTCGGCGTCTTCGGCGTCTTCGGCCTGGGGTAGTGCGAGGCGATGCTGCCGAGGCCGGCGTAGGTGAAAACGTCGCCGTAGACATCGCGCAGGATCAGGTACTTGCCGAGCTTCTTCGAGCTGCCGAGCTTGACGACGCGACCGTCCTGTGCGGCGACGACCGACGCGTTGGGCGCGCTCATCAGGTCGACGAGCTGAAGCGCCGGCGGGTGCTTGGCGGCCTTGCCTGCGGTGGCCGCGGCGGCCGTCGGCGCGGGCGCAGCAGAGGAGCCAGGCGTGATCGCGTTGCCGGTTCTAGGCGCCGAGAGCTTGGCTGTGGTCTTGCCGGCGACGGCGCCGGCACCCGCCGTGGCGCTCGAGCCCGAGGCGATCGCCGAGGGGCTCGGGGCGCTCGAGAGCGCGCCCCAGGCGACCCGCTTGCCCGTGACCGGCAGGCGGCCGTCGGTCAGTCCGGTCAGCGTCGCGATCACGTTCTTCGGATAGCTCGAGATCAGTTTCGCGCGCAGCAGCACCGATTTGACGTATTCCTCGGAGTGGTTGTACGCGAGGATCGCGCCATGCAGGTCGTTCGCGGCGCCGGCCGCGCGCAGGTAGCGGGCGGCGGCGAAGATCGCGTCGACCGGGTTGTACGGGTCGGCGTAGCCCGCATTGAGCGCGTCGACGCCGTACTGGATCCACGTGGCCGGCATGAACTGCATCCAGCCGACCGCACCGGCGGTCGAGACCGACAGGTCGGTGCCGTAGTTGGTCTCGATCTCGTTGATCGCGGCGAGGATCTGCCACGGGACGCCGTACTGCACCGAGGCGGCCTGGTAGATCGGCAGCAGGAACAGCGGGATGCGATAGAAGGACAGAGCCTGCGCCGAGGCCGCCGAACCGGCGAGTTCGGCTGCGAGCGCTTCCTCCTGGGCGGCGATCACCTGCGGCGGCACGGCGACGTTGCTGTTGGCCGGCGCCGGCTTGGGAGTGGCCGCGGTCTGCGTCGAGGTGGTAGACGAGCTCGGCTTTGATTCGGTCACTTTCTGGCGGCGCTGGAGCACGACCGCGGGACCTTTCGCCGACGGTTTCGCGGGCGCCTTCACTTCGGCGTCCCGCGTCGTTTCGCCCGGCCCGGTCGACGTGGGCGCCGGCGTGGGGGTGCTCGAGGTGCTCGGCGTCGGGGCCGGCGTGCTCGACGTCGGCGTCGAGCTCGTCGTCGGCGTGGGGCTCGGCGTCGGCGTTTCGCCGCCGGTCGTCGTTTCCGTCGGCGTCGTGCCGGTGCCTTCGGATTCGCTGCCCGTCCAGTTTTCCGCGGCGAGGGCGCCGCCCGACAGCGGGCCGAGACCGGCTGCCGTGAGCCCGCCCCCCGCGATCGCCGAGATCAGCGCGCGCCAGATCCGCCGCCGTGCCCCGGAAGCAGGTGTCATGCGCCGATCTTCGTCATCTCGTGGTCGTCCCATTGTCGTGGTCGGCGCATGTAGCCCAGCAACGCGGGGCACGCCCACCGGAATTCATATCGGCAGGCAAGCACGAAGGCGTAAAGGATTCGTAATCGCGTCCACAATCCGTTGCACCAAGCGCGCGCGCCGCCTTCGGCTGGCAGAGCCTAAGCGTACCCCAGGAGAGAAACGGAGAAACCCCTTGCCAGCCGGCGCCCAAAGGGCAATCTTCGCCGCCTCACAGCCCGATCCTGCGGAGTCCTCGGCAGGCCACTGCCGCCCCCATCGACCTCCCCGTTGCCCCGGTTGGCGAGTCTAATCGGTAGGCTGGCTGCATGGAAACGATCCTCTCCGTCCTCCAGGTGATCATCTCGGTGATCGTCGTGTTCCTCGTGCTGATGCACTCGGGCAAGGACTCCGGCCTGTCCGGGGCGTTCGGCGTCGGCAGCGGCACCGGGCCGCTCGGCGGCGGCTCGATGGTCGAGCGCAACCTGAACCGCTGGACGATCTTCTTCGCGGTCCTGTTCATCGTGAACGCGATCGTGCTGCTCAAGCGGCCCTGGGCCTAACCCTCTGCTTTAGGGTCAGGTAGCCCGGCGCCGGCCTCGCCGTGCGGCGTATCGGCCTTCGCAGCCCCGCCGTCCGCCCCGCCGCTCCCCGCCTCACCATCAGGCGCCTGCGCATCGCCGCCTGCGTCGCGCTCGAGCGCCTGCAGCCGGTCGAGCAGCTCGAGCGCCTCCGCGCGCAGCGCGCCGTCGACGGCCTCGTAGTCCTCCTGCGAGAGCTTGCCCGTGCGCATGTCCAGCTCGGCGTCGCGGATCTCGCGGTACTTGGCCTCGCGCGCCGACTCCAGCTGCGCGCGCTCGTAGGCCTCCTGGCGCTCAGGGTCCTCGTCGCTGCTTACGTGCTCGCCGGCCAGTTCCCGATCCCTGGCCGCGCGCAACGGTGCGCCGACGATCGCGATCACGACGGCCAGCAGCAGGCAGGCGAGCAACACCACGAGCAGCTCCATTCAGCGCACCGCGCTCGCGCCGTCGATGGCCGTGCGGCCCATGCGCCGCTCAGGCGCGCGCCAGGCCGTGCGAGGCGCGCGCGCGCGAGCGCAGGGCGACGCGGCGGCGCACGGCGCTCGGCGTCGGCCAGATCGCGATCAGCCCGCCGCCGAAGACGATCAGGCCGCCGATCCAGATCCACATGACCAGCGGCGAGACGATGAAGTGAAACTGCGCCGGCGGCGGATTCTTCAGGTATTCGCGGGCGAGCACACCGAGCGCCACGCCCGCCTCGTCGGCGGGCAAGGTCCTGTTGCCGACGGACACGATCCGCTGCAGGGCAGGAGTCGAGATGTTCGGCGCGATCGCCGTCCACACGTCACGTGTCAGGCCTGCGCTCATGCTGATGTGGCTGACGGCCTGGCCACCGATCAGATGCCCGACGGTTCCCTGCGCGGGTTCGCCGGAGTCGTAGAAGCCCTCGCTCGGGCGCAGCGTGGCGACATGGCGACCGCCCTTGCTGACATCCAGCACAGCGCCGACGTCGAGCATCGAGCCGGTGTGGGCGGTGTCGTTCTTCGGCGCGATCGTCGCCGTGGGGCGTACGTAGCGCACGGTGTAGGCGCCGACGCGCGCCGAGGAGCCCGGCGTCAGGCGCTGCTCGACGGCGTGTTGAAAGGACGAGGAGGCGGCCACGCCGACGAACAGCACGGCGATGCCGACGTGCACGACGTAGCCGCCGTAGCGACGGCGATTGCGCCGCACGAGCGCGAGCAGCGCCGTCGGCGCAGCCTCGCCGGCCATCGCGCGGCGCGCGCGGGCGCCGCGGAAGAACTCCTGCCCGACGCTGCCGAGCACGAAGGCGGCGCAGCAGAACATCGCGAACGCAAACGGCTTCTGCGCCACGCCGGCGGCGAGCAGCACGATCAACGTCAGCAGGCCGCACGAGAGCGGCACGAGGAAGTTCCTGCGCGCGTTGGCCAGCGTCGCGCGGCGCCAGGCGATCACGGGCCCGATCCCGCTGAGCAGCACGAGCACCAGCGCCAGGGGCACCGTGTAGCGATCGAACCACGGCGGCCCGACGGAGGCTTCGTTGCCCGTGAAGATCTCCGAGATCAGTGGGAAGTAGGTGCCCCAGAAGATCACGAAGCAGAGCGCTACGAGCACGAGATTGTTCGCCAGGAAGATCGACTCGCGCGAGAGCAGCGAGTCCAGCCGGTGCTCGGAGCGCAGCATCTCGCGTCGCGAGACGACGAGGTGGATCGAGCCGGCGATCAGCAGCCCGATCAGCACGACGAACGGAACGCCGAGCGTCGCCCCGCCGAAGGCGTGGATCGAGTTGAGCACGCCGCTGCGCACGAGGAACGTGCCCATGATCGCGAGCGTGCCCGTGGCGAGCACGAGCGAGACGTTCCACACCTTCAGCATGCCCCGCTTCTCCTGGATCATCAGCGAGTGCAGGAACGCCGTGCCGGTCAGCCACGGCATCAGCGAGGCGTTCTCGACCGCGTCCCAGCCCCAATAACCGCCCCAGCCGAGCTCCGAGTAGGACCAGCGGGCGCCGAGCAGGATGCCGACGCCGAGGAACAGCCAGGCGGCGAAGGCGAAGCGCCGCGTCGCGCGGATCCAGTCGGCGTCGACGCGCCGGGCGAGCAGCGCACCGGCGGCGAACGCCAGCGGGATCGTGCACAGCGTGTAGCCCGAGTACAGCATCGGCGGGTGGATCATCATCGTCGGGAAGCGCAGCAGCGGATCGAGGCCGACGCCTTCGGCCGGCTTCGGCGTGGTCGTCGAGAAGGGCGAGGCGTAGAAGATCATCAGCGAGATGAAGAAGGCGCCGAAGCCGAGCAGGATCGCGGTCGCATAGGCGGCCACGTCGCGCATCCGCCGGCGCACGAGGAACAGCGCGAGGCTCGACCACAGCGACAAGAGCCACGCCCACAACAGCAACGAGCCTTCCTGCGAGGACCACACCGCCGCGGCGCGGTAGAACGTCGGCGTCGTGCGGCTCGAGGTGTCGGCGACCGTGTTGAAGGCGAAGTCGTTGCGCAGGAACGCGAGCTCGAGCACAGCGAAGGCGACCGTGAGGACGATCGCCAGCGCATACACCGCGCGGCGCCCGGAGTCCGAGAACTCGAGGCGACCGGTGCGCGCGCCGTACAGCGAGACGCCGATGCCGTAGACGCAGACGATCAGCGCCAGCAGCAGGCAGATGCGACCGAGGTCCGCCACCTAATAGTTCTGTTTCTCGCCCGCCGGAGCGGTCTTGTACTTGGACGGGCACTTGGTGATCAGCGAGTCGCGTTCGCCGACGTATTGGCCGCCGTGCTTCTGCACCGTCACGATCACCTCGCGGCCTTCGCGGAACGGGTCGGGCACGGTGCCGGTGTAGGCAACCGGGATCGCCGTGCCGCCGGCGCGATCGGCGACGCTGAAGTCGAGCGTGTTGCCCTCGTGGCGCACCGAGCCGCCGACGACCTTGCCGGTGAGCTGATAGCTGCGCCCCGGCTGGGCCTGGCGCAGCAGCTGAGTGGGGCTGAGCGCCGGACTCGCAGCGCTGAAGCTCGTATAGATCAGCGCGCCGGCCAGCATCACGGCCGCGCTCAGAGCCACGACCAAGCGCACCGTTCGCTTACGCGCGGGGTTCATCGCCCCCCAGTATTCCAGACCGATTTTGCCGCCGTGGCACCTCATGCGGGGCGCCGGAGCGCTCCGCGGGCTGCCCGCCCCAGGAAATCGGCCTTGCAGGGCGAAACCTTTGCCTGTGGGAAGGGTCTTTTCTCATAGAGCCATGCGAGCGAGCCTTCCCCACACCCTGCGCGAACGACGCCGCTCGCGCGCCGGCCGGCATCATCGCGCGGCCGCCACCGGCGTGTCTGAGACATCGCGCGCGGCCATGCCGGCGCCGCCGTGCGCCCCGGCATCCTCGACGGCGCCCGCCGTCGATCGGGACGTGCAGCGCGTGCGTGACGCGGGCGGGCCACTCGATGAGGCCTCCTACGCCTGTCAGTGCGGCTTCATCTTCCGCGCACCCGTCTCGACGACAGTCGCCTGCCCGCACTGCCACGCCCCACAGGCCTGGTAGCACGCGGCCGAGCCGGCAGCGCCTGCGCACTGTGGCTGTCGCGTACATCACGGGGTTGATCGGAGAAACCTGTACTCTCGGGTACGGGAGGGAATCTGCAGATGCACGTGGACCCATACATCGTCCTGGGGGGCGCGATCATCGGCTTCCTCGTCGGCATGACCGGCGCGGGCGGCGGCGCGCTGATGACGCCGATGCTGATCCTGCTGTTCGGCGTCACGCCGTCCTCGGCGATCTCGAGCGATCTCGTGGCGGCCGTGCTGATGCGCCCGATCGGCGCCGTCGTCCATTTGCGCCAGCGCACGGTCAACCTCCGCCTCGTCGGCTGGATGGTGCTCGGTTCGGTGCCGATGGCCTTCTTCGGCTCCTACCTGCTGTCGCTGATGGGGCACGCCAAAACGGCACAGAAGAACATCGAGTTGGCGCTTGGCATCGCGCTGCTCATCGGCGCCAGCGCGATGGTGCTGCGCTACGCGCTCGACCGCAAATCGGGCCACAACCGCACGGCGGCCGTCCACGACGTCACCCCACGCCCGCTGCGCACGATCGCGATCGGGATGCTGGGCGGGGTCGTCGTCGGCATCACCTCCGTCGGCTCGGGTTCGCTGATGATCATCATGCTGCTGTTCCTCTATCCGATGATCGGGGCCAAGCAGCTCGTCGGCACCGACCTCACGCAAGCCGTGCCGCTGACGACCGCGGCGGCGCTCGGCGCGCTCGCCTTCGGGCACGTCGAATTCGGCGTGACGACATCGCTGATCATCGGCAGCGTGCCGGCCGTGTTCATTGGCTCGATGCTCTCCTCGAGCGCGCCCGATCGCTACATCAGACCGGTGATTACCTTCGTGATCGCCGCTTCGGGCCTGAAGTACGTAGGCGTCGGCGCGACCGCGCTCGGCTGGATCCTCTGCGGTGTGTTGCTCGTCGGGGGCGTCAGCTGGGCCATGATCAAGCGGCCCTGGGTGAAGCTCAGCGCGCAGGAGGCGCCGGCCGAACGCGAGGAGCCGCCGCTGCTGCGAACCGACGCGCCCGAGGTCGAGCAGGTCTGAAGGCGCCGGCGGGTTCGATTTCCCGCCGGCGGAGCCGCGCCGCTACTTGATGTGCATCCCCGAAATCGCCCGGGAGATGACGAGCTGCTGGATCTCTGCCGTGCCCTCGAAGATGTCGTAGATCTTCGCGTCGCGATGCCAGCGCTCGACGGGGAACTCGCGGGTGTAGCCGTTGCCGCCGAGGATCTGGATCGCGCGCTCGGTCACCCACACGGCGACCTCGCCGGCCTTGAGCTTTGACATCGAGCCCTCGGCATTCTCGAACGGCACCTGGTTGCGACCCATCCACGATGCACGCCACACGAGCAGGCGGGCGGCATCGATCTCGAGCTTCATCCGCGCGAGCGTGAACGCGATCGCCTGGTTCTCGATGATCTTGCGGCCGAACTGCTCGCGCTCCTTGGCGTAGTCGAGCGCGTATTCATAAGCCGCCCGGGCGATCCCGAGGGCCTGTGCGCCGACCGTCGGACGCGAGGCCTCGAACGTCTGCATGGCCGCCTGCGATTGGGCTTTCTTGCCCTCGCGTACGCGCGCGAGGCGCTCGTCGAGCTTCTCCTTGCCGCCCAGCACGTAGCCGACCGGGATGCGGCAGTCGTCGAGGAACACGTCGGCCGTGTGCGATGCGCGCAGCCCGTGCTTTGAAACCTTCGTGCCCTGCGAGATGCCCTTTGCCTCTGTCATCGGCACGACGAACGCGGCGTGCCCGCGCGAGCCGAGCTCGCGATCGACCGAGGCGATCACGACGTGGACGTCGGAGATGCCGCCGTTGGTCGCCCAGGCCTTCTGGCCGTTGAGCACCCACTCGCCGGCGGCCTCGTCGAACTTGGCCGTCGTGCGCACGCCCGAGACGTCCGAGCCGGCGTTCGGCTCTGAAGCGCAGAAGGCGGCGACCTTGATGTCGTCGACCGTGCCGAAGCAGCGCGGGATCCATTCGCCGATCTGCTCGCCCGTACCCTGGCCGAAGATCGCAGCGACGGCCAGCGAGGTACCCATGATCGACATGCCGATGCCGGCGTCGCCCCAGAACAGCTCCTCGTTGACGATCGGCAGGCCCAGGCCGGTCGGGTCGGCGAAGAACTGGGCGATTCCTTCGAAGCCGTACAGGCCGATCTTGGCGGCCTCCTGAATGATCGGCCACGGCGTCTGCTCCCGCTCGTCCCACTCGTGGGCGGCGGGACGCATCACGTCCGCAGCGAACCCGTGGACCCAGTCGCGGATGTCCTTCTGGTCCTGGCTGAGCGCCAGCGAGAAGGTCACTTCCTGACCGGCCGCGCCGGCGATCGCTTCGACGGCGGCCTCGGCTACCTCGCCGTTGGCGGGCGTGTCGAGCGTGGACGAGACGGATGCGGACATCGGCGGATCTCCTGAGGTAGACGAGGGCGGATCGAGAGGTGGCGTGTCGCGAGCAGGGAAACTCCCCACGCTCGTTTTAGGTTACCTCATTCCAGGTTACCCAAACTGACGGACCGACAACGAGCGGGCGAGTTATCCGAAGGACAGTCAAGAGTCCAGGCGATCACTCCACAAGTCATGTCTCTTATGCCGGCAGCCGGACCCGGCTGCTCAGCGGGCGGTCGTGGGGTCCGAGTCGCGTCTCGGCTTCTACGCGGGATCGAGCGCCGGCTAATCGTTCTAATCCCGATCTTGTTTATGGGTTTGCTTTGCTCTACCATCACGAGGCCAATCATTTCGATGTCTTCGATTTTGTTCATTCATTTGATGAAGAAAGGACACATGAAAAAGCACTCCCCAGCAGTCCTCCTGGCGGTAGTTGCCGCAGCGATCGGCCTCAGTGCATGCGGCTCGTCCAGCAGCGGCGGCGGCTCCAGCAAGGAGCTCACGCTCGTCGCCTACTCGACGCCGCAGCCGGCCTTCGAAGAGCTGATCCCGGCCTTTCAGGGCAACCCGGAAGGCAAGGGAGTGAGCTTCAAGCAGTCCTATGGGCCTTCCGGCGAACAGAGCCGCGCGGTCGCCAACGGGCTGCACGCCGACGTCGTCGACTTCTCGCTCGAAGGAGATGTCGAACGCCTCGTCAAGGCCGGCCTGGTCGACGCGAGCTGGAACCAGAACGCCACGCACGGCTTCGTCACCAACTCGGTGGCGGTGATCATCGTGCGCAAGGGCAACCCGAAGCACATCGAGGACTGGGCTGACTTGATCAAGCCGGGCGTGCAGGTGGTGACGCCGAACCCGTTCACCTCGGGCAGCGCGCGCTGGAACATCATGGCTGCCTATGGGGCGCAGATCAAGCAGGGCAAGACGTCTACACAGGCGGAAACGTACTTGAAAGAAATGTTCAAGAACGTGGTCAGCCAGGACAGCTCGGCGCGCAATGCGCTGCAAACGTTCGTCTCCGGCCGCGGCGACGCGCTGATCGACTACGAGAACGAGGCGATCACCGACAAGCAGAAGGGCGAGGAGATCGAATACGTGATCCCGAAGGACACGATCCTGATCCAGAATCCGATCGCGGTCGTCGGCAAAGGCTCGGCGGCGGCTACGGCACAGAAGTTCGTCAACTACCTGATCTCCCCCGCCGGCCAGGCGATCTGGGCCAAGCAGGGCTACCGCCCGGTGATCTCAGGCGTATCGACCGCCCACTTCCCCACGCCTTCGGGCCTGTTCACGATCGACACGCTCGGCGGCTGGAAGAAGGTCACGAAGGAATTCTTCGAACCGGAAACGGGGATCGTCACGAAGATCGAGCAGTCGCTGGGGGTCTCCACTGCCAAATAGCAGCGGGATACTCGCAGCGAAGCTCGCGCGTGGGCCAGGCGTGCGTGGCGGCGGCCTGGGCGCATGCAGCGGCGGTGCGCTCGGCAAGGGACTGCTCGGCATCTATCTGTCGGTGCTCGTGCTGCTGCCGATCGCCGCGCTGCTGGCGAAGTCGAGCACCGGCGGCGCGGCGCAGTTCTGGCGTGAGATATCGAACCCGGAGGCCGTCGCGGCGATCAAGCTGACGCTGATCGTCTCGGCAATCGTCGTGCTGATCAACGCCGTCTTCGGCACGCTGATCGCATGGGTGCTCGTGCGCGACGAGTTCCCGGGCAAGAAGATCGTCAACGCGCTGATCGACCTGCCTTTCGCTCTGCCCACGATCGTCGCCGGCGTCGTGCTGCTGGCGCTATACGGGAAAGGCAGCCCGGTGGGGATCGACGTCGCCTTCACGCGCACGGCGATTGCGTTGGCGCTGCTGTTCGTGACGCTTCCGTTCGTCGTGCGCTCGGTGCAGCCGGTGCTGATGGAGCTCGACATCTCGATGGAGGAAGCCGCCGAGTCACTCGGCGCGAGCCCGCTGACGGTGCTCAGGCGAATCGTGCTGCCGAGCCTGGCGCCGGCGATCATCTCGGGCGTGGCGCTCAGCTTTGCCCGCGCCGTCGGCGAGTTCGGCTCGCTCGTCTTGATCACGGGCAACC
The DNA here is from genome assembly GCA_044446425.1 of Solirubrobacterales bacterium. Lineage (GTDB taxonomy): Bacteria > Actinomycetota > Thermoleophilia > Solirubrobacterales > Solirubrobacteraceae > Palsa-744. Next base: position 148,267 of record JBIOEW010000002.1, on the reverse strand, counting down.
TGCCGTTCAAGACGGAGGTTGGCTCGGTCTACGTGTTCGGGCAGATCCAGAATGAAAACCTGCCCGCGGCAGCGGCCGTGTCGATCGTGCTGCTGCTCGCCGCGCTGGTCGTGCTCGGCGCCCTGACCGTGCTCTCGCGCTGGAGGTCCAAGCATGTCGCCTGACGGCACCGGCGCGATCGCGCTCTCGCCCAGCCCGGCGCGGCGCGGCGCGGCGCGCTCGCACAGGGGCTCGCGCAGCGACTCGGGCGTGCACGCACGGAGGATCGGCGCGCGCACGATCGCGCTCGGCTACCTGGCCGTGCTGCTGCTCGCCCCGGTCGCGATGATCTTCTACCGCACGTTCGAACACGGTCTCGGCCCCGTGTGGAACGCGGTGACGGCGCCCAACGCCGTGCACGCCTTCTGGCTGTCGATCGAGATCTGCGCGATCGCGGTGCCGCTGAACACGATCTTCGGCATCGGCATGGCTCTGCTGCTCGAGCGTGGGCGCTTCAGAGGCAAGGCGCTGCTCGGCATGCTGATCGACCTGCCCTTCGCGATCTCGCCCGTCGTGATCGGCCTCGCGCTCGTGCTCGCCTACGGCAAGACGGGCTGGTTCGGCGACTGGCTGACCGAACACGGCATCCAGGTGATCTTCTCCGTGCCGGGCATGGTGATCGCCACGGCGATCGTCTCGCTGCCGTTCGTCGCGCGCGAGACGATCCCCGTGCTGCGCGAGCTCGGCACCGACTCCGAGCAGGCCGCGGCGACGCTCGGGGCGAGCGGTTGGCAGACCTTCTGGCGGGTCACGCTGCCGGGCATCCGCTGGGGCGTGGTCTACGGCGTCGTGCTGACCACGGCGCGTGCGCTCGGCGAGTTCGGCGCCGTCAGCATCGTCTCTGGGCGAATCGAGGGCGAGACGCAGACGCTGCCGCTGTACGTGCAGGCGCGCTTTGAGAACTTCGACATCACCGGCGCCTACGCGGCTGCCATGGTGCTCGCGTTGCTGGCGCTCGCGACGCTCGTGGCGATGAACCTGCTCACACGAAGGACAAGGGGAAGAGAAGGGCGGGCGGAGCCCGCCCGGTCACGGCGAGCCGGACGCTCGACGAAACAATCGGACGGCGGGGCGGGACGCACCGCGGAGGTGACTATCTAATGGCTATCGAGGTTCACAACGTGAGCAAGCGCTTCGGCACGTTCAACGCATTGGACGACGTATCGGTTCGCGTCGACGACGGCGCACTGATGGCGCTGCTGGGGCCGAGCGGCAGCGGCAAGTCGACGCTGCTGCGAATCATCGCGGGCCTGGAGAGCCCCGATGAGGGCGAGGTCACGATCGGCGGCGAGCAGGTCACCGACACGCCTGCGCGCAGCCGCGGCGTCGGCTTCGTCTTCCAGCACTACGCGCCGTTCAAGCACATGACGGTCCACAACAACGTCGCCTTCGGGCTGAGCGTGCGCAAGCGGCCGAAGGCCGAGATCGAGGCGCGCGTGAGGGAGCTGCTCGGACTCGTGCGCCTCGACGGCCTCGCCGAGCGCTACCCGTCGCAGCTCTCCGGCGGCCAGCTTCAGCGGATGGCGCTCGCGCGCGCGCTCGCGGTGCAGCCGAAAGTGCTGCTGCTCGACGAGCCGTTCGGCGCGCTCGACGCGCAGGTGCGCGGCGAGCTGCGCGAGTGGCTGCGCCGGCTGCACGACGAGATCCATGTGACCACGATCTTCGTCACGCACGACCAGGAGGAGGCGATGGAGGTGGCCGAGCAGATCGTCGTGATGAACGCCGGCAAGATCGAGCAGGCCGGCAGCCCGCGCGAGCTGTATGAGGCACCCCGCAACGAGTTCGTGATGTCGTTCATCGGCCCCGTCAACCGCATCGGCGACGCCTTCGTGCGCCCACACGACGTGCAGATCCTCGCCGAGGACGACGGCAGCACGATCGAGGCGCTCGTCAAGCGCGTCGTGCACCTCGGCTTCGAGGTGCGCGTCGAGCTGACGCTGCCCGACGGCCGTGACATCTGGGCGCAGGTCACGCGCTCGGCCGCCGAGGAGCTCGAACTCTCAGACGGTCAGATCCTCGCCGTGCGCCTTCCCCAGCCACGCATCTTCACACCCCAGGCGGCTTAGCGCGTTTCCCAGGCCTCGTCAGCCTTCGTCAGCGCGATCACGTCTTTCGGCAACCTACCCGCGGACACGTCGGCGACGCTGACGTTCTCGAGCACTTTGCGCAAGTTGGAGCGCAGCGCGATCCACACCTGCTGCAGCGACTCGGCCGAGCCGACGTACTCGATCTCCTCGGGGCGCTGGCCGCGCACGCCGACGAGCGGGCCCTCGACGGCGCGGATGATCTGCGCGAGGCTGACCTCGTCGGCCGGCTGCGCCAGCCAGTAGCCGCCTTCGGGGCCGCGCTGGCTGCGCACGATCCCGGTCGAACGCAGCTGCGTGAGGATGTTCTCGAGGAAGGAGACCGGGATCCCCTGTGCCTGCGCGACATCGTCGACCTTGCGCGGCGCGTCCTGCTTTGAGCCGGCGAGCTCGATCACGGCGCGCACCGCGTAGTCGGCCTTTGCTGTCACGTGCATCTGGCTGATTCTCCCGAAAAGATCGGCGGCCGGCATCGCGCCGCCCGCTCGTTGGCTGATCCTATCCATCGGCTCCGTCCCAACGCCTCGGTCCCAAGGCGTGACTGGCGCGTAACACACACAGGGCGGGTCGCGTGGACCCGCCCACCGACGCGGGCGAGACGGCGGCCCCGGGCCGACGGCGCGGCTGTCTAGCATCCGTTCATGAGCCCCCGCTGGAACTGGGACTTCGAAGACGAGCAGCGGGCCCCGCGCAAACCCGCCACAGCGCCGCCGCTGCCGGCGCCGAGGCCGGTGCCGCGCGACCCCCGCGCACGCTTTCGCCGCCGCCGACTGGGCGCCCTCGCGGGCTTCGTGGTCCTGCTGGTCGTGCTGGTCGTAGCGCTCTCGAGCTCGCACGGTGGCGGCTCGACGTCCTCCGCAGGCTCGAGGACTCCGGGGCGCAAAGCGGCGCTCACGCCACCGCCCGTGAATGAGCTTGCGCGCGAAGAAAAAGGTGTCGACTCGGTGCTCTCCTACACGCCGTTCGTCAAAGAAGCGGGCGCGCAGGGCAAAGACGTGGCGCTCACGTTCGACGACGGCCCGGGCCCGTACACGCCGCAGATCCTCGACGTGCTCGAGCGCGAGCACGTGCCGGCGACGTTCTTCGTGGTCGGCCAGGAGATCCACGACTTCGGGGCGTCGACCGAACGCGAGATCCACGACGGCTTCGTGATCGGCGATCACACCGAGAACCACCCGATGCTGGCGCATCTCTCAGCCCACGACCAGCACGAACAGCTCTTCGAACAGGCCGCGCGCATCGAACTGCTCGGCGGACACAAACCGCGCCTGTTCCGTCCGCCGTATGGATCGTTCAACACGACTACCTTCCACCTGCTGCACCAGCTGAAGATGCTGATGGTGCTGTGGTCGGCCGACACCGATGACTACGAGCAGCCGGGCGTGGAAACGATTGTCAAACGCGCGCTCGAGGGGGCCAAGCCGGGCGCGATCATCCTGATGCACGATGCCGGCGGCAACCGCGAACAGACGGTCGCGGCGCTGCCTCAGGTGATCCACGCGCTGCGCGCGCGGGGCTTTCAGCTGGTCACGGTGCCGCGCCTGCTGGCCGACGATCCGCCGCCCCGCGGCCTGCCGCTGCCGACGAGCCTGGCCGGCGATTGAACCCCCGCTCCGCCGAACGCCAGGCGCCCGCTGTCTGCGGCACGCCGAGACTGATCGAGCTCAGGCGCTCAGTTGGAGGCGCACGTCTCGCAGGCGCCGTGGATCACGATCTCGTGCTCTGAGACGCGTAGCGGCAGGCGGTCGCTGAGCCGGCGAATGGCGCGCTCGAGGCCGTCGTCGGTGAACGGCTGCAGGCGCCCGCAGTGATCGCAGACGAGGTGATGGTGGTGGCCGGGGCCCTCGCGCACGGGCTCGTAGCGGACCATCCCCTGCCCGATCTCGACGCGCTGGACGAGCCCGATCGCCTCGAGCTCGTCCATCACCCGGTAGACGCTCGCGCGCGAGACCTCGCGCTTGCGCGCGAGCAGCGCCTGCTCGATCTCGACGGCTGACAGCGCGCACGGCTGCTCGTCGAGCAGTTCGAGGATCGCCCTGCGCGCGCCACCCCGGCGGTAGCCGGCTGCGCTCAACGCCTGAGCTGCCTGCACGGCCCAGGTCGTCCCCTCTGTGGGCATCGTGCTCACCGCTGAAATTGTAGGTGCGCCTCGGCTCATCTCCCGGTCGCCTCGTGCAGCGCCCGTGCGAGTCCTTCGAGCTCGGAGGACTGCCATTGCTGGAAACTGTCGCCGGCCGGCGAGAGCGTCTCGGTGACGGTTGCGATCGGGATGCGCCGCGCTCGCGCGATCTCGCTGACGCGCTGCACGTCGGGCGTCACGTTCTGGCTGTTGAACACCCATATTTTGATGAGGCGCTTGCGCGCCTGATCGTCGACGGTCCGCTTGTCGGCGGCGGTCACGTCAACGCCCTCGGCGATCGCCTTGGCGAAGCTGTAAGGGGTGGAGAGCTTCAGGTGAAGGTCTTCGCCGAGCGGCTGGAAGATGCTCTCGCTGTAGCCGACCGGGGTGCCGGCGTAGCGCGCGCGGATCTGCCGCCGCAGGGCGTCGTAGCGCGCGAGGTCGCGCGTGAGGAAGGCGTGCTTTCGCTGCGCGAAGTAGGAGGCGGCGCTCGGATCGAGCCTGTCGTAGTCGGCGACGATCGCGTCCACGAAGCGACGGACGGCGCTCGGTGAGTACCACTGGTGCGGGTTGGCCCCTTCGGCCAGGCCGAGCGTCTTGCCGACGTCGAGCACGACGCGATCGCCCGACGGGCTCGCCCGCAGCAGCCTCGGCGCCCATGCGTCGTAGCCGAGGCCGTTGACGATCGCGATCCGCGCGCCGGCGATCGTGCGCGCGTCGGCGGCCGTCGGTTCGTAGCTGTGCGGGTCGGTGGCGGGGTTGACGATGATGCTCGTCACATCCGCCTTCTCGCCGGCCAATTGCGCGGCGATACTGCCCCAGAAGTTCTCGGCGGCGGCGACCTGCAAGCGGCCGTCGCCGGGGCCGCTCGCTGAGAAGCCCGTGCGCCCGCAACCGGTCGCGAGCACGGCCGCGGTGAGCGCCGCAGCCGCCACGAGCAGCGCCGATGGACGTCGCGATCGATCGACGGATGACACGGCCCGACCCTAACAGATACTTGAGATTGAGTCTCATAAAAGACCCCATCTCATCCCCCGCCGAGTCTATGCTCCGGACTCCGATGGACGCGAGACTCGAAGAAGACCCCTCCCCCGATCGGCCGGATGGACGTCGAGGCGGCCCGCACCAGGCGTGAGGCGCAGCGCCGGGCTCGCCGTCGCCGGCGGCAGGGCACCGCCGCCGTGTTGGTGACGCTGGCCACGCTGATAGTCGCGGTCGTGCTGCTGGCGAGCTCGGGCGCCGGCGACCACGGCGGGCCGGCGGCAACGGACAGGGCCGGCACGACGAGCGCCGGCGCGCACGGCAGCGGCGCTCGCTCGGGCGATCGCGTCAAGGCACCGACCGCGCGCGGCGGTGGCATCGCCACGGGGCACCCGGGCACGGCGGCGGTGCCGATCCTGATGTACCACGTGATCGCAGCGCCGCCCGCGGGCGCGCCGTTCCCGGGCCTGTACGTGCCCCCGGGCGAGTTCGCCGAACAGATGCAGGCACTCAAGCGCGACGGCTGGACGGCGGTGACGCCGGACGAGGTCGACGCCTACTGGCGCCGTGGCATCTCACTGCCGCACGGCAAGCCGATCGTGCTGAGCTTCGACAACGGCTACCAGTCGCAGTACACACGGGCGCTGCCCATACTGCGCAGGCTCGGCTGGGTCGGCGAGGAGAACATCCAGCTGACGGGACTCCCGCCCGCGCAGGGCGGGCTCGGCGACGACGAGATCCGCGGGCTGATCGCCGCCGGCTGGGAGCTCGACACGCAGGGCATCAGCCACGCCGACCTGATCGCGCTGAGCGCGAGCGAGCTGCGCGAACAGGTGGCGGGCGCGCGCAAGACGATCCAGCGCCGCTTCCACGCGCCGGTCAACTGGTTCTGCTACCCGTCGGGCCACTACGACGCGACCGTGATCGCCGAGGTCCGCGCGGCGGGCTACAAGGGCTCGACGACGGTCGTGCCCGGCTGGGCGAGCCCGCACGAAGATCCCTACCGGATGCACCGCCTACGCGTGCTCGGCGGCACCTCCGGGCAGGCGCTCTTGTCGCTGATCGCGGCGACTCGCACCGACCCACCGGCGCCGGCGTCCTACAGCGGCGGCTGAGCGCCTCGGCGCCGGCATCGCGGCCGGATACGCTCGTCGGATGCGACTGTTTCGCGGCAGGCGTCGCGCAGCCAAGGATCCACCGGTGGCGGTCGGCGACCCTCGCTTCGACGGCTGGGAGACGGCCGGCACGTTCGAGGATCAAGTGACGGCTGTGGCGTGGCGCGATCAGCTGCATGCGCTCGGCGTGGATGCCGCCTGTGTCGCCGATCACGAGTTGGACCGCCATGGACGCGGCGACATCTACCTCGTCGTGCCGCCGGGACAATGGTCGCGCGCCAACGAGATCCTCGAGAACCTCGAGTGATCTGCGACTCACGCCACAGCTGCGATCCGTCCCGTCTCGACCGACGGCGAGCCGCCGCTCCCGCCCTGGGGTCGGGTCTTCGATCTGGGCTGCCCGCGCCAATCCGCAGGCGCGACGGCGACCATTCCACGCCAGGTCAGACCCGGCGAGCGGCGCATCGGTGGATCCCCCCATCTGCGAGTGCGTTCTCTACGCATCGCGAGGCGAGTGACGGATGATGGCGGGCATGGACAGCGGCGAAGTGCCGGTCAGGCTGATCCCGCGCGCCCGAGCGAACGAGATCTCCGGCGAGCGCAACGGCGTCCTGCTGGTGCGCGTGACGGCGCCGCCGGCGGATGGGCGGGCGAACGAGGCCCTGTGCCGCCTGATCGCCAAGCGCGCCGGCGTCGGCGTGCGCAGCGTTTCGATCGTCCGCGGCATGAGCTCCCGCGAGAAGGTCGTTCGCGTCGAGGGGATCAGCTCGGAGGATCTGCGGGCCGCGCTGACCGAGTGAGACGTCGGACCGTGGCGAGCGAGAGCCCGGGGCTCAGTCGAAGGCGCGTGCAGGCAGCACGAACCGGCGAGCCGGGGCGGAGTCGAGACAGGGAGTCTCACGCGATCCATGCAGACCACTGCTACGCGCAGGGGCGACCGTGGAGTCGGCAACGCCGTCATGCTCGGATATCCAGCTCAGGATCGCCCCCGAGTCGCTCCCCTCGGCGAGGATCACAGAACGCTCGATCACCATCCCGCCGGAGGTGTGAGGGCGCGCGAGCCGCCTTACCAGAACACCTATGTCGTCTGTGGTCACGTCATCCAGCTTATCCCCAACGAGCCGAGACGAGCTGAGAGCTACCGCTACCTCCGCAAACGGCGCTCAGTCCCCGCTGACAGCTCGCCCGCTCGGCCCCGTGCTTGCGCCGACAGGCCTTCAGCACTTTGAGCAGCCTCTGGCGGCGCGTGAGCTTGTGCGCCTCGCGCCCCGTGGCCTTAACCGCCGCGGCCTGCGTGAACGGTGGGACGAACGTCGGGGCCACGCAGTTGGTGGTCCGGAAGGGAGGTTCAATCACCTGCCGGCAGCTCGACGGACTGCGCATGATTGAACACGTTGCGCGGGTCCCACCGCTGCTTGACCGCCTGTAGCGCCTCGTAGTTCTCCTTGTAGTACAGGTACTGCCAGTTCTGCAGATCGACGTCTGGGTAGTTCACGTAGCAGCCATCCATCACCGGGCCGGGAGTTGGGCCGCCGGCGCCGTACATGTCTTCGTAGAACCCCCTGATCCAGGCAAGGTTTTCAGGTTCTTCGGCCGGTTCATGCCAGTAGGCCTGGTACTGGAGCTTCATGATCGATGACCGCTGCGGGATGGCTGTGGCGGTCGGCGCCACGGCGTTTACCTGGCAGCCGTATGAGTCGATCTGGAGCAGCGAGCGCGGATTGGGGTATTCAGGTTCGCTCAGGTGCTTCCACATGGCCGCAATCTGGCTGGCGGGAAACGGCTCGATCATGTACGCGGACTTGTACTTCCCGTACTGGTTCGGCGTCTCTCCGTTCAGCTGCTGGGTCGCCCACAACCAGGTCAGTTCGCGAACTTCGGCGCTCAGCCCCTGCGGATGGTGATAGCCGACGGGGGCGAGCTGCGCGGTCGCTTTCGGCATGGCGTGCGCGACCTCGTCGTGAAAACGCTTCAGCAGCGAAGGCTGATCGCCCGCGTACTGCACGGTCAACACGATCTGAGAACTCGGACCCGCGTTTTGGGGCAGGTGCAGTAGCGAGAACAGACCCGAGTAGGCGCTCCCCACACCGCTGTTCTGCTCGAGGAACCCGCCGTAGTTCTCGATCAGTTCCGTGAACGCGCCTTGGTCGACTTCGTGCCATGGCCACGCCAGGTTCCACAGGTAGGCGACGCTCGGCGCCCGCGGCGGTTCGCGGAAGAAGAAGCGAGTGACGATGCCGAAGTTGCCACCGCCGCCGCCGAGGTGCCCCCACAGCAGCTGCTGTTCTTCGGCGTCGCCGTCGCGACTGACGACGATCGCCTGAGCGCGCCCAGAAGCGTCGACGCAGACCACCTCGACGGCGTAGAGGTAGTCGATCGTGAGTCCATGCTTGCGCGAGAGCAAGCCATAGCCACCGCCTGTCACGTGGCCACCCACCCCGACCGAATAGCAGGAGCCGGCGGGGATCGTTCGGTCGTATATCCGATAGAGCTCCGTGTAGACGTTCCACAACGTCGCCCCGCCTTCGACGCAGTACAGATCCTGCGAGCCGGCTTCGCGGTAGACGCCGTTCATCGGCGAGAGGTCGATGATCACGCCGCCTTCGTTGCCGCTGACGAAGTTCTCGTAGCAGTGCCCCCCACCGCGGACGGTGATCCTCAGGCCTTCATCGAGCGCCTGCTGCACCGCCGTTATGACCTGTGCCGTATCCCCGCAGAGCTGTATGTACTTCGGAGTTCCCACCCATCGGGGATTGAAGCCGAGCACCATCGTTGGATAGCGAGGGTCGCTCGCTGCAATCTGCGCTCCCGGAAAGGCTTCGCGCATGGTCATTGCTTGTGGAGTGTCGCGACGGTGACGTGCGGCCAGCGCAGGCCATTGAAGTCGAGCTGGACCAGCTGGGTCGTGCGTCCGCCTTCGGCCTTGAGATTCCACTCCGGCGGCGGTTCAAAGCCTTCGGCGAGCTCGGCAGTGGGAGCCCTATCGCTCGGTTTCGCGGCGGGCGGATGCGTCGCGCGATGCGCTGCAGAGCCCGGTGCGAGCACGACGTTCGAGTTTCGATCGCTCATCTGATCCTCCGGGTTGAAGACCTCCGTCGCGATGCCAAGAATACATCAAAACACGACAATAGGGATAGTTCTGCCAACCCGAACCTCACGCACGGGAGTAACGCCTCCGCCGCTCGTCGAACCCAAGGCGGTGCGTGTGGTTTTACAATTTGATCACAACGGCTGCGCTCGCGCGGTGGACAGCGTCTTTGATCCCTGAACCATCAACTACTTCAGGGTGGGGGGTCGGTCTCCGGCAGCACTGCACCCGACGACCTGCTGCTGTCTACGGGCGACGAGCGCCTGTTTGGCGGCGTACTCGATGAGCGACGGCGCGGGCGACGGGGCGACGACCGACGGACGACGCAGGGTTGCAAACGGTCGAGGGACCTCCATATCTCGCGCCCAAACGCCCACGAGCGCAAGCTCTCCGCGTGCTTCACGTGTGCTTTTCGCCCAAGCTCATCGAAACTCGTTACCGACGCTGGTTATAGTATGTCGCCTAATTATCGGGATTACCACTAATATGCAAAGGGCGCATCCGTGACACCACCAGGTTCTCCGTGGTCGCCATCCTCCTGGCCCGAGCTACTTAGTAACTGGCTGGCCGCCACTTGGCGCCTCGTGGTAGGCGCCGTTCCGGCGATGGTGTTGACGATTCTTGTTCTGATCATCCTCGTCATCACCGGGGCGATCGACTGGCACCTGCACTCGAAATCTCCCAGCAAGCCGGTAGCAGACGAGTATGCGTACCTAGACTCGGCGCGTGTCGCGTCTTATCTCGGCCAGGTCTCCGGCGGCGACGTGCAGAGCGAAAAACGCGAGGAAGTGGCGACGCAGAGCTCCGGGCTGGGCCTTGAACTGAGCAATGTCGGAAAGGCGACCACATCGCGCGGGAGCCAGATCACTCGAAACGTGGTCGTCACGCAAACACAGGCAGACAAGTTCATCGAGCTGCTGTCGGACCTGGAAGATGAACAGACCTTCAAGACGGTGGACGCGTCACGTTGTGACTTCGGCAAAGAGCTCGCGTCTTCAGCCATCCCAGCCGGAACGACGGTGCGGATCAAGAACGCGCTCGTACGAATGCCGCCCTACCTATCGATGTATCCAGAACTTCGGTACGGGCTGTATCGCCTGCGCACACAACACGTGTTCGGGGCCGCGCCATTGACGTCCTTCCGCGAGGTCGACGAATCTGTGCGTGGAACTCCGCAGGCTGAACGAGAACACTTCAAAAGGGAAGTTGGCAAGAACCCACGCATTCCCTTCACGATCACAGCGCCCTATACAAGCGAAGAAGTAAGCGGGTGCAAATCGCGTCTAGAAGCCCGCGATCACGAAAGCGTGGGGAAGCGCGCGCTGGAAGTCACGGTGTTCCTGCCGGCGCGGTTCGCGCGCCTGACGGGCGAGCCGAGCCTGCTGTCACGCCGACTTACGATCGTCGGCAAGGTCGTCAGCGACGGCACGGGCACCTTCGGTGACGGCCTCACCGTGTCGACGTACTGGCGGGCGCTGTCCGGCGTGCAAGCACCGTTGCTCCGCGAGCTGGGCGTTTCAGCGACGGTGCTTGCGAAACCTCGAGCGCAGATACGCCAAGCGCTGTTCCGGGCGATGGAGAGGTCGGTCACGTTCGAAGGTCACGTGGTCGAGGTGATTCCAATCGCCATGTACGACTAGCGCTGGCCATGAGCAGCCGGCCCAGCGACCGCGGCCCCAGCAGATCGGGCGGCCGGGCAAAATCTCCTAGAACGAAGGCTTTCTGGGGCATCGGGGAGCGCCGGGAAGCACAGCAAGGACGACGGGTAAGCGAAGAGCAGCGACTCCAAGCGCACTGATCGAAGTCGCGATTGAGCCGGCACCACACGGGCACCGCAAAAAACCGTGTCCCCGGCACCGCAAACCCGTGCCCCCTTAAGCTGCTATTGCCCGGGATCGCGTCCGCCACATTTCCCGGGTGGTAGGCGAGCATTTGGCTCCAGAAAGCCAAATGTGGCTTTGGACCTAAAAGCGGCGAACGGGTCTCGAACCCGTGACCTCGAGCTTGGGAAGCTCGCGCTCTACCAACTGAGCTACCGCCGCGTAGGCCAGATAGTACGCAACCGGGGTCTACCCTTGAGGCCGTGAAGCGCCGTCTGCTGCCGATTCTCGCCTCGCTGGCGGGTGCCTGCCTGATCGGGCTGCTGATCTACGGGGTCACGGCGCAGTCGGCGAGCCGCTCGTTGGATGAGAGCGTCGCGCACGGCGAACGACCACGCGCGCCGGAGTCCGGGCGCAAGCTACCGGTCCTCGGCGGGCACGGCATCAGCTCGCTGGCCGCTTTGAAGGGCAAGGTGGTCGTGCTGAACTTCTGGGCCTCGTGGTGCGAACCGTGCCAGGTCGAGGCGCCGCTTTTGCAGCGCTTCCAGGGCCCGCTCGAAGCCCACGACGCGACAGTTCTGGGCGTGACCTACCTCGACGCCTCGCCAGACTCGCTGAGCTTCATACGCCACTATCACCTGAGCTATCCGAGCCTGCGCGACAACACCGGGACTTTCGCGCACTCCTACGGCACCGACAAGCTGCCGGAGAGCTTTATCGTCGACCGCGACGGACACGTAGTCGCGGTCTCACGCGGCGAGATCGAAGAACCGTTCATGAAGCGCGCATTGATGTTGGCGGAGAGCTCGTGACGCGCCTCCGCAGGCTCGCGCTGCCCGCGCTCGCTGCCGCGACGCTGCTTGGCGGCGCCGCAGCAGGCGCGGAGACCGCCGCGCTCGCCGCGCCACCACCGGCCTCCCTGCCACAGATCGAACGCCAGGTGATGTGCGTGACGTGCAAGATCCCGCTGAACGTCGCCGAGTCGCCGCAGGCCGACCGCGAGCGCGCGTTCATCCAGTCGCTGATCGACGCGGGCCGCAGCGAAGCGCAGATCAAGGATGCGCTGGTCGGTCAGTACGGCCACGCCGCGCTCGCGCTGCCGAGCAACAGCGGCTTCGACGCAACGGCCTATCTCGTCCCGCTGGCCGCTCTGGTGGCGCTGCTGGCGGCGCTCGTCGTGCTGCTGCCGCGCTGGCGACGGCGAGCAAGAGCACAGGCTCGCGCGCAAACGCCCGCGCCGGCGCTCAGCGCAGCGGACGCGCAGCGCCTCGAGGCCGACCTCGAGCGCTTCGACTGAGCGGGAGCACACGCCGGACTCGCCGCCCGATCCAGGACTCCGCGCACCGACCGCCGGCCTCTACATCTCCTGCGGTGCGCTGACGCCGAGCAGATCGAGGCAGCGCGCGATCGTGGCCCTGCTGGCGACGCACAGCGCGAGGCGCTCGGACTCGACGGCGGCGGGCTCGGCGCCGAGCACGCGGCAATCGCGGTAGAAGGCCGTGAAGCCCTGCGCCAGCTCGAGCGCGTAGGCGGCGATCCGGTGCGGCGCGCGCCGCTCGGCGGCCGCGGTGAGCTCGCCGGGGAAGTCGAGCAGCTGCTTGACCAGCGCGCGCTCGCTGACGTGAAGCGGCGCGGCCTCAGCGCCCGGCTCGGCAGCGCCTACACCGCCGGCGGCGAGCGATGTGGCTGCGTCGACGCGCTTGGCTCCGGCCTTGGCCAGCACCGAGGAGATCCGCGCGTGCGCGTACTGGACGTAGTAAACGGGGTTCTCGTTGGACTGGCTGCGCGCGAGGTCGAGGTCGAGGTCGACGGTCGTGTCGTGCGAGCGCGCGAGCAGGTACCAGCGGGCGGCGTCTACGCCGATCTCGGCGACGAGCTCGTCGAGTGAGACGAACTCGCCGGCGCGCTTGGACATCTGCGCGCGCGCGCCGGAGCGCACGAGGTGCACGAGCTGCATGATCAGCAGCTCGAGCCCGTCGGGATCGCCGCCGAGCGCGCCGTAGGCGGCCTTCATGCGCAGCACGTAGCCGTGGTGATCGGCGCCCCACACGTCGATCTGATGCTCGAAGCCGCGCTCGCGCTTGTCCTGGTGGTAGGCGATGTCGGAGGCGAAGTAGGTGTGCTCGCCGGTCGAGCGGATCAGCACGCGGTCCTTGTCGTCGCCGAACTCGGTCGTGCGCAGCCACAGGGCGCCCTCGCTCTTGTAGGCGTGGCCGAGCCGCTCGAGCAGCTCGAGCGTGTGTGCGACGGGACTCGGATCGCCCTCGTGCAGCCTGCTCTCATACGTCCAGTCGTCGAAGTCCTTGACGGCGAACGCCGCGAGCGAGGCCTGGATCTCGCCGACCATCGCGCTGACGGCGGCGCGCCCGAGCTCGCCGGGGTCGGCGCCGGCGGCATCGTCCAGCCGCGCGGCCAGCTCTGCCACGTAGTCGCCCTGGTAGCCGCCCTCCGGCGGCTGCTCGCCACGCGCGGCGGCCTGCACGGAGGCGCCGAACACGCGCACCTGCGAGCCGGCGTCGTTGACGTAGAACTCGCGCGTCACGCGCCGCCCGCCGAATTCGAGCATCCGCGCGAGCGCGTCGCCGTAGGCGGCGTTGCGCGCATGCCCGACGTGCATCGGGCCGGTCGGGTTGGCCGAGACGAACTCGATCAGCACGGGCTCGCCGACCCCGTCGGCTCCGCCGCCGCCGGCGCCGAAGCTCGCACCCGCGGCGAGCGCGCCGGCCAGCGCGTCGCGCAGCCAGCGGTCGGCGAGGTGCAGGTTGACGAAGCCCGGCCCGGCCACGTCGAAGCGCTCGAGCGCGGGGCCGAGCGTCACGGCCAGCTGCGCGCCCAGCTGCTCGGCCACCTCGCGCGGCGAGCGGCGCAGGCGCGGCGCGAGCAGCAGCGCGGCGTTGGTCGAGTAGTCGCCGAAGTCGGCGCGCGGCGGGCGCTCGAGCGTGATCGCACCGCGCGAGCCCGCCGAGAATGCCTCGCCCGACGGACCCTCCGCACCGTCTGCGGCTCCGGCCACGAGCTCGGCGGCGGCCTGGATCACGGCCGCGCGCAGGCCGCTCGGCGAGCTGCCGGGCGGCTCGGCGGGGAGACCGCTGCTGCCTGGTTGATTGCTGGTTGAGAGGTCGCTCATGGGATTCCCGCTCGGCGGTTGCGATACTAGCCACGTGAACGACCAAGACTCAGGCGCAGAGCGCCACATCAACATCCACCTGTCTCCCGAGATCATGGGAGGCGTCTATGCGAACTTTGCCAACGTCAGCCACTCCGACTACGAGTTCACCGTCACGTTCGCGCGCGTCGACCACGAGGTCGAGGCCGAGGAGGTGCCGGGCGTCGTCGTCTCGCGCGTCAACATCGCGCCGCGCTTCATGCGCGAGCTGATCGATGCGATGGAGGACAACTACTCCAAGTGGCGCACCCGCGAGGGCATCAAGAACCTACCCGAGTACGGCGGCACGGAGGCCGGGTCTGAGGAGGAGTAGCACCGCACGGGCGCGGGCAGCGGCGGCACGATGAAGGTCGCAGTCATCTCCGACATCCACGCCAACCGCCAGGCGTTCGAGGCGACGCTCGAGGCGGTTGCCGCCAGCGATGCCGCCGAGTTGTGGTGCCTGGGCGATCTCGTCGGCTACGGCGCCGACCCGGACGCTTGCGTGGAGCTCGCGCGCGAACACGCGGCGGTGTGCCTGGCGGGCAATCACGATCTCGCCGTCACCGGCGAGATCCCGCTGGATGAGTTCTCGCGCGGCGCGAGCCTCGCCGCGCAGTGGACGCGCGAGGTGATGGCGCCGGGCAACGTGGAGTTCCTCGCCGGGCTGAAGCCGGAGGGCAAGGAGGCGGGGATCGGCCTCTACCACGCAAGCCCGCGCGACCCGGTCTGGGAGTACGTGCTCTCGGCGCTGCTCGCCGAGCTGTGCCTCGACCAGCAGACCCAGCGCGTGTGCCTCGTCGGGCACTCCCACGTGGCGCTCTCGTTCGTGCGCCGCGAGGGCGAGCTGGCGACGGGCGAACCGCGCCGCGAGGGCACCTTCCTCGACATCGCCGAGGGCGAGTGGCTGCTCAACCCGGGCAGCGTCGGACAACCGCGCGACGGCGATCCGCGCGCATCGTGGCTGCTGCTCGACCTCGACGGCCTGACGGCGTCGTTCAAGCGCACCGACTACGACGTCCCCGGTGCGGCTGCGGCGATCCGCGCGGCGCGGCTGCCCGACTCGCTCGCGGAGCGCCTGGAGTACGGTCAGTGACGATGTCCGGCCGGCAACGACGCCTCTCGCCGCTGCTGCGGGCCGCGCTGGCGGTCACGCTCGGCGCGCTCGCGGGGCTCTTGATCTCCTGCGGGGGCACCGGCAAGGGGCTGATCCCGGTGGCCGACGCGGGACCGCTGCAGAGCGACTTCGAAGCGGTCGCGCAGGCGGCCGAAAACGGCGACGGCTCGTGCGCGAGCACGGAAAGCACGCTGCTGAAGACCGAGCAGGACTTCGCGGCGCTGCCGCCGAGCGTCGACAGCGGGCTGCGCAGCACGATCCGCCAGGGGATCGACAACCTGCGCACGCACGCGCTCGCCCTGTGCGCGCAGCCGCTGCCGCAGTCGACCCTGACGAGCACCACGCCGAAGACGACGACGAGCACGACGAGCACCGACACGACGCCGACCGAAACGCAATCCACGCCGACCGAAACGCAGACGACGCCACCGAGCCCGTCGGGGCCCGGCGGCGGCACGCCGGCACCGGGCGAAGAAGGCGAAGAAGAAAGCCCAGGCCTCGGCAAAGGCGAAGGCGGCGGCAGAGGTCACGGCGGGGCCGGCGGGATCGGCCCGGAAGCGGGCGGCGGACAGGAAGCCGGGAAATGAGCGGCGTCGAGATCGCCGGCCGCTACCGCATCGACGGCCGCCTGGGCTTCGGCGGCATGTCGACGGTCCATCTCGCGCTCGACCTGCGCCTGGAGCGCCAGGTGGCAGTCAAGCTGCTGGCCGAGCACCTCGCCGAGGACCCGACGTTCGTCTCGCGCTTCCAGCGCGAGGCACAGGCGGCGGCGCGACTGGTGCACCCGAACATCGTGCAGGTGTTCGACTCGGGGCAGGACGAGCGCACGGGCCAGTACTTCATCGTGATGGAGTACATCGAGGGTCAGTCGTGCGCGGAGATCCTGCGCGATGACGGCTGGCTCGACGTCGAGCAGGCGATCGCGATCATCGACCAGGCGTGCGAGGGACTGCACTACGCACACCGCCACGGCGTGGTGCACCGCGACGTCAAGCCGGGCAACCTGCTGCGCGCGCGCGAAGGCGAGGTCAAGCTGGCCGACTTCGGCATCGCCAAGGCGACGGAGCAGTCGAGCATCACGCAGGTCGGCTCGGTGCTGGGGACGGCCGCGTACCTGGCGCCGGAGCAGGCGCGCGGCGAAGAGGCCGGTCCGCGCGCGGACCTCTATGCGCTGGGCGTGGTGACCTACCAGCTGATCTCGGGCCGCCTGCCATACGAGGCGAGTTCGCTGACGGAGCTCGCGCTCAAGCAGCAGCAGGAGGCGCCGCCGATGCTCGACACGCTCGTGGCCGCTGTCAGCCCACAGCTGGCCGAGGCTGTGGCGATCTCGCTGGCGCTCGACCCCGAGGATCGCTACCAGACGGCGCGCGAGATGGGACGGGCGCTCAGCGACGGCGCCGACGGGATCGCCCCGGCGGCGCGCGCGGGCGCCGGCCGGGCGCCGGCCACGGAGGCGACTAGCGTGCTCAGCGCGGGACGGCGCCCGGCCGGGCGCGAGCAAGGGCGCACGGCCGTGAGCAGCGCAGTCACGCCGCGCAAGCCGCGCTCTGGCCCGGCGCGCCGCCAGGCGCCCGCCCAAGAGGCCGCTGAGGCCGCGCCCGCAGTGCAGGCGCGGCCCAAGGGACGCAGCCGGCTGATGTTCGCAATGCTCGCGTTGCTCGCGCTGGCGCTCGTGATCGTTGCGGTCGTCGTCATCACGGCCCCCGCGCCGACGCAGGTCAGGCTCCGCAACGTCGTCTACTCAGACGTGCAGCAGGCCGCCTCGGCGCTCAAGCAGCTCATCTCGGAAAACACCAAATAGCGACGCGGCGGCCGTGATCCTGGGGCTGCTGATCAACGTCGACCACCTGGTCGAAGTTGCCGGCTATCCCCTGCTGTTCGTGCTCGTGATGGCCGAGTCCGGCGGCGTGCCGATTCCCGGCGAGACGGCACTGATCACGGCGGCCGTGCTCGCCGGTCGCGGCAAGCTGCAGATCGAGTGGGTGATCGCGCTGGCCGCGGCGGCCGCGATCGTCGGCGACAACATCGGCTACGAGATCGGGCGCAAGGGCGGGCGCTGGATGCTCGAGCGCCCCGGCCGCTTCCACCGCCAACGACAGGAGGTGCTGCGCATCGGCGAGCCGTTCTTCGAACGGCACGGGCCGAAGGCGGTGTTCTTCGGACGCTTCGTGCTCGGGCTGCGCGTGTGGGCGTCGTGGCTGGCGGGGGCGACGCGGATGCACTGGCGCTCGTTCGTCGTGTGGAACGCGCTCGGCGGCATCTGCTGGGCGACGGGGATCGGCCTGATCGCGTACTTCCTCGGCAACTCGGCCGGCAACGCGATCGAAACGTTCGGCATCTACGGCCTCGTCGCCGCCGTGCTGGCGATCGCCGGCGCGATCGTGCTGCACCGGCGCGGCAGGCGCCGCCAAGAGGAGCTGCTCGAGGAGCAGACCGAGAGGTCGCCGCATCGCAGGCGATAGCCGAGGTTGATCCACGAAGACGTCGGAGTACGCGTCGGCGGCCGCGCGAGCAGCTCAGGGCTCTGTGCGGCTCAGCAGCCGGATGAGTCGGCGCCGCTGCACGGCGCGATGCGCTGGCACATGTCGGCCAGCACGCTCAGCTCGGTCTCGGAGAAGCGCGAGAAGAACTGCTCGCGAACGACGGCCATGCGCGTGACGCGCGCTTCCCGCAGGCGCTCGCGACCGGCGGCGGTGAGACACGCGAAAGAACCGCGCGCGTCGTGATCGCAGGAGCAGCGCTCGAGCAGCTGCTCGCGCTCGAGCCGGTCGACGAGCCTTGTCAGGCCGCTGCGCGAGAGCTGGGCCTGCTCGGCCAGATCGCACATGCGCATGCGCCCGCCGCTTGCGTCCTCGAGATGGTCGAGCACCTCATACGAGCTCAGCGGCAGGCCGTGGGCCTGCTCGAGCGCCGCATCGAGGCGCTTGGCGAGACAGGCGTGCGCTCGCAGCAGGCCGCGCCAAGCGCGCTGACCGGCATCGGAGCGTTCGACGGCAACCGCAGGGCCGTCATCTGAGACGGCTGTCTCGGGCTCCCCGGTTTCGGTCTTGACGGCGGTGGCGGTCGACATAACGGTCTGTACCCCAAGTCCTCCTCAACCGAATGTAGCAGCGTCCGGCGCCCCCGGCCGGATGCGCCGGATCAGTCGCGCGTGGCCCGCCATGCCCACCACATCATCAACGGTTGCAGGGGAAGTCGCGCGTACAGAGCCCAGCGCGGCACCTTCTTGAAATGCTCCGGCTCGCGCGCCATGTAGAGGTTCGCCGGGAACACGGCGGCGAGCAGCGCGATCAGCCCGACGCCGGCCGCCGAGCGGGTGCGTGGCGACAGCACGGCGAGGCCGCCGGCGATCTCGGCCACGCCGCTGACCTCGACGACGCGCTTGGCGTCGTGCTGCAGCGAGGGCGGCACGATCGCGCGATAGAAACGGGGCGAGACGAAGTGGTTGACGCCGGAGGCGACCCAGAACGCGGCGAGCAGCTTGCGCGAGGGGCTCATCGCTTGCCGTCCCCCTGCCGCAGCAGCGAGTGGCCGGTCATCGCGGGCGGCTGAGCCACGCCTAGCAGCTCGAGTACGGTCGGCGCGACGTCGGCGAGGATGCCGCCTTCGGGAGCGAGCGTCACGCCGTGCATTGTGACGATCACGGGCACCGGATTCAGCGAATGCGCCGTGTTGGGGCTGCCGTCGGGCTCGAGCATGTGGTCGGCGTTTCCGTGGTCTGCCGTCACGACGCAGACCCCACCCCGCTCGCGCACGGCGGCGACGACTTCGCCGAGGCACTGATCGACCGTTTCGATCGCGGCAACGGCGGCCGGGACGACGCCCGTGTGCCCGACCATGTCGGCATTGGCGAAGTTGATGATCGCGAAGCCCGGCTCGTCCTCGCGCCATGCCTTCAGGAACGCCTCGGCCGCCTCGCGCGCGCTCATCTGCGGCTTGAAGTCGTACGTGGGCACGTCGCGCGGCGAGGGCACGAGCTCGCGGCGCTCGCCCGCCAGCGCGGCCTCGTCGCCGCCATTGAAGAAGTACGTCACGTGCGGGTACTTCTCGGTCTCCGCCACGTGCAGCTGGTGGATGCCGTCCTCTGCCAGCACGGCCGCGAGCGTCGTGCCGGGGCGCTCTGGCGCGAAGGCGACCGGGTAGGGCCAGTCGGCCTCGTAGCGGGTGAGCGTCGTGTAGCGAGCGACCGGCGCGCCGGAGGAGCCGGGCTCGGCCCCGCGCCCGCGCCAGCCGGGCAGCTCCTCGCCACCCTTCGGCGACAACCCACCGATCGAAGATCGGCCAGCGCCGAAGCCGGGCTCGGCCAGGGCGCGCGTGATCTGGCGCATCCGGTCGGGGCGGAAGTTGAACGCCAGCACGCTGTCCTGCGGCTCGATCCGCGCGGGCGCGCCGACGAGCGTGGGCTCGATGAACTCGTCGGTCTCGCCGCGCTCGTAGGCGGCGCGCACGGCCTGCTCGCCGGACTCGGCGCCGTAGGGCGCCTGACCCAGCACGAGCATGTCGTAGGCGCGCTGCGTGCGGTCCCAGCGGCGGTCGCGATCCATCGCCCAGTAGCGGCCCGCGACCGAGCCGACGCGCGCGCCCGGCGTGCGGTCGAGCTCGGCCAGGTACTCGGCGCCGGCGTGCGGCAGCGTGTCGCGCCCGTCGGTGAAGGCGTGCACGATGACCTCGCCCACGCCGCGCTCGCGCGCGAGCGCGATCAGCGCGAGCAGGTGCACGAGCGAGGAGTGCACGCCGCCGTCGGATACGAGGCCGATCAGGTGCACGCGCTCGGCGTCGAGCGCCGCGCGCAGCACCTCGTTGGCGGCCAGCGAGCCGTCGGCGACGGCGTCGTCGATGCGCACCAGATCCTGGCGTACGACGGCGCCGGCGCCGAGGTTCAAGTGTCCGACCTCGGAGTTGCCCATCTGCCCCTCGGGCAGGCCGACGGCGCGGCCGCAGGCGCTCAGCGAGGTGTGCGGAAAGCTCCGCCACAGCTCGTCGAACACGGGTGTCTCGGCGAGCGAGACGGCGTTGCCCGGGCCCGGCTCGGCCAGCCCCCAGCCGTCGAGCACGACGAGGCAGGCGCACGAGACGGGCAAGCTGTCGGCCCGACCGTCCTCGCCTGCGCCGGCGCGCGTCACGCCGCCGCCGTCACGCCGCGGGCGGCGATCCCGCCGCGGCCACGATCTGCGCGAACGATTCGGCGTCGAGCGAGGCGCCGCCGACGAGCGCGCCGTCTACGTCAGCCAGCGCGAGCAGCTCGGCCGCGTTCTCGGCCTTGACGGAGCCGCCGTAGAGGATCCGCACGCGCTCGGCGGCCTCCGCGTCACGGTCGCCGACGAGCGCCCTGATGAAGGCGATCGCCTCCTGCGCCTGCTCGGGCGTGGCGACCCTACCCGTGCCGATCGCCCAGATCGGCTCATACGCGATCGTCACCTCGCCCAGGCGCTCGGCGGGCACGCCCGCGAGATCCTCCTTGATCTGCTGGCGCAGCTTGCGGTCGGTGTCTTCGTTCTCGCGCTCTGACTCGGTCTCGCCGACGCAGAGGATCGGCGCGAGGCCGGCCTGCAGCGCGGCCGGCACCTTCAGCGCGAGCGCGCGGTCGGTCTCGCCGAACAGCTCGCGCCGCTCGGAGTGCCCGAGCACGACACCCTGCACGCCGACGTCGTCGAGCATCACCGGCGAGATCTCGCCGGTGAAGGCGCCCTCGCGCTCGTGGTGCATGTTCTGCGCGTAGACCTCGACGCGCGAGCCGCGGGCGCTGTCGATCATCGCGCGCAGGTCGGTGAACGGCACACAGATCGCCACGTCGACGTGGTCGGCCGAGGAGACGCGCGGCAACAGCGCCTGGATGAAGTCCTCGGCGTCGCGCTCGGTCTTGTGCATCTTCCAGTTGCCCGCGATCAGCGGGGTGCGGGCGCTCACGAAGCCACGCCCGCGCCGGCGCCGGCGCCTTCGAGCGCCTCCACCCCGGGCAGCGCACGCCCCTCGACCAGCTCGAGCGTCGCGCCACCGCCGGTGGAGAGATGGTCGACGGCGTGCTCGAGCCCGAAGTGCGCAAGCGCGGCGGCCGAGTCGCCGCCGCCGACGACGGTCACGCCGGGCGCCTGCGCCACGGCTTCGGCCACGCGGCGCGTGCCGGCGGCATACGGCTCGAGCTCGAACGCGCCCATCGGCCCGTTCCAGAAGACCGAGCCGGCCTTGGCGATCTGCTCGGCATAGCGCTCGGCCGTGGCGGGGCCGATGTCGAGGCCCATCCAGCCCTCGGGCACCTCGACGCCGTCGAGCGGGCGGTGCTCGGCGTCGGCGGACAGCTCCCGACCGATCACGAGGTCTGTCGGCAGCGCGACGCTCGCCCGCCCGGGGTCGGTCGCCTTGGCCAGCGCGGTGCGAGCATGCTCGACGTCCTCGGCGCCGCACAGCGAGTCGCCGACGGAGTGACCTTGGGCGCAGAGGAAGGGGAAGCACATGGCGCCGCCGATGACCACGACGTCGGCGATCTCGAGGAAGCGATCGATCACGCCGATCTTGTCGGCCACCTTGGCGCCGCCGATCACGGCGACCAGCGGCCGCGGCGGGTTCTGCAGGATCTTCGCCAGCGTGCTCACCTCGCGCTGCAGCAGGCGCCCGGCGGCGCTTGGCAGCAGGTGCGCCACACCCTCGGTGCTGGCATGCGCACGGTGGGCGGCGCCGAAGGCGTCGTTGATGTACACGTCGGCCAGGGCGGCCAGCTCCGCCGCGAGCGCGGGGTCGTTGCTCGTCTCGCCCGGCTCGAAGCGCACGTTCTCGAGCATCAGCAGCTCCCCCGGGCGAAGCCGCTCGGCGAGCGCCTTGACCTGCTCGCCGACGACAGCCGGCGCGAGCGTCACCTCGGCGTCGGTCAGCTCGCGCAGGCGCGCGGCGACGGGCGCCATCGAGAGATCCTCCTCGCGCCTGCCCTCGGGGCGGCCGAGGTGCGAGACGAGCACGATGCTCGCGCCGCGCGTGCGCAGCTCCTCGATCGTCTCCAGCGCCGCCTCGATGCGCGTGTCGTCGGCCACGACGGGGTGACCGTCGGGGTCCTTGGCAAGCGGCACGTTGAAGTCGACGCGTACGAGCGCGCGCCGCCCGTCGACATCGAGATCGTCGAGTGTCCTCATGGACAGCCCTACAGGACTCTCTGCACGAGGTCCACGAGCCGGTTGGAGTAGCCCCACTCGTTGTCGTACCAGGCGACGACCTTCAGCATCGTCCCGTCGATCGACGCCGTCAGCAGCGAGTCGACGATCGAGGAGTACGGCGAGGTGACGATGTCGGTCGAGACGATCGGGTCCTCTGTGTACTGCATGATGCCCTGAAGCGGCCCGCTCGCGGCGGCGGCCTTGAGCGCCGCGTTGACCTCCTCGACGCTCGTCTCGCGCTCGCACTCGATCGTCAGATCGACGACGGAGCCGGTCGGCACGGGCGCCCTCACGGCGAAGCCGTGCAGCTTGCCCTGGAGCTCGGGGATCACCAGCCCGATCGCCTTCGCCGCGCCGGTCGAGGCGGGGATCAGGTTGATCGCGGCCGCGCGCGCGCGGCGCAGGTCTTTGTGCGGCAGGTCCTGCAGGCGCTGGTCGGCCGTGTAGGCGTGGATCGTCGTCATCAGGCCGTGCTTGATGCCGACCGTGTCGACGAGCACCTTGGCCACCGGGGCCAGGCAGTTGGTCGTGCACGAGGCGTTGGAGATCACGTCGTGCTTGTCGCGGTCATAGACCTCGTCGAAGTTCACGCCGAGCACGACGGTCGCGTCGGGATCGGTGGCCGGAGCCGAGATGACGACCTTCCTGGCGCCTTGCGCGAGGTGCTTGGCGGCGGCCTCGCGGTTCGTGAACAGGCCGGTCGACTCGATCACCACGTCGACGCCGAGATCGCCCCACGGCAGCGCCCCGGGGTCGCGCTCGGCGAGCACTTTCAGCTCCCTGCCGTCGACCTCGAGCGCGCCGTCGCGCTCCTTCACGGTGCCCGGGTAGGGACCGAGGATCGAGTCGTACCTGAGCAGGTGCGCGAGCGTGGCCTCGTCGGTGAGGTCGTTGACGGCGACCCACTCGATCGCCTCGTCGATCTCCTTCCCACGGGCCTTGGCGGCGCGGAACACGTTCCGGCCGATGCGGCCGAATCCGTTGATCCCAACGCGAACGGGCATTCAGTCCTCCTGAAGCGAAAATGAACGATGCCGGGTCACGCGAGCTGGCCGATCGGAGATCCCATTCGATTCCGCTCGCCCCCTCGCCCGGCGTACGCGCCGCAGGCTATCAGCGCCGTTCAGGGCCGGTCAGGCCCGTCTGGAAGCTCGTGCCGGGCTCGTGCCGCACGTCTGGCCGCCCCCCGCGCGTGCGCGGCCGGGCCCGCCGACGGCTCGACTAGGCCCCGCGCGGGCGCTTGTCGACGTCGCGGTGCGCGACGGCGACGTCGAGCTCGTCACTCTCGCGGTAGCGCGCGGCGAGGTGCTCGGCGATCGCGACCGAGCGGTGGCGCCCGCCGGTGCAGCCGATCGCGATCACGAGGTGGGACTTGCCCTCGGCGACGTACTGCGGCAGCAGGAAGTCGAGCAGGCCGTGCAGGCGCGCGTAGAACTGATCGAGCCGCCCGTCGCGCGCGATGTAGTCGACGACGGGCCGGTCGAGCCCGGTCAGCTCGCGCAGGTCGGGCTCGTAGTGGGGGTTGGCGAGGAAGCGCACGTCGAACGCGAGGTCCTCCTCGCGCGGGGGGCCGTGCTTGAAGCCGAAGCTCATGAACGTCAGCGCCAGGCGCCCGGCCGCCTTGTGTGGCAGCAGCTCGTCGGCGATCTTGCCGCGCAGCATCGCCGCCGACATGCCGGTCGTGTCGATCACGAGGTCGGCGTGCTCGCGGAACGGCGCCAGCAGCGCGCGCTCGGAGGCGATTCCGGCCGCGACGCTGCCCTCGGGCGCGAGCGGGTGGCGCCGGCGCGTCTCCTTGTAGCGCGTCACGAGCGTCTGCTCGGCGGCCTCGAGGAACAGCACGTGGTGGTTCAGCCCGAGCGCGTCGAGGTCATCGACGACGGCGCGCAGCGCCTCGAAGTAGACGCCGCCGCGCACGTCGGAGACGACTGCGGCGCGCTCGACCTTCGAGCCCTGGTGCACGAACAGCTCGACCAGCGAGCGGATCATCTCGGGCGGCAGGTTGTCGACGCAGAAGTAGCCGGCATCCTCGAACACGTTCATCGCCGTCGACTTGCCGGCGCCCGAGAAGCCGGTGATCACGACGAGGTCCTGCAGCCGCGTCTGCACGACTGGCCGCGCCGGCTGCCCTGCCTTTCGTTCTCCCCCACCCCGCAGCGGACGCAGCGGTCTGATCACGGCCATGCACACATTGTGCTCGACCCGCGGGACGCTGCTGTCAACTTGCTGAAAACTTGCAACAAGCGCGATCGGCGCTCGCGCAGATGAAGCACGGCGTTCCTGAGGCTGCCGGGAGAGCGCTCAGCCTGCTCTATGCAGGTACGCGTACAGCTCGCGCGCCGTCTTGGCGGGCAGCCCGGGCACGGCCTGCAGCTCCTCGCTGGAGGCCGAGACGACGCTCTCGGGTGAGCCGAAGTGCGCGAGCAGAGCGCGCTTGCGCGCGGGGCCGACGCCGGGCAGCTCGTCGAGCAGCGAGCTAGTCATCGCCTTGTCGCGGCGGCCGCGGTGGTGAGTGATGGCGAAGCGGTGTGCCTCGTCGCGCACGCGCTGGAGCAGTTGCAGCTCGGGCGTGGAGTGGTCGAGCACAAGCGGCGCGCGGCGAGCGGGGATGAACACCTCCTCGATCCGCTTGGCCAACGAGATCACGGCGACGCCGCGCTCGCGAAAGCCGCGCAGCGGCCCGAGGCCGGCCGCGAGCTGTCCCTTGCCGCCGTCGATCACGACGACGTTGGGCAGCGAGGCGAAGCTCGCGTCGTAGGCCGGGTCGTGCGGGGAGAGGTCGGCCTGGCGCTCGTACTGCGCATAGCGGCGGCCGAGCACCTCGGCCATCGCCGCGAAATCGTCTGAGGAGCCCTCGGCGAGCGAGCGGATCTTGAAGCGGCGGTAATCGGCCTTCTTCGGCGCGCCGCCCTCGAATACGACCATCGAGGCGACCGTCTGCGTGCCGCCGAGGTGGGAGATGTCGAAGCACTCGATGCGGATCGGCGGCGCGTCGAGGCCGAGCGCCTGCTGTAGCCCTTCGACGGCCTCCACTCGGCTCTGGCGGCGGCGCTCTGATTTGAGCCGCTCCTGGTCGAGCGCGAGGTGGGCGTTGCGCTCGGCCAGCTCGAGGATCCTGCGCTTCTCGCCGCGCTCGGCGGCACGCAGCTCGACCGGTCCTTCGCGGCGGCGGGCGAGCGCGTCGGCCAGCACCGGGCGCTCGCCGACCTCGCGCTGGACGACGAGCAGCGCCGGGATCGACATGTGCCCGGCGTAGTACTGCAACATGAACTCCTCGGCCACCTCTCCCACGCTGCGCTCGGTCTCGTTGGACAGGTAGAAGGACTGGCGGTCGGACAGCACGCCGTCGCGCACCTGGAAGATCTGCGCGTTGGCCTCGCGCCCGTCGACGGCGACGGCGATCGCGTCGAACGTGCCGACCGACTCGTTGGCCACGCGGCGGCGCTCGAGCAGCGAGTGCACGGCGCGCAGGCGGTTGCGCTCGACCGTCGCCTGCTCGAACTCTTCGGCGGCGGCGGCCGCGCGCATGCGCTCCTCCAGCTCGCGCTCGATCTCCTTGAAGCGACCCGAGAGGAAGTCGACGACGCCGTCGATGCTCGCCCGGTAGTCCTCCCTGGAGACGTAGCCCACGCAAGGCGCCTCGCAGCGCTTGATGTAGTAGTCCAGGCACGGGCTGCCGCTGCGCCGGCCGGGCTCGGGGCCGGTGCAGGAGCGGAACATGAACACCTTGGCCAGCACCTCGAGCGTGCCGCGCACGCGCTTGGCGTTGGAGTAGGGGCCGAAGTAGGCGCGCCCCGGCCGGTGGCGCTCGCGCGTGAAGTAGACCCGCGGGAAGTCCTCGTCGAGTGAGATCGCGATGAACGGATAGGACTTGTCGTCGCGCAGGCGGATGTTGAAGCGCGGGCGGTACTGCTTGATGAAGCTCTGCTCGGCCAGCAGCGCCTCGGCCTCGGTGGCGACGACAACGCACTCGACGCTCTCCGTGCTCGCCACCATCTCGGCGTGCCCCGGACTGCTCGGCACCTGCGCTTTGGAAAAGTGCGAGGCCACGCGCTTGCGCACCGACTTGGCCTTGCCCACGTAGATCACGCGGCCTTTGCCGTCGCGGAACAGGTACACGCCGGGCTGATCGGGCAACGCGCGGCGCTGCTCGGCAAGGCTCGTAGGCGCCTGCGCATCTCCCTCGATCGTCTCCGTGGCCATCTCGATCGAGGATACGAGGCGACCCAGCCGCGACACACCGGCGCGGCGCCCCAGACGTCACCGTCAGGCGAGCCCGACAGCAGACCCGTACGTCAGTAGCTGCGCCAGTGGCGGTAGACGCTCATCAGCCCGTACAGCACGGCCAGCAGCAGCGCGAACCAGAGCACGCCGAAGATCGTGCGCGAGTGGTTGATCATCCGCGTGTAGCCGACGATCAGGAAGGCGATCAGCGCAAACGAGCCGTACAGGATCGCGCGGTAGCGGTCGCCCAGGCCGTGCAGCTGCACGCGGTATTCGCGGTACATGCGCAGCCCGAGGTAGGCGAAGCCGACGCCGAAGCCGATCAGCAGCACCGATTCGAACGTGCTCGCCGCCTTGCCGCCGCCCGGGAGCAGGAACACGGCGGCCGCGATCACGAGCACGATCGCGATGTTGCGCGCCGTCTTCAGCTCCATGTGCGAAGTCTAGGCCAGCCGCGCCCGGCGATCACCGCGAGCCGTCAGTCGATCAGCGACTCCAAGCGCTCGTAGGCCTGCTCGATCGCCCGCTTGGCAGCCGTGTGGCGAGCTTCGGACTTGGCCGACTCGTACTTGCTCGCCCACGCCGCCGGGTCGGCCAGCTCCTGCTCGAGCGCCGCCATCGCCGCCTCGGCCTCTTCGATCGCTCGCTCGGCCTTCTGCTGGTCGGATAGCCGGTTCTTCGACGGGCCCTTCGGCTTGGGCTTCTGCTTGGGCTTGTCCTTCTCCGGATCCGATCCATTCGTAGTTCCAGCCGTCGCATGCGACGGCTGGCGGAGGGGCGCATGCGCCCCTCCGTGGGGCCGCGCATGCGCGGCCCCTGACCGATCCGCATGCGGATCGGTCTTGCTCTTGAGAGCATCCGGGCTCGACTTCAGCTCATCCCGAATCCGCACGTACTCCGGCCAGCCGCCGAGATAGCTGTGCAGCGAGCCCTGCTCGACGGCCACCGTGCGCGTGCCGACTGCGTCGAGCAGCGCGCGGTCGTGGGAGACGAGCAGAACCGCGCCCGTGAAGGCGCGCAGCGCATCCTCCAGCGCCTCGCGGCTCTCGATGTCGAGGTGGTTGGTCGGCTCGTCGAGGATCAGCACGTTGGCGCCCGAGTGCACGAGGATCGCCAGCGACAGGCGCCTGCGCTCGCCGCCCGACAGGCCCGCCAGCGGCTTTTCGGCCTCCTCGCCCGAGAACAGGAAGCGGCCGAGCAGCGCCCGCGCCTTGCCCTGCGTGAGACCCGTCGCGCGCTGCGCCGCGTCGAGCACGCTCTGCCCCGGGTCGCCGCCGGCGCCGAGCTCCTCGGCGTGCTGGGAGAGGTAGCCCACCTGCACGTTGTGACCCTTCGAGAGCTTGCCGCCCGCCAGCTCGTGTTTGCCGGCGAGCGTCTCGATCAGCGTCGTCTTGCCCGAGCCGTTCGGACCGACGAGCGAGACGTGCTCGCCGCGTTCCAGCCACAGCTCGGCCCGCTCGAGCAGCGTGATCGGCGGCGTGCCGCCGTCGCCGCCCACCTGCACGCGGCCGTCGAGCAGCTCGAAGATCACCCGCCCCGAGCGCTCGGGCTTGGCGAACTGGAACTCCAGCGAGCGCCCCGCCTCGGGGTCGCGCTCGATCCGCTCGATCTTGTCGAGCTTCTTCACGCGCGACTGTGCCTGGCGCGCCTTGCTCGCCTTGTAGCGGAAGCGCTCGATGAAGCGCTCCATCCGCTCGATCTCGGCCTGTTGAGAGTCGATCGCCTTGCCCAGCGCGATCTCGCGCGCCGCCTGCTCCTTGCGCCAGTTGTGCCACGTTCCTGCGAAAAAGCGCGAGCGGCCCGCCTCGAGCTCGAGCACCGCCGTGCCCACCGCCTCCAGGAACCAGCGGTCGTGCGCCACCAGCACGACCGCCGCGTCGAGGTCGACCAGCGTCTGCTCGAGCCACTCCAGCGACTCGATGTCGAGGTGGTTCGTCGGCTCGTCCAGCAGCAGCACGTCCGCGTTCGTCGCCAGCGCCCGCGCCAGCGATGCCCGTGTCAGCTGCCCGCCCGAGAACGTGTCCAGCGGCCGGTCGAGGTCGGCCTCGCCGAACCCCAGACCGCGCGACATCACCGTCGCCCGGTCGCGCCACAGGTACCCCCCGCGCGCCTCCAGGCGCGCCTGCGCCCGCGAGTAGCGCGCCAGTAGCGCCTCGTCCATGCTGCCCTGCGCCATTTCACCCTCCAGCTTGGCCAGCTCCGCCTCGATCTGGAGCTCATCGGCACACCCCGACAGCACGTAGTCGCGCAACGCCAGCTCGCGGTCACGTGGCGGGCGCTGATCGTGCAGCACGATGCGAACGCCCTTCGCCACGCTCAGCTCGCCCCTGTCGATCCCCGTCTCCCCCGCCAGCATCCGCAGCAGCGTCGTCTTGCCCGCCCCGTTGCGCCCAGCGATCGTCATCCGTTCGCGCCGCTCCAGCTTGAACGACACCCCGCGCAGCAGCGGCTGCCCCGCGATGTCCTTGTGCATGTCCGATGCGATCAAGAGCGCCATGGCTTCTCGTGATACCAGGGGAGCCAGCGACTCGTAGGCTTCGTCGAGAATTGACGACTCGGTCATCCGAATGCTGCCGAGCAGCTTCGCTCATGCAGCGCCGAGAGCTACCTGTTGTAGAAACAGCGCGGGTTCTCGATGCAGTACCAGTTGATCCCCGAGCACCGGCCGTCGCAGCCGGAGAACCGGATCTCCGCCGGGCTTGGTTTGCTCGCCCGCACGTCGCGCAGCGAGATTTTTTCGGGATCTCGCTCGAAGATCACCTGGCCGCCCTCGTCGCTGGTCTCACCCTCGTATCTGGCCGCCTGGACGAGCTGCACCCCCTCTACGGCGACGTCGTAGACGTACTCGCGCGGGCCAAGCGCGTCATTCATGACCCGCCTTGCACCTGGAAGGCGTATCCGCAGACCGCGAAGCACCAACCTCCGCGGCTCGCGCTTGAGCTCGCGTCGCCGCACAGTCCGCCCGACCATGAGAACCGGATGCCCCGCCTCCCAAGCAGCCAAAGGCAGAGCCAGAACGTACGTCGCCAGAATTCCCGCGACAGCAGCACCAACGATGTCGCTGCCGCCGGGAATCGAAATCTGGTGCTTGAGCGTCAAGCCGGCAGCGAACGCCAGCCCGTATCTCAAGATCGCCGCCGCGGCGATGCGATGGACGTACCACCAGCGCGTGATCTCGCGCCACGTCCGCGGGAATCGAGGAAAGTCACGCTCCGGATCCCTACACGGGCGCAGCCCCAGCAACCCGCTCATCCGCGGCAAGATCAGATACCAGTCAACGAGACTCGAGAGAAGAACGCTCGCTGCCGCGATCTGGAGGAGCAGCCAGCTCGTTGGCGCAAGCCCCGCGTCGACCCTGTGGGGCGGAAACCCGATGAGCAGCGCGCCTCCAGTCACGCCCGCAATCGCCGCCGCACGGCTATCTCCGGCGACCATGACATCCAGTCGCTCGCGGGCTGGGGGCACGAGCGCCGAGCTCGCACGCAGATCGCCCACATAGCGCGTCCTGAGGCCCCATGCGAGGATGCCTGTCACACCCGAGCAGACGAGAGCGGCGAGCGGTGAGCCGAAGATCGCTGTGGCGAGCGCCAACAAAGCGAACGCGAGAGCCTGGCCTCTTACGTAGGGGTCGGGACTCACAAAGTCACGATAGTCGAATTACGAGGATGCTCGCAAGGGTTGCCACGCTGCTCACCGGCACGGTTGTCGTGGGCTTGATCGTCGAGCACGCCGCCCTCCCGGGCTACGACCCGGTGAGACGCACTATCTCCGAGTACGCCAACGCCGGTGGTGTGACAGCCGCCATCGCAAGGGCAACGCTCGCGATCTGGGGGGTGTCGCTCCTTGTCGCCGCCTGGCTCTCCGTCGCGAGCGCGAGACGAACCTCGACGCGGGCGCTGCTCCTTTGCGCGGCGCTGCTCGCCCTCGCAGCCGCCGGGCTGATTCTGGCCGCCGTCTTCTCGACACAGGCCGTCGACGGCGCCGTTCCCCGGGGCGTCGCGCGAACCGACTCCGGCCGGCTGCACGACCTTGGCGCTGGAGCTGCGCAGCTGGCGCTCCTAGCCGCAGCGATCGCGACGATCCTCACGTGGCGCGAGTTCCGACGGCTCGCATCGCTGACACTCGTGCTGACCGTGATCGCCACGGCGGGAGCGGCAACGGTCGCCGCGACGGACTCGTCGGCTCGCGGTCTGCGCCAGCGCGTTCTGCTCGCAGGCGCGCTCACGTGGGAGTTCGTGCTCGTAACGACGCTCACGCGAGAGTCTGGCCGCGGGAGGCCATCTCGAGTAGCCGAGAGCTCGAGACGCGCCGAATGACGGCTCGTCGACGGCGTGCGGCAACCGACGCCGTCCGCCCGCGCCCGATGCCCTTCACGAATGCCCGAGGAGACACCGACCCCCGCCCCCTGATATACGATCCTCGCCGATGCGTCGCGCCAAGACAACCCTCTTCCTCTGGGCCGCCCTGCTCGTCCTCGCCCTCCCCGCCGTCGCAGGCGCCTACAACGACGGCCGCGGCTTCTACGGCGCCACGAACGACAAAGTCGTCACCGACGCCGGCTTCATCCTGATCGCCTTCTTCCCGCTGTTCGTGTTCTTCATGAGCATGCTGCAGAAACGGCTGGAGAAGCGCAAGGAAGCGCGTGTCGCGCACAAAGTCGACCTCAGCAACGGCCGCTGGCGCGGCGGTTGGTAGCCGAGCCGCCAGCAGTCAGCTACGAGCGCCGCGGAGCCGCCGCGCTCGTCACGATCGACCGTCAGCGTCGCCGTAACGCCGTCGATGGCCCGACGGCCGAGCTGCTGCACGAGGCCTACCTGCGCTTCGAGGACGACGACGACGCCCGCGTGATGGTGCTGACCGGCGCCGGCGGCGTCTCCTTCTGCGCCGGCGCCGACCTGAAGGCACAGGAGACGTTCATCGGGCGGCTGACGAGCGCGGAGGGGCCGATGGGGTTCACCCGTCTGACGCCATCCAAGCCGACGATCGCCGCGATCTCCGGCTTCGCGCTCGCCGGCGGGCTCGAGCTGGCGCTGTGGTGCGACCTGCGCATCGCCACCGAGGGCTCCACGCTCGGCTACCCCGAGCGCCGCTGGGGCGTGCCGTTGATCGACGGCGGCACGCAGCGCCTGCCGCGCATCGTCGGGCTCGGCCGCGCGCTCGATTTGATCCTCACGGGGCGCATGATCGATGCCGCCGAGGCGCTCGCGATGGGGCTGCTGACCGAGGTCGTCGCACCCGGCGCGCACCTCGATCGGGCGCTCGAGCTGGCCGAGGGCCTGGCGCGCTTCCCCCAGCGCACGATGCTGGCCGATCGCAAAGCCGCGATCGACGGCTTCGGCCTGCCGCTCGCCGACGCGCTCGCGCTCGAGGCGCAGGCCGGCCCCGAGGTCTATGAGGAAGGCGCGCGCGGCGCCGCGCGCTTCGCCGCCGGCGAGGGCCGCGGCGGCGCCGGGGCCGGGGCCTAGCAAGACATCGCCCCGGATCGGGTGGCGGGTTGGCTTTAAGAGGTAGGCTCTGCGCGCGATGGCCTACTTCGTCACGGGAGCAACTGGCTTCATCGGCAAGCGCCTGGTCGAGCAGCTGCTCGACAAACGCCAAGGCAAGGTCTTCGTGCTCGTGCGCGAGAGCTCGCTCGAGCGGCTCGAGGACCTGATCGAGCGCTGGAGCGTCGTCGCCGGCACCACCGCCGGCAAACGCGTGCAGCCGGTGATCGGCGACCTGCGCCGGCCGCTGCTCGGCGTCGAGCAGGAGCAAGTGGCCGAGCTGCGCGGCAAGATCAAGCACTTCTTCCACCTCGCCGCCGTCTACGACATGACGGCGCCACCGGAGCTGAACACGGCGGTCAACGTCGGCGGCACCACGCACGCCGTCGAACTGGCGCGCGCGGTCGACGCCGAGCACCTGCACCATGTCTCCTCGATCGCCGTCGCCGGCGAGTACAAGGGTCTGTTCACCGAGGACATGTTCGACGAGGGACAGAAGCTGCCCTCGCCCTACCACCGCACCAAGTTCGAGTCCGAGCGGATCGTGCGCGAGCAGCCCTACGTCCCATGGCGCGTGTACCGGCCGGGCATCGTCGTCGGCGACTCGCGCACGGGCGAGATGGACAAGGTCGACGGCCCCTACTACTTCTTCAAGGCGATCCAGCGCGCGCGCCAGCTGCTGCCCGAGTGGGCCCCGCTGATCGCTCCCGACCTCGGCAACACCAACGTCGTGCCCGTCGACTGGGTGGTCGACGCGCTCGAGCACATCGCGCACGAGCCCGAGCTCGACGGCAAGGCCTTCCACCTGACCGACCCGCGCCGCCAACGCGTCGACGAGCTGATCAACGAGTTCGCCGTCGCCGCGCACGCCCCGCGGATCGCGCTGAGCGTCGACAAACGCCTCACCGCGCCGATTCCCAAGTGGCCGATCGCGCTCGCGCTCGACCTGCCGCCTTGGCGCCAGCTGCGCAAACTGGCGCTGCGCGACCTCGGCATCCCCGAGCAGGTGATCGCGCACATGGAGCTCGTGCCGCGCTTCGACACGCGCGAAGCCGGTCGCGTGTTGGCCGGCACCGCGCTCGAGCGCCCACCGGCGCTGCACGACTACGCCGGGCGCCTGTGGGATTACTGGGAGCGCGACATGGAGCCGAGCATGTCGGCCGGGCGTACGCTCAAAGAGGCGCTCGAGGGCAAGCACGTGATGATCACCGGCGCCTCCTCAGGGATCGGCCGCTCGACGGCGCTGAAGGTCGCCGAGGCCGGCGGCGTGCCGCTGCTCGTCGCGCGCAACGTCGAGAAGCTCGAGGAGGCGCGTGCAGAGATCGTCGCTGCCGGCGGCACCGCCTACGTCTACGCAGCCGACATCGCCGACATGGAGTCAGTCGACCGGCTCGTCGAGCGCGTGCTCGCCGACCACCGCAACGTCGACATGCTCGTGAACAACGCCGGCCGCTCGATCCGCCGCTCGATCGCGCTCAGCTACGACCGCTTCCACGACTTCGAACGCACGATGCAGCTCAACTACTTCGGCGCCGTCAAGCTGATCATCGGCCTCTTGCCGCACATGCGCGAGCGTGGCTCCGGGCACATCGTGAACATCTCCTCGATCGGCGTGCAAACCAACCCGCCGCGCTTCTCGGCCTACGTCGCCTCGAAGGCCGCGCTCGACGCGTTCACGCGCGTCGTCGCCTCCGAGGTCGTCGGCGACGGCGTCACGTTCACGACGATCCACATGCCGCTCGTGCGCACGCCGATGATCGCGCCGACGAAGATGTACGACGCCTTCCCCGCGATCACGCCCGAGGAGGCGGCCGACATGATCTGCGAGGCGATGCGCTCGCGCCCCAAGCACATGGGCACACGCCTGGGTACGGTCGGCGAGATCGCCTACGCGCTCTCGCCGAAGGCCGTCGACCGCATCCTGCACCTCGCCTACCGCGTGTTCCCCGACTCGGCTGCGTCGAAGGGCCAGCATGCGCCCGAGGAGCGCGCCTCCTTCGAGCAGATCGCGATGGCCACGCTGACGCGAGGCGTGCACTGGTAGCAGGCGCTCGCTCGCGGGATTGCGCAGCGATGCTGAGATGATGGGGCGGTGAGCGACGCGGCGGCTGCCATCGAGGTCCATGCGCTGAGCAAGCGCTACGGCGATTTCGAGGCGGTGCGTGGGATCGACATCACGGTCCAGCGCGGCGAGGTGTTCGGCCTGCTCGGCCCCAACGGCGCCGGCAAGACCACGACCGTCGAGATCCTCGAGGGCTACCGCGCGCGCAGCGGCGGCGAGGTCTCCGTGCTCGGGCGCGACCCCGGCAAGCGCAGCCGTGCGCTGCGCCGTCAGATCGGCATCGTGCTGCAGTCGGGCGGCATCTACGGTCACATCACGCCACGGGAGGCGCTGCGCCACTGGGCCGGCTTCTATCCCCGCCCGCGTGACGTCGAGGAAGTGCTCACGCTGGCCGGGCTGCAGGAGAAGGCCGACGTCCGCAGCCGGCAGCTTTCGGGGGGGCAGCTTCGCCGCCTCGACTTCGCGCTCGCGCTGATCGGCGACCCCGAGCTGATCTTCCTCGACGAGCCGACGACCGGCTTCGACCCCGAGGCTCGCCGCAGCGCGTGGGAGACCGTGCGCAAGCTGCGCGAGCTCGGCAAGACGATCCTGCTGACCACGCACTACCTCGACGAGGCCCAGGAGCTGGCCGACCGTGTGGCGATCGTCAAGGACGGTCGCGTGCTCGCCATCGGACCGCCGCGAGAGCTGGGCGTCGGCGCCTCGCACTACCGCGTCGCCTACCGCAATCCCGACGGGCGCTTCGTCGAGCGCCAGACCGACGACCCCACAGCGCTGCTCGCCGAGCTGACCGCCCAGGCACTCGCCCGCGGCGAGCGCCTGGAGGAGCTGAGCGTCGGGCGCCCAACGCTCGAGGACGTCTACCTGGAGCTGACCGCCGATACCGGCGGTGAGACCACGGGCGGGCCGCCGGCGACGGTTGGGGAGGCGCACGATGGCTGAGACGCTGACGCTCGGCTGGCGCCAGTACCGCGTCGAGCGAAGGATGTTCTGGCGCAACCCGAGCGCCGCCTTCTTCAACTTCCTGCTGCCGCTGCTGTTCCTCGCCGGCGGCGGCGCGATCCTCGCCGGCAATCAGCGTGAGCTCGACAAGCTGCTGCCCGCGATCGCCGGTATGAGCGTGATGTCGACGACGTTCACCGCGCTCGCCTACAACATCGTGTTCCTGCGCGAGCGCGGCGTGCTCAAGCGGATCCGCGGCACGCCGCTGCCGACGCTCTCCTACTTCGGCGGGGTCGCCGCCAACGCGGTCACCAACACAGCTCTGCAAATCGGCATCGTGATCCTCGCAGGCAAGCTGATCTTCGGCATCGGCTGGCCGCGCGACTGGGCCGAGCTGATCGTGTTCGTGCTCGTCGGCGTCGTCGCACTCGCCGCGCTCGGCGTCGCCTTCGCCCACGCCATCCCCAACTTCGAGTCGACCGCCGCCTACGTCAACGCCGTGTTCCTGCCCGTCGTGTTCATCTCCTTCTACGTGTTCGACTCCTCCAGCGCCCCTGGCTTTCTGCGCCAGATCGCCGAAGCGCTGCCGCTGAAGCCGCTGATCGACGGGCTCTCCGGTGCGCTTGTGACAGGCTCCGGGCTCGGCGACGAGCTCGATGCGCTCGCCGTGATCGCGCTGTGGGGCGTGTTCGGCCTGTTCCTCGCCGTGCGCGGGTTCTCCTGGGAGGGGCGGCGCACGTGAAGCAACTTGCCGACGGCCTCTTCCTGCTGCGCGGCCTGCCGCCGAACGCGATCAACGTGTACCTCGCCGAGGACGTGCTGATCGACGCCGCTACGCGCCAGGGCGAGCGGCGCATCATGCGCCAGATCCGCGACCGGACGATCGCGGCGCACGCACTCACCCATGCTCATCCCGACCATCAGGGTGCGAGCCACGCGATCTGCGGGCAGCTCGAGATACCGCTGTGGTGCGGGCGCGGCGACGTGCCCGCGATGGAGACTCCCGGCGGCATCAAGAACAGCCAGGCGCCGGGCTGGCTGAACCGCTTCCAAGCTCGCTTCTGGACGGGTCCGCCCCATCCCGTGGCCCGTGCCCTGCAGGAGGGCGACGAGGTGGCCGGCTTCGAGGTGCTCGAGGTCCCCGGCCATTCGCGCGGCCATGTCGCCTACTGGCGCCAGGACGATCGCGTGCTGATCCTCGGCGACGTGCTCAACGGGATGAACGTGCGCACCGGCCGGCGCGGCCTGCACGAGCCGCCTGAGATCTTCACCCCCGACCCGGTGAGCAATCGCAAGTCGGCGCGCAGGCTGGCCGCGCTCGAGCCTCAGCTCGTCTGCTTCGGCCACGGCCCGCCGCTGCGCGACCCGCGCGCTCTGCGGACGTTCATCGCGACGCTGCCCGACTGAGGCGCTCGATGAGCGAGAGCATCTTCGTCGCCGACGGCGAGCGCTACCTCCCGACCGAGCAGGCGCGCGGGCCGTGGGACCCGCGTGCGCTTCACGGCGGCGCTCCGGCGGCGCTGATCACCTCGGCCTTCGAGCGCGTCGAGCCGGGCGCGAAGCTGAGCATCGGGCGCCTCTCCTTCGAGTACCTGCGTCCCGTCCCGCTCGCGCCGCTGACGCTCTCTACGCAGATCGTCCGCCCCGGCCGGCGCGTGCAGGAGCTCGCCGCCGAGCTTCATGCCGGCGATCAGCTCGTGGCGCGCGCCGGCGCGCTGCGCGTGCAGGCGGTACCCGGCGAGGCGCAGGAGGCGGCCACGACGGCGCAGCAGGCGAGCCCGCCGGAGCTAGTCGCCGAGCCGGGCGCCGCGATGGCGCCGCGCTCGAGCGGCGAGCACAGGCGCTTCGCGCTGAATGACTCCACCGACGCGAGCTTCGCCGGCACCGCGATGGAGATGCTCTGGCTGAACGACCCCTGGCTGGCCGGCCCGGGGCGCGTGTGGCAGCGGCTGCGCCACCCACTGCTGCCCGGGCAGTCCGCGACGCCGCTCGCGCGGCTGGCAGCGACGGCCGACTTCTGCAACGGCGTCTCGGCGACGCTGCCGTTCGATCGCTTCCTCTTCATCAACGCCGACCTCAGCATCCACTTGCAGCGCCTGCCGCACGGCGAGTGGATCGGCCTCGACGCACGCACGCGCCTGCACGAGGGCGGCGCCGCGCTGGCGGAAGGCGTGCTGTACGACGAGCACGGCCTGCTCGGCCGCGCCTTTCAGACACTCGTCGTGCAGGAGCGCTGAGGCGTGTGCGTCCCGCAGGCTTGGCCTCAAGACCAGCGACTGACGGGCGGATGCGCACTCTATAGTTGATTAGCTCATGCTATTGTACGATCTTGGAGCCTATTTATATGAATGATATGGCGAAGATCGAGCGGATTGCAGCGGTCGCGCGCGCCTTTACGCCGGGAACACCCGTAGGGCGTCTCGACATGCTCGCGGGTCGCATGCACCAGCTCACCGACATCGTCAGCGCTGTCTCGATGGACGGCCAGCACGTAGGCCTATACGGGGAGCGCGGAGTTGGAAAGACGTCGCTTGCAAATGTCCTCGCGGAGTTCTTCGACAACGCTCGACTCCGTGCTCATTTTCAGACAGTTCGGGTCAATTGCTCGACGGACGATACGTTCACGTCGCTCTGGCGCAATGTCTTTGTCGAATTGGGCATCGCTGACGAATTGAGCAAGGACCAGGACCTCTCACCTGAGGTCGTCCGCCGCCGCCTGGAAACGCTCGACACGCCTGCGCTGATCGTGCTCGATGAGCTGGACCGACTAGAGGATGACGTCGCGCTCACAGGGCTCGCAGACACAATCAAGACGCTCTCCGACCATGCGGTGCCGTCGACGCTGGTCCTCGTCGGCGTCGCCCGGTCCATCGGAGAGCTCGTCGGGGAGCATGCATCGATTGTCCGTGCCCTCGTCCAGATCGAAATGCCGAGAATGTCGGCCGCCGAGCTGGCCGAGATCCTCGCGAAGGGCTGCAAGCAGGGTGGCCTCAGACCGCCGCATCTGGCAGCCGTTGAAGAGATCACCACGCTATCCGAGGGGCTTCCGCATTACACGCATCTGCTCGGGCTTCATGCTGGCCAGCGCACGGTCCAGGATGACCGCACCGAGATCACATCCGTGGACGTACAACGTGCAATCCCCAAGGCCGTCGACAGGCACACCATCCTCGATGCCTACCAACAAGCCACGCGAAGCGCCAGGACGGACGCACTCTTTGCCGAGGTGCTCTTGGCATGCGCCCTCGCGCCGAAGAATCAGCTCGGTTTCTTTACCTCGGGGTCCATTAGGGCTCCGCTTGAGGTCATCGCTGAGCGCAAGATAGATATCCCGGCGTTCTCCAACCACCTGAGCCAATTCCTGGAGCCATCGCGCGGTGCAGTCCTCCAGCGCGAGGGCTCCTCGAGGCGCTATTTCTATCGCTTCACAGACCCGATATTTCAGCCGTATGTGATTCTCAAGGGCCTATCGACGGGACTCATCACGGACGAGCAGCGACGTATGTTTCAGGCGGCGGAGACTGAGGCCGAGCTAACCCCGACCGACTTTGAGACCGGCACGCCTCAGCAGTTGTTCTAGCTGAGCCTGTCACTGTCGGGCTGACACCGGACCGTCAGCGAACGACGACGCTGCCGAGCGCCTGATCGATCGCCTCAAGCGTGTCCGCGTCGAGCACGATCCCCGACGCCGACGCATTCGCGTGAACCTGCTCCGGCCGGCTCGCGCCGACGATCGCCGAGGCGACGTTGCCTTGGCGCAGCACCCACGCGAGCGCGAGCTGGGCCATCGTCAGGCCAGCCTGCTCCGCGACCGGGCGCAATCGCTCGACCGCCTCGAGCACGGGCGGCGCCATCAGCCGGTCGATGAAGCCGCTCATGCTGTCGCTCGCGGCGCGCGAGTCCGACGGCGGCGGCTCGCCCGGGCGGTACTTACCCGTGAGCACTCCCTGCGCGAGCGGGGACCACACGATCTGGGAGATCTGCTCGCGCTCGCACAGCGGGATCACCTCGGCCTCGGGTGCGCGCCAGATCATCGAGTACTGCGGCTGGCTCGACACCCAGCGCTCGACGCCCGGAAGCGCAAGCGACGCTTCGATCTTCTCGACCGGCCACTCGCTGAAGCCGATGTAGCGAGCCTTGCCCGCCTGCACGACCTCGCTCAGCGCCGCCATCGTCTCCTGCAGCGGCGTCTGATCGTCGAAGCGATGGCATTGGTAGAGGTCGACGTGGTCGGTCTGCAGGCGCGCCAGCGAGGCGTCGATCTGCTTGCGGATCTGCGCCGCCGAGAGCCCGCTGTCGCTTTCTGACATCGGGAAGAAGACCTTCGTAGCGAGCACGTAGGAGGAGCGCTCGTAGCCGGCCAGCACCTCGCCGAGCAGCGTCTCGGCCGCGCCGCGCCCGTACACGTTGGCCGTGTCGATGAAGTTGATTCCGGCATCGAACGCCGCCTGCACGCAGGCCTTCGCCTGCTCGCGCTCGACGCCGCCCGAGTAGGTCAACCACGAGCCGAGGCTGATCTCCGAAACCTCGAGGTCACTCGAACCGAGCTTGCGCAGATTCATCCCCGCGAGCTTACCGCCGAGGCCCGCCCGTCCGAAGCTCGACGGCTAGTACGCTCAAAGCGGCATGGCGAGCACCGTCCCGATCGATCCGTCGCTGCGCATCGGCGCCGTGCGCCTGGCCGTCGACGACCTCGCCCGCAGCTCCGACTTCTACGAGCGCGTGCTCGGCCTGGCGCTGATCCGGCGCGAGGACGAGCTTGCGCTGCTCGGCGCCGACCCGGCGCTGCCCGCGCTCGAGCTGAGCGCGATCGCCGATCCGACGCCACTCTCGCCGCACAGCACCGGCCTGTTCCACGTGGCCTGGCTGCATCCCTCGCGCGCCGCGCTCGCCGAAACGATCAAGCGAATCGCGCGCGCCCGCTGGCCGATCGACGGCGCCTCCGACCACGGCGTCTCCGAAGCGCTCTATCTGAGCGACCCCGACGGGCTCGGCATCGAGATCTACGTCGACCGCCCGCGCGAGAGCTGGGAGCGCCCGCCGGGCGGCCACGGCCTACGCATGGTCACGCTGCCGCTCGATGTCGAGGATCTGCTCGCGCAGGCGCCCGGCGAGCTGGAGGCGCCGAGCGAGGCGATCGAGCCCGGCACGGGCATCGGCCACGTCCATCTGAAGGTCGCCGACGTGCCGCGCGCCCTCGCCTTCTACCGCGACACGCTGGGCCTCGAGGAGCAGGCGCAGCTGCCCTCGGCCGCCTTCCTCTCGGCCGGCGGCTATCACCATCACATCGGGCTGAACTCGTGGCAGAGCCAGGGCGCGAGCCCTTCGCCGCCAAGTGCGCCCGGCCTGCGCGAGATTCGCTTCACGCTCGATGACGAGGGCGAGCGCCCCGCGCTCGTCGACCCCGACGGCAACAGCCTCAGCTTCAGCCCAGCGCCGGAGAGCTGAGCTTCAGCTCGACGCCTCGTCGAGTCGCCTGAGCTCCTGGCCCGATAGCTCGAGCTCGACGGAGGCAACCAGCTCGGCCACCTGCTCCGGCGAGGTCGCGCTCGCGATCGGCGCGAGCACCGTCGGCTTGGCGCGCAGCCACGCGAGCGAGACCGAGGCGACGGCGACCTCGTGCGCTCGCGCGATCTGATCGAGCACCTCGAGCACCGCGAAGCCGCGCTCGTCGGCGTAGCTCTCCTGCACGCCTCCCGCGCGCGGGCTCTGCACCTGCTCGCCGCCGGGCCGGTACTTGCCGCTGAGAAAGCCGCGCGCGAGCGCGAAGTAGGGGACGCACGCCAGGCCCTCCTCTGCGCACAGCGGCGCCAGCTCCTGCTCGTACTCGCGCTCCATCAGGTTGTAGTGCGGCTGCAAGGCAACGAACTCGGCCATTCCCCCACGGCGGGCGAGCTCGAGCGCCTGGCGCAGCCGCTCGGCGCTGTAGTTGGACGCCGCCGCGTATCCGATCAGCCCCTCCGCGATCAGCTCACCGAACGCCGTCAGAGTCTCCTGCAGCGGCGTCTGCCGGTCGTCTTCGTGCGCGTAGTAGAGGTCGATGCGCTCGATCCCGAGGCGCTTCAGCGAGGCCTCCGCGCCGGCCCTGACGTTGGCCGCCGAGAGGCCCTTCAGATCCGGCGACATGCCGACCTTGGTCGCGATCATGAGCCGATCGCGATTGCCGCGCGCCGCCATCCAGCGGCCGATGATGCGCTCCGACTCGCCCGGGCCGCCCGGACCGCGCCGGCCGTAGCTGTCGGCCGTGTCGATGAAGTTGCCGCCCGCCTGCACGTAGGCGTCGAGCACCGCAAACGAGCGCTGCTCGTCGATCGTCCAGCCGAACACGTTGCCGCCGAGGCACAGTCCATACACATCCAGCTCGGTGTTCCCCAATCGCGCGATGCGCCCCAGCGTAGCCACAGGACGCCGACGCATGTCCATGGACACAAAAATTAAGCCCCGCTTCAGGCGCAAAGTGCAACAGTGCTCATGGGAGGACATGACCCGATCCCCCGAGGAGGGAACCATGCCCAGAATCATCGTCACCACCGACCCAGTCGACCGGCGCGACACGGCGACCGACCAAGGCGAGACGGCGGTACTGCTCGACGAGCGCGTCTACTCGGTGCACCTCACTGACGACCACGCCGCCGAGCAGCTGATCGAGCGGCTCGCCTGGGCCGTCAACGACGCCGAGGACACGCAGCGCGCACTGAGCGCGCACTGACTACGCCAAGTTAGCGCCGTCGGCCCATTGCGAAGCTCTGGATCGGCGGCGCTACGGCGCGCATGCTGGAGCCTACCTCGGCCGCGTCGTCGTGCTCGCTGCCATCCGCCCCCTGCGCGGGCGCCGGCAACTGGTGCACGCGTGCCAGCGCCGCCTCGCGCTCCTCGCCGGCAACACCACCCGAGATGAAGCGCTCGAGCTCGGCCAGCTCACGTACGAGCAGGTTGACGACCCCTTCCGAGCGCTCCACGCGCCCGCGCGCCAAGAGCAACGGCTCGGCGCGGGCGAGCTGGCGATGGCGCTCGTACACCGTCCGCGGCACGATCAGATTGACCGTGCCGAACTCGTCCTCGAACAGCAGGAACATCGTCCCCTTCGCCGTTCCCGGGCGCTGGCGCGCGATCACGAGCCCCGCCATCGACACGGCGCTGCCGCTCGGCAAGCGCGTCAGCTGCGCGCTCGTCGCGGGCACGACCGGGTCGGCGCCGCTCGGCGCCGTCAGCCGCTCGCGCAGGACCGCCATCGCATGGTCGCCGACAGTCACCCCGCTGGTGGCGTAGTCGGCGATCAACCGCTGCCAGCGCCCGAGCGAACGCAGACGCGGAGCCGCCGGCAGCGCCAGTGGCAGCGCCAGCTGGGTCCCCTCCCCCGCGCCGTTCCCTGGCGCGGCGAGGCCGAGCTGCCACAGCGCCGTGCGCCTGTCCGCCTCGCCGAGCGCGCCGGCGCCCTCTCGCCCCCGGCCCACCGAGCGCTGGGCGGCGATGATCCGATCGCACGCTCCCGACCAGGCCAGCTGTTCGAGCGTGCGGCGCCGCACGCCGATACGCCCGGCCAGCTCGCCGAGGGTGCTGAAGGGCCCGCCGCGCTCGCGCTCTGTCACGAGCTCGCGCATCTCCTCGCCGCCCACGTCCTTGATGTAGCCGAGGCCGAGACGCACGCCGCCGTCCTGCACCGCGCACTCGACCTGCGAGCTGTTCACGTCGAGACGCAGGATCGAGATGCCCCTGTGCTCGGCCTCGTGCACGAGGCTGTCCGGCGCGTAGAAGCCCATCGGCTGCTCGTTGAGCAGCGCGCAGAGGAACTCCGGGCCGTAGTGCACGCGCAGCCAGGTCGACTGGTAGGCGAGCAGGCCGAAGGCGGCGCTGTGCGCCTTGGGAAAGCCGAAGCCGGCGAAGCCTTGGACCATCTGCCAGACGCGCTCGGCCGTCTGCTCGTCGGCGCCGCCGTGTCGCATGGCGCCCGCGACGAAGCGCTCGCGATGGCTCTGTAGTAGCTCTTGGGAGCGCTTGCGGCTCATTGCCCGGCGCAGCCCCTCCGCTTCTCCCGGGGTGTAGCCGGCGATCGCCTGCGCCACTTCCATCACCTGGTCCTGGAAGATGATCGTGCCCAGCGTGTCGCGCAGCACCGGCTCGAGCGAGGGGTGCTCGTAGGGGATCTCGTAGTCCGGGTTCTCGCGCAGGCGCCGGCGGCGCTCGATGTAGGGATTGACCGCCCCGCCCTGGATCGGCCCCGGCCGGATGATCGCCACCTGCACCGCGAGGTCGTCGAGGTCCCGCGGGCGCGTGCGCCGCAGCGACTGCATCTGCGCGCGGCTCTCGATCTGGAACACGCCGACCGTGTCGGCATCG
Source organism: Solirubrobacterales bacterium (assembly GCA_044446425.1). Lineage (GTDB taxonomy): Bacteria > Actinomycetota > Thermoleophilia > Solirubrobacterales > Solirubrobacteraceae > Palsa-744. Next base: position 104,569 of record JBIOEW010000002.1, on the reverse strand, counting down.
CTGATCGCGTCGAAGGTCTGCTTGTCGTCGAACGGGATCCGGGACAGGTCGATGCGCTCGCCGCGCGTGTGCACGATCGACTCCACGCAGCGCTCGACCGCCGAGAGCATCCCCAGCCCGAGCAGATCGATCTTCAAGAAGCCGGCGTCCGAGCAGGAGTCCTTGTCCCACTGCACCATCTGCCGGCCCTCCATCGCCGCCGGCACGACCGGGCAGCAGTCGATCAGCGGCCGCGTCGCGATGATCATCCCGCCCGAGTGCTGGGAGAGATGGCGCGGCAACCTGTAGGCCTGCTCGACGAGCCGCGCCAGCCAGCGCCAGCGCTCCGAGCGAGGCGCACCGCCCGCCGGGCTCCGGGCTTCTCTTGCCTTCTGCCGCTCCGGGCGCTCATCCTCATCCCCCCGCTCGCCCATCTCGCCACCGGCGACGCCGATGTCGTGCTCGGCCGCCCCATAGCGCTCAGCGCTGCGCGCCTCGCGCTCGATCTCGCCCGGCGGCAAGCCGAGCACCTTGCCCAGCTCGCGGATCGCCCCGCGCGCGCGGAAGGTCGGGAAGGCCGCCACCAGCGCCGCGCGCTCGCGGCCGAAGCGCTCATGCACGCGCGGTATCAACACCGCACGGATGTCGCGCGGGAAGTCGAGATCGATGTCCGGCAGCCCGCGCAGGTCCTCGTGCAGGAAGCGCCCGAGCGTCAGCCTGCTGGCGATCGGGTCGATGTGCGAGAGCCCGATCAGATAGCAGACCAGCGATGAGACCGACGATCCACGCCCGCGTCCCGGCGCCAGCAGGGCGCGCACCGAGTCCGGCCCCCTCACCTCGCGGGCGACCTCCCGCGAGAGCTCGAGCATCTCGTGGTGCAACAGGAAGAAGCCGGCCAGCCCGAGCTTGCCGATCACGTTCAGCTCCTCTGTCAGGCGCGCCTGCGCCTCTGCGCGCGCCGCGTCCGGCTGTCCGTAGCGCTCGTGCAAGCGGGCTTCGCACAGCTCGGCCAGCTTGCGCTCGCTACCCGCGTCCTCCGCCCCCGGGTAGCGGTAGCCGAGATCGTGCGTGAGGTCGAAGGTCAGCCGCTCGGCCAGCGCCAGCGTCTCGCGCAGCGCCTCGGGATGGTCGGCGAAGCGCCTGGCCATCGCCTGCGGCGTGGTCATCACGTGGCTGCAGTTGCCGCGACGCAGCGGCTCGGAGGCGTCGAGCGTCGTGCGATTGCGCAGCGCGACGAACGCATCCTGCAGCTCGGCCCGGCAGCGCGCGTGCGCGTGCACGTCGCCGCTGGCCACGCACGCCACCCCCAGCCGCCGGGCGAACGCCGCCAATGCGCGGTTGCGGGCACGATCATCGCGCGCGTAGGGCCGCTGTAGCTCCACGCGCAGGTCCTCCCTGCCGAACGCCTCGAGCAGGCGCCGCGCGACCGGCTCATCGCCGACACCGCCGCCGATCGCCGAGTGCCCGGCACAGCCCGTCAGGCAGACGAGGCCCTCGGCGTGCTCGAGCACGGCCTCGAGCTCGACCGACGGCTCGCCGCGCTCACGCCGGCCCGACCCGTCGCGAGTGTGCGTATGGGCGAGCGTGAGGATCCGGCAGAGATTGCGCCAACCGCGCCCATCGCGCACGAGCAGCGTGAGGTGACGTCCGCGAGCGCCGCAGCCGGAGGTTGGGGTCAGATCGATCTCCGCGCCGTGGATCGCCCTGATCCCGTTGTCCGGTGCAACCTGGGCCAGCTCCATCGAGCCCGAGACCGAGTTGTGATCGGTCAGCGCCAGCGCCGTATGGCCGAGCTCGCGCGCGCGATGGGCCAGCTCCTCCGGCAGCGACACGCCGTCGAGGAACGAGTAGGCCGAGTGGCAGTGGAGCTCGACATACGGCGGCGTCGGCGGCGCGGCCATCGCTCAGCACCCTTGCTGCTTGCGCGCCGGCATCTACGCGCCCTGAGCGAACCAGCCACCGGCACGCCTGTCGCCGGCGACCAACGGCTCCGCCGTCGGCGCCCCACCGAGGTCGTGGAAGACGACCAGGTTGCGCCCGCTCGTCGTCACCACCTCCCAGTAGCGACGGCGCAGCGGCTGGGCCGTCCACCAACGGTCCTCCACCAGCCAGGACTCGCGCACCAGCTCGACCGCACGCCCGTCGACCTGCAGCGGCGCGCCCTCCGCGCCCGTGCGCACGCGCACCGGGCGGGGCAGGTTGAGCTGGACCCTCGACGCGCTCATGGTGGATCAGCCCGGCAGCGGTGTCAGCACGACCCGCCGCTCCGGCACGCGCGAGTCAGGATCCACGCAGACCGCGCGCATCGCCGCGTCCTCCCCCGCCACCGCCCGCACCTGGGCGACCGCCTCGCGCAGGCGCGCCATGCGCACGGCGTGCGCCTCGTCCAGCAGCGCGCGCTGCTCGCCCGCCGGGGGGCCGAAGCGCTCGACAGCCAAGCCGAGCGTGACTGCCGGAGCCGGCAGCATCAGCAGCCTCAGCGACAACGCCAGCGAGATGCGCTCGCGGTCGGCGAGCGGCTCGCGGAAGACGACGCGCTCGCGCCAGCCGCCGCCCGACAGCAGCCGCGCCGAGAGCGTGGCCGCGCGCAACGTGCGCCCGCGCCGCTCGCCGCGCGCCAGCAGCCGGTCGACGAGCACGCCGAGCACGCGCTCCAGCGAGGCGCCCGAGCTCGCGTCGCCGACGCTCATCGTCTCCGCCAGACGATCTTCGAGCCGACGCGGTTGCAGCGGCGTGTCCTCACCGCATGCGAGCCGGTGTGCGAACGCCCCCGCCTCGCCGAAGCGATCGGCGAGCGCCGGGCGGCCGAGGCGCGCCAGCTCGCCGAGCGTGCGCAGGCCGAGACGCACCAGCGGCCCGAGCAGATGCTCGGTCTCCGCGCGGAAGCCGAGCAACTCGATCGGGCGACCCGACAGCCAGCGCAACGCCTCGCTGCCCTCGAGCGCCAGCGGGCGGCGCGAGCGGACCGCCAGCGCCGCCGCCAGCGCGCAGAAGCGCGTCGGCCCGGCGCCGACGCGCATGTGGCGATCCTCGCTGCCGATCGGGGAACGCCCCGGCGAGCGTGCCGGTCGCTTACGCCCGCTGCGCCCGGCGAGCGTGCCGGTTGCAGGTCCGGCGCCGCATGCCGCTGCGATCGTGGCGGCATCCGAGCCATGCAGCCCGCGCAGCGGCTCGGTGTCGAAGTAGGCGAGACCGGGGCGAGCCGACTCGACGGCCGCCCCGATCTCCTCCAGAGCGCGCAACCTGGATTCCCACGCCTCCTGGACCCCGACGGGGTCGGCCGGCACGAGCACCAGGTCCGGGCAGCGCGCAAGCGCCTCGCCAAGCGCCATACCCCTGCGCACCCCCCGCGCCTCGGCCGCTCCCGAGGCTTCCCCAACGCGCTGCTCTGAGCCCGGTGACGGCGCGATCGCCAGCGCCCGGCCGACGAGCTCGCGCGCCCCTCCGGCGGTGAGGACCAGCTCGAAGCGGGGTAGGCGGACGCACGCGATCATAGGCGAACATATGTTCGCATATGTCGAGGACGCGAGGCGCTGATGGGCAGCAATGCTTGAGCAACCCAGGGCGCGTGTGGCTGAGCTTGAACTACTCGTTCAGGTCCACGCCGAGCAGCGAAACGGTGCGTTCGACGAGCTCGATCTCGTAGAACAGAACCACCGAGGGTGCATCGCGAGCGACGTGAGTTACGTAAAGCCACCGATCCTGCCCTAGCTCGATTGCGCGGTAGGTCGGAATCGCTTCGAGTTGGCGTTCCGTGGCCGAAAAGACATCCTCTAGGCGTGGATATGCCGATACCAAGCGCTCCTGGTCTGCGGCAAAGCCGTCACCCTTCTCGACCGTCCAACGCCTGCTACTGCCGTTGCTGGCTCTCGCCGACAAGCCATCCTCGCTTACGCGCGACCCGAGTGGCCTTCGCTATCTCGCCATCGGTCGGGGGCTGTTCCGCGAGAAACGCCGACTCGTAAGGAATTGGCTCATTGTCGTCCACCATTAGGTAGCCCGGATGTTCGTGCGAGAAGTCGGAGACCTCGTTCGCCGTTTCCCGTTTTATACGCGCAATCCACACATCAACGATGGCCTGCTGCTCTGCCGTGATGCCTACGGCACGTATATCGGCGGGCCCTATCCTGGTGGGAACCAGCCGATCGGCTTGATAGTTGCTGCCCTTGATAAGTCGAGCACGGGATACCGACTCCAATCCCTTTCTGGCTGGCTTTAGCTGAGGCGGATACGGACCGTAAGCCCACTTTTGGTATTCGGCGCCAGTAATGGGCGCCCCAAGATCGCGGAATGCCTCGAGGTCACTGAAGAACAGAACCTTGGCGAGCTTGGTGCTGCCGAACTTGTTGTCGTCCTGGGTGCGCTCGGCGATGTAAAGGACTAGCTCGTCGAAGCGCTTGTGACTGAACTCGGGGCGTTCATCCTTTGCACTAGCGGTCATCAAGCTAAGCATAGGGGCTGACGGCGACGGCTTGTAACAAACTGCTACATGCTGGGCTGGCCCCGGCCGAGCTTCAGTCCATCGTCAGCGGGCCCTCGGCGGACCCGCTGAGGAACTGCCTGACGAACGCGTTGTCCGAGGAGAACATCCGCTCGGCGTCGCCCGCCTCGACGATCCGCCCCCGCCACAGCACGGCGATGTATTCGCCGATCTGCCGCGCCGAGGCGATGTTGTGCGTGACGACGATGTAGGTGCCCTTGTGGATCTGGTGCATCTCCTGGATCAGGTCGCACAGCAGTGCCGTGCGCACCGGATCGAGGCCCGAGTCCGGCTCGTCGAAGATCACCACGTCCGGCTCCATCACGAGCGCTCGCGCGAAGCCGGCGCGCTTGCGCATGCCGCCGGAGAGCTGCGAGGGGGCGAAGTCCATCGCATCGGCCAAGCCGACGTCGGTCAGCCGCTCGGTCACGACTTTGGCGATGTGCGCCTCGCTCGCGTCGGTGTGCTGGCGCAGCGGGAAGGCGACGTTGTCGAACACCGACATCGAGCCGAACAGGGCGCCGTCCTGGAACAGCACGCCGATCCGCTGGCGCAGCGCCAGCAGCTTGGGCATCGTCAGCTGCGGCACGTGTTCGCCGTGTACGACGACGTCGCCCGAGTCGGGGAACATCAGCCCGATCAGGTGCTTGATCAACACGCTCTTGCCGGTGCCCGAGGGGCCGAGCACGACCGTGATCGTGTCGTCCGGGATCGCCAGCGTGAGGCCGTTGAGCACGGGGACTCCCCCCAGGCGCTTGTGCACGTCGGTGCAGCGGATCGACCAATCGCCCGCGTCCGGATCGCCGCTCAGGTCGAGATCGGCCGAGTGGTACTGGTAGTCCTGGTACTGCTCTTCGCCAGTCATCATTTTCCACCGTAGACGACGTGCGGGAACTGCCCGGTGAAGCCGTTGAACGTGAACGGGCCCTGCTGGTTGCAGGCCGGCGCGGGGATCGCGTTGGGCGTTTCCGGCGCGTTGGCGACTTTGGCCCCGATCAGTTCGCTGATCAGTTCCTGGGAGATCGACGCGCTCGGCGGGCCGCTGATCGATGGGGTGGCATTCGAGCACTGGCTGTTGCTGAACACCTGCAGGCCGCCGTTGGCAATCGAGCTGAACGCGCCGGGCTTGAAGTACGGGTTGGCTCGATCGCTGCCGGGGCGCTGCGAGTAGACCGTGAGGCTCTCCGGCGTGAGCGCGTTCATCACCGTCAGGTAGTGCTGCGAGGGACCGCCCGGCGTGTTGGTGTTCTTGCCGTGTGCCTGCGTGACCGCCGTGAAGTTGGCGAAGAACGCCTGAGCCTCGGGGATGTATTGGGAGAGGTACTGCAGGAACGGGTCGAAGTTGTGCAGCACGGGACGGAAGTTTTCGAGCTGCGTCTTCGTCAGGTCGAGCGTCTTGCTCGTCAGCGGCAGCCCCTTCTTGGCCGCCTTCGTCAGCGGGCCGAGCGAGGTGAGGAAGCTGTTGAACTGCGGCGCGAACGGTTTGGCCGCGTTCAAGAGCAGCGCGAGCTTCTTCTCGACGACGCGGAATTCGTCGAGGAACGGGCTCGCGTCGTCGGCGAAGCGATCGAGTTCTTTCAGCGCTTTGCGCGAGTTGCGCTGGAACGCCGGCAGCGCGCGGAACGCGGCAGCGAACGCCTGGCTGCTTTCGGCCAGCGCGTGGAAGGTGTGCTCGCCGTTGACGATCAAGCCCTGCAGCTGATGGTCTCGGCCGGCCAGCGCATCGAACACCACGCCGGTGTTCTTGATCAGCGCCCGCACGGCCCCCTCCTGGGAGTCGAGCACGCCCACGAGCGTGTTGGCGTGTTCCACGAACGGATGCAGCGAGGAGAACGCGGCGTTGATCTGTTCGCCGCGCCCGTTGATCCCTTCGGCGACCGACTGCTGCCAGATCTGGAAGTCGCGGCGCGTCTTCGGATCGAACGCCGAGAGGATCCCGTCGAGCGTGACCGACGGTTCGACCTGTGCGTAGGGCAGTTCGCCGTTGTCCTTCAGAAACGGGCCGCTGTGGCCGCCGTTCTGCGGGATCAGCTGCACGTAGGTCTCGCCGAGCAGTGTCTTCTGGCGCAGGATCGCGTGCATGTCCGCGCGAACCGGCGCGTACTTCTTGTTGATTTCCAGTTCGGCCTTCGTACGCCCGATCTTGCTCGAGTTCAGCGCCACCACGCGCCCCACGTCGACGCCGCTGACGCGCACTTCAGACTGTTCGGCGAGCGCCAGCGAGGCGGGGAAGGAGACCGTCATGCGATACCCCTTCGGCTTCAGCGGGAGCGGACCGCCGAAGGACTCCCACAGGAACAGCAGCAGGCCGAAGCAGCTCAGCACGAAGAGGATGATCACGATCATGTTGCCCAGGGTCGGCGCGCGCTTCTGCATCTAGCGAGCACCCCCCTTGGCCCGGCCCGCCGACTTCGCCCGGCGCCCGCTCCTCGTGTTGGCCGGCGCCCGCTTCGGCGTGGCCGCGGTCGAGCCGAACGCCGGCGTGAGCCCGTCCAGCAGTTTCGAGCCCGGCGCCTTGGGCTTCTTCAGACTGTGAGCGGCGCTGCCGGTCGCGCCTTTGACGAGACCCTGACTGATGCACGTCTGCGCGTTGGGCGGCTGCAGCAGCCCGATCAAGAGCTTCACGTTGGGGTTGACTTCGGCCACGTGTTCGAGCAGCGGTGCCACTTCGCAGTTGAAGTAGACCAGCGTGCGGCCGAGCACGCCGTTGGCGTCGCTCGAGCTGACCACGCTGTTGAGGTTGTGGTTGGCCCAGTCGAGGAAGAACAGGAAGCTGCCCTGGCCCTTGCCCGGGTTGTTGGCGAGCTCGTTGAAGAATTCGTTGAACACACCGAAGCTCGTCGCGAGCTTCGGGAACGCTTCCGCGAGCTCTTTGGTGTCGGGCGCGATCAGGTTGACAGTCGGCAGGATTTCCCGCGCGAACGGGCGGATCTGGTTCTTGATGATCGGCGTCGTCGCGCGCGCCACCTGCTGCGTCGCTTCGTTCGCCGGCCCGAGCGCCTTCGCGAACGGCTTCAGCTCGTGCAGCGTCGGCCCGAGCACGTGCGCCGCCGTCGCGAGCTTGCCCAGCCCGCTGCGCGCCTTGCTCAGCGCGCCGGGCAGCAGGCGCAGCGTGCTCTGCACGTTCTGATCCTCTTTGGCGAACGTCGCGAACACCGCATTGGAGGCGTCGACCAGCTCGGCCAGCTGCTTGTCCTTGCCGCCGAGCGCTTCCGTCAGCAGCCGGAAGTTGTGGATCGAGCGCCCGATGTTTTCGTGACGTGCCGTCAGTTCCTTGGCGATCTCCCGCACCTCGCGCGTGAGCGGGTAGAAGCGCTTGAGCGTCGCCGAGAAGGCCTTGCCGTTGTTCTTGAAGCCTTCGCCTGCGCCCGCCAGCAGCTCCTGCAGGTAGGCGCGCGTTTCGGCGTCCAGCGAGGAGAGGAATTCGTCGAAGTTGACGTTCGGCGCGGTCTGCGAGAGCGGCAGCGTCGAGCCGCTCGGGAGCTTGCCCGCCGAGGCCGTGCCGGGGTTGACCTCGACCGTGATGTCCTGCAGCTGCGTCTTCGGGCGCAGCAGCAGCGTCGCGTTGCGGTAGATGCGCGCATATTTCGGCGTGACTTTCATCGTGATCGTGGCCACGCCGTTGTGCAGTTCGACGCTGCCCACTTCGCCGATCTTCGCGCCGGCGATCGTGACGGCCTGGCCCTGGCCGGGCGTGACCGCCTGAGCCGTCTGGATGTCGGCCTTCAGCGTGTAGTAATCGCGGCCCAGGACCGGCACCCAGCCCGGGAGCTTGAGGTTCTCATGGGCGAGGATGTAGCCGCCGACGGCCGCCGCGATCACGACCATCGTGACAACCGCGATGAACGCCGTCCGATAGCGCTCGATCTGATCGCGAACGCTGAGGCCGCCTTCGTGTTTGTGTCCGGGTGTTGGTGTGGGCTCGGTCTGAGCCATCATCCAGCTCCGTCCGCGGGGCCCTGCGAAAGCGGGCCGTTGAATTCGGGTAGCGCCTGCGTGTAGCACGGCACGAGCGGCTGATACGCAGGCTCGGTCTTCGGGAACGCCGGGCGTGTGCCCTGCGGTGGCAGCGAGGCGTGCGCGACCAGCTTCAGCCCGTTGATGTTCTTGCCCTCGACGGTCGAAGGCGCCGAGCGGACCGTCGGACCGCCGCCGCCGAGCAGGAATTTCGTCAGCGTGCCGTTGCCGTCGAAGGTCTGACCGATCCCGGCAACGCCGGCCAGGCCGTACCAGAACTCCTTGTAATCCTCGACGCCTGTCGTCGAAGCGCCGTCCTGCAGGCGCGTGTTGCCGGCCGGGATGATCACTTTCGTCAGGCACTTGTTGAACTTTTCAGTCTGCACCTGGAAGGTCGACTGTTCGGCGGTGAGCTGCGCCAGCGACGGGGTCGCCGCGAGCAGCCCCTTGGCGACGCCGCCGAGCTCGGTCGGCGCAAGCGAGGCTTCGACCTGTTCGATCCAGGGCAGCAGCGCGGTCACCGTTTGCGGCGTGCTTTTGACGCCCGGCAGGATGTCGCGCGCGAACGTTCGCGTCGGCGGGAGCGCGGCGTTCAGTTCGCGCAGTCCCGCGGTGATCTTGTGCAACGCGCTGGGCAGCACGGCGACGGCGCTGCGCAGGCTGCTCGACTGCGCGGCGAAGGAGTGGAAGAAGCTGTTGAAGTTGCCGATCAGTTCGCCGAGCTGCTGCTCGTGCACGTTCAGCGCAGCCGTGACCTTGCCGACGCTCTGCACGAGCTTTGAGAGGTCGTGCGTTTCACTGCCGGCGGTCGCCTGACTGACGATCGCGCCGCCGCGCTCGGCCGAGGGCGCAATGCTGTAGGTCTTGTTGAGCGCTTCGGCGGCGTTGATGCCGCGCACTTCGCGGTCTTGTTCGGCGTTTTCCGCCGCCGAGGGCTTGCGCGTCAGCCCGTCGCCGTAGCCGATCAGGAAGTCCTGCAGGTTCTGGCGGGTGTCGCTGTTCAGCGCATCGAGCACCTGGTCGATCTGCACGGGGTCCGAGGACTGCGTGCTCGGCAGCGTCGAGCCCGAGGACAACGTCTTTGCCGAGGGGCTGCCCGGCTGCAATTCGACGAACCAGTTGCCTTCGAGGAAGATCCTCGGGCGGATCTTGACGGTCGCATCGGAGTGGATCGGCAGCCCGCGTTCTTCGATTTCCATGCTCACAAGCGCGGTCGAGCCCTGGCGCTTGACGCCCGTGACCTTGCCCACGTTGATGCCGGCGATGCGCACGGGCGACTTTCCTTTGATGTTCAGCGCGCTCGCGAACTGCGCGTTCAAGCGGTATCCATGTTTGAACGGCAGGTGCTTGGTGAAGCCGAAGTAGATCGCGATCGCGATGATTACGAGGAACACGATCGCGAAGCGCACGGGACTCGTGCGGTTGAGCTCGACGACCGGTATTTCGTCGTGGCGGCGCCAGAAGCGAAGGCGGCTCATTTCTTCTTGCCCTTCTTAGCGCTCTTCTTGGTCGTCTTCTTGGTCGTCTTCGGCGCGGTCGAGATGCCCAGATCCTTGAGCGTCGAGGCCGGGTACTTTTCGCCGGCCACGTCCTGTTCGCGGCTCGTGAATTCGCGGTTGGAAAACACGTTGGCGGGCGCGTTGTTGCCGACGACGAGCTTGCCGACTTCGTACTTCTCGTTGCCCGCTTCGCACAGTTTCGGCTGGCCTGGGCCGCCGACGTTCGGGTAGGGGTTGAGGTGCAGGTGGTTGTTGTCGACGATCGCCGTCGAGCCGAGGGCAGCCTTTTCGACAGACGGACCGTTGGCCGGCACGGCCGAGGGGAAGCCCTCGTTGTTCGGGCCGAGCGGCGCGAGCTTCGCGGCGGCGCGGTTGACCGTACCTACGCCGACGTTCTCGGACTCAAGACTGGCGAGGTTGCGGAAGGTCAGCGTGACGTAGTTGCAGTACGCCTGCACCGGGGCCAGGCCGGCGAGCAGCGGGTTGCCGTATTGCAGCGTCTGCGTGAAGTCTTCGAGTCCGGCTGTGACGATCGGGTCTTCGGCGAAATTCTGGAAGGCCACCGCCGATTCGGAGAGCGCGTCATTCAACTTGGTCGCTTCGCGCAGGTTGACAGCGCCCACTGCGATCGCGTGCCCGAGTTCGGGCGCGACTGTCGTCAGATCCTTCGCGCTCGGGCGCAGCAGGCGCATGAACTCGGTGCTCTTTTCGGTGAAGGCCGCCTCGTGCGGCAGCGAGTAGATCGCCTGTTCGAGCGTCGCCGGCCCTTCCTCGGTCGCTTCTTCGAGCGACTTCGCGACGCTTGCGAAGGCCGTGAAGAACGTGTCCTGCTCGCTGAAGAAATCGGCCTGCTGCTGAGCGACGGGGGCCGCCTGTTCGGAGACGCGCTCGAGCGCCGGGAAGAAGTTGCGCAGGTCGGTCTGTGGCGAGGCGAGGTTCTTCAGTACCGGGATCCCGTGTTGCAGCAGCGGGCGCAGCGCGTGGATCGTTTCGTTCAGCCCCAGACCGCGACCGGCGAGCCCGTCGCCGAAGTTGTTCGTGTTCTGCTGGATCGCCGTGCGCGTCTTTTCGTCGAACATGTTGAACAGCTGGTCGATGTCGACCGGTTCCTTGGTCTGGCTCACCGGGATCTCCCGGCCGGCCTCGATCGTCTTCGACGAGCTGCCCTTTTCCAGTTCGAGGTACTTCAGCCCGATCGCCGAGACCGACAGCACGATCGCTTTGGTGTCGGCCGGCAGCGGCTGCACTTTCTTTTCGAGCTTCAGTTCGGCGATCGCCGTGACGCGCCCTGTGTTGGGATCGAGGTGCGGCTTGAGCGAGCCGACGATGCCGACGCGCGTGCCCGCGATGCGCACCTGGTTGGCAGGCTGCAGGCCCGAGCCCTCGGGCAGCGCCACCTTGATGTTGTACGTCGGCACGAACGGCAGGCCGTTGTTGGCGTTGTAGGAGAGGAACACGGCCACGACGACGATCAGCGTCGTGACCGCCCCGATCAGCAGCGGGCTGCCCGCAAGCGATGTGTTGCGACGCCGGTTCATGGCGTCTGCGAGGGGTCGCAGGACAGCAGTTCATTGTCGGTGAACGGCGAGGAGCCATCGGCGGCGGGCTGCGTGGCGCCACCCGGGCAGCGCCGCAGCTGGCCGGTTTTCAGCGGCGCCAGCGCCGTGCCGGCGCCGGCCGGCACGAGGTTGTTGGCCCCGCCGCCCGGCGCGAAGTCCGGGAACACGGGGTTCAGTCGCGCGTAGTGGCCGTCGGCGTCGTAGTAGGCGCTCGCCTGGCCGAACTCGCGTAGCGTGCCCTCGAGCTCGGTCGAGTACGGACCGAAGAAGGCGGTGATCGGCACCGATTCCTGCAGCGCCTGAACGGTCACCGGCGTGCTCGACGTCAGCTGTTTGACCAGCGCCGGGATCGCGTTGGCGAAGTCGGTCAGGTCGTTGTTCGGCCCCGGGCGGCTGAACGCCTGCGAGAAGTTCTTCACGACCGGCGTCGCCGTGTCCAGCAGCGGCTTCAGGCTCGTGAACAGCGTCGTCAGCGGCTTGACCGTCGGCTTGGAGGCGTCGACCAGCCGTTTCAGGGCGCCGAGCGTCGAGGGCAGTTCGGCGAACGTGCGGCCGCCCTGGCGGAGCGTGACCGGCAGCTCTTTGACTCCCTGCGCGAGGTTCTGCTGCTCGGCGCCGATCGCCGTGAACGTCGTGTTCGCGTTTTCGACGAGACTCGAGAGCTGGTCCTTGCGCGCGCCGATCGTGCTCACCGCCTTCGCCGTTTCGACGAGGAAGCTCGTGAACGTCGACTGATCGCGCACCAGCTCGGCGAAGATGTGATCGGTCGCGTTGAACGAAGGCGCGAAGTATTCGATCGCCTGCCCCAGCGACTTGCCCTGCCCGACGTACTGTTCGGCCGTTCCCTGGATGAACTGCTGTAGGCCCTTGCGCGTCGCCGGGTTGAATGTGTTGAACAGCTGGTCGAGGTCGGTCACGTCCTTCGTCGCGCTCGCCGGCAACGTCGCGCCCGAGCTGAGCGCCGGCGCGTTGTTCGGTCCCAGGCTCAAAGCCACGTAGCGGTTGGCGACGCTCGACAGCGACGGCACCCTGACCTGCGCGGTGGTGCCCGCGTGCAGCGGCGTCAGCGAGGAGTCGACGTGGATCGTCACGAGCGCTTTGAAGTCGTGCGTCAGATCGATGCTCGTGACGGTGCCGACCGGCACGCCGCCGACCTGGACCTGATCGCCGCGGACGAGCTGGAAGCCTTCCTTCATTTCGAGCTTGTACGTACCGCCGCCGCCGCCGGCGAAGACGATGTAGGCGACGACGAGCACGACGATCGCCAGCGCGCCGACGGCCAGCGGCCGGCCGTAGCGTCCACGCGCGGAGCGCGGCACGCGCGGCGGCAGCGGATCGCGCGGCGGCGGCGCGGCGGGTGGTGGTGGGCTGGGTGGTGTGGTCGTCGCCATCGGTCTACCTGCCCCCGCCCTGCGGATTGCCCGGGTGCACCGGGATCGCGGCGGCCGACGGGCCGTTGGCGACCGTCGGGTCGGGGATTTCGCCGAGCCGGGCGATCAGCTTGATCCACTGTTCGGGCGTGATCGAGGAGGTCAGCGAGCCCGCCAGGCTGGCCTGCGCGAAGGGCCTGAAACCAACGTGGATGTGGTTGTAGTGATCGGCTTTGGCGAGCGTGTTCTCGGCGCCCGGATAGCTCATCAGGCTGATGATCTGGTGCGGCTTCATCGAGCCCTGCAACGTCAGCAGCTTGCGGATCGTCGTGTCCGTGATCGAGCCCGGGCCCTGGTGGCCGACGATCGGGATGCCGTTGACCAGAGAGATGTCGACGGCGTCGCCCGTCGAGTGCTCGGAGACGTTGCCTTCGCTCGTCAGCTCCGAGTGCCCGCACTTCAGCGCCGAGACGGTCGGCTTCAGCCCCGAGACGGCGAGGAACTCGAGCGTCGCCAGCACGCGGCGATCGATCTGCCCCGTCTGGATGTCCTGGCGTCCGCACGGATAGAGGTCGATGTCCGGGTTTGCCAGCACCTGCTGCTCGAGCTGTTCCTTGGACTCGAGCAGCACCTGCCCGGCGCTCGGCCCACTCGTCGAGAACGGCGTCTGCCCCTTGGCCCTGAAGATCGAGCTGTTCTCGAGCTGCACCCAGCCGTCGAGGATCGGCTTGGGGTCGATCAGCGGCGCGCCGACGCCCGCTGGGCGGATCTGGAAGAACATGTGCGCTTCGTCGCCTTCGCCGGTAGCCGCGCCGTCGCCGACGTGCCCGAGCACCGTTCCGGCGATCACACGCACGCCCTCGTGCAGTTCGCGCAGGTAGACGTCGTTCGGCCCTTCGCGGAACTCGCGCGGCGTCGCTTCGCCCGATGTCGCAGCGGGCGGCGGTACGCCCGCGCCGGCCGAGCCCGCGGCGGAGCCGGCTTCGGGCGAGCCGGCGCCGTCTGTCGCCGGAGCGCCGGTCGAGGCGGACGGCGCCGGGACAGGCGCCGCCGCGGCCGGCGCGGGCTGCGTGCTCGTCTGAGCGGAACCGGGCGCGGCGCTTTCGAGCCCGTTCGGCGTACCCAGCGAGAGCGCAGAGAGACCGGCGCCTTCGCCTGCGGGTGGACTCGCGCCGGCGTGCGTGCCGGCGCTCGCCGGGCCGGTCGGCTTGGGTTCGTCGGGACCTTCGGCCTGCTGCGCCGACTTGTCCGTGACGCCGGCGCCTTCGTGCGGCTTGAGCACCGGGTAGAGCTCGGCGACGCTGCCGAGTTTGGCGTAGGTGTAGGTGTTGCCGTAGGCGTCGCGCAGCGAGATGAAGTGGCCGAGCTCGGGCGAGTCGCCGATCTGCACGACCTGGCCGTCCTGCACGGCGATCACCGGAGCGCCCGCTTCGGCGTAGATCGTCGTGCCCGCGATTTCACCGCCCTTGGCGCCGCTCGGCGCCGCGAGGAAGCCATCGCTGAAGTGCGAGCGCGCGTGCACGGGGAAGCGCGCCTCGGTCAAACCCGTGATCGCCCCGAGCAGCTCGTCCGGCGTGCCACCGAGCAGCTTCGCGCGGAGCATCACCGATTCGACGTACGCCTGTGAGTGGTTGTAGGAGAAGACTGCGCCCCGCACGTCGCTCGCCGCGCCGGCCGCACGGAGGTAGCGGGCGGCGGCGAAGATCGCGTCGGCCGGGTTATACGGATCCTTGAAGCCGTCGCCGTTGGCATCGACGCCGTAGGTTTCCCACGAGGAAGGCAGGAACTGCATCCAGCCCTCCGCGCCGGCACTCGAGACGCTGAGGTCGCGGCCGTAGTCGGTCTCGACCTCGTTGATCGCGGCGAGCACCTGCCAGGGGACGCTGTAGGCCGTCCCGGCCGCCTGGAAGATCGGCAGCAGGAACGGCGGGATGCGGAAACTTTCGATGAAGAAGCCCGGCACGCCGGCGATCGAAGAGGAGAGCGACAACGGCAGCGCCGGCGTGAGCGCCGAGGGCTTGGGCGCGCGCTTGCCACGCTTGGGCTTGGCCGGCGAGCCGCCCGTCTTGCCTTTGGCGGGGGCCGGCGAGGCCTGACCCCGTTTGCTCGAGCCGGAGCCGCCGCCTGCCGCGGGGTTGCCCGACGGCGTGCTCCCCTGCGCATGTTGGCCGCTGACCTGCGGAGTCGTCGCGCTCGGCGTCGTCGGCGTCGAGGCGGCCGGCGGTTCGGCCGTGGCGCCGGTGCTCGGCAAGGGTGTCGTGGGTGTCGTTTCCGGCGCCGGCGCGGGTGTCGTTTCCGTCGGGGCGCTCTTTTCGGTCGTCGTCTGGCCACCCGGCTGCCACGGTTCTTCAGCCGCGAGCGAGCCGGCCGGGAAGATCGCAAAGAGCAGCGCGACTGCGGCGGCGAGCGGGAGCTTGGACGGGCGGATCATCGTGGCTGGCTCAGTTCCCGAGCAGGTAGTTGAGCAGCATCCCGTCGGCGCCCGAGCCTTCGGCCGACGGCGTGTAGTAGGTCGTGCCCGCGCTCGCGCCGCCGACCGGCTTGGCGACCGGCGTCGCGGCGGCGCCGTTCGTGTTGCCCGCCGCGCCTGGGGCCACTTCGGTGGCGCCGGGGTATTTGGCGAGGGCTTGCGCCGGCGTGGCGCCGCCCAGCACCGCCAGCGTGCGCGCCATCAGGACACTGCTGCCCTGATTGCCGTTGCCACGGTTGCGCGCTGTCGACGCCGAAGCGGCTTCGGCCGAAGTCGAGCTACCGGACGTGTTGAAGAGTTTCTGCGATGCGCACAGCCCGCTCGCAGTTACGACGTAGGAGATGCATCCATTCGCGACCACTTCCGAGCGCAGGAAGTGGCCAAGGCTGTCGTATCCGTTCGAGCTGCCGGTGCCGAGGAAGATGAAGTCGAGCAGGCGCTCGAGGCCGCCCGTGTCGCGCAGGCTCGTGAGCAGTTCGGAGGCGTTGAAGGCGAATGGCTTGGCTTCCTTGCCGAGCGTGCCCAGGCGCGCCAGCAGCGGCTGGACCGCGGTCAGCGCGGGACCCGACACCTTCGCCGTCTGGCCGAAGTTCTTGAAGAACTTGATCGAGCTGTTGGAGAACGCGGGCAGGCTCGTGAAGGCCTTGTCGAGTCCGGGCGCCGCCACTTTCAGGTCGGTGAAGACCGGCGTCGTCTGATCGGCGAAGCGACCGAGCCGTTCCATCGCCGGCTCGAATTCTTTGAAGAACTTGGGGAACAGCTGCAGGTTGCGCGCGAGCGCGCCGCGGTGACGGGCGCTCGCTTGCGCGACCGTGTTGCTCTGCTGGATGAAGTCGGCGACCCTGTTGCGCACGGCCGCGAACGGCCGCAGCGCCGTGTCGGAGTCGACTGCGAGCCTGGCGAGCACCTTGTTCTCGCCGGCGAGGATCGCGAGCACCTTGTCGAGTTCCTGCAGCGCCGGGTTGGCGCGCCGGATCACTTCGTGCAGGTCGCTGCCGCGCCCGGCGAGCCCCGCGCCGAGCTCGTTGAGGATGATCGTGAAGCGCTGGCGCTCGGGCAGGCGTGAGATGTCGCCGAGCAGGTCGACGTCGACCGGGGAGTGCGTGTTCTGCACGGGAAGCAGGTACTGGCCGGCGCCTTCGTGGCCCTTGCCGATCTTCTTCAGCGGGGGCGGCAGCGGCGTGCCGGCCACGCGCGGCTGCGTCGGCAGGCAGTCGACGAACTTCTCGCCGATCAGCGCCTGCGGTCGGATCGTGCAGCTGGCATCCGCGCGGAAGTCCTTGAAGCCCGCGTTGGTGATGTTCAGGACGACGGCCGCCTTCGCCTGCGGCGTCGGCGTCACCGCCCCCACCGTGCCGACCTTGACGCCCCCGACCTTGAGGTTCTCGCCGGGGATGATGTTGCCGGCGTCGTCGAAGATCGCGCGCACCGTGTAGCTGCCGTTGGAGCCGCCCGCGGAGGTGGCCAGCAGCACGACCGCGGCGAGCGCGGCCACGCCGAGGAGCACCGCGACCGCGGCAGCGCCTCTCCTCCACCCGACGGTCTGCGCCCTCAACCCTTTCCTTCCTTGAAGTTCATACAGCGAGCCGGGCGGCTCCACCAATGCGGTGAAGCCGCCCGTCTCACCTCACTAACCGGCGATTCTACGCCCCCGAGGGGGTCGCGCTCGCCGCCGTTCCGTCTACTTGGGGCACGGCGATTTGTAGGTCACCGTCGTCGTTTCCGCGGGGATCCCGAATTCACGTTCGCCGCCGTAGGAGCCGCCGAAGATCATTTCCGACTTGACCGGGAAGCCGCCCTTCGGGCACGTCTTCGGCAGCGTGCCGTAGGAGATCAGCTTCTTGCCCTTCTTGATCGCCGCGCCGACCTTGATGTTGATGTTCTTGGTCGAGGCGAGCGGGGCGCCGGGGACCGTGGCGATCGCCGGCACGGTCGTCTTCAGCTCGAGGCCGTAGCCTTCCTTGTTGTAGTTCACGAACGAGCCGGACGAGACGAATTCCAGCGACACCGGGCTCGACCCGTTGACGTAGAACAGCAGTCCGTTGCCCGCGAAGAAGGCCTGCAGTGAGGCCGTCTCGGGGACACGTTCGGTGCCGAACGTCACTTCACCGAGCGCGTTGCCGACGGGGCTCGCGACCGAGTTCTTGCTGCAACCAGTCGGGCCGGTGTTCTTCAGCACCGATTCCGAGCACTTGGCGAAGCCTGCGCTGTTGATCTTCGAGCCGGCCGGCAGGTAGAAGTTGACCGCGGCCAGCGGCGGGATGCCGCCCTGCGGCTTCTGCGGCGTCGCGCCGTAGCCCGATCCTTCGATCACGTAGTTGGCTTCGACCGCGGCGCCGAGACCGCCCTTCTTGGCGAGGATGTTGCCGGTGTGCGGGTAGGTTCCGCCGCCAGGCTTCGGGATCGGCACGGCCTTCGCTTTGAAGGTCACGGTCGGCGCGGCCGAAGCCGCAGCCGGAAGGCCAAGGACGGCAAGCGAGCCGAGCAAGGCCAGACAGGTGGATGCTCTGCGCATCAGTTTTTCTCTCCTCTGTTGATGGACAGGTCCGCCTCGATCCGGGTAGCTCCGGAACCATGCCGGTCCGGCGATATCGAGATCTCCGGCAAAACACCGGAGAACAGTGGCGACGTCTTCAGACAACATTATCCATCGCCACGGGCGGCTGCAAGCTGGAAGCGGTCTCCGATCCAACGTTTGCAGGCAATCCTGCAAGGTGTGCCCGTTCTGAGCGTCACCAATCGTCGGCAACGTCTCGGACACCGCTGGATCCGCAAACTCTAATGCTCTACTAGAGCGTTAGCATCAGCTCGCGGACAGCTCCAGCTCGTCGTCCTCGAAGCTGACGTCAACCGGCTCGAGGATCACGCGTCGGGGGCCCTGCTCGACGCGCCCCGCCGGCAGCGCCGAGAGCCCGAGCGCGCGCGCCAGCTCAACCAGCCGATCGCCGTGGCCGGCGCCGCAGTAGAGCGCAAATCCAGAGCCCATGTTGAACGTCGAGTAGGCCGCGTGCGGCTCCAGCCCGGACTGCTCGACGAGGAACTCGAGCACGGCCGGCACCGGCGGCAGCCGCTCGATCCGGTAGGTCAGCGCGCGCGGCGGGCGCATCAGCTTGAGCAGACCGTGACCGGTGATGTGGCTGAGATAGCTGATCGGCAGCTGCGCCCCCAGCGCGGCGGCGATCAGCGGCGCGTACATCAGCGAAGGCACGAGCAGCGCCTCGCCGAAGCTCGTCCCGTCGGGCAGCTCGGTGGCATATCCGTCGGGCAGCCGCTCGGCGATCAGCCGCGCCAGCGAGGCGCCGTTGGCGTGCAGGCCGCTGGATGACACGAGCACGATCTCATCGCCCGCCGCGAGCTGCTCGCCGAGGATCGGTGCGCGGCCGGCCGGCAGCGCACCGACGGCGGCCCCGGCCAGCTCGATGTCGCGCGCGTCGAGCAGGCCGGGCAGCGACGGCGACTCGCCTCCTCCCCACGCGCAGCCGGCATCGGCGCAGGCTTGGCGCCAGCCCTCGAGCAGCGCCTGCGAGCGCGCGGCGTCCGCGTACCACTCCGACGCTCCCGTGGCGAAGTAGGCGTTGACGACCAGCGGCAGCGCCCCGACGCAGCAGAGGTCGTTGACGATCGCCGCGACCGTGTCGTAGGCGACGTCGGCGAAGCGATTGATCCCGTGGCGCTCGAGCACCTGGCGCGCGACGATCGACTTCGTGCCGAGGCCCTCGACGACGAACGCGAACGAGCGTCCGTCCAGCTCGAACACGAACGCCGGCTCGCCCCTGGAGGCGTCGAGCGCGCGGGCGCCGTGGGCTTGGAGCAGCGGCGAGGTCGACAGCGCCTTGGCCATCGCCATGCGCTTGCCCGCGTCGAGCGCGTCGTAGTCCACGCCGGCCTCGCGGTAGCTCGCCGTGCCGCGCTGATCGCTCATGGCGTGAGCCTATGCCGTCGGGTGGTGCCGTGCTGCGCGCGCCGGCAGGCAAGCGCGCCGTGACAGCGCTCGACGCGCACGAGCGCTTGGTGCAGCATCCGCAGACGCGCCGCCGGCAGCTGTGCGGCGAGGTTGTGCAGCTCGAACGGGTCGCGCCGCAGGTCGTAGTACTCGCGTTCGCCGGTGACGTACTCCACGTACAGGCTGTGGGGCATCCTGATCGCCTCATAGCTCGGCGGGTTGCCCGAGCCGCGTACCGGCAGGTCCGGATCTCCGGCGTCGAGCACGCGCCCGTGGTGCTCGATCAGAACCTCTCTGGGCCACCCGGGGACGTGCTCGCCGTGGATCAACGCGAGCAGGCTGTGCCCGTCGACGCTCGGCGGGATCGGCGCGCCGGCCAGTTCCTCGAAGCTCGGGCACAGGTCG
The DNA here is from genome assembly GCA_044446425.1 of Solirubrobacterales bacterium. Taxonomy (GTDB): domain Bacteria; phylum Actinomycetota; class Thermoleophilia; order Solirubrobacterales; family Solirubrobacteraceae; genus Palsa-744. Next base: position 84,907 of record JBIOEW010000002.1, on the reverse strand, counting down.
ATGTTCTCGGCCATCGCGCTCACCGTGCGATCGGCCGGCACGCCGGGGCCGGTGACCACCAGTGGGACTTTGATGTCCGTGTCGAAGGCCGTGAGCTTGCCCGGGCGCAGGCGGTGCTCGCCCATGTGCAGGCCGTTGTCGGAGCTGAACACGATGTAGGTGTCACGCGCGAGCCCCTTCGCGACGAGCTCCTGCTCGATCGCGCCGATCATCCGGTCGACCGCTTGAACCGCCTCGGCGCGCATGCGGAACTTGGCGTCGATCTGCGCGATCTGCGCGCGCCCGAGCGGTGCGAAGCGGCTCAGCCAGGCCGGCTCATTCGAGCCGACCGTGTTGAAGGCCGGCGTACGCGGCGCGCTCACGCCGGGGAACTCGCCGTAGTCGCGCGGGGCCGGCGTGTACGGGGAATGGGGCGCGAACGTCGCCAGCTCGAGCATGAACGGCCGGCGGCGCGCGGCAGAGCGGGCGATGAACGCCATGCCCTTGCGCGCGATCACGTCGGTCAGGTAGTCCTGCGGGCGATACCCGTAAGCGCGAACGTGTCCGTCGCTGTTCATGTGGTAGCCGTACTCGGGATAGCCATCGCCTGCGACGTCCCACTCGCTCCAGCCGGGCGGCACGGGCACGCTGCCCTGTGCGGCGGCGGCCGGGCTGGCGCCGTCGCCCGCCGTCGCTCCCAGGCCCAAGCCCGCCACGGCGCCGTTCGGCTTGTACCCGTTCAGGTACTTGCCCATCAGCGCCGTGCTGTAGCCCTCTCGCTGCAACGCGAGCGCGAATGTTTCCTGCTCCTCGCCGCGTTCGCGAAAGACGCTGTAGCCGCCTTCCGGCGGGCTGTTGTCGAACACGCGAGTGTCGTGCGGATAGCGGCCGGTCAGGATCGACGCGCGCGAGGGGCAGCACAGCGAGTCGGTCACGAAGTAGTTGCTGAAGCTCACGCCGCTGCGCTGCATCTGCAGCACGTGCGGCATGTAGCGCACGAGGTTCTCCGCGAGGTCGTCGGTCAGCACGAAGACGATGTTCGGCCGTCGGCTGCGGGCCGGTACGCCGGCGGGCGCTTCGCGTTGCGCCGCTGGCCTGCGCGCCGTGCGCGCGCCCGAGCTCGCGCCGCCACCGGAGCCCCCGCCGCAGCCCGCGAGCACGACGACGAGCGTGAGCGTGAGCGCAGACGTGAGCACGGCAATCGGCGAGCGCCGGTTGGCGACCGTCGCAGCCGGCCGGCCGGCAGGGCGCGGAGTTTGGCGAGCCGTGGGCCACCTCATAGGCCGGCACACGCTAGCGGTCCTCCACACGGCGTATGCCGCGCGCAGGAGAGAGTCGATATACACCGTCTGCTTCCACGAGCCGGGCACCGGGACCCAAAGGAGAGACGATGGACTTTCAGCCAAGCGAGCGCTGCACGGAGTTCAAGGAGCGCTTGACGGCGTTCATGGACGAGCACATCTACCCGGCCGAGGAGGTCTACGAGCGCGAAGTGCGCGAGTCGGGCAATCCGCATCACCAGCCCGCGATCATGGAGCAGCTCAAGCGTCGTGCGCGCGAGGCCGGGCTGTGGAACATGTTCCTGCCCGACGAGCAGGACGGCGCGGGCCTGTCCAACGCAGACTACGCGCCGCTCGCCGAGATTCTCGGCCGCTCGCAGATCGCCCCAGAGGCGTGCAACTGCTCGGCGCCGGACACGGGCAACATGGAGGTGCTGCACCAGTTCGGCACGCCCGAGCAGAAGCAGCAATGGCTGCGGCCGCTGCTCGACGGCGAGATCCGCTCGGCCTTCGCGATGACCGAGCCCGACGTGGCGAGCTCCGACGCGAGGAACATCGAGCTGCGGATCGAGCGCGACGGCGAGGACTACGTGCTCAACGGGCGCAAGTGGTGGACCTCGAACGCCCTTCACCCCAACTGCCGGATCATGATCGTGATGGGCAAGACGGACCCCGACGGTCCGACGTACAAACAGCAGAGCCAGATCCTCGTGCCGATCGACACGCCCGGCGTCACGGTCATGCGCAACCTGCCGGTGTTCGGCTACACCGACCAGGAGGGTCACGCCGAAGTCGACTTCGCCGACGCGCGCGTACCCGCCTCGAACCTGATCGCCGGCGAGGGCGACGGCTTCATGATCGCCCAGGCGCGCCTCGGCCCCGGACGGATCCACCACTGCATGCGCGCGATCGGCGCCGCCGAGCGCGCGCTCGAGCAGATGTGCAAGCGCGCAGTCTCGCGCGTCACCTTCGGCCAGCCGCTGGCGATGCGCGGCAACGTGCAGGACTGGATCGCCGAGTCGAGGATCGAAATCGAGATGGCCCGCCTGCTGACGCTGAAGGCGGCCTGGCTGATGGACACCGTCGGCAACCGCCACGCGCGGATCGAGATCTCGGCGATCAAGGTCGCCGCGCCGAACGTCGCGCTGAAGGTGCTCGACCGCGCGATCCAGGTGCACGGCGGCGGCGGCGTGTCCGACGACTTCGGCCTCGCCTCTGCCTACGCGCACCTGCGCACGCTGCGTCTCGCCGACGGCCCCGACGAGGTGCACAAGCTCTCGATCGCCCGGCGCGAGCTCGCCCCCTACGTGCCACGCGAGCAGTAGACCGAGCGCCGCGCGGCCGCGTCGTCGCTGCCAAAGACGTGCCCGCAAGGCGCCTCCCCTGCGCTCGTCCATTCGCCGACCGTTGAGTAGAGCCGGGTAAACCGGGTAACTCCTTGTTGTCCGGAACCGGCTCTATCTGCCGGGCGTGAAGCCGAAGTCCAAACGGGAGGTAGGGAGTGAAGGGTCAGATCGCCATCGGGTGCTCGCGGGTCCGCGCCGCCGTCGCATCGCTTGCCGCGGCTGCCCTGATCCTGCTCGGCTCGGCCCTGATCCCACCGACCGCGGCGCAGGCCGCGTTCGGACCGGAAGTCTTCGAAGACGGGTCGTGCGTCAACAAAACGTGCACGTACGCAAGCGTCGAAGCCAACCGCAAAGAAGCCTTCACCCAGGCCGCCGGACACCCGCCTTGGGGCGGCACGAAGTTCATCATGAAACACAGCGGCAGCAACGTCGAAGGTTCGTCGGTCAAGCGGATCCGCGTCGACATCCCGCCCGGGCTCGCCGCCAACCCGCAGGCGCCACAGCCGAAGTGCACGGTGGCGCAGTTCCAGTCCAACCCGAAAGGATGCCCCAGCTCGAGCATCGTCGGCACGACCGAAATGGAAGCCGTGGCAGAACCGCTCGGGGTTCCGCTGGCGCTCCCTTCGCTGGAAGGCACCGTCTACAACCTCGACCCCCCGGCGGGCCTGCCGCTCGACTTCGGCATCGCCGTCGAACCGGCCGGAGAACTCGTCTCACCATTCCGCCTGTTCCTCGAAGGGCACGTCGACTGGAGCGGCGATTACCACGAGTACTTCGAAATCAACAACGTGCCGCACGAAGCGACGGTGAACGCCCTGCTGCCGGTCAACGCGCCGCTGAAGGTGCTGATGTCGAAGCTCAACTTCAACGGCCACGCGGGCGGCAACTTCCTCACGCTGCCGAGCGCCTGCTCGAGCTCGACGACCTCGCACCTCGAACTGGAATCGTGGAGCGGAGAAGTCGCGGGGACCGACACGCACACGCCGGTCGGCGTCGAAGGCTGCGACAAAGTCCCGTTCGCGCCCTCGACGACGGTCACGCCCGAAAGCGGCGCCGGCTCGCAGCCCGACGGGCCCGACGGCGTGACGACCGTCGTGCAGGTACCACAAAAACAAAAAGAAAACGAAATCAACACGTCGGACATCCGCGACGCGCATGTCACGCTGCCGGAAGGGCTGACGCTCAACCCGGCGGCCGCGCACGGACTCGAAGCCTGCTCGGCCGCGCAGATCGGGATCGGCACGCGCAACCCCGTGACCTGCCCGGCCGGCTCGCGCGTGGGCAGCGTGGCGATCGAAACCGACCTGCCGCCCGGCACGCTGACGGGGTCAGTCTTCCTCGGCAGTCCGAGCGGCGGGGCGATCACCGATCCGCCGTACACGATCTACCTCGACGCCGAGAGCAATGTCGACGTGTCCGTCCGCCTGCAGGGCACGGTCACGCCGAACCCCGAAACGGGCCGCCTCGAAGTCACGTTCGCGAACAACCCACAGCTCCCGTTCAGCGAACTGAGCCTGACGCTCAACGGCGGCGACCACGCGCCGCTCGCCAACCCGCTGACGTGCGCGGCGGCGAGCACGGACTTCCTCTTCACCCCCTACACCGGCGGCGCGGCGGCGAGCGGCTCGACTCCCTTCTCCCCCGGCGGCTGCCCCGAATCGCCGCCGTTCGCGCTCGCGCAATCGACTGCGACAAGCGCCCCCAACGCCGGCGCCTACACCAACTACACGTTCAACCTCGCTCGCAATGACGGCAACCAGTACCTCGGCAAGCTCTCGACGGTGCTGCCGCCCGGCCTCGTCGGCGCGATCCCGTCGGTCACGCTCTGCGAAGGAGTGCAAGCGCAGGCCGGCAGCTGCACGGCGGCGAGTCAGATCGGCACCGCGACGGCCTCCGTCGGCGCGGGCGGCGACCCCTACCCGTTCACGGGGCCCGTCTTCCTCACCGGCCCCTACGCCGGCGCACCGTATGGGCTGTCGATCCCGATCCATGCCGCCGCCGGGCCGTTCGACCTCGGCAACGTCGTCACGCACGCGACGATCAACGTCGATCCGCACAGCAGCCGTGTGATCGCCACGACGACCGACCTGCCGAGCATCTTCAAGGGCGTGCCGCTGCGCCTGCGCGACATCAGCGTCGTCGTCAACCGCAAGAGCTTCCTCTTCAACCCGACCAACTGCGGCCCGCTGTCGACCGACACGGCGCTGAGCTCGACGCTCGGCGCCACGCAGGGACTGTCGAGCCCGTTCGCGGTCGGCAACTGCGGCGCGCTGCCGTTCAAACCGAACTTCTCGGCAGCGACGAGCGCTTCGACGAACCCGACGCAGCTCAAAGCCAACGGCGCCTCGCTGCGCGTAAACCTGCTGCAAAACGCGCACGAGGCGAACATCCACTCGGTCGTTGCCGAATTGCCGAAATCGCTTCCTTCGCGCTTGACGACGCTGCAGAAAGCGTGCCCGGCGGCGACATATGAAGCCAACCCGTTCAGCTGCCCGCCCGGCTCGAAGGTCGGCAGCGCGACGGTCTCCACGCCGGTGCTCCCGGCGCCGCTGAAAGGTCCCGCGTACCTCGTCTCGCACGGCGGCGAGGCGTTCCCCGACCTCGACCTGCTGCTCGAAGGCGACGGCGGCGTGCGCGTGATCCTCGAAAGCAAGACCGAGATCAAAGCAGGCATCACCAAATCGACGTTCGGCTCGATCCCCGACGTGCCCGTCTCGAGCTTCGTGCTGGAACTGCCCGAAGGACCCAACTCGGCGCTGACGGCGGTCGGCACGCTGTGTACGCAGACGCTCGCGATGCCGACGACGATCACCGCGCAGAGCGGCGCCGTGATCAAACAGAACACGCCGATCGCCGTGGCCGGCTGCAACGGCCACGGCAAAGGCAGAACGAGGATCAAGATCCTCAGCAAGAAGATCAAGCACAACAAGCTCGTGCTGCGCGTGCAGATCTTCGCGCCCGGGCGCGTGAGCGTGAAAAACCGCGACCTGCGCACGACGTACAAGAAGTTCGCCAAGGCCGGCAAGTTCACGATCAAGGTGCCGCTGTCGCGCAAAGGCGTCAAAGGCCAGCTCGCGCACAAGCTGAAGTTCAAGGCGCGGGTCGGCTTCCTGCCGAAGTCGAAGGCCGAATCGATCTCGGTCGCGTTCGCGCAGATCGGCTTCAGGCACAAAGTCAAGCGCAAGCACAAGCACTGACGACGCCGGCGGTCGCGCGCCGCCGCCGCAAGCTGCGAGGCGCGGCCGGCGCGCACGCCGCGTCACCGCGACGAAGCGGCGATTGACGGCTGGCGCGGGCGCTAGCCTTTCCTGCCGGTGGCCAAGCGACGTCCCCTCCTGCTCGCCGCGATGCTCGCTGCATGCCTGCTCGGCGCCGTCGCGGCATGGGCGCTCGCCGCCGGTCGCGTTAGTGGCGTGACACCGTCTGCAGGGACGACGCAAGCGGCGTCGGGCACGGCGCCCCCCACGGCCGCGACGCCGCGCCCGGCCAAGCCGAAGCCCCCGCCCTATCCCTCACGCGCGGCGATCGCGGCGGCGGTGCAGTACCTCGACGCCCGCGCCGGGCGCACCTCGCTCGCCGTCGTCGATGACCGCGGCCGCCTCTCGGGCATACGCCTGAACGAGCACTTCCAGAGCGCCAGCGTCGTCAAGGTGATGTTCCTCACGGCCTTCCTGCAGCGGCTGGACGCCGATCATCGCGGCGTCAGCGCGCTCGACCGCTCGCTGCTGTACCCGATGATCCACGAATCGAACAACGAAGCCGCGTCGGCCGTGCTCGACCGCGTCGGCCTTGGCGCGATCGCGCGGGTGGCCCGCGAAGCGGGCATGCAGGACTACGCGCCGGGCGTCGGCTGGTGGGCCTACACGCAGACCTCGGCCGCCGACCAAGCGCGCTTCTTCGTCGCGATCGAACGGCTGATCCCGCACCGGTTCTGGCCGTACGCGCGCGGCCTGCTCGCCGGCATCGAGCCTGAGCAGAGCTGGGGCATCCCCGAAGTCGCGCGCCCGCGCTGGCAGGTCTTCTTCAAGACCGGCGCGCTGCCCTCGGTTGGGCTGTTCAACGAGACCGCGCGCCTGGAGCGAGCGGGCCTGACGTTCACGGTGTCCGTCTTCAGCACGGGCGATCCCTCGCAGGCCTACGGCGAAGAAACGATGCGCGGCGTCGGCGCGCGGCTGCTCGCCGGCACGCCGCCCCGCGGCTGAGCGGCCACCGGCCACGTCGACACGCCGTCGCCGCGCACGCGACGGGCCGGCGTGTCGTGCCGTCGGCGCACACGGGCCGGCGAAGCGGTCTGGATGCACGCGTCACGCGCAAGCGCGAAGGTGGAGAATGGAGCGTGCAACACGTCTGGAGAGGGAGCATGTCCACCGCAGAGACCGCAGCGCGCCCACCGAGCGCCCCGAGGCGCAAGCTCTCGGTGCTGATCGTCGGCGCCGGCTTCGGCGGCATCGCGGCGGCGATCGAGTGTAAGCGCCACGGCTTCGAAGACGTCACGATCCTCGAGCGCGCGCCGGAGCTGGGCGGCACGTGGTTCTACAACAGCTACCCGGGAGCGGCGTGCGACGTGCCCAGCCACTTGTACTCGTTCTCGTTCGCACAGCGACGCGACTGGTCGCGGCTGTGCTCGCCGCAGGAGGAGATCCACGACTACCTGTGCGACGTCGCGCGGACCTACGACGTCGAGCGCCACATCCGCTTCGGTCAGACCGTCACCGCCTGCACGTGGGACGAGCGACGGGCGCTTTGGCAGCTAGACACGACTGAGGGCGAGCGCTTGCAGGCCGACGCGCTGGTGCTCGCCACGGGACAACTGCACCAGCCGGCGCGGCCTCTCCTCGAGGGGGTCGAGAGCTTCGCCGGCCACAGCTTCCACTCGGCGCAGTGGGACCACGACTACCCGCTCGCCGGCAAGCGCGTGGCGGTCGTCGGCAGCGGCGCGAGCGCCGTGCAGTTCGTCCCCGAGATCGCCGAGCAGGTGGCCCGCCTGACCGTCTTTCAGCGCTCGGGCAACTGGTTCTTGCCGCGACGCAACCGGCGCTATCCGCGACTCGTGCGCGCGGCGATCGAACACGTCCCGGGCATCCAGGCGTTCAGGCGCAACTTCATGTACCAGTACTGCGAGGCGCTGACCGCGTCGATCCTGCACCCGCGCACGCTCGGGCGCCTGCTGGGGCTGCGCTCGGCCGCGTTCATGCGCTGGCAGCTGAAAGACCGTGAGCTGCGCCGCAAGGTGTGGCCGGACTACACGTTCGGCTGCAAGCGCGTGCTGTTCAGCTCGCACTACCTGCCGGCGCTGCAACGGCCCAACGTGGAGGTCGTGACCGAGCCGATCGCACGCGTCGAGCCGCAGGGGATCGTCACGGCCGACGGCGTCACGCACAGGCTCGACTGCATCGTCTGGGGCACCGGCTTCAAGGCCAACGACTTCATGTTCCCGATGCGCATCGCCGGGGTCGGCGGGCGCGAGCTGAGCGACGCCTGGGCGCACGGCGCCCGCGCGCACCTCGGCATGACCGTGCCGGACTTCCCCAACATGTTCGTGATGTACGGGCCCAACACGAACACCTCGGGCGGCTCGATCATCTTCTACCTCGAGGCGCAGGCCGGCTACCTGCGCCAGGCACTTCAGCAGATGCTCGCGCGCGGCGCCGACGCGATCGCCGTGCGCGCCGAGGTCGAGGACGCGAGCGACCGCGCGCTGCAAGCGCGCTTCGCGGGCACGGCCTGGACGCAGTGCGACTCCTGGTATCGCGACGAGAGCGGGCGCATCGTGGCCAACTGGCCGGGATACATGCGCGAGTACTTCGAGCAGACGCAGTCGCTGGACCCGGGCGAGTACGAGTTCACGAGCGTCGCGGCGCGTGAGCCGTCGGCGAGCGACCAAGCGGCCCTCGCCTGAGCGATGCCGGCCGACGAGCAGAGCGAGAGGGGAACTGGATGTATGACTACGTGATCGTCGGCGCCGGCTCGGCCGGCTGCGTGCTGGCCAACCGCCTCAGCGAGGACCCGAGCGTGCGCGTGCTGCTGCTCGAGGCCGGCGGGCGCGACCGCTCGCCGAAGATCAAGATCCCGGCGGCGTTCGCCGAGCAGTTCCACACCAAGCTCGACTGGGACTACGCGACCGAGGCCGAGTCGCACGTCGATGGGCGCTCGCTGTACATCCCGCGCGGCAAGAGCCTCGGCGGCTCGAGCTCGATGAACGCGATGCTGTACGTGCGCGGGCGCCCGTGGGACTACGACGCATGGGAGGCCCAGGGCGCCCCCGGCTGGGGCTTTGCCGACGTGCTGCCGTACTTCATCAAGTCCGAGGACAACGTGCGCGGCGCCTCGGAGTTCCACGGCTCAGGCGGCGAGCTGCGCGTCTGCGAGCAGCGCTCGCCACGACCGCTGTGCAGGGGCCTGCTCGAGGCGAGCGCGGCGGCCGGCATCCCGCGGATCACCGACTACAACGGCCCCGAGCAGGACGGCGTTTCGATGTTCCAGGTGACGCAGCGAAACGGGCAGCGCTTCAGCGCGGCCGACGCCTTCCTGCGCCCGGCGCTGAAGCGGCCGAACCTCGAGCTGCGCACGGGCGCGAGCGTGCTCGGCATCGAGCTGCAGGGCGATCGCGCCGTTGGCGTGCGCCTGCGCAAGGGCCGCCGCGGCGAGGAGCTCGTGCGCGCCGAGCGCGAGGTGCTGCTCTCGGCGGGCGCGATCAACTCACCGCAGCTGTTGCTGCTGTCGGGGATCGGCCCGGCCGACGAGCTGCGCGCGGCGGGCGTCGAGCCGCGCCACGAGCTGCGCGGCGTCGGGCGCAACCTGCAGGACCATCCGTTCGTGACGATGCTGTGGGAGGTCGCAGATCAGAACACGCTGTACGGGGCAGACAAGCCGAAGCACCTGGCGGAGTGGCTGCTGCGCCGCTCGGGCAAGCTCTCCTCGACGGTCGCCGAGGTGGTGGCGTTCGTACGCACGCGCGGGGGCCTGCCGGCGGCCGACATCCAGCTGCACATGGGCGCCGCCTACTACGAAGACCACGGCGCCGAGGAATACGACGGGCACTGCATGGTGATCGCGCCGACGCTCGTCGCGCCGAAGTCGCGCGGGCAGGTGTGGCTGCGCTCGGCCGACCCGACGGCCAAGCCGCGGATCATCACGAACAGCCTGTCCGAGCCCGACGACGTGCAGTCGCTGCTCGCCGGGATGGCGCTGGCGCGCCGGATCGCCGCGCAGCCGCCACTGGCGCAGACGACCATCGCCGAGCTCAAGCCGGGTCAGCACGTCGTCGACCGCGCCGAGCTCGAGGCCGACCTGCGCCGCCGGCTGATGCTGATCTATCACCCCGTCGGCACGGCGCGGATGAGCGACACCCACCCCGAAGCGGTCGTCGACTCACAGCTGCGCGTCCACGGCCTGCAGGGTCTGCGCGTGATCGACGCTTCGATCTTCCCCGTGATCCCGGGCGGCAACACGAATGCTCCGGCGATCATGGTCGCCGAGCGCGGCGCCGACCTGATCCGCGGTCGCGTGGCCGGGCCGGCGGGCGCGCGCTCGATCGCGGCGTGAGCACGGACGGCGTGAGGATCAATCATCACCGCGAGGGCTCGGGACCGCCGCTGGTGCTGCTGCACGGCGTCGGGCTGAGCTGGCAGATCAACCGACCGGTGATCGGCATGCTCGCGCGCGACTTCGACGTGATCGCGTGCGACTCGCCCGGCTTCGGCGGCTCGCCGCCGCTGGCCGTCGGGGTCGAGCCGACGATCGACGCCTATGCCGATCGCTTCGCGGAGTTCTTCGCGGAACTGGGCCTGGAGCGTCCGCACGTGTCGGGCAACTCGATGGGCGGCGGGATCGGCCTGGAGCTGGCCAGACGTGGCGCGGTTCGCTCGGTCTGCGCGATCTCGCCGGTGGGCTTCTGGACGGCGGCTGAACGTCGCTTCAGCCAGCTGTCGCTGGGCGCGCTGGCGGGCATGCCGCGCGCCCTGCGCCCGGCGCTGATCGCGGTGTCGGGCACGCGAGCGGGGCGCAACGCGCTGTTCTGGCAGACGTTCGGCCGGCCGACGCGCATGCCGGCCGAGGAGCCGCCGCGGATCCTACGCAACGCCTGGGACTCCCCGGCACTGGCGCCGGCGCTCGCGGCCTTCAGCAGCTACGCCTTCGCCGAGCCGGAGCAGCTCGACGGCGCGATCGGCCTGACGATCGCGTGGGGCGTGCACGACCGCCTGCTGCTGTATCGCACGCAGGCGCCACGCGCGCGCACGATGCTGCCGCGCGCGCGCCACCTCTCGCTCGGCGCCGGGCACGTGCCGTTCTTCGACGATCCGCCCGCAGTGGCCGAGGCGATCCGCTCGAGCGCCGTCTGAGCACCCGGCGAGACCGTCCGGCAGCGCCTCGTTATCTCCATTAATTAAATAATATTTATAGGGATATAGCGGCGGGACGGCATCGGACGGCGCCCGCGTTCATACTGCGCACGATGGACCCCGCACAGGCACGCGATCTGCTCGCGCGCGAGCGAGCGCGCATCGAAGCTGCGCTGCTCGACGCGGGCAAGCCGGAGGGCGACGAGCAAGCGGCCGCGTTCGACAGCGGCGACGTCGCGCCGGAGCTGCTCGAGACCGAGATCGACGTCGGCGTGGAGGCGTCGCTGCGCGATGAGCTGGCCGCGATCGAGCGCGCCGAAGGACGGCTCGACGAAGGCTCCTACGGGCTCTCGGTGCAGAGCGGCGAGCCGATTCCCGACGCTCGCCTGCAGGCCCTCCCCTGGGCCGAGCGCACGGTCGAGGAGCAGACCCGCCTCGAGTCCGGCGGCTAGCGGCGAACATCACGGCCGCACGCGACCGGCCGCGATGCCGGTCGCGGGCGCCGAAGCCCCGAGCGCTGTCCATTTGGCGGTCTCTCGTTCGTCGTCCGGGCGAGCGTTCATATCATCGTGCCCGAATCGACAGGAAGGCCAGGCCCTGACATGACCCCCAGCGTAGATCTCACCGCCGAGCCACCGGCGATCGTCACCGACGCACCCCCCACGCTGCTGACCGAGCGGGCGAAGAACCTCGCCCTCGTGCTGCTCGCGATGACGCAGTTCGTCGTCGTGATCGACGCCTCGATCGTCAACGTCGCGCTGCCCTCGATCGGGCGCGCGCTGAAGTTCTCCCAGGACGACCTGACGTGGGTGGTCAACGCCTACACGCTGACGTTCGGGGGCTTTTTGCTGCTCGGCGGGCGCCTGGCCGACCTGATGGGCCGCCGTCGCATGTTCATGCTCGGGCTCGTCGTCTTCTCGCTCGCCTCGCTCGCCGGGGGCCTCGCCCAATCCGAGCCCTGGCTGATCGCCGCACGCGCCGTGCAGGGAATGGGCGCCGCGATCGTCTCACCGGCGGCGCTGTCGATCATCACGACGACCTTCTCCGAAGGCGCCGAGCGCAACCGCGCGCTCGGCGTGTGGGGCTCGGTCGCCGGCGCCGGAGGCGCCGCGGGAGTGCTGCTCGGCGGCGTGCTCACGAGCGGGCTGTCCTGGCGCTGGGTGCTGTTCGTGAACGTGCCGATCGGCGTGATCTGCGTGCTGCTCTCACCGCGCCTGTTGCGCGAGAGCCACGCCGAGGCCGAGACGCGCAGCTTCGACATCCCCGGCGCCGTGACCGTCACGGCCGGGCTGGCGCTGCTCGTCTACGCGCTCGTCAACGCCGTCAACGCCGGCTGGGGATCGAGCGAAACGCTGCTGCTGATCGCCGGCTCCGTCATGCTGCTGGCCGTGTTCCTCGCGATCGAGCTGCGCTCGCGCGCGCCGCTGATGCCGTTCTCGATCTTCCGCCTGCGCACGCTGCGCGGCGCCGACACGATCGCGCTCTTGATCGGCATGTCGCTGTTCTCGATGTTCTTCTTCATCTCGCTGTACATGCAGCAGGTGCTGCACTACTCGGCGCTCAAGGCCGGGCTTTCCTACCTGCCGCTGGCGCTCGCCATCATCCTCTCCGCCGGCGCCGCCTCGGTCGGCGTGACGCGCTTCGGCTTCAAGCCCGTCCTGCTCACCGGCATGCTGTTCGTCGCCGGCGGGTTGTTCTGGTTCTCCAAAGCGCCCGGCACCGGCGGCAGCTTCGCCGCCGACGTGCTCGGCCCCTCGCTGCTCGCCGCGATCGGCCTCGGATTGTCGTTCGTGCCTGTCACGATCGCCGCCGTCACCGGCACGCGCCCGCACGAGGCCGGGCTCGCCTCGGGACTCGTCAACACCGCCCAGCAGGTCGGCGGCGCGCTCGGGCTGGCGATCCTCGCGACCGTCGCCAACAGCCGCACCAACTCGCTGTTGCACGGCGGCGAGCACAACGCCGCGATCGCGCTGACCAAGGGCTTTGACCGCGCCTTCCTCGTCGGCGCCGGCTTCGCGCTCGCCGGCGCCCTGCTGACGCTCGTGCTGATCTCCACGCGCGACAGCCGCGAGCACTCGGACTCGGCGCGCGCCGAGAGCGCAGGCGAGTCGGCCGTCGCGCCGTCCGCCGGCTAGCGCGCGGGCTCGTAGATCAGCACGGCCACGCCGTCGCCGACCGCTTTGGAGCTGTGCAGCCGCAGCGGCTTCTTCGCGCCGGTCGCGCCGAACAGCCGCTTGCCGCTGCCGAGCAGCACCGGGAAGACCATCAGGCGCAGCTCGTCGAGCAGGTCGTACTCGATCAGCGCCTGCACGAGCTGAGCGCTGCCGTGGACTGTTATCTCGCCGTCGAGCGTGTCCTTCAGCTTGGCCACCTCCCCGGCGAGATCGCCGCCGAGCACGGTCGTGTTGTTCCAAGACGGCTCCGTCAGCGTCGAGGAGACGACGTACTTGGGCATGCCGTTGAACTTGTCCGCGAACTCGCCCTGCATCGACGGCCAGGCGGCGGCGAAGCCTTCGTAGGTCGTGCGCCCGAGCAGCAGCGCCTCGGCCGCGAGCGCCTCCTGCAGCTTGAACTGATCGCCCTCCGCGCCACGCTCGATCTCGAACGTCCAGCCCTGATGCTCGTAGTCCTCGCCCCCGCCCGGCGCCTCCATCACGCCGTCGAGCGAGACGAACTCTGTTGCCGCGATCTTTCCCATTGCTCACTCCTCCTGTCGTTTGCCTGCCTGCCCTAAAGACGTCTGTGCCGGATGAAACTCATCGCGTGTCCAGCCGCACACATGGCCATCCGTGCCGGGCGTACCATCGGGCTCGAAGCATCGCGGGAAGGAACGGGACGACGGTCAGTCCTCAAGGACGACCGACTACGAAAGGAGCCGAACAGATGAAGATGTACGCGATTCGTCGCAGGAACGCGTGGGGGTCGCCCGAGGAGCTCGAGCAGGTCGCTGCCCGCTCCAAAGAGGTCGCCGACAGCGAGTTCCCCCAGGACATCCGCTGGATCCGCAGCTATGTGATCGCCGAAGCCGACGGCACGCTCGGTTCGGTGTGCATCTACGAGGCCAGCGACGTCGAGGCCGTGCGCAAGCACGCAAGCCGCGTCGACATGCCGGCCGACGAGATCGACGAGGTGCTCGACACCGTCGTGATCAGGCCCGACCCGGCGCCGTCCCCCGCCGCGGGCTGAGACACGGACAGCGGGCGGTCGACACGCCGCCCGCTGCCCGCTGCTCGGCGTGCTCCAATGCTCACGATCGAGCGAGCTCCCCCTACGTGGCGACGGGACCCGGCGTGAGCACGCCGGGGTCGTGGCCCGGCACGATCGTCGCGCCCGCCTCGCGTAGCTCGCACAGACGACTCGCCGAGCGATCCTGCGCGGCGAAGTCGTCGGCAAAGCTCGGGAAGCGCCTGTCCTCGAGCGTGCCCGCGAAGTGCGCGACGTCGGCGCCGAGGACCAGCCGCTCGCCGACGCGCACCGACTGGTGGCCCGGCGTGTGCCCCGGCGTCGACAGCAGCCCGATCGAGCCGTCGCCAAGTAGGTCGTGATCGCCGTCGACGAGCACCAGCTCGCGGTCGTCGATCGCGTAGTCACGAGGGAAGAAGAAGTTCCGCGCGATCGTTGCCGCATCGCGCCCGCCCTCCCACTCGCGCCGCTGGATCACGATCGGGATCGAGGCAGGCAGCCGCGCGAGCGCACCGACGTGGTCGAAATGCAGGTGGGTGAGAACGATCCGCGTCAACGTGCTCACATCGAGCTGCTCGGTGATGTCCTGCTCGACCTCGAGCTCGAACATGCCCGCCTCGGGTCTGCCGTAGAAGCCGGCCGGGTCGGCGGCGGCCGCCGGATTCAGGCCTGTATCGATCAGGATCCGCTCGTCGGCCGTCTCGATCAGATAGGACGGGACCGGGAAGCGGATCCGCTCGGCCGGATCTTCACCCTGGCGCCAGACGGCTGCCGATGAAGAGATCCAGCCAACGTTGAACATCTCGACCTTCACGGCTGCCGAAATTATCAGACCGTCAGTCGGTTTACAATATGTCGATGGCGGCTGATCTCGCGATCGACGGGCGAAAGGCGCGTGGGGCGGCGACGCGCGAGCGGCTGCTCGCGGCCGCGCGCCGGATGTTCGGCGAGCGCGGCTATGAGGCCACCTCGATCGAGTCCGTGCTCGAGGCCTCCGGCGTGGCACGGGGGGCGCTGTATCACCACTTCGAGAGCAAGGCCGAGCTGTTCGACGCCGTCCTCGCCGAGGTGCTGATCGAGATCGCCGAGCGCGCCGCCACCGCGGCCGCGGACAGCAGCGACCCGCTGGAGGGGCTGCGAACGGGCTCGCACGCCTGGCTGCTGATGGCGCTCGACCCGGCCATCCAGCGCATCGCCCTGCTCGATCCGACGACCGCCGTCGGCTGGGCTCGCTGGCGCGAGCAGGATCAGGCGCACTCGCTCGGCGGGCTGCGCGCAACCCTTCTGCGCCTGGCCGACGAAGGCCGGGTGCCGCGCGACCAGGCCGAGCTGCTCGCGCACATACTGCTCGCAGCGCTCAACGAGGCCGCGCTGTTCGTTGCCTATGCCGAGGACCAAACGGTCGCCGCCGAGACAGCGCGAGCGACCGTCGACACGCTGCTCGATCGGCTGTTCGAACGCGGCCGCTGAGCTCAGCCCTCGATCATGGTGCGCACCTGGGCCAACATCGGCGTGCCAGGGTCGACGCCGAGCCCGGTCATGATCGGCTCGAGGTCGCGCCGAACGCGTCGAACGCCTTCAGTCGTACGAGCCGAGCCCGTCGGAGACGGTACCCCGCGTGACCGCAGCGCCCTACTCAAAGCCGTGGAACGGCGAGCGCTCGCCCGCGTCCCACGCCGCCCGAAGCCCGGGGGCGTCGAGATCCCAGTCGGGTCGTATCTCGCTCATCGCAGCCCGCAGGTCACGGCGCAGCTCGTCGACCGAGGGGCGCCCCCAGAACCAGTACCCGTTGTAGATGCTGTGGATCACCAGGCCGGGCTTCAACACGAGCGTGTGCGGAATCATCGGGTCGTGGTCTGGGTCGGTGTACTCCTGGATGTCCAGGTCCTGCTGCACCGTGCGCTCGGGGTCTGAGAGGAACGGCCACTGCGCGCCGACCGACGCGCGGAGCTCTTTGCTCTCGTGATCGGCGTCCGTCGAGATCGTGGCAATCTGCGTGTAGGCCACGGCGATCTTCGGGTAGAACGCCGCCAGTTCGAGATGCTGTTGGTGCTCCTTCGGGCAGTAGAGGCCGCGCGCGAGCGTGAGGATCATGGGGTCCGCGCCCTGCAGCTCGCTGAGCTTACGCGGGACTTTGGTGTGATCGGGCAGCTCGTAGTCCGGGAACGTGCCGCCGGGTGTGATGTCCGAGCGCAACGTCTGCTCCTTTCGTCAGTTGGCCATCGGCGGTCCGCCGCCGATGGCGTTGGACGCCGCCACGATCTGCTCGCGCAGCGACTTCAGCGCTGCGACGTAGATCTCCGAGAACGTCGGGAACGGTTGGATCGTGTCGGCCAGGACATCGAGCGGGATGTGGGCGCGGATCGCGAGCGTCGCCTGCTGCATCCACTCGCCGGCCTCGGGGCCGAGCGCGTAGGCGCCCGTCAGCCGCTCGCCGTCGCTGAGCAGCGTCAGGAATCCGTTCTGCTCGGCATATGCGCGCGTGTAGGTGGCGGTCTTTGGCACCTCCGACAACGGGACCATGGCGCTGAAGCGCCCTGCCCCCGCGCCCACTGATGCCGCTTGCGGGTCGGTGTAGACGACGCGCGGAACAGCCTCGTAGTCGGCCTTGCGCGGATCGCCGAGGATGTTGGCCGCGACGATGTCGCCCTGGTACTTGCCGACGTGGGTCAGCGGCCAGAGGCCGTTGACGTCGCCGATCGCCCACAGGTTCTCCGCGGCGCGCAGGTGCGCGTCGACCGGAATGCCATGCGCGTCGGGCTCGACGCCGACGGTCTCGAGGCCGATCCCTTGCACCCGCGGGCGCCGGCCGGTTGCGACGAGCAGCTTCTCGCCGCGCAGCTCGCGCCCGTCGTCGAACTCGAGCACGAAATCCTCGCCGTCGCGTCGCGCGGCGGTCGCGTTGGCGGACAGGACGAGCTCGATGCCCTCGCGGCGCAGCGCCTCACCGAGCGCCTCGCCCAGCGGTGCGGGCTCGCGCCCGAGCACGTGCTCGGCCATGTCGACTATCACCGTCTCGCCACCGAGTCGGTGCACGGCCTGCGCCATCTCCACGCCGACCGGCCCGCCGCCGAGGATCAGCAGGCGACGCGGAACCGCCTTCATCGAGCTCACCTCGCGGTTGCTCCAAACGCCGTCGAGCTCGCGCAAGCCCGGAACGGGTGGCACGACGGGATCGGCGCCATTGGCGAGGACCACGTGGTCTGCGGTGTGGCGCACGCCATCGACCTCGACGACGCCCGGTCCGGCCAGCCGCCCGCTGCCGCGCAGCAGATCGATGCCGTGCTCGGCGAGCCAACGCTCCTGCCCGGCGTCGGTGTGGTCGGAGACCATGAAGTCACGCCAGGCAAGCGCCGCCTCGACATCGACCTCGGCGCTCGCCGAAGCCTCGCGCGCCTCGTGCACCGCTTCGCCGGGGCGCAGCAGCGTCTTCGACGGGATGCAGGCCCAGTAGGAGCACTCGCCTCCCACCAGCTCGCGCTCAACGACGGCCACGCGCAGGCCGCCCTCGGCGAGAGCGCCCGCGCAGTGCTCGCCGGGCGAGCCGGCGCCGAGCACGATCACGTCGTAGTCGCTGCTCATGTCGGCAGCTCTTCGCCGGCGCGCTCGCGCACCATGTAGAGCGCATACCAGTCCGGCCAGTTCTCGTCCGCCTGCCCCGTTCGCTGCTCGTGTTCGCCGTGCGCCTTGGCCGCGCGCCGGAGCGCTTCGGCGAGGTCGCTCACAGAGTCATATGTACTAGCCATCGAGCTCCCCTTTCAGCGGCCGGGGAGCCGCGTAGCGATCTCCTGCAGCAGCCAGCCGTTGCCGTCCGGATCGCTGAAGACGGCGAACGTGCTGTAAGGGTCGGGAGACGGACCCGCCGCATGGTCGGAGTCGTGGAAGCGCGCGCCGGGCGCGCCTTCGTGGAACACCTCGCTCACCTGCGCACCGCGTGCGCTGAGCTCCTCGCGCGCCGCCTCGATGTCGGCGACGGCCAGATACAGGCTCTGTGCCGAACCGGGCGCCGCCGAGGTTATGCCGGTGCCGAACTGGATCGAGCATTCCGAGCCGGGCGGCGTGAACTGGACCACGCGGAAGCCCTCGTTGGGGGCGATGTCGGCGTCGAGGCGCCAGCCCAACCCCGCGTAGAAGCTCTTCGCCCGATCGACATCGGAGACCGGCAGGACGACAACCTCCAGCCTGAACTCGCCGGGCTCCACGGGCGGGCTGGCGCCCCCGCTCTCGCTGCTCGTTTCGGCAGTGCTCATCTCGCCTCCATCTGTTGATGCGCCGCAAAGCGGCGGCGCGCGCTCCAGCCGAGCCACGCAGCACGCCGCGGCGACGGCCGAGGCACCCGACACTGCGAGTGTGCTGCGGAAAGGAAATCGACACGAACCACTCTTCCGGTCGCTCCGGTCACTCTTGACCGAGGACGCTTCCGTCAGATCGCGCACACTCTCCATCCGATCCGGGCGGATGTCAAGGTCGGTGCAGCTCGGGCAACCGCTGGTGCGCCTACGGGGTTTGCCGGATGAGAGTCGGGGCGACGCTTGAGGTGACTCGGGGCGGCGCCGAGGTGGCTGCGGGACGGACCAGCGGCGCCCCGCCAGAGCCTCAGCAGGCCTTATGCGCCCACGGATCGACCGGCGCGGGATACCCGCGAGGAATCCGCGGTCGGCGTAGATGCCTGCTGTGCCGGCGCATCGGCTGGTCGAGTGCCATCACGACCGAGCTCGACGCGGTCTGACCCTCGCCGTAGATCGAGAGGCGGACGCTGACGAGGATGTGCCCGCGATCGGGCACGTAGGCGCGTAGGCGGCGGAGCGCAGGCGAGCCGATGCGGAAGGAGATCGGCGCTGTCTGCCCAGCCGCGAGACGGTAGTGCACGGTGGTCGCGACGCGACGCGAGGAGGCATGCGCGGTTCCCCCCTTGGCGAGGAAGTACTCGTAAATGGTGGCCGTGCCGCTGACCGGGAACGGGTTGGTGTTGCGGATCCTCTCGCTGATGGTGCGCCCACCCCGAGCTAGCCACAGCCGTCGCCTTGGCGCAAACACGTAGACGGGGCCCAGCCGGCGCCGGCCCTGCGGCGTCGGGCTGCCGGTTGGTATCTGCCCGCCCGTGGCAGCGACCGGGTCTGCGGCGTACGCCTTCTTGCCTTCGAACACGACCGTGCGTGGAGTGAAGTCGTATTTTTCTTCGCCTTCGGGGACCAGTAGTTCATCCAGCCAGGCGGCCACTCCGAAGCCTTCGCGGCTGAAGTCGAGCGTCGTCCCGCTGCGATAGCCGCCGGCGCCCGAGGCAAGCGTCAACGGCGGTGACCAGGAGCCGCCCGCAAGCTCGGACGCGACTTGCACGCTCGATGCCCACGGCGATGCCGACTGCATCGTCGTCCAGCTCGCCAGCGCGTCGCCTTCGCCGTCGACGCCGAGTTGCATGCCGAACACGTTCCATCCGTTCGGGACGGTCGTGAGAACCTGGCGATCCCCCTCCCAGCCACCACCGGGGCTCATCCGTTCGCTCGTCAGCCGTCCCGCGGCTTCCAGCCACAGCGCACGGCTCGTACCGCCGGCGTCGATGCCGATCTCAGGCGGCGCCTCGTCGCAGACCACGTGGATATGCGTGGAGGCCGGGTTCGACGCAGTCCACGCGCCGCTCGTCATGCTCGCCGCGTGGACCGTTTCGGTGCTCGCGTCGGCCCAGGTCATCGCGGCATGGCCGGCGGCGTTCGCGTCCAGCGAGGACCCGTAGAGAAAATCGGGCCCGGATTCGATCGCCTGCTCGCCGGTCCACGCTTCGCCTGCGAGCGTCTCTGCCTCGGCCGAATAGAGGCCGAGTGCCGGCTCCTCGATCCAGCCGACGACGAATTCGCCCGGGCCGTCGGAGGCGACCGAGCGTTCCTGGGATAGGCGCACGAAGCCGGCTGGGACCGAGATCCGCTGCGGCGCGCCCCACGCGCCGGCGCGCCACTTGGCGGCGACGAGCCACGAGGAGCTGTAGCTGGAGTCCGCCTCGGCCCACACGACAAGAGCGTCGCCGGCTGCATCCTCAGCGACGGCGGGACCGTCGACGACGTGATCTTCGACGCCATAAAGGGGCATCTGCACGGGGGCCTGCCACGCTTCGCCGGCTCGCCGTCGGGAGGTCCAGACGGTGAACGGGTCTCCCACATTCGCCGCGTCGAGCCACGCGGCCGTCTGCTCGCCGCCGCCGGCCGTCGCGAGTTGCGGGAAGATCGGCTCGCTGCCGGCCGGCACGGTCACGCTCGAGCCCCAAGCTCCGCCGGGCGGGCGGTCGACCGAGACCAGCGTGGAGCCGGGGGCTTGCCAATGGACGATCAGCGCCGTCGCTTCGCCTTCGGCGCCGACGGCGACCACGGGTGGTGCCCAGGACTGCGGCGTGCGAAGCGTGGCCGTGAGCTGTTCGGGCGGCAGCTTCCACTCCGGTTCGGCGCGAGCGGCAACCGGCGCCAGCAGTGCGAGCGCGAGCGCGGCGGCGCAGGCGAGGACCTTCGCCGATCGCGGGGGACGTCGTTCAGCACGCACGTCACGAGCATCGGCAACGGTTGGTGTCTGCTTGACCCAAGACGCAGGCTTGGTCGACCGACTGGGTCAGATCGTCGCACGCCGACGCGCCGACGTGATCGAGCTGGCGGGAGCTTTGGTTCGGATTGGATCGCTGGAGGATCTGATCGGCATGAAGCGAGCCACCGGACGTCCGCAGGACCAGATCGACATCGAGTCGCTTGCAATCTCCGCTGGATGGCGCTGATCCCACTGGGCCATCCCAAGCGCCGGTCATGATGGCGAGGTGCCCAGAATTAGCTTCTTCTACGGCATCGCGATCACGATGTACTTCTATGATCACGAACCGCCTCACTTCCATGCTCAATACGCCGAGCACCACGCGGTGATCGCGATCGGGAACGGCGAGGTGCTGGTTGGGGAGCTACCGACCCGCGCACTCAGACTCGTGGCGGAGTGGGCCGATCTGCACCGCGAGGAGCTCGAAGCAGACTGGGGCCGCGCAAAGGGTGGCGGCACCCCTGAGCCGATCGACCCGCTGCCGTAAAGTGATGCCATGGACTTCGTAAGGGTCACCTCCGCACAAGTGCTGGGTCACTACCGGCTGAGGATCGGCTTCAGCGACGGCAGCTCGCGAGATGTCGATCTCACTGGAGAGCTGCATGGCCCCGTATTTGAGCTACTTGCTGACCCCGATTTCTTCGCGCAGGTTAGCGTCGACGACGACTTGGGGACCGTCGTGTGGCCCAACGGAGCGGACCTGGATCCGCTTGTCTTGCACGGCGACTTCAGGCCGGCCTCACGCTTCGTTCATCGCTGACCGGCCCGCCCCAACGAGCTGCAAGCGCGGCACTCGCAGCTCGTCGTCAGTGGACCCTAGTGGACGAAGATCAAACCTTCGACAACGAGTCGAGGCATTGCGCAGAGCCTTGGTCGAGCCGGCGCTCAGCAGCCAGTCGCATCGCGCAACGCCCGGCACGCCTGAGCCATACGCGACGCGGAGAGCACGGTGACGCGGCGACGAAACGTCTCGCGCGGGAGGGTGTGCAGGTTGTCGAAGTTCACCACGCAATCCGACGGGACGCCATCCTCAGA
Organism: Solirubrobacterales bacterium; assembly: GCA_044446425.1. Taxonomy (GTDB): domain Bacteria; phylum Actinomycetota; class Thermoleophilia; order Solirubrobacterales; family Solirubrobacteraceae; genus Palsa-744. The sequence continues at coordinate 63,178 of JBIOEW010000002.1, read as the reverse complement.
CGGCGTCAGCTCGAGCTCGGATACCAATCCCCGCTGCGTTCGCGTGAGCGCCGCGACGACGAGCGAGCCGATCCGGTCGGCGACCGGATCGCGCGTGAGGATCAGGACCGGACGATCCCCGCCCGGCGTCGCTGCAAACCAGATCTCACCCCGTTGCATCTCGCCAATCAGCCCAGTCCTCGGCAGGCCCCCAATCGGCGATCTCCGACAGCGACAGCTCTGCTGCAGTCAACGGCGTCTGCGCCCACGCGTCCGCTTCATGCTCGCTGTTCAGCACAGCGAGGTGCCGGTGCACGGCGTCGCGCAGTATCTCTGAACGGTCAACGCCCAACGCTTCGGCCCAGCGTTGGATCTCATCTGCCTCGTCGTCCCGCACCCGGAAGCTCAGCATCGTCATACAATGAATATACCGCGTATGACGGACTCTGTTCTGGATGGTGCCAAGCACCGGCGAAATCGCTCCAGACCCTACAGCGAACCCTGATCGCCCTCTTCGGTGCCGGGGGGACCAGGGTTCGCACATCGGGTAGCGATGGAGACGGTGGGAATCGAACCCACGTCCGCAATCGCGTGAAAATGGCTTCTACGAGCGTAGCCGGCGCTCTGATCTCGTCCCTCGCTAGCCTCGCCGGCCGGGTTGTGAGGGACCAGCCTCATGAAATTTTCCCGGATCGGCTGAGGCGGACCTCACCGGGTGAGCCTGCTTTCTGATTCCGGCCTTCCCCGCCGCAGGCAAGCGGGGCCCGGAACCTCACTCACCTAGTGTTAGCTAGGCAGCGAGGGCGTACTCGTGAGAGTCCGCACTTATGGTTTTCCCGGGTGTTTTACGAGGCCGCCCGGGACCTCGACTCGCCACCATCCTCACGAGCCGACCACGTCGAAGCCTGTCGTCCCCGAGGATGCTGCTCGATCCAGTCTAGCCGCACGGGGTACTCGCTGCCGCCTTGCTCGGACGTGCTGCACGGTCGAGAGCATCCGCCACCCAGGCCGGGCTTAACGAAAGCGACGCGGTCCCGGGCCGCTTTGAGGAACCCGCTCCGGTCGGCCCGAAGGCCTTCCTTTTGCTGGTGGCGCGGCCTCACACCTCAGTGGCCTCGCTCTTTGCGGCTCGGTTCCGCGTCTGGATTAAAAGTAGCCCGCCCCCCACAGCGATGCAAGCCCCACGCGCCGTTCACCTCGCACTTTCCAGAAAAAAGTCCGAGCCAAAATCGCCGAACGCTCTGCTCGGCCTGCTCGAGGGTGTATTGCGACTCGTAACCGTCCAGCCGTGCGTCGTTAGGCGCTGCTTATCCCCGCTGCCACAATGAAGTCATGGACAGCGGCTATCCGTCACTGCGGCCGCCGGCACCTGCGGTCTCGGCCACCCCTCCCGCCACGTCGGCGATCCCGCCGGTCGATGACCCGTTCGGCCGCGAGCCGCGGAAGGAGTCGCCGGTGCGCGACCTGCGCAAGCGGATCGGCAGTGGCCTCGCCGCCGCCGCCGCGCTGATCGCGAAGTTCTTCTCCTCGATCAAGGGCGTGCTGTTGCTGCTACCCAAACTGAAGCTGCTGACAACGGCCGGCACGGCGTTCGTGTCGGTCGCCGCCTACAGCCTGTTCTGGGGCTGGCCGTTCGCGGCCGGCTTCGTCGTGCTGCTGTTCGTGCACGAGATGGGCCACGTGATCCAGCTTCGCCGCGAGGGCATCAAGGCCAGCGCGCCGATGTTCATCCCGTTCCTCGGCGCCGCCATCTTCTCCAAGTCGCTCGGCGACAACGCGCTTGCCGAGGCCCGAGTGGGCCTCGCCGGGCCGATCCTCGGCAGCCTCGGCGCGGCATCCGTCGCCGTCGTCGGCGCGCTCACCGGCAGCTCGTTGCTGCTCGCGCTCGCCTACCTCGGCTTCCTGCTCAACCTCTTCAACCTGCTTCCCGTGGTACCGCTCGACGGTGGCCGCGCGATGGCGGCGATGTCGCCCGTGCTCTGGTTCCTCGGCTTCGGCGGGCTCGTCGCACTCGAGCTGTGGCGGCCGAACCCGATCCTGCTGATCATCGTCATCTTCGGCGGCTTCGAAACGTGGCGCCGCTGGAAGGAGCGCAAATCGAAGTCGCCCGAGCAGGCCGCCTACTACCGCGTCTCGCCGCGCAACCGCACGCTCGTCGGACTCGTCTACATCGCCCTGATCGTTGCGCTCGTGGTCGGCATGGACGCAAGCTACGTCCAGTCCGCCGGCGGGCACAACTTCGCGCACTACTTCTAAGCGCGCATCTCAGGCGCGTCAGCGGCGCGCTTCGCGCACGGCCCGTTCCATGTCGCGCTTGGTCTCACGCGTGCGGATCGTCTGGCGCTTGTCATAGAGGTCCTTGCCGCGCGCCAGCGCGATCTCCGTCTTGGCGTGCGGCCCCGAGAAGTAAATCCGCGTCGGCACCAGCGTCAGCCCCCGCTCGGCCGCGCGCTGGGCGAGGCGGTCGAGCTCGCGGCGATGCAGCAGCAGCTTGCGCGGACGCTCCGGGTCATGGTTCTCGCGCGAGGCCGGCGCGTACGGGGGGATGTGCACCGAGTGCAGCCACAGCTCGCCGTCGCGGATCGCCGCGTAGCCGTCCTTCAGCTGGGCGCCCGACTGGCGCAGCGCCTTGACCTCGGTGCCCTCGAGCACGATGCCGCACTCGATCCGATCGAGCAGCTCGTAGCGATGGGACGCGTAGCGGTTCGACGCTACGTCGCCCGCGCCCAACTTGCGCTTTCCCTTGCCCTTCGCCACCTTTCGAGCCTAGCTGTCCGAGTCGGGTGCAGGCGCCGGGATCAAGTCGACCCGGCCACGCAGCGTATCGACGCGTGTCACTTCCACCAGCACGACGTCGCCCAGGCGCAACGTGGTCCCGCTGCGCTCTCCATACAGGATCGTCCCCTCCTCGTTGATCTCCCACCAGTCGCGCTCACCGTCGGGGAGGCGCAGCTCGCGCACCGGCAGGAGACCTTCGTAGACCGCCGCGCTCGCCGTAGTCGGCGCCGTAGTCGCGGCTGACGCTGCCGGCGGGGGACCGCCTCGCCTGGCGCTCGACGCCCCGGCGGCGGCGTCGGTGGCGACAGGGGCGAACGCCACGAACGCTCCTGCCGAGATCAGCCCGACCACTTCGCCGGCGAACTGCTGCTCCCAGCCGTGCTCATAAAGGCGTCGCTCGAGGTCGAAGCATGTGGCCACGTCGTCGGCGTCGCGCTCGATCATCATCGCCTCGCGCTCGCATTCCGAGCTCCACACGCCCAGCTCGGCGAGCTCGCCGCCGCGTGGCGCCGGCTCTCTCCCACCGACTGCCGAGAGCAGCGCGCGATGGCAGACGAGGTCCGGATAACGGCGGATCGGCGAGGTGAAGTGGCAGTAGCTCTGCGCGTGAAGCCCTGCGTGGCCGAGGTTGCGCGGGGAGTAGTAGGCCTGCTTGAGCGAGCGCAAGACGAGCGAGTTCAGCGCCTTGCGACCCCGGCCGCCGCTGGACTCGATGTGGCGCTCGATGCGCTGGGAGATCGCTCCGAGCAGGTCGGCCGCCTGCGACGACGACATCTCCTTCGGCAGCGGCGGCGTCGGCACATCGAGCGTCGCCAACTGCGCGACGAGACGCTCGATCCGCTCCTGCTCGGGGCGCTCGTGCACGCGATACAGACACGGCACCTTCTGTCGTTGCAGCAACTCCGCGACGGCTTCGTTGGCGGCGATCATCAGATGCTCGATCAGGCGGTGCGCCTCGGTCTGCGTGCGCGCGTGTATCTCGGCGACGTCGCCCCGCTCGTCGAAGACGAACTCGGGCTCCTCGGAGTCGACCGCCAGCGCGCCGCGCTGCTCGCGCGCCCGAGCGAGCGCCGCCGCCGCTTCGCGCGCCGCCTCGAGCGGCTGCTTCCACGGCGCCGACGCCCGCTCCTCGCCGGCGAAGATGCGGTCGACCCGCTCGTAGTCCAGGCGCTCGTCCGAGCGGATCACCGATCGGTAGAAAGCGGCGCCCACGACATCGGCGCCGTCGAGCTCGAGCTCGACCGTGACGGCCAGGCGCTCGCGCTGGGGCACGAGCGAGCAGGCGTCGCTGGAGAGCTCCTGCGGCAACATCGGCTCGACCGCGCCGGGTGCATAGACGCTCGTCCCACGCCTGCGCGCCTCGACGTCGACCGGCGAGCCCTCCGGCACGTACGCGCTGACGTCGGCGATGTGCACCCACACGCGGATCGAGCCGCCCTTCTGCACCTGCGCCGAGATTGCATCGTCGAAGTCGCGGGCGCTGATCGGATCGATCGTGAACGTCGTCAGCCCGGTCAGGTCGCGCCTGGAGGATAGGTCGCCGCGCACCTCGAGTCCCTGATCGCGCGCCTTTTTCGCCGCGCGCTGCACGTGGCGCTCGAAGCCGCGCGCGAGGCCACGCTCCTTCATCAGCGACTCGATCGCCGAGCGTGCCGACTGGCGCGCCTGCGGCGGCCACACCACGCGCGAGTCCTGCCCCGCCGCGCGTCGCTCGCCGCGCGCCGGCCCCGCCCGCCGTTTCGCCGGTGAGGACTGCTTGGGCGAGGACCCCCGCTTCTTCTGTGGCGTACCGCGCTTCGGCGAGGCCTGCTGCTTCGGCTTCGCTGCCGGTCGCGGCTTGTGCGCCGCCTTCCGTCGCCTGCCTCCCTGCGGGCGGCGGCCGCTCACTTGATCTTCGCCGCGAGCGTGTCCAGCGCGACTTCTAGCCCGTGGTTGCCGTCGACGCCATCGCGGACCGGGACTTCGGGCGTGATGCCTGCGCCCTGCTTGACGCCGCCACCGCCGAGGTTGCGCCCGTTCGGGGTGAAGTACTCGCCGACCGTGATGTCGAGCGCACCGCCGTTGGAGAGCGGCTCCTCCTCCTGGAAGACGCCCTTGCCGAACGTGTGCGTGCCGACGACCGTGGCGCGATGATGGTCCTGCAGCGCCGCCGTGACGATCTCCGCAGCCGAGGCCGTGTTGGCATCGACCAGCACGACCATCGGGAACGGCGGCCTGATCGCGTCGCCTTCGGCCGTCAGCGTCTCGCTTGGCTGCGTCCGCCCGCGCGTGGAGACGATCGTGCCCTTCTCGACGAAGATGCTCGCGATCAGCCGCGCCTCCTCGACCAGCCCGCCGCCGTTGGCGCGCAGGTCGAGCACGATCCCGCGCGCTCCTTTGTGCAACTCGTGCTCCACTCCTTCGCGTACTTCCCCGTGCGCGCCGGGGCTGAACGTCGCCAGCGCGACCACGCCGAATCTCTTGCCCTGCACCGACTTCGTCAGCGATGCCACGACCGGCTCGTTGATCGTCGCTCGCGTCAGCGTGAGCGTGTTCAGCGAGGCGTGCCCGTCGCGGCGCTGCTCGACGGCGAGCTTCACATCGGTTCCCGGCGGGCCCTTGATCAGCGCGATCGCCTTTTCCGCAGGTACCCGGGCCAGCTTGCGCCCGTTGACGGCGACGATCTCATCGCCCTCGCGCATCGCGGCTCGCGCAGCCGGCGATGCATCGAACACCTTCGCCACCCGCAGCCCCTGTTTGGCTGGGACGACCGACACGCCGATCCCGGTGAAGCTGGGCGGCGCGTTGAATTCGCGGAACTCCTTCGGCGAGAGGTAGTGAGAGAAGCGGTCCTCGAGGCTCGCCACTGCCCCTGAGATCGAGCCGTTGGTCAAGCGGCTCTTGGTGATCGGGCGGTAGTAGTCGCTGGCGATCCGGTCGATCGCTTCGCTTACCACGCGCGTTTCCCCATGGGCGAGGAACGTCGAGCGCGCGAAGCTCGGCAGATCTTCGGGATGGCCGCCGAGGTAGACCCCCAGGACCAGAAGCACCGGCAATGCGATCGCCAGCACCGCCAAGAGCGGCTGTCGTCTGCGGGAGGGCATCGCCTCCTGGAGCCTACGGGTCAGACCTTGAGGAAGCGCCGCAGCGAGATGCCCGACCCGGCCGCCGAGACGGCGATCGCGCAGGCCATCAGGATCGCGATCAGCAGCGGGAAGGCGATCATGTCGGGCTGGGAGATCAGCTTGACCGTGTTGGCCAGCGGATCGACGAGCGTCACCTTTGCGAGCGCCAGCAGGCCGATCGCAGCCGCCCCACCGAGCGCCCCCAGGAACAGCCCCTCGAGCACGAACGGCCAACGGATGAACCAGTCGGTCGCGCCGACCAGCTTCATCACCTCGACCTCGCGCCGGCGCGAGAACAGCGACAGGCGGATCGTGTTCGAAATCAAGAGGATCGAGGCGAGTACGAGCAGCGCCGCCAGCAGCGCCATCGTGATCTTGATCACGCGTGTGGCCGAAAGGATCTGATTGGTCTGCGCCTGGCGGTTCTGCACCGCCGCGATCGCAGAGTCGGTGACCAGGCGTGTGCCGAGCGGGCTCGACTGATCGAGCTCCTTGCGCACCGCCGCCGAGTTCTCGGGCCTGTCGGGCGTAATCCGGAAGATGTCCGGAAGCGGGTTGTAGCCGATCAGCGCGAACGCCTGTGGGTTGAGCTTCTTCTCTTGTTCGAAGCCCTGCTGCTTGGAGACGAACTGGATGCTCTTGACGTGCGGCGCCCGCTGCAGCTCGCCGCGCACGCGCGCGACTTCGGCCGGGCTCGCGCTCGTCGTCATGTCGACGTCCACGAGCACGCGTCCGCGCACGTCGTTGGCCGCTCCGTTGGTAGCCTCGACGACCGGGATGAAGACCCCGAGCACGAGCGTCGTGACGAGCACCGAGGCAAGCGCCGCGAAGGACGGCAGGGCGTTGCGCTTGATCGAGCGGAACGACTCTTTGAGGAAGAAGCCCGGCCTCATGTGACTTCCCGCTTGAGGCGCTCGCCCAGCTCGTCGGTGTTCTCTTCGCGCGCACCGTACAGGCCGGATGCCTCGTCGCGCACGATCCGCCCGCGCTTGAGCTCGATCACGCGGCGGCGCATGCGGTCGACCATCTCGTTGTCGTGCGAGGCGACGATCACCGTCGTGCCAGCGCGGTTGATCCGGTAGAGCAGCTGCATGATCCCGATCGAGGTCTCCGGATCGAGGTTCCCCGTCGGCTCGTCCGCCAAGAGCAGCGGCGGATGGGCCGCGAACGCGCGCGCCACCGCCACGCGCTGCTGCTCGCCGCCGGAGAGCTGGTGCGGGTAGTTGTGCAGCTTCGTCGAAAGCCCCGTCAGTCGCAGGATGTCGGGCAGCGTCGCGCGGATCTGCTTGCGCGAGGTGCCCGTCACCTGCAGCGCATAGGCGATGTTGTCGTACACCGTGCGCGTCGGCAGCAGCTTGAAGTCCTGGAAGACGACGCCGACGTTGCGGCGGTAGTAGGGCACCTTCTTGTGCTCGATCTCCGCGAGGTCGCGCCCGGCCACGCGGATGCGGCCGTCAGTCGGGTCGAGCTCCTTGATCAAGAGGCGCATGATCGTCGACTTGCCCGAGCCGGTCGGCCCGACGAGGAAGACCATCTCCTGACGGCGCACCGCGAACGTCGCGCGCTCCAGGCCGACGCCACCCGGGCCATAGAGCTTCGAGACACCACGGAACTCGACGACGGTGTCGCGGGGGTCCGGCAGCGCAGGAGCCACGCGGCGCGGCGCCGGCTGCGCCGTCGGGTGCTCGCCGCGGCGGCGCTCGCGTCCGGGTGGCGGCAGATCGCGTGTGCGCCTGTCCCGGTCCTGCTGGATCGCGTTGTCGGTCGCCGGCATGGCCCGTGACGGTACCGTGGGCGCCCCCCTTCCCCTAGCAATAGCCCCTGCATGCAACGGGTTTTGCAGGCATGCCCCCGTTTGCGCTGGATCGGTGGGCGAGCGCACCGTCGGACGGCCGGGTGCCGGTGGCTATCGTGGGCCGCGCATGGCTGAGATGAAGACCACGACAACCGAGTCCAACGGACTGCCGATCCACAGGATCGCGCTGCCGGGCACGCGCGCGCTGACCGTGCTCGTCGCCTTCGACGCCGGCGCGCGCAACGAGCGGCCCGAGGAGAACGGCATGGCTCACTTCCTCGAGCACCTCGTCTTCAAGGGCGGTCAGAAGTACCCCAACTACCGCGACGTCAACGAGACCGCCGAGCGGCTCGGCGGCGTGCTCAACGCCTACACCAGCCACGACCTCGTCGCCTTCCACATCACCGTACGCGCCGAGAGCGCGTCGGCCGCGATCGATCTGCTGAGCGACTTCGTCGGACGCCCCAAGATCGACGCCGAGGAGCTTGACCGCGAGCGCGGCGTCGTGATCCAGGAGATCAACCGTGCCTTCGACCAACCCTCGATGGTCGCCGAGTACCTGATCGACAAAGCCGCCTTCGGCGAGCACCCGCTTGGGCGGACCGTGCTCGGCCCCGAGGAGAACCTGCGCAGCTTCACGCGCGAGGGCATCGTCGCCTTTCGCGAGCGCCGCTGGGCTGGCGCCCGCGGCGGCGCCTTCCTCGTCGGCAACCTCGAGCACCTGCCGCAGGAGGCCGAGCTGCAGGAGCTGTTCGGCCGCTTCCCCGAGCTGAGCGCGCCCGACCCCTATGACCCAGCCCCCGCGTTCGAGCCCGAGAAGCTCATCGAGCAGCGCGATACCAACCAATCGCACCTGCGCATGATCTATCGCCCCGAGGTCGCCGTCGCAGACGTGCGCGAACGCGCGGCGCTGTCGATCTACTCGACGCTGCTGGGCGGCTCGATGGGCTCGCGCCTGTTCGACGAGATCCGCGAGAAGCGCGGGCTCTGCTACTCGGTCTACTCGATCGCCCATGCCTTCGCCGACGTGCCGATCCTGCAGCTCGGCTCGGGCCTGGAGTCGGCCAAGTGCATCGAGGCCTACACGCGCATGCGCGAGATCGTCGACGAGCTGCGCGACGACGGCCCGACCGAGGAGGAGGTGCAGCGCGCCCGCGCCTACGCCGCCGGCCGGCTCGTGCTCTCCTTCGAGAACACCAACGCCGTCGCGCGCTACGCGGCCAACCAGCAGATCGTCTTCGGCGAGTCGATCGACCCCGACGAGGCGATCGCCGCGCTCGACGCCGTCACCTTCGACGAGGTACGCGAGGTGGCAGCCGGCGTCGCGGACAAGCTCGCCGTGGCCTGCGTCGGGCCGCACTCGGTCGAGGAGTTCTAGCGGCGCGGTTTCGGATGCAGCGGCGGCGGCTCGCCCTGAGAGCTGCGCCCTGCCCGCAGCGCGGTCAGCTTCTGCACGCGCTCATCATCGCCGACCATCACACGGATCCAGCGAATCGCCTCATCGACGTCCAGTGAGCGGGCCTCGACCATCGCTTCGATGTCGACCCAGTCACGAGGACGGCTGAACATGGCCTTGAAGATCCCCAGGCCCGTGCAATCCAGGACCGGGATCGTGCGATCGCCGAAGGCGACGTGACGAATGTTGCGCTCCACCTCGTCGTGGAACGGCAGCACGCTGAAGAACAGGTCGATCGGTGTCGCATCCCACAGCAGGCGCACCTGCCCGTCACGTTCGGCAACTTCCAGGTCCCTGCCCGTAACCCTCACCCCCTCGGGCAGCGCAGCCAAGACCTCTCGCGTCCGGCTCGGCGAGACGAACACGTTGACGTCCACATCCTGCGTGCCGCGCGCCTCGAACGTGCAGTACCCGAGAGCGATGGCGCCGCCAATCGCATGCGGGAAGCCCCCCGCTCGGAGGGCGTCGTGAATCGCCAGCATCCGGTCGGCGACACCGATCATGACGCCAGCCGGATCAACGGTGGATACGCCAGCTCGCCGGGCGGCTTCGAGGGCATGCGATCGGCGAGCTCGAGTACCTGGGCGAGGATCCTGCCGGACCGCTCGAGCGCCTCGGCGTCCGACAGCGCCGAAACCGTCAGCTCCAATCCCGCCGCTCGCGCGATCCGCGCGAGCGCCGAGGCCGACGGCTGACGGCGACCGTGCTCGTATGCGCTCAGCACCGAAGGCTGTAGCCCGGAGCGACGCGCGAGCTCGGCCTGAGTCAGCCCGGACGTCCGCCGGATCTGTGCAATCAGATCGCTCGCAACGCGATCGTTAGTACCAGACATAGCACTAGCATAGCACTTACGCTAAGGATGCCACAAAATGATTAGCGTATACGCTACTAGTTCATCCGAGCGCGACCATCCGATCGATCGGCACCCGCGCCCGCACGGCGACCTCCTCGGGCACGCGCACCTCGAACTTCATCTCGGCCAGCGCGTCTCGCAGCTTGTGCAGCGTGATCATCTTCATGTAGACACAGGCCGCGCGCGGGTTGGCCGCGACGAAGTTCACGTCCGGCGCGGCCATCTGCAGCGGATAGAGCATGCCCGTCTCCGTCGCCACGACGACGTCGCGGACCTTGCCCGGACCGCCGTTCTCCTTGGCGGCCTGGGAAGAGGTCTCCAAGCCCGGTTCCTCGACCTGGCCCGCCTCGCCATCGCTTGCGCCATTCGAAGTGGCCGACTCGGCCTGCTCGGCGTAACGCAGCATCCCGCCGGTCGAGAGCATGTGCACGCCCTCGCCGGAGATGTCGCCGGCCGCGACGTACTCCATCACGCTCGTAGTGCAGCCACACTCGGGGTGGATCAGGAAGTCCGCGCCGGGGTGAGCCGCGCGAATGGCCTCGATGTCGGCTGGGCGGATTCCGGCGTGCACGTGGCACTCGCCGTCCCACACGTGCATCCGTTTGCCCAGCTCCTTCTCGACGTACGCGCCGAGCCACATGTCGGGGCCGAACAGGATCTCCGTGTCCGCACCGTGCGTCTCGTAGATGTGGCGCACCACATCGACCGCGTTGGCCGAGGTGCAGCAGTAGTCGGTCAGCGCCTTCACCTCTGCCGTCGTGTTGACGTACATCACGACCACGCCGTCCGGGTGCTCCGCACGCCAAGAAGCGAGCTGCTCAGCGTCGATCGAGGCGGCCAGCGAGCAGCCTGCGTCGAGGTCGGGGATCAGCACGGTCTTCTCCGGGCAGAGGATCGAAGCCGTCTCGGCCATGAAGTGCACGCCGCAGAAGGCGATCACCTCGGCGTCGGCTGCCGCCGCTTGACGGGAGAGCCCGAGCGAGTCGCCGACATAGTCGGCCACATCCTGGATCTCCGGCACCTGGTAGTTGTGCGCGAGGATCACCGCATTTCGCTGCGCGGCCAGCGCGCGCACCTCTTGCTTCAGCGCGGCGATCTCAGCAGGCGCGAGGTGGTCTTGCACCTTCTCGGCCGCAGCCAGCGTGGGCGCCATCGGCAGATCCATCGCGCTCATTCTATCCCTGGCAATCACTGCCCCCGGGGCGCATCGCGGCCCTACGCCCCCGCCATGCAGGCCGATCCGGCCGGCTCGCGACCGGCGCGCAGGCGACGTGCTCAGGAGCAGATCGACACGCCCGCCATGTCGCGCTCGCGCGGCCAGGCGATCGTGTGCGGATTGCGCTCCGCGTCAGCCAGCGCCGGGCGCTCGCCGTCGATCACGCGCACCCGATAGTCGATCGAGTCGACGAACTCGCCGTAGCCGAGCTTGGTGTCGTGCAGCTCGCAGAGCAGCAGCGGCTTGACTGAGCGCAGCGTCTCGCGCATTCCTGCCACGACGATCAGCTCGGCGCCCTCGACGTCGATCTTGACGAGGTCGGGCGCGCGCACGCCCTCTCCCTGGACGAACTCGTCGAGCGTGACGGTCTGCACGGTGATCTCCCCCACCTCCGGCCCGTGGTCCTCCTGTTTGGTCGCCCCCTCGACGTTGAGCGAGTGAAAGGCAGACCACGGCGAGACGAACATCTCGGCCGTACCCGTCGAGGAGGAGAGCGCCTTCTCGACGATCGTCACGTTGTCGAGGCCGTTGAGCGCGATGTTGTGACGGAGCGTGGCCAGGTTCTGCGGGATCGGCTCGAACGCGTAGACCTTCCCCTGCGGTCCTACCAGCCGCGAGCAGAGGATCGTGAAGAAGCCGATGTTGGCGCCCACGTCGTAGACCGTCTGGCCGGGCTTGACCAGCTCGGCCAGCGCCTCCTGCACCTCGGGCTCGGCGTCGCCCTTGAGGTAGCGCAGGTAGGAGCCGCCGAGGTTGATGCGCGCGCCCTGCATCCGCCCGCGCATCACGCGCATGTCGCGGTAGCGCAGCGGCCGCGTCGCGGTCTCGACGATGCGCCGGCCCGCCTCGCTCGAGTGCTGCAGGCGCGAGACGCCCTGCCAGGCGCGCTCTGAGATCGACCCGCCGAGACGCACAGCCCAGCGCTTGGCCCGATCCTTGAGTGAGCCCGCCCCCGTCACGAGCGAGGCATGATACATCGGCCGGGGCAGGCTCTAGCGGGCAAGCTCGAGGATCAGCGAGAGGTCGAGCGCCGGCGCCGAGTGCGTCAGCGCGCCCATCGAGACCCAGTCGACGCCGGTTTCGGCGGTCGCCCTCAGCGTCGCCGGCGTCACGCCGCCGCTCGCCTCGAGCTCGGCGCGGCCGGCGACTTGGGCGACGGCCGCACGCAGCTGCTGCTCGTCCATGTTGTCCAGCAGCAGCCGTGGCGCGCCCGCCCGCAGCGCCTCGTCGATCTCGCCCGCGTCGCGCACCTCGACCTCGAGCGTCGCCGCCAGCTGCGGAGCGGCAGTACGGGCGCGCTCGACCGCCGCCGCGATCCCTCCGGCGGCGGCGATGTGGTTCTCCTTGATCAGGATCGCGTCGAACAGCCCGACGCGATGATTGCTCGCGCCGCCCGCGGCCACGGCGGCCTTCTCGAGCATGCGCAGCCCCGGCGTCGTCTTGCGCGTATCGAGCACCCTCGCCCCCGTGCCCTGCACGGCGCGCGCAGCCAGCGCCGCCATGCTCGCCACGCCCGAGAGGTGGGCGAGGAAGTTCAGCGCCGTGCGCTCGGCCGTCAGCAGGGCGCGCGCGCCGGCGTCGATCGACATCACCGGGCCACCCTGCTCGCGCCAGGCGCCCTCCTTGGCCAGGCGCTCGATCCGCGCGTGCTCGTCGAGCGCCGTGAAGACGGCTTCGGCGACATCCAGGCCGTAGATCGCGCCCGGCGCCTTCTGCGTGATCAGCGCGCGGGCGCGCGCGCCGGTGGCGACCGTCGCCTCACTCGTCACATCGCCCGCCCCGACGTCCTCCGCCAGCGCGCGCGCCACAATCCCCGCGAGCTCGTCCGCCGGCACTGCCGCGGCGTCGACCAACGCTAGACCTTCGCCGACGCCGCAGAGAGCAGATAGGCGCGCACGAAGTCGTCGAGGTCTCCGTCGAGCACCCGCTGCACGTCGCCCATCTCGTGTCCCGTGCGGTGATCCTTGACCATCGTGTAGGGATGCAGCACGTAGGAGCGGATCTGCGAGCCGAAGTTGACGTCCTGCGCCTCGCCCTTCTCGCGCGCGATCTCTTCCTGGCGCTCGCGCTCGCGCTGCTCGAGCAGCTTGGCGCGCAGCATCGCCATCGCAGTCGCCCGGTTGGAGGATTGCGAGCGCTCGTTCTGACATTGCACGACGATCCCGCTCGGGCGGTGCGTGATGCGCACGGCCGAGTCGGTCTTGTTGACGTGCTGCCCGCCCGCGCCCGAGGCGCGATAGGTGTCGACCTGCAGGTCGTCCTCGTTGATCTCGATCTCACCCGTGTCCTTGACGACCGGCGCCACCTCGACACCGGCGAAGCTCGTCTGGCGGCGGTGGGCGGAATCGAACGGCGAGAGGCGCACCAGCCGGTGCACGCCGCGCTCGGCGCCGAACAGGCCGTAGGCGTTCTCGCCGGATACGCGGAACGTCGCCGACTTGATCCCGGCTTCCTCGCCCGGGCTCACCTCGAGCAACTCGACCTGAAACCCACGGCGCTCGGCCCAGCGCATCTCCATGCGTAGGACCATCTCGGCCCAGTCCTGTGCGTCGGTACCCCCCGCGCCCGCGTTGACCGTGACCAGCGCGTCGCCCGAGTCATAGTCGCCGGAGAACAGCCGCTGCTCCTCGAGCTCGGCCAGCCGCGCCTCGACCGAGGCGATCTGCTCGTCGACCTCACTCTGCAGCGACTCCTCCTCGACCGCCATCTCGACGAGCGCGTCGAGGTCGTCGACGTCGCCCTTCAGCTCGTCGAACTGCTCCAGGCGCCTGCTCGCGCGCGAATGCTCACCCGACACCGCCGCCGCGCGCTCGGAGTCGTCCCAGAAGCCGCTCTCGCCCATCTCCTGCTCGAGCGCCGCCACGCGCTCGCCCAGCGCAGCTGGGTCAAAGATAGTCCGCGAGCAGCTTCATCTGCTCACGGATCGAGGCCAGGCGCTCAGGAGTCGACTCGCTGGGAGCGGTTGTGGCCACGCCCCCACGCTATCAACGCCGCCGGGGCGGACGCGCGTCAATCTGCCCGCGCCGTGCCAACCGACACGCCAGAGGCGCCGGCCGAGGCCTTCGCCACACCTGGCCCCGACGGCTGGCGCATCGTGATCGACGCGCCCTGGGGACTACCGGCCTGCTAGGCGCCGTGGCACTTCTTGAACTTCTTACCCGAGCCGCACCAGCAAGGATCGTTGCGCCCAACCTGGTGCTCGTCGTCGACGACGCGCTGCTCGACGACCGGCATCGCTTCTTCTTCGGAATCGATTTCGCCGAAGCCGCCTGCGCCTGCCGGACCGGCGCCGGCGGCAGCCGCTGCCGCCGCCATCGCGCCCGCGCCGACGGTGCTTTCGCCGCCCGAGTATGAGACGCGCCCGGCGCGCGTCGAGCTGCCGGCGGCGGCGAAGCTCGGGGCGGGGGCGCCGCCGCCGTTCTCTCCCTCGACGTTGACCTCGACGTTGAAGATCATCCGCGCGTAGTCGGCCCAGACGCTGTTCATCAAATCGCCGAACAGCGTGAAGGCCTCGTTCTTGTAGGCGACCAGCGGGTCGATCTGGGCGAAGCCGCGCAGGTGGATGCCCTCGCGCAGGTAGTCCATGTCGAACAGGTGCTCGCGCCAGCGTTCGTCGATGATCTGCAGCAGCAGGAAGCGCTCCAGGGCGCCCATCAGCTCCTCGCCCAGCGCCTGCTCGCGCCCCTCGTAGCGCGCCATCGCCATCTCGGTGATGCGGTCGGTCAGCACGACGCGGTCGACGCGCCCGGGGTCGAGGTCCTCCTCACCGAGATCGATCGGGAAGAACTGGCCGAGCGCGGTAAACATGCCGTCGAGGTCCCAGTCCTCCATGAAGTCTCCCGGCGTGTACTGATCGATCGTGCGCTCGATCACATTGGCGACCTCACGGCGCGCCTCCTCGCCGATGCTCTTGCCTTCGAGCACCTCGTCGCGGTAGGCATAGATCACGCGGCGCTGCTCGTTCATCACGTCGTCGTACTCGAGCACGCGCTTGCGGATCAGGAAGTTCTGTTCCTCGACCTTCTTCTGGGCTTTCTCGATCTGCTTGGAGAGCATGCCCGCCTCGATCGGTTCCTCGTTGCCCTGCTCGTCGACGCCGCCTAGTTTGTCGAGGATCTTGTAGATCCGATCACCCGCGAACAGCCTCACCAGATCGTCCTCGGCGGAGAGGAAGAAGCGGCTCTCGCCCGGGTCGCCCTGGCGGCCGGCGCGACCGCGCAACTGGTTGTCGATGCGGCGAGACTCGTGGCGCTCGGTGCCGCAGATGAACAGACCGCCTGCGGCCATCACGTGCTGGCGGTTCTCCTCCACCTTCTGCTCGATCCCCGGGAGCACCTCGACCAGCTGTGCCTCGTAGTCCTCCGCGTCCAACTCCACGCCCCGGCGCGCAAGCTCCAGGCGCGCGAGGTGCTCGGCGTTGCCACCGAGCTTGATGTCGACGCCACGCCCGGCCATGTTCGTCGCGATCGTGACGCCGCCCGGCTGGCCCGCCTCGGCGACGATCTCGGCCTCGCGCGCGGCATGCTCGGGCTTGGCGTTCAGGACGGTGTGCTTGATCCCGTGCTTGGTCAGGCGCTCGCCGAGCAGCTCGGAGACTTCGACCGAGATCGTGCCTACAAGCACCGGCTGGCCGTTCTCATGGCGCGCCGTGATCTCTTTGACCACGGCGTTCCACTTGCCCTCCTTGGTCTTGTAGATCTGGTCGTTGCGGTCGTTGCGAACCATCTCCATGTTCGTCGGCACCTGCACGACCGGGAGCTCGTAGATCTTCATGAACTCTGTCGCCTCGGTCAGCGCCGTGCCGGTCATGCCCGAGAGCTTGTCGTAGAGGCGGAAGAAGTTCTGATAGGTGATCGTCGCGAGCGTCTGGTTCTCCTCCTGGATCGAGACGCCCTCCTTGGCCTCGATCGCCTGGTGCAGTCCCTCCGACCAGCGGCGCCCATCGAGGATGCGGCCGGTGAACTCGTCGATGATCTTCGCCTCGCCGTCGATCACGGCGTAGTCGACGTCGCGCTTGTACAGCGCCTCGGCGCGCAGCGCCTGGATCAGGTGGTTGACGAGATGGCCGTTCTCGGCCCGGTAGAGGTGGTCGATGCGCAGGAATTTCTCGGCCTTGGCGACGCCCTGCTCGGTGATCGCGACCGTTTTCTGCTTCTCGTCGATCTCGAAGTCGAAGTCGGCGACAAACGACTTCTTCGAGCGCGGGTCCATCCCCTCGGGGGTCTTGCCCGGCTTCATCTGCGGCGCCAAGCGCGCGAACTTCACGTACAGGTCGGCCGCCTGTTCGGGCGCTCCTGAGATGATCAGCGGCGTGCGCGCCTCGTCGATCAGGATGTTGTCGACCTCGTCGACGATCGCGAACGGGTGCCCGCGCTGGACCTTTTCGGAGAGCTCTGTGGCCATGTTGTCGCGCAGGTAGTCGAAGCCGAACTCCGAGTTCGTGCCGTAGACGACGTCACAGGCGTAGGAGGCGTGCTTCTGCTCGGGCGGCTGCATGTTCTCGAGCACGCCGACGCTCACGCCGAGCGCGTCGTAGATCGGGCTCATCCATTCGGCGTCGCGGCGGGCGAGGTAGTCATTGACCGTCACCACGTGCACGCCCTTGCGCTGTGGCTGCTCGCCCTCGGCGACCGTCTCACGCACGGCCAGCGAGTTGAGCACGACGGCGAGCGTCGCCGTCAGGGTCTTGCCCTCGCCGGTCTTCATCTCGGCGATCTGACCGTCGTGCAAGGCCATCGCGCCGATCAGCTGAACGTCGAAATGGCGCATCTCCATCGTGCGCTTGCCTGTCTCGCGGACGATCGCGAAGCACTCCGGCAGCAGCGCGTCGAGTGTCTCGCCGTCGGCTGCGCGCTCGCGCAGGACGTCCATCCGTTCGCGCAGCTCGCCGTCCGAGTCGTGTTCGAGCTCGGCCTCGAACGCATTGATCAGCGCCACGCGCTTCTGGTATTCCTTGAACTTCTTCGCCTCGCCGACGTTCAGCGCGCGATCGAGCAGGGAGGGCATGGGCCAAGGATAGCTTTCCGGCGCCGGCCGCCTACCCGTACTAGAGCACGCGCACGCTGCGCCCACGACGAATGTCTCTCTCGCCCGCGGTGCGAGCGGCGGCGCGGCGCCTCGGCGGCGAAGACGACCTCAGATGGTCGGCTGAGAGGCCGGCTGGCCGATCATCTGCGCCGCCGCCTCGGCGGCGGTCCGCCGGTTGGCAGCAGCCATACGCGCCTCACGCCGGTGGCGGCGTTTGTCGCGGTGGCGCTTGACCTGGCGCGCCAGCTCGTCAAGCATCAGGTTGAGCGAGTGGAGCATCTCGGGCGAGCGGTCGCGGGCGCGCAGCGTGACACCCTTCAGGTACAGCGTCGCCTCGGCAACCTGACAGTCGGCGACCCGCGGGTTGGGCTCCTTGAAGATCTCGATCTCCACGCGCGCGAGCTCAGAGACCTGCCGCGCGACCTTGTCCAGACGTCGAGTCGCGTGCTCGCGTATCTCGTCGGTGACCGGGACGTTTCGACCCTTGATGTCAATCTGCATCACAGGCTCCTTTGGTCGGCTGTTGTCTGGCGCTTGCCAAGGATGCTACGCCCGCCTCTGGCGGATGTAAACGTAGTTACCCACAATCATCCGAACGTCCACAGGCGCGCGCGCCGGAGCGATGCGAGAATCGGCGCGTGAGCGCGAACCTGCCGGCCGCCGCCGCGAACCTCTCGTGGACGTTCGAACCGAGCGTGCTGATCGCCGTTGCGCTTGCCGGCGGGACGTATGTCCGGCGCTGGTGGCACGTGCGCACCGGCGATTCGCCGCGTCCCGCCGCCGACGCCCCGGCGTGGCGCCTGTGCTGCTTTCTCGGCGCGCTGCTGTTCACGCTCGCCGCGCTCGTCTCGCCGATCGACGCGCTTGCCGACCAGCTCTTCTTGATGCACATGATCCAGCACGTGCTGCTGCTCGACGTCATCCCGATCCTCGCGATCCTCGGCTTCACGAAGGTGATCCTGCGACCGATCACGCGCTCGATCCACGACCTCGAGCGCCGCGCCGGAGCACTCGCAAGCCCCGCCCTCGCGGTGATCCTCTACGTCGGCGTGATCTGGGCCTGGCACATCCCGGCCGCCTACGACCTCGCGCTGCGCCACCCCCTCGTGCACGTGCTCGAGCACGTCACCTTCCTACTCGCCGGCTCGCTCTACTGGTGGCACCTGCTCTCGCCGATCCGCGGTCGCCTGCGCCTGGGCGGCCTCGGACCGATCGCCTACATGGGCTCGACCAAGCTGTTCGTCGGCGCGCTCGGCATGGGGCTGGCGTTCGCGCCCACCGCGCTCTACGCCTACTACGTCCACCACGCGCGCGTCTGGGGCCTCTCCGCGCACGACGACCAGTCGATCGCCGGCATCGTGATGGCCGTCGAGCAGTCGCTCGTGATGGGGATCGCGCTCGTCGTGCTGTTCGTGCAGGCGCTCGCCGAGTCAGAGCGCGAGCAGCAACGGCGCGAGCGCTACGAAGCCGTCTGAGCCAGGCCCGCCGTGTGGCGCTCGACAGCGTCGCACAGGCTTGCTATGCTGACAACTGTCACAAGACTCACTTTCCGCGAAGGGGCTCGCTGCAGCGGGCCCTTTCGTGTTAAGCGGCCGTCGAGACCCGGCATCCGACGCTCCCGCGCCCCGATGCCGGCGGTCGCTACGCCCGCCGACGCAGGCTCTGCAGGATCCCGCCGTGACCGGCGATCGCGCCGATCAGGATCGAGCCGGCGGCGAGCTCGGTGCCGGGGAAGACGATGCTCTCGCGCAGCTGCGCTCCGTCGCCGATCTTCGCCCCGTTGCCGAGCACGATCGGGCCCATCAGGCGCACGCCCTCACCCAGCTCGACGTCGCGCCCGATCCACACCGTGCCTTCGACGTCGGTGTCCTCGCGCAGCGGCGAGCCGCCGACGACGGTCAGCCCCGGGCGCAGCTGCTCGCCTTGCATCTCCAGGTGCAGCTTGCCGAGCAATGCGTCGAACGTGCCCTGTCGCAGCTCCGCGAGCGAGCCGACGTCGTTCCAGTACTCGCCCAGCTCGTGGATGTAGAAGGGCACGTCGTTCTCGAGCAGCGCCGGGTACACGTCTTTGGCCCAATCGACGAACGGCGTATCGGGGAAGTAGTCGAAGATCCGTGGGTCGAACATGTAGATGCCGCAGTTGCCGAGGTCCGAGAGCGCCTCGTCGGGCTGCGGCTTCTCCTGAAAGCCCGTGATGCGCCCGTCGCGATCGTGCAGGACGACTCCATACTCGCGCGTGTCAGGCACGCGCTTGACGGCCAGCGTCGCGATCCCGCCCGTCTCGCGATGGCGCTTGGCAAACGCGCTCAGGTCGATGTCGGTCAGCGCATCGCCCGAGATCACGAGGAACGGCTCGTCGCCGAAGAAGTCGGCGCAGTTACGCACTCCCCCGGCCGTCCCCAGCAGCTGCTGCTCGAAGCTGTAGGAGATGCGCTCGCCGAAGTGCTCGCGGATCGTGTCCGGGAAGTAGTGCAGGTTGGCGATCACGCCATCGAACGAGTGCCTGTCGATCAGGTCGAGGATGTGCTCCATCACCGGCCGGTCGAGCACCGGCACCATCGGCTTCGTGATCTCGAACGTGAGCGGGCGCAGCCGGGTCCCCAGCCCCGCTGCCAGAACCATCGCCTTCATCAGACCGCGCCCGCCCCGTCCGTCCGACTAATAGCGGTAGTGGTCCGGCTTGTACGGCCCCTCGACAGGCACGCCGATGTAGGCGGCCTGCTCGGGGCTGAGCTTGGTCAGCTTCACGCCGAGCGCGTCGAGGTGCAGCCGGGCGACCTTCTCGTCGAGGTGCTTGGGCAGCACGTAGACCTTCTTCTCGTACTCGTCGTTCTTGGAGAACAGCTCGATCTGGGCGATCGTCTGGTTGGAGAAGGAGTTGCTCATCACGAAGCTCGGGTGACCGGTGGCGTTGCCCAGGTTGAGCAGGCGCCCCTCGGAGAGCATGATGATCGCGTGGCCATCGGAGAACACCCACTTGTCGACCTGCGGCTTGATGTTCACGCGCTCGATCCCCGGCAGCAGTGACAGGCCGGCAATGTCGATCTCGTTGTCGAAGTGGCCGATGTTGCCGACGATCGCCTGATGCTTCATGCGACCCATGTCGGCGGCCGTGATGATGTCCTTGTTGCCCGTCGTCGTGATGAAGATGTCGGCCGTTTCGAGCACTTCGTCGAGCGTTTTGACCTCGTAGCCCTGCATCGCCGCTTGCAGTGCGCAGATCGGGTCGATCTCGGTCACGATCACGCGCGCGCCCTGGCCGCGCAGCGATTCGGCGCAGCCCTTGCCGACGTCGCCGAAGCCGCAGACGACGGCTACCTTGCCGCCGATCATCACGTCGGTCGCGCGGTTGATGCCGTCGATCAGCGAGTGCCGGCAGCCGTAGAGGTTGTCGAACTTGGACTTCGTCACCGAGTCGTTGACGTTGATTGCCGGAAACAGCAACTCGCCCGACTCGACCATCTCATATAGGCGGTGCACGCCGGTCGTCGTCTCCTCGGTGACACCTTTGATGCCTTCGCCGATGCGCGTCCAGCGCTGCGGGTCCTCGCCGAGCGAGCGCGTGAGCGTCGTGAGGATCACTCCCAGCTCCTCGGAGTCGGCGCTCGCCGGGTCGGGCACGGCGCCGGCCTTCTCGTACTCGGTCCCCTTGTGCACGAGCAGCGTCGCGTCGCCGCCGTCGTCGAGGATCATGTTCGGGCCGATCGAGCCGTCCTCGCCCTCGGGCCAGTTGAGCACCTGCTCGGTGCACCACCAGTACTGCTCCAGCGTCTCGCCCTTCCACGCGAATACGGGAACGCCCTGCGGGTCCTCGGGCGTGCCGTCCGGGCCTACGGCGACCGCCGCCGCGGCGTGGTCCTGCGTGGAGAAGATGTTGCAGCTGCACCAGCGCACCTCGGCACCCAGCGCAGTCAGCGTCTCGATCAGCACGGCCGTCTGGATCGTCATGTGCAGCGAGCCGGTGATGCGCGCACCCTTCAGCGGCTGCGCGTCTGAGAACTCGGCTCGGATCGACATCAGCCCCGGCATCTCGTGCTCGGCGAGCACGATCTCCTTGCGGCCGAAGTCGGCGAGCGAGAGGTCGGCCACCTTGAAGTCGGTCTGCGTGGCCACGGCGGTTGAAGTCATTGCTGACATCGCTGGTTCTCCTGTCCGGTCAGGTGAGCGCCCTTGCTTCAGGGAAACGGGCCGAGCGTGGCGGGACCGGAGCCCGTCGCAGCGCTCCTCGGCCGTCGGACTCGACGGTATCACAGACCCTGACCCCCTTCGGCAGCCTCGGCGAGCGTCCGGGCTCGCCGCTCAGCGCTGCTCGAGCGCTGCCTTCAGCTCGTCGATCACCTTCACCGGGCCCGGATCTACACCGCGCAGCACGGCCAGGTAGATCGACACGAGGTCGCCGAGCAGTACGAGCGAGATGACGCGCTCGATCGTCGTTTCGCCGCGCGTCTCCAGTCGGAAGCTGGCGACGGCGTTGGCGGAGATCGACTGCTCGGTCAGGTCCATCCGCTCCTTCACGCGCGGGTGCGCGTCGGAGTCGTCGAGGAATACTGCCGAGAAGCGCCCGGCGTCCTGAGCGCCTTCCCAGCCGGCGATCTCGTTGTGGTCGAGCTCGGGCAGTTCGTTCCAGAAGGCGGGCTGCTTGGCGTTCTCGTTGATCTGCGTCTTCCAGCGGTAGGCGATCGGTGTCGTCAGGCCGGCTCCGGCGATCACGGGCGTCGTGCCGAGGATGCCGCGCGCGACTTCCTTGGCCGGCGAGTCCTCTGGCGCGTCCGGGCCCCACTCGGCGACGAGCTGCTCCGAATGCGAGGCGGCCACGTCGATCTCCGAGGTCATGCGCGGCCCGGCGCCGCACAGCGCGGCGACCTCGAGTGCGGCGACCGTCATGTAGGCGACCGCCGCGCGTGGCTGGAAACCGCCGGGCAGCGGGATCACGGGTACGCCGTCGGCGCGCGCCATCTCGGCCAGGCGACCGCCCGTCGTGGTCACGATCCGCCTGGCGCCGAGCGCCCCGGCGGACTCGTAGCAGGCGAGCGTCTCCTCGGTGTCGCCCGAGTAGCTCGCGCACAGCACCATCGTGTCGGGCGTCGTCCACGGCGGCAACCCATATGCGCGCGTGACGAAGATCGGTCGCGTGGCGTGGTCGGATAGCGCGGCCCGCGCCAGCGCGCCGCCGATCGCAGAGCCGCCCATCCCGGCCACGACGAGGCCCGCGGAGGTGTCGAAGTCCTGCATGATCGCCGACTCCACGCGCCACAGCGCGTCGCGCAGGTGCTCGGGCAAGCCGAGCACGTCCTCGAGCTGGCCGGAGATGTCCACGCGGGCGATCTCCTCGCGCGAGAGCTTCCCCGCCGTCGGTGGGGCGCTGGCGGCGCCTTCGCTCATCTGCTGCTCGCCTCCTCGATTAGAACTTGATCGCGCCGTCGGGCAAGGTCACACCCGGGAAGATACGCGCCCCGTGTGCGATCACGTTATCCGCCCCCACGGTCACACCCTCGCCGAGCACCGCGCCGCCCCCGATGCTCGTGCGCGCGCCGATGCGACATCCGGCGGCGACGATGCAGTCGCGCAGCGTGGCGCCCTCGCCGATCTCGGCGCCCTTGAGGATCACCGAGCGCTCGATGCTCGCGTGCGCGCCGACCGAGACATCTTCGCCGAGCACGACGAGGCTGCCCACCTGAGCGCTCTGGGCGACCGTCACGCCACGCTCGAGCACGGCCGGCGGGATCACGCGCCCGCTCACCTGCGCGCCGGGGTCGATCGCCAGCCAGTCCGAGCCGAGTCGCTCGCCGACGGCCGTCTTCACATTGCCCTCGATGATGTCGAAGGTGCCCTGCAGGTAGCGCTCGGGCGTGCCGATGTCGAGCCAGTAGCTCTCCGCGGGGAAGCCATACAGTCCGTCGCCGATCAACAGCGGCCAGACCTCACGCTCGATTGAGACGTTGCGGTCGGGCGGCACAAGCTCGAGGATCTCGCGCTGCAACACGTAGGCGCCGGCGCTGATCAGGTTCGTGTCGATCGCGTCCGGGCTGGGCTTCTCGACGAATTCGCGCACCGCGCGATCCTCGTTGAGATGCACGAGGCCATAGGCGCTCGGGTCGGCCACAGGCACGAGCGCGAGCGTCGCCCTCGCCCCACTCTCTTCGTGCTGGGCGATCTGCGCGCTCAGGTCGATGTCGGTCAGCACGTCGCCGTTGAGCATCAAGAAGCGCTCGTCGAGCATCGACTCGGCGTACTTCAACGCCCCGGCCGTGCCGCGCGGGTCGGGCTCCTCGACGAAGCGCAGCCGCACGCCGTAGGCCGAGCCGTCGCCGAGCACGTTGCGCACGCTCGTGGCGAGAAAGCCGCACGACATGATCACGTCGTCGATCCCGTGCCTGACAAGCCAGTCGAGCATGAAAGCGATGAACGGGCGGTCGACGAGCGGTACGACCGGCTTGGGCACGGTCGAGGTCAGCGGACGTAGCCGCGTTCCCTCGCCGCCGACGAGAATCACGGCCTGCATCAGGTCTCGCTCCGCTCGCGGCGGCGCTCGCCGCGCCCCACGCCCTCGTAGACGAGGCCCGCCGCGCGCACCGCGTCGGGATCGAGCGCGTTGCGCCCGTCGATCACAAGGTCGCCGCTCATCGCCTCCGCGACCTCGCTCCAGTCGAGCTCGAGGAACTCGGGCCACTCGGTCACGAGCACTACGACCTCAGCAGCTTCGATTGTCTCGAGCGCCGAGCGACAGTAGCCGAGCTGAGGCATCAGCTTGCGAGCCTCCTCCTCGGCCACCGGATCGTACGCGGCGACGATCGCACCTTCGGCCAGCAGGCGGGCAGCCAGCACGAGCGAGGAGGCTCCGCGCATGTCGTCGGTTTCCGGCTTGAACGCAAGGCCCAAGAGGGCCACCCGCTTTCCTGCCAGCTCGCCCAGGTGGCGCTGGAGCTTGGAAACCACGCGCCGCTTTTGCAGCTCGTTCACCTCGGTCACAGCGTTGAGCAGCTGGAAGTGATAGCCGGAGTTGGCGGCCAGCAGCTTGAGCGCGCTGACATCCTTCGTGAAGCAACTGCCGCCGTAGCCAATGCCGGCCTGCAGAAACCTGGGTCCGATGCGATCGTCGAGCCCTACGCCGCGCGCCACCTCGATCACGTCGGCGCCAGTCTCCTCGCAAACGTTGGCGATCTCGTTTATGAACGAGATCTTCGTGGCAAGAAATGCGTTGGCGGCGAGCTTGATCATCTCCGCGCTGGCCACGTCGGTGCGCACGAGTGGAGCGTTCAGCGGCGCATACAGCTCGATCACCGCGTCGCCGGCCCAGTCGCCGCTGTCGCCGACCACGACGCGGTCTGGGTGTAGGAAGTCCTTCACGGCCGAGCCCTCCTTGAGGAACTCGGGGCAGGAGACATACGCCATCGCGCTCTTGCCCCGCTCGCCGAAACTGCGCTCGATCGTGGCGCCGGTCCCACACGGCACAGTCGACTTCATCACCAGCGCGTGACGCTCGGAGTCGGGCATGCTGTCGACCACTTCGTTGACCGCGGAGAGGTCGGCGTCGCCCGAGTGGGTGGGAGGCGTGCCGACGGCGACGAACAGCAGGCGCGCGTAAGTGAGCGCGTCGGCGAGGTCGGTCGAGAAGTGCAGCCGCTCGGCGTGCTTCGCCAGCAGCTCTTCCAGGCCGGGCTCGTAGATCGGCGTCTCGCCGCGGCGCAGGCGCTCGATCTTGGCGGCGTCGATGTCGACGCACCACACCTCGCTGCCCAGCTCGGCGAAGCCGGCCGCGGTGACCAGGCCGACGTAGCCGGTGCCGATCACTCCTATCGGGGCGCGCTCTGAGCTCATGAGGCTGGGAAGGCTAGCGGGGCGGGCGCGCTACCAGCGCTGCCCGGTCAACCGAGCCGGAATACGGGGCGACCTACGACTGCCCGACGGCGAGGAAGGCCTCGTAGCGGCGGATGTCGCGCAAGGCGCGAGCCTGCTGCTCGGTGCCCTCGTCGGCCTGCTCGGCCGCGCGCTGTGCCTCCTTCAGGCGCGTCTCGTACGTCTGGCGATCGAGCGCGTCTGGCGCGATCGCCTCCTCGACGAGCACGAGCGCACGGTTCTCGGCGAACTGCAAGTACCCCTCGGCCTGCGCGAAGCGGACGATGTCGGAGTCCGAGCGGTACAGGCGCAGCTCGGTCGGTTCGAGCATCGCGAGCACCGGCTCGTGGTTGGCGAGCACGCCGATCGAGCCGACGCTGGTGCGCGTGGAGAGCATCTCGATCTCCTCGCTGAACACCTCGCCCTCGGGCGTCAGCACTTCGACAGGGAACTTGGTGCGCGCCATCAGAGACCCAAGGACGTCCGAGGACCAAGCAGATCAAGGACGCAGGGAGCGTGGCGTGCTTCGCACGCGAGCGACCGAGGACGCAGAGATGCGCCGGTCATCGGGCGGCCTCGACGACCTGCTCGATCGTGCCCTTGAGGAAGAACGCCGACTCGGGCACCTCGTCGTGCTTGCCCTGGATGATCTCGTCGAAGCCGCGGATCGTCTCGGCGATCGGCACGTAGGCGCCGGGCGTGCCGGTGAACTGCTCGGCCACGAAGAACGGCTGGGAGAGGAAGCGCTCGATCTTGCGCGCGCGCTGCACGATCAGCTTGTCCTCGTCGGAGAGCTCGTCGATGCCGAGGATCGCGATGATGTCCTGCAGCTCCTTGTAGCGCTGCAGGATCTCCTTGACTTCGTTGGCCACGCGGAAGTGGTCCTCGCCGAGGATGTCGGCCTTGAGGATCGTCGAGGTCGAGTCGAGCGGGTCGACGGCCGGGTAGATGCCTTTTTCGGAGATCGAGCGCGACAGCGCAGTGGTCGCGTTGAGGTGGGCGAAGACCGAGGCCGGGGCCGGGTCGGTGTAGTCGTCGGCCGGCACGTAGATCGCCTGGATCGAGGTGACCGAGCCGCTCTTGGTCGAGGTGATGCGCTCCTGCAGCTGGCCCATCTCGGTCTCGAGCGTCGGCTGGTAGCCGACCTGCGAGGGCATCCGCCCGAGCAGCGCCGAGACCTCGGAGCCGGCCTGCACGAAGCGGAAGATGTTGTCGACGAACAGCAGCACGTCCTGGCCCTGGTCGCGGAAGTATTCGGCCATCGTCAGGCCCGACAGCGCGACGCGCATGCGCGCGCCGGGGGGCTCGTTCATCTGCCCGAACACGAGCATCGTCTTGTCGAGCACGCCCGACTCCTTCATCTCCAGCCACAGGTCGTTGCCCTCGCGCGAGCGCTCGCCGACACCGCAGAACGCCGACAGCCCGCCGTGCTCCTTGGCGAGGTTGTGGATCAACTCCTGGATCAGCACCGTCTTGCCGACGCCGGCGCCGCCGAACAGGCCGACCTTGCCGCCCTTGGCATACGGCGCGAGCAGATCGATCACCTTGATGCCGGTCTCGAACATCTCGGTCGTCGGCGTGAGGTCCTCGACGCGCGGCGCCTCCTGGTGGATGTTGCGCCTGGGCGTGTCCGCCGGCAAGTCCTCGCCGAGATCGATCGGCTCGCCGAGCAGGTTGAAGATGCGCCCGAGCGTGGCCTCGCCGACGGGCACCGTGATCGGCGCGCCCGTGTCGATCACCTGGAGGCCGCGGGCCAGTCCGTCGGTCGTGTCCATCGCCACGGCTCGCACGCGGTCGTCGCCGAGGTGCTGCTGCACCTCGCACACGAGCACGCTCTCCTCGGCGCCCGGGCTGATCCCCTCGGCCTCCTCCGCCGCCGCGGCCGCTGGGCGCGCGACCGTGATCGCGTGGTTGATCTCGGGCAGGCGGTCGGGGAAGACGGCCTCGATCACGACGCCCTGGATCTCCTCGATGCGTCCGAGGTTCTGCTTCTCCTCGGAGCTGCCGTTGGTGCTCTGTGGCGCTGCGGTGCTGGCCTCCATCGCGTTTCGCTTCTCCTCTTTTATCTCTTTAAATATTAAGAATTAAAAATCGTTGACGGTGAGTGCGAGTGACCGTCGGCCGCTCAGGTCACGCCCTCGGCG
Source organism: Solirubrobacterales bacterium (assembly GCA_044446425.1). GTDB lineage: Bacteria > Actinomycetota > Thermoleophilia > Solirubrobacterales > Solirubrobacteraceae > Palsa-744. Next base: position 35,990 of record JBIOEW010000002.1, on the reverse strand, counting down.
CCGGCAACGACCTCCATGATCTCTTGCGTGATCTCGGCCTGGCGGGCGCGGTTCATCTGCAGTGTCAAGTCGGTGATGATTTCGCCGGCGTTGTCCGAGGCGCTGCGCATCGCCGTCATCTGTGCGCCGAAGAAGCCGGCCGTCGACTCCACCAGCGCTCGGTATATCGAGATCTCCACGTAATCCGGGACGAGTCGCTTGAGGATCTCTTCGGGGTCGGGCTCGTAGTCGACCAGCGCGCGTGGGCCGCCCTGCTCGCCCGAGCCGCCGTCGGCCTGGTCCTGCTCTGGCTCTTCGGTGGCGATCGTCGCGTGCGACAGCGGCAGCAGCGTCTCGCGCGTGACGTGCTGGGTCAGCGGTGAGATGTAGGCGTTGTAGACGATCTCCACGCGGTCGAGCTTGCCGTCGACGTAGCCCGTGATCAGGTCGTCCGCGATCGAGCGCGCGTCGGCGTAGGCCGGTTTGTCGGCGAAGCCCGTGTAGCTTCCGCTCAGCTCGTGCCCGCGGAAGTTCAGCGAGGAGACGCCGCGGCGCCCCGTCGCATACCACGCCGTCTGCAGGCCGTCCTCGCCGTAGTCGCCCGCGATGCGCACGCCGGCGCGGATGATCTGCGAGTTGAAGCCGCCCGCCAGCCCGCGGTCGCCCGTGACGAGCAGCAGGCCGACTTTGGTCGTGCTCTCGTGCTCGGAGAGGAGCGGCAGCCTGCTCGCCTCGGCACCGGCCGCCTGGGCGGCCTGGCGCGTCATCCGCCGCAGCGCATCCGCATACGGCCTGAGCGCCGCGATCCGCTGCTCGGCGCGGCGCAGGCGCGCGCCCGCGACCATCTCCATCGCACGCGTGATCTTCTGGATGTTCTTGACCGAGGAGATGCGGTCCTTGACGTCGCGCTGTGAGGCCATCTCTGTTCGCCCGCGTCCGCCCTAGGCAGCCGCCGGGGCCTCCTCGCGAGCCGCGCCCTCGTCGCCGCGCAGCGGCGCGTCCTGCTCCAGCGCAAGGCCCTCCTCGTCGAGGTCATAGCCGAAGTCGCCGGCGAACGTCTCGACCGCTGAGTGCACGGCCTTCTGCGTCTCATCCGACCAGTCGCCGCCTGCGATCTTCTCGCGCACGTCCTGGTGCTGGGCGTGCATCCGTTCGGTCAGCTCCGCCAGGAACTCCCCCACGCGCTCGGTCTTCAGCCGGTCGAGGAAGCCGTTGGTGGCCGCGTAGATCTGCACGACCTGGTCCTCGACCGCCAGCGGCTCGCGCTCGTGCTGGTTGAGCGTCGCCACCAGGCGCTCGCCGCGGGCCAGCGTTTTCTGCGTGTCCGCGTCGAGATCCGAGCCGAACTGCGCGAAGGCCTCCAGGTCGCGGAACTGGGAGAGCTCGAGCTTGATCCGCCCGGCCACCTTCTTCATCGGCGAGATCTGCGCGTTGCCGCCGACTCGCGAGACGGAGATGCCGACGTTGATCGCCGGGCGCACGCCCGAGTTGAACAGCGCCGACTCGAGGAAGATCTGCCCGTCGGTGATCGAGATCACGTTGGTCGGGATGTACGCCGAGACGTCGCCCGCCTGCGTCTCGATCACGGGCAGCGCCGTCAGCGAGCCGCCGCCGAGATCGTCGTTCAGCTTGACCGCGCGCTCGAGCAGCCTCGAGTGCAGATAGAAGACGTCGCCCGGGTAGGCCTCGCGACCCGGCGGGCGGCGCAGCAGCAGCGACATCTGCCGGTAGGCGTAGGCGTGCTTGGTCAGGTCGTCGTACACGCACAGCGCGTGCTTGCCGTTGTAGAGGAAGTGCTCGCCCATCGCGCAGCCCGCGTACGGCGCCATGAACTTGATCGGCGCCGCCTCGTCGGCCGGCGCGGCGACGATGATCGTGTTGTCCAGCGCGCCGTGTTCGTCGAGCGTCTGCGCGAGCGCCACGACCGTCGCCATGCGCTGACCGATCGCCACGTACACCGAGATCACGCCGGTGTCCTTGTTGTTGATGATCGCGTCGATCGCGATCGCCGTCTTGCCCGTCTGGCGGTCGCCGATGATCAGCTCTCGCTGGCCGCGGCCGATCGGGATCATCGCGTCGATCGCCTTCAGGCCGATCTGCATCGGTTCGGTGACCGGCTGGCGCTGAACGACGCCCGGTGCCTTGAACTCGGCCGGGCGGCGCTCGCTCGTGTCGATGTCGCCCTTGCCGTCGAGCGGGCGCCCGAGCGGGTCGACGATCCGCCCGAGCAGGCCCTCGCCGACGGGGATGTCGAGCAGGCGGCCCGTGCGCCTGACGGTGTCGCCCTCGGAGACGTGCTCCCACTCGCCGAACAGCACCGCGCCGACGTTGTCGGACTCGAGGTTCAGCGCGAGGCCGGTGACCCCGTGCGGCAACTCGAGCAGCTCGAAGGACATGCAGTTCTCCAGGCCGTGCAGGCGCGCGATGCCGTCTGCCACCGAGAGGACCGTGCCGACCTCGGTCAGCTCGGCGCGCCCGCCGTCGAGTCCCTCGATGCGGCTCTTCAGGATGCTTGTTATCTCGTCAGGGTTGATCTGCATGGCTTCCTAAGCGGCTCCTTGGGCAACGTGCCTGCGCAGCTGCTCCAGTCGGTTGCGAATTGATGCGTCGAGTATCGAGTTGCCGACCCTCAGCACGATCCCGCCGAGGATGTCCGGGTCGACGTGTGCGGCAAGCCTCACCTTGCGCCCCGCGCGCTCGCCGATCGTGCGCCCGAGGTTCTCCGTCGTCTCCTGATCGAGCGCGATCGCGCTCGTGATGTCGACCGGCAGGAGCTCGTTCTCGCGCTCCCACAGGCGCTCGAACTGCTGGCGCGTGCGGAAGATCACCGGCATGCGGTGGTTCTCGATCAGCAGCTTGAGGAAGTTCAGGAACGTCTCCTCGGCGCCGTCGAGCAGGCGCTGCAGCCCGTCCTGCTTCTCTTTGGTCGAGAAGTACGGCGAGAAGAAGAACACGGCCAGCTCGCGGTTCTGATCGAGCGCGTCGGCGAACTGGGCGAGCTGCTCGCGCAACTCGTCCAGCTTGCCCTGGTCGCGGGCGACCTCGAACAGCGAGCGGGCGTAGACCTCGGCGAGCTCGTCCATCAGTTGTTCGACGCCCCTCCCGAGATCGACGAGAAGTCGAGCTCTGAGAGCGCCTCCTGCACGAGCCGCTTCTGGTCGTCTGTGTCGAGCACCTTGCGCGTGACCTTCTCGGTCGCCATCACCGTCAGGTCGGCGACCTCGCGGCGGATGTCCTCGAGCGCGCGTTTGCTCGCCGCCTCGATGTCGCGCTCTGCTTTCCTCGTAGCTTCGGCGAGGATCTCCTGCCCGCGCTCTTTGGACTCATGCTCGTGAGCGTCGGCGGCTTGGCGCGCGCGCTGCACGATCTCTTCGGCCTGTGCGCGTGCCTGCTTCAAGCGCTCGCGATATTCGTGCAGCAGCTCGTCGGCCTCCTTGCGCGTGCGCTCGGCCGTGTCGATCGATTCTTCGATGCCCCGCTTGCGCCGTTCGAGCGCCTCGGAGATGCGCGGGAAGGCCAGGCGCGAGAGCAGCACCATCGTGACGACGAACACGAGCAGCGTCCACAGCATCAGGCCGATGCCCGGCTTGATCAGGAAGCTGCCCTTGGAGGCGGCGAGCACCACTGGTTGTGCGAGAGCGCCGAGCATCGCTCAGACGATGAACGCGGCCAAGAGGCCCGCGACGAGGCCGTAGAAGAAGCAGGCCTCGGTAAGCGCGAAGCCGAGCCACTGAAGCTGGGTGATCTCGTCGCGCATCTCGGGCTGACGGGTGATCGCTTCAATGGCCTTGCCGAAGATGATGCCGATGCCGACGCCCGCTCCGACGGCGCCGAGGCCTCCGCCGACGCCGAGGCCGATCGACTTTCCGGCCTTGGCGGTTTCTTCGGCCGCCGCCAGGAGGGTGATCAAAGCTATGTGCACGACTATTGGCTCCTTTAGTGGTCTTCGGCGACCGCGCCGCCGAGGTAGATAGCGGTGAGCGTGGCAAAGATGAACGCCTGCAGGGCTGCCACCAGCCCGACCTCGAACGCGAACAGGGCGATTCCGAACGGGATCGTGAACCAGCCCAGCCAGGCGACGCCGAGGATCACGGCGAGCGCTCCCGCCATGAACAAGATGATCAAGTGGCCCGCCAGGATGTTGGCGAACAGACGAATCGTCAGCGAGAGGATCCGCATGAAGTTGGAGAGCAGCTCGAGGAAGAAGATGAACACGGCCATGCCGCCTTCCACGCCGCCGGGGATCAGGCCTTTGAGGTAGCCGATCGGGCCCTTCGCGCGAACGCCTTCATAGGTGTAGGAGAAGAACACGACGAGCGCCAGCACGAGAGGAATCGAGAGGTTGGCAGTGGCGGCATACAGCGAGAACGACGGGATGTGCGCGCCGAAGATGTCGATCTTGTGCTCGGTGTTGGTCGGCAGCGGGATGTATCCGATGAGGTTCGAGAAGAAGATGAACAGGAACAGCGCGCCAATGAACGGGAACCACTTGGCGGCTTGCTTCTCCTCCATTCCGCCCCCGGCGATGTTGTCGCGCATCAGCACGAACAGCGCCTCGACGGCGGCCTGCACCTTGTTCGGGCGTTGCTGCATGCGCCGCGCGATCCAGATCATGCTGACGCACGTTGCGATGCCCGCGAGCAACAGGTACAGCACGGCCTTGTTGATCGAGAAGATGCCGAGGTGCACCCAGTTGTCGAGCTTGAACTCGTTCTGCGGCTGAAACTCGGTGTTGCGGGTGCCTTTGAAGCCGTAGATCGCGACGAGCACGATCACGCCGCCGATCCACACGCCGAGCGCGAGCAGCAGCTTGTTTTTGGCGCTCTTCTTCGGCGGGTCGACCTCGCCGGGGGTTGTCGCAGGGCGGCGCGAGATCTCGGCGGCCGTGTCGGCCGCCGGCACACCCCCCGTTCCCATCGTGCTCGTGCTCATGAAGTGCTCGGCCTCCCAGGCGCGGTCCTGCCAGGCGTCTTGGGCCCCGCACGCGTGGGGCCGTCGCGGGTGAGGAATGACATCGCGAAGTACACCGTGAAGGCGGCGAGCACGAGCGCGGCGGCCATGATCCCGTCGGCCTTGCCGCCGGCCACGCGCGCGAGGATCACGGCGAGCGCGACGAGCCACACGCGGCCCATCATCCCTGCCAGCTGCAGGCCGGCCTTGATCTTCATGTCAGGCGCACGGCGCGCCTGCACCTGTAGGAAGGCCGCGGTCAGGCGCGTCAGCAGCCAGGCGCCCGCGCCGATCAGGTAGCCCGTCAGCGGCAGTCCGCCGGCGAGCACGAACGGGGCCGTCGCGAGCACCAGGCACACGTCGAGGTAGCGCAGGGTAAACACGTCAGCTGGGCGATCCGGATACTCGTCCGTGGCACGTCGTCCACAGGCGCCTGCGCCGGCTCGGCATCGTGGCCGGCAAGCCGACCGTGCGCGCAGACGGGCAGGCACGGCGCGCCGCGCGCCAGCGCCCCGTGTCGAGCCTCGGGCGCAGCCGCGCTGCGACGTGGCCGCGCGCGCTGAAGCACTGCTGGCAGGCCAGCCGGCGGGTCCGCGCCGTGAAGCGCGGCCGCAACTTGGGTACGTTGAACGGCTCGTCCTTGTTGGACTCGTTCAGGCGCAGGGGATCGTCGTGGGCTTCGAAATCTGGCATGTCAGTGGGGCCACCCTACAGACCCGACAAGAACTCCGCGCGCACATGGCGGCGGAGCAGCCGAGGCTCGCTCCAAGCCCTTCGGAGCCGCCTCGCGGGGTCTGCGGCAGCGCGCTCCACCATACCAGGATCTCGGACTTCGTAACAACTTTGTGACATACGCCACGCCGGATTTGCGGGTTTTTAGCCGGCGGCACGGCCGCGGCCGCCTCGCGCGCGCGACTGGCGCTGAGCGGGCGTCCGACGAGCGGCGCGAGCCTGCCGCGCTCGCTTGATGCTCGACCACGAGAGCCTGCCGGCGAGGCGCTCGGGCGAGCCGACGAGCCACACCGCCAGCGCCATTGCGAGCAGGCCGCCGACGATGTCGAGCACGAAGTGGTTACCCGTCGCGAGCACGGCCAGCGCCGTCGCGCACGGGTACAGCAGCGCCACCGCGCGAACCCACCTGCGCGCGCTGATCCGCCACAGCGCAAGCGCGCACCAGGCGGCCCACGCCATGTGCAGTGACGGCATCGCCGCCAGCTGGTTGGCCTGCGAGGCGAGCGCGCCCGTGTGCCACGAGCCGAACGCGTGCGTCGAGGCGACGACGTCGGTGAAGCCGTCGAGCATCCGCGGCGGCGCGACCGGGAAGCGCCAGAACACGATGAAGCCGATCACGTTGACGAGCACGAGCGAGTTGCGCAGCGGGCGGTACTCCTCGGTGCGCGCCCACCACAGATAGCCGAGCAGGCCGAGCGTGACGACGAAGTGGGCGTTGTCGTAGTAGTTGGCGAGGATCGTCGCCAGCGTGTGGTGCGAGGCCAGCCAGCGGTCGAGCGAGAGCTCGGGATCGATATGCAGCACGCGCTCGACGTGCAGGATCCCGCGCCCGTTGCCGAGCGCCGTCGCGAACCGCAGCGGCGCGAGGTTGTTGATCGCGTCATACACGAACAGCAGCCAGCCGATCACCAGCAGCTCGACCCACCAGCGTGTGCGCGTGCGGGTGCGCACCGCCGTGCCAACGGAGGCGGTCGGGCCGAGGGCAGCCGGCTTCAGCGCGGCGGGCGAGCCGGCGTGGTCGATCGATACGGCGCTGGACAAGCGAGCGATTTTACCCAGCGTTCACGGCGCGACGGGTCTCAGCCCTCGCTCGGCGAGCGTGGCCAGCACGCGCGGGAGCGCCGCGACCGTGTTCTGCCACGAGCCGGGCGCCGAGTAATCGTCGGCGTCGTGCAGCAGCAGCACCGATCCCTCGCCGGCGCCATCGGTCACGCGCGCGGCGATCGAGTCCGCTGTGGCGCGCCGCTCCCAATCGCGCCCCCAGTGGCTCCACAGCAGCGTGCGCCAGCCGCGCTTGCGCGCCAGCAGCAGCGCCGCCCCGTTGAGCACCCCGTACGGCGGGCGGTAGAGCGCCGGCACGATGCCGGTCGTCTCGGCGATCACAGCCTCGGCGCGTTCGATGTCCGAGCGCGTCTGCGCCGGCGTCAGGCGCAGCAGGTTGCGATGGCGCTCGCAGTGCACGCCGATCCCGTGGCCGGCGGCGACGATCTCGCGTGCGAGCGAGCGGTTGCGCCGGACCTGCTCGCCGACGAGGAAGAACGTCGCGCGCACGCCGGCGCCGGCGAGCAGCTCGAGCACGGCCGGCGTGCCCTGCGCGTGCGGACCGTCGTCGAACGTCAGCGCGTAGCCGACGCCGCCGGCCGTGCGGTCCTCCACGCCGAGTGGCCGTCGCAGCGCGGGCAGCGCGGCGGCCAGGCCCGGGAGCAGGTAGCCGGTGACGGGCACGGCGAGCGCCAACGCGAGCGTCGCTCCGGCAATCGGGGGACTGGGGCTGCGATGATCGTGGGCAGACATGGTCGATCTGGTGCTGGGCATTGCAGCGGCCGTTGCGGCGTCGACCCTCTACAGCCTAGGGATCGCGCTGCAGGCGATGGACGCCAAGCAGGCGCCGCATGGCGAGCACCTGCGCCTGGCGCTCGCCTGGCGCCTGCTGCGCCGCGCGCGCTGGCTGCTCGGCACGGGCCTGTCGATCCTCGGCTGGCCGTTGCAGCTCGTGGCGCTGCTGCTGGCGCCGCTCGTCGTCGTGCAGCCGGCGCTCGCGGCCGGCCTGCTCGTGCTGCTGCTCCTCGCGCAGCGCATGCTCGGCGAGCACGCCGGGCGCAGCGAGCACCTGGCGACTGTCGCGATCGTCGTCGGCGTCGTCGGCGCAGGGCTGGCGGCGCCGCCGCGCTCGACCGGGCACGGCACGGAGAACCTCGCGATCACGCTCGTGCTGCTGGGGCTGGGCCTCGCCGCTCTGCTGCCCTACGCCATGCGGCTGCTCGCGCGCCCGCCGGCGGCGCTGACGATGATCGGCGCCGGGCTCGCCGGCGCCTGGAGCGGGATCGCCACGAAGCTCGCCTCCGACGACCTCTCCAACGGGCACGTGGGACTGGCGATCGCCTGGGGGCTCTCGACGGCGCTCGCCTCCGGTGTCGGCGTGCTCAGCGAGATGAGCGCGCTGCAGGAGCGCCCGGCGATTCAGGTCGCGCCGGTCGTGTTCGTCACGCAGACCGTGATCCCGATCGTCGTCGCGCCGCTGCTGTTCGGCGAGAGCTTCGCCGACACGCCGTGGGGCGGCGTGCCGCTGTCGGCTTCGCTGGCGCTGCTGGTCGTCGGCGCGGCGACGCTCGCGCGCTCTCAGCTGCTGGTCGCGCTGATGGAGGGCGAGCGCGTCAGCCAGTCGAGTGGCTCGGCGCCGAGCCCGCGCGCGCCCAGCCAGGAGATCAGCCGTTCGAGCCCAGAGACCGATGCGGGCGAGCCGTCGAGCTCGACCACGAGCACGTCGCCGGCGCGCGTCGTGCCCTGAGGCAGCACCCCGGCGCTCAGCCGCTGCTCGCCGCAGACGGGCGTCGCACCGGCCGTGCGCGCGAGCACGAGCTGACCGACGCTCAGCCCGCCGCGCGGCTGCAGGAAGTAGAAGCGGTGGGAGAGGCCGAGCGCGTGCGCCTGGGCATGCAGCGCGCTGCGCGTGCGCACCCAGTGAAAGATCGAGTGACCTGTGACTTCCGGCACGAGCTCATCGCCGAGCGAGCGCATCTGCGCGATCGCCGCCGTGCTCGGCACCCCACCATCGTCGGCGAACGACGCATGGATGCCGCGCTTGGCCAGCTCAGCGGCGATCGGCGCCACGTCGCCGGCCGGCACGTGCAGGATCAGCCCGACGTCGGGCTGATCGGTCTTGACCTGCTTGAGCGGCTGGACGTGCAGGATCTTGCTCGCCAGCGCGGTCACGTCGTCGGTCGACATCATCCACATGCCAAAGCCGAGCAGCAGCACGAGCTGCGATGCCAACGCCACCGTGCGCAGGCGCCAGCGCGGGATCGGGCGCACACGGCGCGGTGCCTGTAGCACAACGTCCGCCGCGGCGAGGTCGCCGGGGCCCGTGGGCGGGGCGGCGACATCGGATCGCCGGGCCGGCGCCTCGGAAACCGCAGCGGCAGAGGTCACGGCCGCGCCGCCGATTGAGGGCTCGCTCCCGTTCGCCGCAGCGAGCGCCACTTCCGGGCGCGCGGCGAAGCTAGCGCGCACGTGCTCGCGCAACTCGTTGGTGTCGTTGGCCAGGCGCACCAGGTCGAGCGCCGCCATCGCACGCGTGTTGACTCGCGCATGACCGACGGGCAGGCCGTAGGAGACGACGGGCGTACCCGCCGCCATCGCCTCCAGGCATGTCACGCCGCCGGTCGAGTGCACGAGCACGTCGGCGGCCGCCAGCAGCTCGGGCATCTTGTCGGTGAACTCGTAGATGTGCACGCGCGACTCTGAGCCGAACGTGCGCCGCAGCTTCTCGGCGAGCTGCTCGTTGCGCCCGGCGAGCACGACGATGCTGCTCGCCTCGGGCACGCGGATGAACTCGCGCACGGCGCCGAGCACGTCGCCTACGCCCCAACCGCCGCCGGAGACGACGACCATGCGCCCGTCCTCGGGCAGACCGAGCTCGCGCCGCGCCTGGCGCGGGCAGCGCTGTTTGAGGAACTCCTCGGAGATCAGCGGCGCCACCAGCTGCACGCTGTCGCGCCCGGCGATCCGCTCGACCGAGGACAGCGACTCGCCGTACATCACCATGTGCATGTCGATCCCCGGTTGCGCCCAGAAGAACAGACCGGTCAGGTCGGTGATCGTGGCCACCGTCGGGCACTTGACCTCGCCCGTGCGGCGCAGCCGCGCGAGCACGACCGTGACGGCCGGGTAGGTCGAGACGACCACGTCGGGGTCGTGCTCGGCGATCGCGCGCGCCAGCGGACGTGAGCCGAACAGGCGCAACAGGCGCGTGGCCAGCACGCGAATCGGCGGGACGTGGTTGAGCAGCCCGTAGACGATCGTGTAGGTCCATGGGATGAAGCGAAGCTGCACGCGATAGCCGTCCTCGACGACCGGTTTGAGCACGCGGCCCATCGCGGCGAGACCGTCGATCACGGTCACCTCGGTGGGCTCCGGCGTGTTCTTCAGCTGTGCGGCCAGCGCACGGGCAGCCGCAGCGTGCCCCTCGCCGACGTCGGCAGAGAGGATCAGGACGCGTCGCGGCCCTGGGGCCCGACTCGATGTCGATTTGCGGCGGTGAAGTCGCATGTGGAAGGCAGCACGCCCTGGGGTAGGCGCCTGGCGTGCCGCACACACACGTACACCGATCAGCGCCCCCGGGCACGCGTTTTCGCGGCTGCGTCATTGATTCTACCTTCCTCACCACACGCCTGCCTGGCAGCCAGACGTAACAATGAGCCGATGCCGATCGCCCCGGCACCCTCCAGCGCGCCGATCGAGGCCGCGCCATCGGCCTCACGCCATCGCCAACCCCCATCGGCCGGCGCCGCGCTGCGCAGGACCGGGCCGCTACGGGCGCTGGGGCTGCTGGGGCTGCTCGGCGTCGTCGCGACCACCTTCCTGACGGCGGCCGGCGCGGCCGGTGAACCCTCGCAGTACGTCCCTTCGCGCAGCGGCGGCTGGATCGGCTGGCTGGCAGGGCCGCTGCAGGGCTTCGGCCTGAGCATCGGCTCGGCCGGCTTTCAGACGCTCAGCCTGATCATGTGCGCGAGCTACCTGCTCGTGCTGCTCGCTGCGCGCGTGCTCAGCCTGCGCGCGATCGCGGCGGCCGTGGTGGTGGCCCACACGATCCTGCTGCTGGGACCGCCGCTGATCTCCCAGGACGTGTTCGGCTACATCGGCTTCGCGCGACTCGGCGCGCTGCACGGCCTCGACCCCTACACGCACGTGGCGGCGCAGGCATCGAGTGACGAAGTCTTCGCGTTCCTCGGCTGGCCCTACCAGCACTCCCCCTACGGCCCGCTGTTCACGCTGCTGAGCTACGCCTTCGTGCCGCTCGGGCTGTCCGGCGGGCTGTGGGCGTTCAAGGCGCTCGCCGTGCTGTCGAGCCTCGGCGCCGTCGCGCTGCTCGCGCGCGCCGCCGGGCGCCTCGGGCAGTCGCGCCGCTGGGCGGCGGCCTTCGTCGGGCTCAATCCGGTGCTGCTCGTGCTCGCCGTCGGCGGCGCCCACAACGACACGCTGATCCTGCTCGCGCTCTCAATCGCGCTGGCGCTGACGGCCGGGGCCGCGCCGCGCTTCGGCTCAGCCGCGGCGACGCTCGTGGCGGGCGTCGGCGTGAAGGTGAGCGCCGGCTTGGCGCTGCCGTTCATGCTGCTCGGCGCGCCGCGCGCACGCGATCGACGGGGAACGCTCGAGGGCGCCGCGCTCGGACTGGTCGTGCTCGGCGCGATCGGGCTGATCGGCTTCGGCAGCCACGCGCTGGGCTTCCTCGGCGCGGTCGGTGAGCAGCAGCAGCTCGTCGCCGTGCACAGCATCCCGGCCGAGACGGCGCGTCTGTTCGGGCTCGGCGGCACGCCGGGGTGGTGGCGCAACCTGTTCGCCGCATTGTTCGTGGCAACGCTCGTGCTCGCACTGTGGCGCACGGCGCGGGGGGCAGATTGGCGTGTCGCCGCCGGCTGGACGACGCTCGCGCTGCTGCTCTCCACGGCATGGCTGTTGCCGTGGTACGCGATCTGGGCGCTGCCGCTAGCGGCCGTCGGCGGCGACCGGCGGCTGCGGGCCGCCACGCTGCTGTTCTGCGCGTACGCCGTCCTGATCCACCTGCCGCTCGGCGAAGGGCTGCTCACGCCCCCGCGTGCGGTCGCCCACGGGCGTGTGCACACCATCATTCATTCTCACCGCATCGATCTCGCCCGTTTCCAGGTCGCGCACGACGCCCTGCTCGATCTCCGTCGCTGAGGCGTCGGGGCGCAGCAGGCGCAGGCGCATCGCCGCCAGCCGGCGGAACTTGAGGATCTCAAGCACGTAGACGAGGTAAACGCTGGCCGCGGCCACGATCAGCCCGAGCGCGATCAGCACGAGCGTCCAGCCGGTGTGCAGGTGCCCTTTGTGGTCGCTGTAGGGGATGAAGCGCAGCGCCAGCGCGAGCCCGGCAAGCATCAGCGTCCAGGCATACAGGTAGGCGATCGTGCGCCTGCCGGAGAAGCCGATCCGCGCCATCCGGTGATGGAAATGCTCGCTGTCCGGTCGGTAGATCGGCTGGCGATACTTCAGGCGCTTGAGCACGACGAAGGTCGTGTCGAGGAACGGCACGGCGAGCAGGATCAGGGGCAGCACGAACGACACGACCGCCGCCGTCTTGACGGCCGCCTCGACCGTGATCACGCCCATCAAGAGGCCGAGCAGGTTGGCGCCGCAGTCGCCCATGAAGCTCGAGGCCGGCGGGAAGTTGAAGATCAGGAAGCCGAGCGCGACGCCGGCCGTGATCGCGGCCAGCACGCCCGGCTGCTGGCGGCCGAGATCGAAGGCGATGATCGTCATCGCCGCGGCGATGATCATGCAGACGCCGGCCGCGAGGCCGTCGACGCCGTCGGAGAAGTTGACGACGTTCATCATCACGACGAGCCCGATCACGCTCAGCACCGGGCCGGCGTTGGTCACGCCGGCATTTGGGAAAGCCAGCGTGCCGACGAACGGCAGCGTGATCGCCTTCACGGCGACGCCGTAGTGCACGACGATCACCGCCGCCACGATCTGGCCGGCGAGCTTGACCAGCGGCGGGGTGTCGAAGCGATCGTCGAGCGCGCCCACGAGCGCGATCACGCCGGCGGCGAGCAGCACGCCGTGCCACAGCTGATGGTCCTTGCCGAATCCGGCTGGCAGCCAGATCAGCCCGGCGACGAGCGTGCCGGCGAAGATCGCGAGGCCACCGAGCAGCGGTGTCGAGCTTTCCGACAGGCCGCGCTCACGCGGCTCGTCGATCGCCCCGACCGCGCTCGCGAAGCGCATCGTGAGCGGCGTCAACAGCGCCGTCACGGCAGCGGCAAGCAGGAAGGCGTATAGAGCGTCGAGCTCGGTTGGATGCGCCATCTGACCCGAACAGCATCGCAGGCGGGGACGTCGCACACCAGCGCACGACCGTCCGGCGACGCTGGACCGTCGTGCCGGCGATTGGCCCGGAAGGAGCCGGTCATGGACGCCCCGGAGGGCGAACGTCGACTCAATAGGCGGGCTCGACGCCCGCCTGAGACCCCTCGACCGCTCGGAGGCGGTCGTTGCCTCAGTAGGCCGGCTGGATGCCGGCCTGAGCTATCCCTTCGTAAAGCGGGTAGCGCTCGACGATCGCCCCCACGCGCTCGGCCAGCTCGCCTGCGCGCGACTCGTATTCGGGCGTTAGCGCGCTGGCCATGATCTTGCCGACCTCGACGAAGTCCTCGTGCTGCAGGCCGCGCGTGGCGAGCGCCGGCGTGCCGATGCGCAGGCCCGAGGCCTCCATCGGCGGCCGCGGATCGAACGGCACGGCGTTGCGGTTGACGGTGATGTCGATCGCGTGCAGCCGGTCCTCGGCCTGGCGACCGGTCAGCTCGGGGTCTGAGTCACGCAGATCGACCAGTACGAGGTGCACGTCGGTGCCGCCGCTCAGCACCTTCACACCGTGACCGGCTTTGGCGAGCTCCTGCGCCCAGGCACGAGCGCCGTCGAGCGTGCGCCGCTGGCGCTCGGCGAACAGCTCTGAGGCGGCGATCTTGAACGTGACCGCCTTGGCCGCGATCACGTGCTCGAGCGGCCCGCCCTGCTGGCCGGGGAAGACGGCCGAGTCGATCTTCTTGGCGTACTCCTGCTTGCAGAAGATCGTGCCCGCGCGCGGCCCGCCGAGCGTCTTGTGCGTCGTCGTCGTGACCACGTCGGCGCCGTGCTCGATCGGGTTCGGGTGAAGGCCGGCCGCGACGAGCCCGGCGAAGTGCGCCATGTCGACCATCAGCAGCGCGCCGACCTCGTCGGCGATTTCCCTGAAGCGCGGGAAGTCGAGCCGGCGCGGGTAGGCCGACCAGCCTGCGAGCAGCAGCTTCGGCCGGCGCTCGCGCGCGATCCGGGCGACCTCGTCCATGTCGATCAGGCTGCTCTCGCGGTCGACCTCGTAGGGAGCGATGTCATAGAGGCGCCCCGAGACGTTGATCTTCATCCCGTGCGTCAGGTGCCCGCCGTGCGCCAGCGAGAGGCCCATGATCGTGTCGCCCGGCTGCAGCAGCGCGTGGTAGACGGCCGTGTTGGCCTGCGCCCCCGAATGCGGCTGGACGTTTACGTGCTCGGCGCCGAACAGCGCCTTGGCACGGTCGATCGCGAGCTGCTCGGAGACGTCGACCCACTCGCAGCCGCCGTAGTAGCGGCGACCGGGGTATCCCTCGGCGTACTTGTTCGTGAGCACCGACCCCTGACACTCGAGCACCGCACGCGGCACGAAGTTCTCCGAGGCGATCGCCTCGAGCGTGCGCTGCTCGCGCTCGAGCTCGCCGCGCAGCACATCGGCGATCTCGGGGTCCACCTCGCTGAGCGGGCGGTTGAAGTAATCGGGGCTGAGCTCGGACACGACGCCCTCCTTGAGCGGACTGTGAAGACTTGATGCCCAGGCGCGCGGCGGTTGAGCTGGCCGCTCCCCGGTGGTCGATCCCACCTCAGGCGCCAGTCGCGGCAGCTGTCACGAGGCTAGCACGCGCGTGTGGGGGATTTCCAGCTCAGCGCGCCGGCGCGCCCTCGAGCAGCTCGCCGACGGCCTCGGCGGCGAGCGCGCCCTCGCGCAGCACGTACCAGGCGCCGCTCTGCTCGTACTCGCGCAGGTCGACGACCGTCGATGGCGTTCCCGGCAGCGTGCCTCCGTCGAGCACGACGTCGGCCCCCTCGCGCAGGCTCGACGGCACCTCGGCGAGCGTGCGCGCGTCGGGCTGGCCGGACATGTTGGCGCTCGTCTGCATCACCGGCTCGGCGATCGAGCACAGCGCGTGCAGGCTCTCGGGCAGCCAGGGCACGCGCAGACCGAGCGTCGCCGGGTCCTGACGGCAGGCCGCACGGAAGTCGCCGGCGCGATTCTCGAGCAGCAGCGTGACCGGCCCGGGCAAGAGCGCCTGGAGCGCCGCGCGCTCGGCCGCGAGCAGCTCGGGCAGCGCCCGTAGGGCCTGCTCGAGCGCGAAGAACATGACCGCCGCCGGCCGCGCCGCCGGGCGGCCCTTCAGCTCGTAAAGGCGCTGTGCGGCCGCCTCGTCCTCTGGATCGCAGCAGACGCCGTAGACCGTGTCGCTCGGGAACACAGCCACGCCACCGCCGGCCACGCATGCGCGCAGGCGCTCTGCGTCCTCGGCACCGAGCGTCGGGCTCACCGCTGCGCAGACTCCTCTCCCGCGGACCCGTCTGCCACGTTGCGCTCCGCTCTCACCACCCGCTCCATACCCGCAAGGTCGTGCATGCATTCAACCTTTGCAAACCCGGCCGCGCGAAGCATCTCGGCGACGGTCGGCGCCTGCCCGGCGCCGACCACCAGCGCCACGAAGCATTCGCTCTGTCGGCTCGCCAGCTGCGCGAGCAGAGCGCGAATCGCGTCGAGCCCGTCCTCCCCGGCGAACAGCGCGCCGGGCGGCTCGTGGCGGAGGATCTCCGGCGCAAGCGTCGCGCGATCGCGCTCGGCCACGTAGGGCAGGTTGGCGAGCAGCGCATCGAACTCATCGGGCACGCCTTCGAGCAGGTCGGCCTGCACGAACTCGACATCGAGCTCCAGCCGGGCGGCGTTGGTGCGGGCGAGCTCGAGCGCGTCGACGCTCCGGTCGCTGCCGCTCACGTCGAGATCCGGGCGCTCGTGCTTGAGCGCAAGCGCGATCGCGCCGCTGCCGCTGCCGACGTCGAGCACGCGCGCACCCGCGGGGAGATCGAGCGCGCATTCCACGAGCAGCTCGCTCTCCGGGCGTGGAATCAGCGCACGCGCGTCGACGGCGAGCTCGATCCGGCGGAAGGCTCGGCTGCCGCTGATGTAGGCGACCGGCTCGCGCAGCACCGCGCGACGCCTGACGGCGTCCTGGTAGGAGCGCACCGCCGTTCCGGCGACGGTCAGATCGCCGTCGAGCAGCAACCGCTCGCGCCCCACGCCGAGCACGTGCGCGAGCAGCACTTCCGCGTCCAAGCGCGGCGTCTCACCGCCGGCCGCAGCGATTGCCGTGATCGCGCCCTGCAGCGCATCGCGCACGCTCGTACCCTGCACGCGTCTCGGGGCGTCGGCCCGTGCGTTCACGCCGCGGCCTGCGCCTGCAGGCGGCGGCGCTTCTCGTCGGCTTGCAGCGCGTTCGTCAGCTCGTCGAGCTGTCCCTCGAGCACGTCGTCGAGGTTGTGCACGGTCAGCTTGATGCGGTGATCGGTCACGCGCCGCTCGCCGTAGTTGTACGTGCGGATCTTCTCGGCACGATCGCCCGTGCCGACCTGCGAGCGGCGGTCGGCGGCGAGCTCGGCCTGCTGTTCGGCAAGCGCCCGCTCGTACAGGCGCGCGCGCAGCACGCGCAGCGCGCGCTCGCGGTTCTGTAGCTGGGACTTCTCGTCCTGCATCGAAACGACGATCCCCGTGGGCTTGTGCGTGATGCGCACCGCCGAGTCGGTCGTGTTGACCGACTGCCCGCCGGGACCGGAGGAGCGGTAGACATCGATCTGCAGCTCGTTGGGATCGATCTGCACGTCGACGTCCTCGACCTCGGGCAGCACGGCGACGGTCGCCGTCGAGGTGTGCACGCGGCCCTGTGACTCCGTCTGCGGCACGCGCTGTACGCGGTGCGTGCCGCCCTCGAACTTGAACACCGAGTAGGCGCCGTCGCCCTTGATCGCGAACGTGTACTTGCCGTCGCCGATCTCCATCGGCTCGGACTGCCAGCCGCGCCGCTCGGCGTACTTGGTCAGCATGCGGTAGAGGTCGCCCGCCCACAGCCCGGCCTCGTCGCCGCCCGCGCCACCCTGGATTTCGACGATCACGCTCTTCTCGTCGTTGGGGTCGCGCTCGACCATCGCCATGCGGATCTCCTCCTCGATCTGCTCGATCCGCTCGCGTGCGCCGGCCAGCTCCTCGCGCAGCTCCGAATCGTCCTCCTCGGCGAGGATCTCTTCCGCGCCGGCCGCCGTTTCCTGCGCCTCGCGCCACTGCGTCGCCAGCTTCGCCGCCGCCTCCAGCTGGCTGTAGGCGCGACCCACTTCGGCGTAGCGCTCGCGATCGGAGATCACCTCGGGATCGGTCATCTGCTCGCCGAGCTCGGCGAAGCGGCTCTCGATCTGCTTGACGAGGTCTTCGATCATCGTGACCAGTCTATGGGCCGCCCGTTGGCGGCAGACAGCGGCAGACAGCGCGGCCAGCTTGGCGAACGGCTGCGCCCAGACGGTCGAGAGGCAAGCGAGCCAAGGACGCAGGGAGCGTGGCGTGCTGGCCGAAACGGGGATGCGAGCGAAGCGAGTGTCTACCGGCTTCGGCACGCGAGCGACCGAGGACACGGGCTCGCGCCGCCTATCGGCCGTCTGGCTAGGCGACGACCTCGACGCCGACGAGATCCTCGGCCGACAGCGCGCCGGGGGTCTCGCGCTCGAGCACCGCCTCGAGCGCCGCGATCGCGACGGCCAGCTGGTCGAGGTCGGGCTCGCGCGTGGTCAAGAGCTGGAGCTTCAGCCCCGGCCACATCACCGCGCGCACCCAGCGGCGACTGCGGTTGCGTCCGGCGAACTTGATCAGCTCGAAGGAGATGCCGGCGATCAGCGGCACGCCGAGAATCCGTGTCGCGACGAGCCAGTACCAGGCGGGCAGGCCGATCGGGGCGAACACGAAGATCGCCACGATCATCACGACGAGCAGGAAGCTCGTGCCGCAGCGCGGGTGCAGGCGCGAGAAGCGCTGCGCGTGGGCCGGCGTCAGCGGCAGGCCGGCCTCGAAGCAGGAGATCGTCTTGTGCTCGGCTCCGTGGTACTCGAACACGCGGCGCAGGTCGCGCAGGCGCGAGAGCAGCAGCATGTAGCCGAGGAAGATCGCCGTGCGCACGACGCCCTCGATCAGCCAGAACAAGAACGAGGAGCCGAGCTGGTCCTTGATCAGGCTCGTCAGCCCGACCGGGATCAGGAAGAACAGCACGATCGCGAAGACGAGCGCGACGAGCACCGTGCCCGCCCATACCGCCTTCGGGATCTCGTCCGGCTCGGCCGGCTCGACCACACCGTTTGCGTCAGCCTGAGTCTCGTCCTTCGGCTCGGGCGGCAGCTGCGCGTTGGCGGAGACCTCGAGCGCGCGGAAGCCGATCACGAGCGAGCCGCCGAGCGCGACGATGCCACGGATGATCGGCAGGCGCAGCACGCGATGGCGCTTGAGCGCCGACTCCAGCGGGAAGGCGGTGACCTCGATCTCCCCCAACGCCGCCTCCTCGGGCGAGCGCTCGCCCTCGGCGAGCTGCTCGGCGCTCGGCTTGCGCACCGCCACCGCCCAATTGGAGACGCCACGCATCATCACGCCCTCGAGCACCGCCTGGCCGCCGACCGGCGCGTCGCGCCGCGCGTTCAGCTGGCCGTGCTCGTCGGCGTCGGCGTTCTGCAGGACATCGCCGCCGGCGCCGTTGGCGGAGCCGGCGTGGCGATCTGCGTCGAGCGTCGCCGGCGGGTCCTCGTTCTCGACCGTCGTCGTCGGCGAACCGGCTAGACGGGAGGACATCGCGCTAGCTGGCTGACCGAGTCTGGGCCAAGCGGCCCTTGGCCACGCGGCGCTGGAAGCGCTCGACGCGCCCGCCGCTGTCCACGAGCTTCTGGCGACCCGTGTAGAACGGGTGGCAGTTCGAGCACACCTCGACGCGCAGCTCCTCCTGCGTGGCACGGGTGATGAACTCGTTGCCGCAGGTGCAGTGCACGCGGGCTCGTGTGTAGGTCGGGTGGATCTTGGCCTTCATCGTTCGCTCATTCTAGCGATCGGCGCTCGCCCGGCAAGCGGTGGCTCCGTCTCTGCCGTCGCTCGATCAAGCCGCAGGCGTCGTGGCGCCGGTGTTCGTCGTGCCCGCACCACTGCCGGGGCGCGTTTCGGTGGGTTCGACGGGCGCACCCGGCTGCAGGCACCTACTCGTCAGCCTGTCCGCACGCTTGATTACATGACCCTTGGAGTTGAACCAACGGAAGCGCACGAAGCCGCGGTAAGAGGCCGGCGCGGAGAGGTTGGTCACTTGCTTGAGGTACTTGAAGACCTTCACCTTGGCGTCGGAGGAGCGCCATACGCCCAGCCCCGCGGCGGTCACGGTGTGGAATTCCGCTTCGCCCGGGGCGCGCTCCTCGAGGTCGACGCGCATCGCCATGCGCGTCGTGCCGGGAACTGCCGTCATTTCGCCGGAGAACGCGACCGCCCGCTGTTCCTGCACGGCCGCCGTGACACATTCTTCAAGCGTCGCCGAGACGCCGCCTGCGGCCGGCGGCGCGAGCGGCTGTGCGCCGGCCCCGCCCGACGGCGCGCCCTGGGCGCCGGCTTCGGTCCCGGCGGCGCCGAGCAGCAACACCGTCACGCATACGAGCGCCGCCAACGCGCGCATAGATGCGCGCGTTGCGAGCTGGAAACGAAGCGACGGGCCGTCCATGACAACCCTCTAACACCGGCTTTGAGCAGATGTTTCGCGGCCGCGGCCCACGGGTGGCCTGGCGGCGCGAGAGACAAGCGATACAGGACGCACCCTGACGGGCACAGGCCGTTCGCGTGGCGTGCCGGCCGACACGGGGATGCGAAGTGGAGCGAGTGCCTCTCGGCTTCGGCACGCGTGCCGGCCGATCGGGGATCGCACTCGATCCACGATCGGTGAGGACGCCGTAGCGCGCCGTCCATCGCGCCGCTAGAGGATTTGGTACAGCGGGCCGTCGCCACCCTCGGGCGTCGTCAACCGTCCGCCCTTCGCCGTGATCGCCCCGCACTGCACGCAGTTGGTGTAGTTGACGATCACGTCCACCTCGCCGTGCTCGGGCGCGTCCTCGGGGATCTCATAGACGCCCGCCGGACACATCCAGCGCCACGTCTCGGCGATCTCGCGCGGCACGTTTTTGTGCAGCCGGATGTGGTTCGGCGCGTCGTCTCGCGTGGCGTTGCCGGTGATGAACACCGAGGAGAGCTTGTCGAAGATGTATTTCCCGTCCGGCTTGGGATAGGACTTCGCCGTGTTGCCGATGAACATCGGCTTGGCGTCGTTGCGGTGCCAGGCCAGGCGACCCGGGGGCAGCAGCCCTTTCGTCGCGATCGCGAGATTGACGATCGGACCGCCCTGCAGGAAGCCGTGCTGGAAGGGCTGGCGCGTGTTGCGCACCTCATACAGCTCCTTGCCCGTGACCGAGTCCTCGATCGCCTGCTCGAAGGACTCGAAGCTCGATTCGCCGCGCGAGAGCGCCGCGTAGATCGCCTCAGCGGCGAGTTTGCCCGAGTTGATCGCATGGTGCACGCCCTTCAGCGAGACCGTGTCGACCATGCCGCCGGCGTCGCCGATCAAGAGCGCTCCGGGCATCGTCAGCTTCGGCATCGACCAGTAGCCGCCGCCCGGCAGCGCCTTCGCGCCCCAGGCCACACGCTCGCCGCCCTCGAGGATGCCCCTGACCAGCGGGTGTGTCTTGAACTGCTGAAGGAGGTCGTGCGCCGAGGTCGTCGCGTCGGCGTACTCGAGGTCGATCACGAAACCGATCGAGACGAGGTGCTCGCCGGTCTTCTCGTCCTTCATCGGGTAGATCCAGGTGCCGCCGATCTGCCCGTACTTGGCCGACAGCTTCAGCGGCCACGGCCCGATCGTGTGGATCAAGCGGTCGAGCGGCTTGGGGACCTTCCAGACCTCCTTGACACCGAGCTCCCAGACCTGCGGCTCACGGTTCTCGGCGAGCTCGAACTCCTTGATCGCGGCGCCCGTCAGGTGGCCCCAGCAGCCCTCGGCGAGCACCGTCGCCTGCGCCTTGATATCGGTGCCCGGCTCGAAGTTGCCAAGCGGCTCGCCGTCCTTGCCACGGCCCTTGTCGCCCGAGCGCACGCCGACCACGCGACCGTCCTCGACGACCAGCTGCGTCGCCGAGGTCTCGGTGAGGATGTAGGCGCCTGCCTCCTCGGCCTGGCGCTGCTGAAAGCGCGCCAGCGCCGAGACCGAAACGACCTCGTTGCCGTGGTTCTTGAACGGTGGCGGCGGCGGTATGCGCAGCTTCGTCTTGCCCGTCGGCGTCATGTAGACCGCCTCCTTGGTCACCTCGCCGAAGGCGAAGCCCTCCTCGCGCCACTGCTCGCGGGTCATCTCCGGAAACAGCTCTTCGAGCGGCTTGGGGCGCATCACGGCGCCGGACAGGTTGTGCCCGCCGCACGTCTTCGCCTTCTCGACCACCGCGACCGGAACTTCGCCGAGGCGCTCCATCGTCTCCGGGTCGTCCGCCAGGAGCTGCAGCAGGCGGTTGGCGCACGCCAGCCCGGCCGTCCCCCCGCCGACGATCGCGACGCCGACCTCGATCAGCTCGTCCTCGTCGTCCAGCCCGCGCTTGATGAACTCCTTCTGCGAGTTCACCGGCGGCGGGAACTGGTCTGGTGCGACCTTGCCGTTGCCGTTGTGCGCCGACATGCCTATGACCCCTTCTTCGCTTTCACGGCCTCCGTCAGCTTCGGCAGGATCTTGTTCAGGTCGCCCACGATGCCGAGGTCGGAGAATTCGAAGATCGGCGCGTTCGCGTCCTTGTTGATCGCGACGATGTTCTCCGAGGACTGCATCCCGACCTTGTGCTGGATCGCGCCCGAGATGCCCGCGGCGAGGTACAGCTTCGGCGAGACCGTCTTGCCCGTCTGCCCGATCTGCGCGGCGTAGGGGTACCAACCGGCGTCGACGACTGCGCGGGTGGCAGCGACGGCGCTGTTGCCGCCGAACGCCTTGGCGAGGTCCTCGGCCAGCTCGAAGCCCTCGGCCTTGCCGAGTCCGCGACCACCTGCGACGAGGATGTCGGCGCCCTCGATGTCGACGTCGGCGCCACGCTGTTCGCCGCGCGTGACCATCGTCGCCTGCGAGGCGTGCGGGCTCAGCTCGAAGCTGAGCTGCTCGACCGGTGCGTCGGCGTCGCCGCTCTGCTTGATCTCGAACGCGTTCAGGCGCCCAATGATGATGCCGACGTCCGAGCGGTATTTGATCTCGGAGATCGCCGAGTCGCCGAGGATCGGTCGCTCTGCGATCAGCTCGCCGTTCTCGGCACGCACGTTCGTGACCTCCATCGCCACGCCGGCGCCGAGACGCGCGGCCAGACCGGCGCCGATCTCGAAACCGAGCAGGCCGCCGCCGAACAGCGCGTAGGAGTAGTCGCCACCGGCGATCGCCGCGGCCATCGCGTCGACCAGCGGCTGCGCGAGTCCCTCGGGACCCTCGGCGACGAGCACCTTCTTGGCACCGTATTTGCCGAGCGTCGCCGCCAGATCCTGCGGCACGTTCTCGCCGAGCAGGATCGCGTGGGCCTCGCCGCCGAGTTCGGCGGCGAGCTTGGCGCCCTCGGAGACGGCGCCGAGCGAGTTCTTGTTGATCGCGCCGTCGTAGTGCAGCGCGTAAACCAGGATGTTTGCCATCTAGATCAGCTTCCTCTCGTCGAGCCAGGCGACGATCTTCTCGACGGTCTCATTGGTGTCCTCGTCCTCGATGATCTCGCCCGCGGCCTTCGCCGGCGGCGCCTTCGCGGCGACCCACTGAGCGGCGGAATGCTCGCCGCCGACCTTGCTCGCGTCGATCTCGACGTCGGCAGCGCTGACGCTGTCCAACGGCTTCTTCTTCGCGCCCATGATCGCCTTCAGCGATGGGTAGCGCGGCTCGTTGATCGCGTCGCCGACCGAGATCACGGCGGGCAGCTTGATCTGCACCGTGTCGTAGCCGTACTCGGCCTGGCGCTCGCAGCGCAGCGCCTCGGACTCGACGTCCATCTTGATCACCTGCGTCAGCGACGGCATGCCCAGGTGCTCGGCCACCACAGCGCCGATCGTGTAGCACTCGCCGTCATCGGATTGCTGGCCGAGCAGCACCAGGTCCGGGCCCTCGCGCTGAAGCGTCTTGGCGAGGGCGTAACCGGTCGCGGCGACATCGGAGCCCGCGACGACCTCGTCGGAGAGGTGCACCGAGCGATCGGCACCGAGCGAAACCGCCTTGTGCAACGCGCGCACGGCGCTTTCTGGGCCCATCGTGACGGCAACGATCTCCTCGACCGGGACCGTCCCGCCCTCCTTGATCTGCATCGCCGCCTCGATGGCGTGCGTGTCATACGGGTTGAGGTTCTTCTCCCCGCTGCGGTCCATACGCCCCGTCGAGGGATTGATTTTCTTCTCGACGGCGGCGTCCGGGACCTCCTTCACCAGGACGCATATCTTCATTCTCAGGTAACTCCTTGGGGTCTGTTGGCCGCGATTCTACTCGGTTGGCCGGTTGACTGACGAGTCAATCAGGCGCGGGCGGCGGTCGCCTCGCGGATGAAATCCACGATCGCCTGTGTGGGCGCGCCGGGAGTGAAGACCTCGGCAACGCCCAGATCCTTCAGCTCCGGGATGTCCTCGGCCGGGATCGTCCCGCCGACGGTCACCACTACGTCGTCGATGTCCTGCTCGCGCAGCAGCTCGACCACACGCGGCACGAGCGTCATGTGCGCGCCAGAGAGGATCGAGAGCCCGACCGCGTCCGCGTCCTCCTGGATCACGGTCTCGACGATTTGCTCCGGCGTCTGGTGCAACCCGGTGTAGATCACCTCCATGCCCGCATCGCGCAGCGCACGGGCGATGATCTTCGCGCCACGGTCGTGCCCGTCGAGCCCGGGCTTGGCGACGACGACGCGGATCTTGCCTTGATTCTGCTCGGACATCTCTGGCCTTCAGCCTATGCGTGCAGGCCATCGCGCGCTGCCACGTGACCCTCGTGCCTCAGCGCGCGTCCCGCGCACGGCCCGGCCGAGACCGCCGAGCGCCGCCACCCCACCGAGCGCGGCCAGCACCTTCAGGCGCTGCCCGAGGCGATCGAGGTGAAGCACCTCCCAGCCCTCCTGCGTCGCGATCCGGCGCAGCTCCGCGTCGGGGTTGACGACGACAGGCCGACCCACGGCACGCAGCATCGGCAGGTCTGACTCGGAGTCCGAGTAGGCGTGCGACGCCGACAGGTCGATCCCCTCGCGCTCGGCCAGCTCCTGCATCGAGATGACCTTCCCCTCGCGGTAGTTGAACGGGCCGGCGGGGCGACCCGTGTAGCGGCCGTCGACGATCTCAGAGCGCGAGCCAAGGCCGCCGTCGAAGGCGAGCACGTGCGCGAGCAGGTCGGCCATCTCCTGCGAAGCCGCTGTGAGGATGTACACGGGCACGCCCGCGTCCTGATGCGCGTAGGCGCGCTGCAGCATCTGCGGGTACAGCCGCGGCAGCACGCCGGCGAGCACGCGTGGCGAGAGCCGTTGCAGGTCGCGCACGGGCACCCCGGCGATCATCTCCCCCACGCGCTTGCGCACGTCGTCGGCGCGATCGTCGGTCGACCCGCGCAGGCGAAAGCGAAGGTTCTCATAGAGGTCGCGCACGAGGCGCGAGCGCGAGATCATCCCCGTCTCATACGCCGCGCGGGCAAAGAAGATCCCCGACGAGCCCGCCATCAGCGTCTTGTCGAGGTCGAAGAAGGCGGCGCGCTTCGGCTCTCGGCCGTTGCTATCGGCCACTACCCGAGACGGTTGTGAGTCGAGTCAGACAAGGACGCAGCGAGCGTGGCCTGCTCTGCAGGCGAGCGAGCGAGGACGCCGTCTGACGAAGCGCTCACAGCCGTCTCAGACCTTGAGGATGACGGCGTCGCCCTGCCCGCCGCCGGAGCAGATCGCGGCGCAGCCGTAGCCGCCGCCGCGCCTGCGCAGCTCGTACACGATCGCGCCGAGGATGCGCGCGCCGGAGGCGCCGATCGGGTGCCCCAGCGCGACGGCGCCGCCGTTGACGTTGACGCGCTCCTCGTCGATGCCGAGCATGCGGATCGAGTTCAGCGTGACCGAGGCGAACGCCTCGTTGATCTCCCACACGTCGATGTCGCCCGGCTGCAGCCCCGCCTTCTCGAGTGCCTTCTTCGCGGCGCTCGCCGGCGTCGTGGCGAGGTAGGCGAAGTCGTTGGCGCTCTGCGCGTGCGCGACGATCTCGGCGAGCGCCTCCTTGCCGTTGGCCTGCGCCCACTCATCGGAGGAGAGCACCAGCGCACCGCCGCCGTCGTTGACGCCCGGTGAGTTCCCCGCGGTGTGCGAACCCTCCTTGTCGAGCAGGCCCGGCAGCTTTGCCAGCACCTCGAGTGAGGTGTCGCGCCGCGGGCCCTCGTCGACCTCGACGACGGTGTCGCCCTTGCGCCCCTTGACGGTCACCGACACGGTCTCCTCGGCCATCCGCCCGTCGTCGATCGCCGCCAGCGCGCGAACGTGTGAGCGCAGCGCCCAGCGGTCAAGGTCGGCGCGCGTCATCTCGAGCTCGTCTCCGATTTCGGTCGCCTCGACGAACATCTGCTTGCCCGAGAACGGGTTGGTCAGCCCGTCGTGGACCATCGCGTCGAGCATCTTGGCATCGCCCATGCGGTAGCCGAATCGCGCCTGCGGCAGCAGGTAGGGCGCCTTGGACATCGACTCCATGCCGCCGCCGACACCGACTTCGACGTCCCCCGCGCGGATCGCCTGGTCGAGCAGCACCGACGCGCGCAGCCCGGAGGCGCAGACCTTGTTGATCGTCTCCGAGGAGACCTCCTTGGGAATCCCCGCTTTGATCTGCGCCTGGCGCGAGGGGATCTGCCCCTGGCCGGCCTGCAGCACCTGCCCCATGATCACATGCTGAACCTGCTCGGGCTCGACCGAGGAGCGCTCGAGCGCGGCCTCGATCGCCGTGCTGCCGAGCTCGGTGGCGTCGAGCGTCGAGAGCCCTCCACCCATCTTGCCGATCGGGGTGCGCGCGCTGCCGAGGATCACGGTCTTGGGCATGGGAACAGGGCTCTCCAGTGTTCGTTGGGAAAGATCGCTTGGAAGGACGGCAATGCTAGCGATCCGGCTATCGTGCTCGGCCGATGCAGGTCTCCGCGACAACGCAGCCGGCCGACTCCACCGAGGCAGACACAGTCGCGCTCGGCATTTTCGAGGGCGAGCGCGAGCCCGAGCAGGCGCCTGCCGAGCTCGCCGAGCTACTCGCCTCGGGCGAGGCGCGCGCCAGCTTCAAGTCGCTTGCCCTCGCGCACTCGGGCGGCAAGCGCTGGCTGCTCGTCGGACTCGGCACGCGCGAGCGCTTCGCGCCCGAGCGGGCGCGAGTGGTGGCGGCCGCCGTGCGCGAACGGGCGCGCGAGCTGTCCACGGTGGCGCTCTGCTGGCAGGCGCCGAACGCCGGCTCGCCCGAGATCGCGGGCGCGCTGGTCGAGGGCACGATGCTCGCCGACTACCGCTTCGATCGGCACAAGTCCGCTCTCGTCGAGGCTCCGGCCGCGCCGCCGAAGCGGCTCGAGCGCCTGATCGTCTCCGCCCCGGAGGACCTGAGCGAGACGGTCGCCGACGCTGCGCTCGTGACCAACGCCGTCAACGCCGCCCGCGACCTGCAGAATCGCCCCGGCAACGATCTGACGCCGAGCGCGCTGGCCGCCCACGCCGAGGCGCTCGCCGGCGAGATCGACGGGCTCAGCGTCGAGACAGAGGGGCGCGAGGGCATCGTCGCTCGCGGCATGGGCGCGTTCGCCGCCGTCGCGCAGGGCTCCTATGAGGAGCCCGCGCTGATCACGCTGCGCTACGACGGCCCCGGCGCAAGCGGCCCGGTGCTCGGCTTCGTCGGCAAGGCCGTCACATTCGACAGCGGCGGCATCTCGCTGAAGCCCGGCCCGAAGATGTCGGAGATGAAGTTCGACATGTCTGGCGGCGCCGCAGTGATCGAGGCTGTCGGCGCGATCGCCCGCCTGCGACTGCCGGTCAGGCTGCTCGCCGTCGTGGGCGCCACTGAGAACCTGCCGAGCGGGCGCTCGGTCAAGCCGGGCGACATCGTCAAGGCCTCCAACGGCAAGACGATCGAGGTCAACAACACCGACGCCGAGGGACGACTCGTGCTGGCCGACTGCCTCTGTCACGCAGTCGGACAGGGCGCCGAGCGGATCGTCGACCTGGCGACGCTCACCGGCGCGGTGATCGTCGCGCTTGGCTCTACCTATGCAGGGCTGATCAGCAACGACGACCAGCTCGCCGAGCAGATCTCCGGCGCCGGCGAGCGCACCGGCGAGATCGTCTGGCGGCTTCCGCTTCACGAGGAGTACGAGGAGCTGATCAAAGGCAGCTACGGCGACCTCGACAACGCGCCCGAGGCGCGCAAGGCGGGGACGATCGTCGGCGGCACGTTCCTCTCGAACTTCGTCGGCGACACACCCTGGGCGCACCTCGACATCGCCGGCTCAGCCTGGGATCTCGGACGCCCATACGTCGGCAAGGGCGCCTCCGGCTACGGCGTGCGCCTGCTCGTCGAGCTCGCGCGCTCGTTCAGCTCCCTGTAGCTGCCGCCGTAGGTCCCCTCGCGTCGGCCGCGCGCAGCTGTAGGCGCGCCGCGACCGGCGCCCAGGCCGCCCCCCACGGGTAGATGAACTCGCGGTGGCCTCCTGCCTCGCCCTCGATCTCGATCAGCTCGACATCCGCCCCTGCCTCACGCGCCGCGCTCGCGTAGCTGCGGCTCAGCCTGATCGAGACCGTTTTGTCGAGTACGCCGTGCACGAGCAGCACGGGCATTGCAAGCGGCACCTGGCGCAGCGGATCGGCGATCTCATAGCGCTCCGGCAGGCGCTCGGGCGAGCCGCCCATCAGCGCGCGCACGGCGCCGCCGTGCCACGCGCGATAGGCGCCCGCCAAATCGCACACGCCCGCCAGCGAGATCGCCCGCGCGATCGGCACGCGCGGTCGTCCGGCGATTGCTCCCGGGGAGCCCGTGGGCAGCTGGGTGCGCCCGGCTGCCCACAGCGCGAGGTGCCCGCCGGCCGAGTGGCCAAGCACGTCCACACGGGAGAGATCGAGTGACGGGTGCAGGCCATCGAGGCGGTCGACCGCCGCGGCGACATCGGCGAACGTCGCCGGCCAGCCGCCGCCAGCGCCGAGACGGCGGTACTCGATGTTCCACACCGCGAAGCCGCGCCGCACGAGGTCGGCCGCGAGCGCGCGCATCACCGCGCGGCCATAGCGCTTGTGCCACGAGCCGCCGTGGATCAAGACAAGGACTGGGTGCGGCCCGGCGCCGCTGGGCAGATGTAGGTCGCCGAGCTGCGAGCGATCCTCGCCGTAGCGGTACGTGCGCCCGCGGGTGAAGAGGTAGTGCTGGATCCAGCGGGCTCTGTTCATTGCGCGGCCATCGTAGACGGGCGCAAGCTGTGAGAATGCTCACGCCATGGACTTCACCCTCTCCCCCGACCACGAGCTGATCCGCCGCACGGTGCGCGAATTCGCCGAGGGCGAGGTCGCGCCGGTGGCCGAGGAGCTCGATCGTACGAAGTCCTTCCCGTATGAGATCGTCGCCAAGCTCGGCGCGCTCAACCTGATGGGCATTCCCTTCCCCGAGGATTACGGCGGCGGCGGCGGCGACACGCTCGCCTACGCACTCGCCGTCGAGGAGCTGACGCGCGTGGACTCCTCCGTCGCGATCACGCTATGCGCGCACACCTCGCTCGGCACCCAGCCCATCTACCTGTTCGGCGACGAGCAGCAGAAGCGTGAGTGGCTGCCGCAGCTGTGCTCGGGCGAACGCCTCGGCGCGTTCGGCCTGACCGAGCCCGAGGCCGGCTCGGACGCCGGCAACACGCGCACGCGAGCGCGACTGCAGGAGGGCGAATGGGTGATCGACGGCGCCAAGCAGTTCATCACCAACGCCGGCACCGACATCTCGGGTGTCGTCTGCATCACGGCCGTGACCGGAGCCGCAGGCAATGGCGCGAGCGATCCGTCCGCCGCTCGGGAGATCTCGAACATCATCGTCGCCAATGGGACCCCCGGCTATGAGCAGGGTGAGCCGTACCGCAAGATGGGCTGGAACGCCTCCGACACGCGCCCGCTCAGCTTCGCCGAATGCCGCGTCCCCGAGGCGAACCTGCTCGGCCCACGCGGCGCCGGCTTCAAGCAGTTCCTGCACATCCTCGACATCGGGCGCATCGGCGTCGCGGCGATGGGCGTCGGGCTCGCCCAGGGCGCGCTCGACGAGGCGCTGAGGTACGCCAAAGAGCGCAAGGCCTTCGGCAAGCCGATCTCCAAGTTCCAGGCGATCCAGGCCAAGCTCGCCGACATGGTCACCGAGATCGAGGCCGCCAGACTGCTCGTCTACAAGGCCGCCCGCGAGAAGGACGCCGGTCGCAACTTCACGCTGACCGCCGCGCAGGCCAAGCTGAAGACCGGCCGCCTGGCCGTGCGCTGCGCCGAGGAGGCCGTGCAGATACATGGCGGCTACGGCTTCATCGAGGAGTACCCCGTGTGCCGCTTCTACCGCGACGCCAAGATCCTCACGATCGGCGAGGGCACCGACGAGGTGCAGCAGATGGTGATCGCGCGGGCGCTCGGGGCCTGAGCAGAGCTTCCCAGAGCTTCTTCAGCAGCTCATGCAGGAGCACGCGGCGGCTCCTTGCCGCTAACGCGGCTCGAGCACGACCAGCGGGATCTCGCGCTCGGTGCGCCTGCGGTAGCCCTCGTAGCCCGAGTAGACGCCGACCATCAACGCCCACAGCCGCGCGCGCTCATCGCCTTCGGCCACGCGAGCGTGCACGTCGAGATGCTGCGAGCCGACCTGCACGGTCGTGTCGGGGTGCGCCTTGAGGTTGTGAAACCAGGCCGGGTTCTTCGGATAGCCGCCCTTGGAGGCGACCAGCACGAAGTTGTCCCCGTCGCGGCCGTAGACGAGCGGACTCGTTCGCTTCGTGCCGCTCCTCGCGCCGACGTGGTCGAGCAGCAGCGCCGGCGGCGCCCCGGGAGTGCGGTGGCCGATCAGGCCGTTCGTCGCGCGATAGATCGCCGTGTGCCCGCCCATCAGCCTGCGCAGCAGCGGCCAGTTGCGATCTGCCAGGTTGAGGTAGTCCATCGCCTGCGAGCCTACTCTGACCTGGCCGACTCGCGCTCGAGCAGCGTCGCCGCAGCGCTCGCCGGATCGATGCGCCGCTCGACCACCTTGTCGATCAGCTCCTGAAAGCCGGCGTCCTCGCGCAGATCCTCCTCGAGTCGCCTGCGCATCCGCGCCGTGGCGATCGCCAGCACCTCGTTGCGCAGGTTGCGCGCGCGGCGCTCGGCGAGCTGGCCACGCTCGAGGATGTGCGCACGGTGCTCGTCGAGGCGCTCGATCAGCTCGTCGACGCCTTTGCCGTGATTGGCCTCGGTCTTGACGATCGGCACGCGCCAGCGCTCACGCACCTGCTCGGGCGAGCGATCGAGGTTGGCCAGCGAGAGCACGCCGCGGATCTCGCGCACCATCGTGTCGGTCAGCGGGTGGTCGGCCTTGTTGATCACGATCACGTCGGGGATCTCCATCACGCCGGCCTTCAGCGCCTGGATCGAGTCGCCCGAGCCGGGCATCAGCACAAGCACGATCGTGTCGGCGTGGTCGATGATGTCGATCTCCGCCTGACCCACGCCGACGGTCTCGACGAACACGTCCTCACGGCCGGCCGCGTCGAGCAGCAGCGCCGCCTGCAGGGCGGCCTCGGAGAGCCCGCCCAGCGCCCCGCGGTTTGCCATCGAGCGGATGAACACGCCTTGGTCGAGGAAGTGCTCGGAGAGACGAATGCGATCGCCCAGCAGTGCACCCTGCGTGAAGGGCGAGGAGGGATCGATCGACAGCACGCCCACGGTACGGCCCGCTTCGCGGCGCGCCTTCGTCAGCGCGCCGATCAGCGTCGACTTGCCGACGCCGGGCGGCCCGGTGAAGCCGACGATGGCGGCCTCGCCCGTATGGGGATAGACCTCCTTGACCAGCTCCCAGCCCTCCGGCCGGTCGTCCTCGACGAGCGAGATCGCACGCGCGAGCGCGCGGCGGTCGCCGTCGAGCAGGCGCCGCGCGAGGGTGGGATCGAGCTTCGCGTCGGTCATCGGGGGCGCAATCATCGCAGGGCAATACGATTTCCCCTTCGATGGAACTGCTGGCCGACGCACCCGCGACCGAGACTCCCGAGGCGATCGCCGACGCGATCAGGCGCGCGCCGGAGCCGCTGCACGGCGGGCCGCTCGCGCTGCTGCGCTTCATGCGCGCCAACCACATGGTCAACCGGCGCTATGCCTACCTGATCGCCCGCTGGCTGGTGCTGAAGCTGCGCCATCGCGGTCGCCTGCAGACCGACGGGCTGTGCTTCATCTGCCCGCGCGTGAAGCTGGAGATCGGCCGCGGCGCGACGCTGCGCATCGGTCGCTG
This sequence comes from Solirubrobacterales bacterium, assembly GCA_044446425.1. Taxonomy (GTDB): domain Bacteria; phylum Actinomycetota; class Thermoleophilia; order Solirubrobacterales; family Solirubrobacteraceae; genus Palsa-744. The sequence goes on along the minus strand of JBIOEW010000002.1, from coordinate 4,708 downwards.
GGCATGGGTCGGGCACGGCTGCAAGATCCGCGTGCACGAGGGCGAGGTGGAGATCGGCGCGAAGACCGTGATGGGCCAGGAGTGCACGATCTCGGCCTACCAGCACGTCTCGATCGGCCGCGAGTGCATCCTCGCCGACCGCGTGATGCTGATCGACTTCGACCACGGCGTCACCGAGGTCGATCGCCCGATCAGGCTTCAGGGCATCTACAAGCGCGACGTGCGCGTCGGCAACAACGTGTGGATCGGCTACGGCGCCTGCGTGCTACGCGGCGTCAGCGTGGGCGACAACAGCGTCGTCGGCACCAACGCCGTGCTGCCCAAGGACGTGCCCGAGAACGCCGTCGTCGGCGGCGTCCCGGCGCGCATCATCCGCATGCGCGAGGCACCACACACGATGCGCTGGCGGTAACGCCGAGGCCCGCGCCAGACCCTGCGACGCCTGCGCCAGATCAAAGACGCGCGGCGATGTTCCGCGCCGCATCGCTCGCGGCATCGGGGTCTACCAGCGCACGCTTGAGCGCCGCGTGATGAAGCTCGATGCGCTCGCTCGCATACGGCGCGGCTACGCCCCGCGTGAGCATGAAGGCCCAGTCGCTCGACTGCAGCGCGAGCAACTGGCGCAGAGCATCATGCCCGGCGTGCGGTCGCGCCGCGACCGTCTCGAGCTCGGCGCGGCGCAGCGCGAAGGCGACATCGGCAACCGCCGGACCTGACCACGTCGAGAGGTCGCCGTGGGCCCCCCATGAGCTCGCCACGTCGGCTTCGAAGCCCGCATCGGCTGCCGGCTGCGACGACGCCTGGCGCCACCCGCTCGCCGGCGTCGGCTCGATCCGCGCAAGCGCATCGTCGAGGCGCACCAGCCGCAGGCGCTGGCGCTCGCACTCCTCGACGACGGCATCAAGCCAGGCGACGCCCTCGTACCACCAGTGGCCGAGCAGCTCGGTGTCGAGCGCACAGACGACCAGACCGCCGCCGGGCAGCCCGGCCCCACGCTCGCGCAACCGCGTGAGCGTGCGCGTGACGAAATCCGCCGCGTGCTCGCGCGCCTTGGCCAGCGCCCGTGCGTGATCGTAGGCGCCGCCGTCGTTGCTCCACGGCGTGTGGTGGTGGACGGTGTGGTGGTGGTAGTCGCGATAGACGCCGTCGGCGGGATATCCGTCGTCGCTCCACACGAGGTTCATCGTCTCGCGGTCGATCGGGACGAGCACGATCCCGGCATCGCCGAGCAACGGTCGCAGGTGCTCGCGCGCACCGAGTCCGAAGCGTCCGGTCAGCTCTACGCACGTGGCGCGCACCCCCGCGTCGACGAGCAGCGGCTCCAGCCTTCTTACGTGCGCGCACTCGGGCAGCCAGAAGCCACCGCGCCAGCCGGCGCCGAAGCGAGCGCGATGTGAGTCGATCCCGCTCTGCACCTGTAGGCGCGCACCGTCGTCGCCGGCCAGCAGCGGCAGCACGGCATGCGTGGCCGACGAGGTCCACTGCGCGTGCGGCGCAAATGCCTCAAGCAGCCCGCCGCCGCGTCGTCGCAGCGTCTGCAGGGCCCACTCGTAATCCCCCCACGAGCGTTCCACCTCGCGCGCCAGCTGCTCGTGGCCCCCTGCGCGCAGTCCGGTCGCGTCCTCGGCGTGCGTGTGGCTTCGGACCTGCTCGACAAACGCGGCGAGTCGCCCGGCGACGCCCGGCGCCTCGAGCTGGTCGCATAGCACCGGTGTCAGCGAGAGCGTCAGCGGCGCGCCCGCGTCGAGCAGCCCGAGCAGCGGTAGGTAGCTGCCGACGATCGCCTCCCACAGCCACTCCTCGCCGAACGGCCACGTACCGAAGCCCTCGACGTAGGGCATGTGCGTGTGCAGCACGATCGCCAGCGCGCCCTCGCCCGCCCGTCCGCCCGCCTCGCTCGCGCCTGTGCCGGCGGCCATCGCTAGACCCGGCACACTGCGAGAAAGTCGAGCGCCGCCTCGATCCGCGCCTGGCCGATCGGCCTGATCGCGAAGTCCGAGACGGAGATGGCGGGCGTGAACCAGCCATAGAACGGGCTCGTCAGCCCGAGCCGCGGGTGCAGCGAGTCCCAGCCCAGGCGCAACGCGAGCTCGTGCACGCGCAGCTTGCGTGCGTGGAGCAGGCCGAACATGCGCACCTCACGGAAGTGCTCGCGGCAGAGCCGATCGAACTCCTCGAGCCGGTACTCGTGCACGTGCCACGGGTTGCCCGACCGCGACGCGCCCTTCGGCGCGAGCGTGAGCACGTTCGGCGTCGAGACGACCACGCTGCCCGGACGAATCATCGCGGTGCCGGGCTCCAACGCCGTCTCGGGGTCACTCGCACTGCTCTCGCCGGGCGCGACGAGCGAGGCGAAGTGGTCGAGCGCCGAGCCCGGATCGGTCAGGTGCTCGATCGTCTGCAGGAATACCACGGCATCGGCCGGCTCGGCGAACGTCTCGACCAGATCGCGTGCGAAATGCAGGTTGGGCCGGCAATAGCGCAGTCGCGCGTGCTCATGGGCCTCCGGATTGGCATCGACGCCGACGACGCTGCCGGCCGTGCGGGCGAGCACGTCCGAGCCGTACCCCTCGCCGCAGGCCATGTCAACCACCCGCAGGCCACCCACGCGAGCGGCGATCCACTCGTAGACGACGAGGTGGCGGCGGAACCAGTAGTTCTCCTCGGGCACGTCCGGCAGCGTCCGCTCGCCGGTCAGCGCGAGCGGCGGCACGCCGGCCGGCTGATCGTGCTGCTCGTAGTGAACTGGAGTCAAGAAATACCCCGATGTGGCGCAATCAAGCCACGGGTAAGAGGCGAACGCACGGCGCGCGAGTATATGGTGCCCCACCGTGCCGCCTGCCCTGAGCGCCGAGGAGATACGCGACGTCAACACCCGCTACCACGACGTGGCGGCGAACCACTACGACTCGAAGTGGGGCATCGACTTCGGCGAGATCGGTCGCGACCAGGTGCTGGTCAAGGTCGACAAGGCGATCGGGCACCGCCCCGACGGCTGGCGGCGCTCGCTGGAGATCGGCGCCGGAACGGGCTACTTCACGCTGAACCTGCTGCGCGCCGGGATGATCTCGGAGGCCACCTGCAGCGACATCTCGCCGGGCATGCTCGCGGCGCTGCGCGCCAACGCCGAGCGCCTTGGGCTGGACGTGCACACCGAGCAGGTCGACGCGGAGCGCCTGCCGTTCGCCGATGAGAGCTTCGACCTGGTGCTCGGCCACGCCGTGCTTCATCACATCCCCGACCTCGAGCGCGCGTTCGCCGAGTTCTGGCGCGTGCTCGCGCCCGGCGGCACGGTCCTGTTCGCCGGCGAGCCCTCACGCTACGGCGATCGCCTGGCGCGCGTGCCGAAGCGAGCGGCCGGCGCGCTCGCCCCGCTGTGGCGCCGCGCGCTCGGCGCTCGTCCCGCCCCCTCGCACGCGGATGAGGCGCCGGACGCTGCACTCGAGGGCTTCGTCGACGTGCATGCCTTCGCCCCCGGCGAACTGGCACGTGCGGCGCGCGGCGCCGACTTCACCGACGTGCGCATCACGGGCGAGGAGCTGTTGGCCAACTGGTTCGGCTGGACCAACCGCACGCTCGAGGCAACAGCCGAGCCCGAGGACGTGCCATGGGCCTGGCGCCAGTACGCATATCGCGGCTATCTGATGCTGCAAGGCCTCGATCGCAGGCTGCTCGAGTCGCGCCTGCCGCCGGCGATCTTCTACAACCTGCTGGTCTCCGCGCGCAAGCCACGCGGCGCCTCTTAGCGGCCCGGTAACGGCGCCTTCCGGCCGGCGAATACTCGGCTTCATCCGCGCCGATTCCACGCAACCGGCCGGTGGCGGGCGCTTAGACTTCCAGGCATGCCGGATCAGGGCGCGCCAGGCCAGGCATTGCGGGGCTTTCCCCTGTTCCCGCTGGGCATCGTCGCGCTGCCCGGCGAGAGCATCCCGCTGCACGTGTTCGAGGATCGCTACAAACGCATGATCGAGCGCTGCCTGAGCGCCGAGCCCGGCTCGGCGGAAAGCGAGTTCGGGATCGTCTGGCTGTCCGACGACGAGCTCAAGCAGGTCGGCTGCGCATGCGAGATCGAGCGCGTGCTCGAGCGGATGGAGGATGGCCGGCTGAACATTCTCGTGCGCGGCACGCGCCCATTCCGGCTGCTCGAGCGCCAGGACGACCTCCCCTACCCGGCGGGGGTCGTCGAATTCCTCGCCGACGAGCACGACGAGACGGAGGCCGATCTCGACGAGGTCGCCGGCGACAGCGCGCGCGAACTCTACAGCGAGCTGGTCGAGCAGGCGACCGACAGGCGACTCGGCGCCGAGGAGGTGCAGGCGATGGACGCCTACGAGATGGCCGGCACGGTCGAGTTCGGCACCGATGCCAAGCAGGAGCTGTTGGAGCTGCGCTCGGAGAGCGCGCGCCTACGCCTGCTTGCGCTGCTGCTGCGCGCCGCGCTCAAGCGTCTGGAGCTGATCGACCGCGCGCAGGCACGCGCGCAGTCCAACGGCAAGGTGCGCTTCGGCTAGTAGTGCTTTGTTAAGTATCACTCCTTCTGTGGTGGCCGGCGAAGGGGTAGGTCGTTGAGGTCGATCGGTTGCCGGCAGGTGCTGCAGCGGCCGGTCCAGCACTTGAAGATTGGCTGGAGCAGCAGGACTGCCTGGGGGAGGCTCAGGCCGACCGCGGGTGATTTGGGCTCTGCCGCTCCAGGGTGAGGAAGCCGTGG
>JBIOEW010000001.1:0-247939 GCA_044446425.1 Solirubrobacterales bacterium | reverse complement strand
GCCTCAAGCGCCACCTCGCCCGCGCGGTCTGGCAAGCTCTACGCAGCGCCGAGGGAAGAGACCCGAGCGTCCCCGCATCGCACCTGACCTATTCACCCAATTTGCGTCCAGTCGCAGGGCTGGACTTGACATAGGAGCAACACATGCCGGGCGCCACTACGTTCAACTGATGAACGGAGCGAGATGAGCGCCGGCGAGATCGTCGCGATCGCCTTCGCGGGCATGGCGGCGGGCACGATCAACACGGTCGTCGGCAGCGGCACCCTGATCACCTTCCCGGTGCTGCTCGCGTTCGGCTACGCGCCTGTCACGGCGAACGTGTCGAACACGATCGGCCTCGTGCCCGGCTCGGTCTCGGGCGCGATCGGCTATCGCCGCGAGCTGGCCGGGCAGCGCGGGAGGGTGCTGCGCTTCGGCATCGCTTCGTTGCTCGGCGGCGTGACGGGCGCGGTGGTGCTGCTCGTGCTGCCGGCATCGACGTTCAAAGACATCGTGCCGGGCTTCATCGCGCTTGCGCTCGTGCTGGCCGTCGTCCAGCCATCGCTCAACCGGCGCTTGGCCGGCCACGTCGCGAGCGGCGCGCGGCGCGTGAAGGTGCTGCTGCCTGTCGCGATCTTCGTGACCGGCGTGTACGGCGGCTACTTCGGTGCCGGACAGGGCATCCTGCTGCTGGCGATCCTCGGCGTCACGCTGCCGCAGAGCCTGCACGACTCGAACGCGCTGAAGAACGTGCTGGCGGGGCTCGTCAACGGCGTGGCCGGCGTGTACTTCATGTTCGCCGCGCACGTCGAGTGGGGGCCGGCGGCGATCATCGCCGGCTCCTCGATCCTCGGCGCGCAGCTCGGCGCGCGCTACGGCCGGCGCCTGCCGCCCGACGCGCTGCGCATGCTGATCGTCGTGGTCGGGCTGGCGGCGATCGTGCGCCTGCTCACCGAATGACCTCGCCGAGCCACTGCTGAGCGCCGGGCAGCACCGCCGCCGGGATCGAGTGCCCGCCGAAGAACTCCTCGTAGTCGACCTCCAGGCCGCCGGCGAGCAGCGCCTCGCGCGCCGCGCGGGCGAAGCCGACGTCGATCACCGGATCCTCGGTGCCGTGGCGCAGGAGCACGCGCAGTCCCGAGCGGTCCTCGAAGCGCGGCGTCCAGCCCTCGACGCTCGGGACGAAGCCCGAGCAGGCGAGGATGCCGGCCGGCGCCGGGCGATCGGCGCCGAGCGCGAGCGCATAGCTCATCACGCAGCCCATCGAGAAGCCGCCGAGCACGGTCCGCTCGGGCGCGATGCCCGTCCGCTGCCACAGCTCGTCGTGGAAGTCGGCGAGCAGCGCGTAGGAGGCGGCGAAGGTCTCCGGGTCGGGATAGCCGACGCGCGGCACCACGTACCAGTGATGACCCGCCCAGCCCGGCAGCGTGAGCGGCGCGCGCGGCGTGACGACGTGCAGTCGCTGCTGCGGGTCGAGCGCATCGGCCAGCGGCAGCAGGTCGTGCTCGTCGGTGCCGCGGCCGTGGTGCAGCACGAGCAGGCCACTCGCCTCGCCCGCGGCCCGGCGCTCGCGGAATACTGGTGCGTTCACCCGGCGAAGCCTATTGCGCTGCCGCGCATTGAAAGTGCGTGCGATCGGCTATGCGCCGGGCGGCAGCGCCGGGCTGCTGCGAGCCGGGGCAGACGAGGTCCTCAGCTCGCTCGAGCAGAGCTGCCCGTGTGCCTCGGCGTCGAGCCCGCTTAGGTCCGTCCGCGGCCCCGAGCCGAGTCCGGGCGATCGCTGCTCAGGACGCCGAATCGGTTGCCGGCGGCGAGTCAGACGCGAATGCGGCAACGAGCTCGGCCGTGCGCTCGGGCTGGTCGATCGCCACGAACGTGTAGCTGTTCTCGATTCGCTGCAGCCGCGCGCGCGGGAATGCCCCGACCAGGCGCTCGGCGTAGCGCAGCTTGAAGAAGCGATCTTCGGGCGCCCAGGCGATCAGCACGGGCTTGTCGAACTCACCGAAGCGCGCTGCCGCCTCGAGCGTGTAGCGGCTGGAGATCCCCCTGAGCACGGAGGCGATCTCGCGGCGGATCGCCGCGCTCGAGAGCGCCGGAGCCAGCCAGGCATCGCTGATCTCGTCCGGAATGCCGCGCTTGGTGAGCCAGCCGAAAGCGAGCGGAAGCCGCCGCGCGGCATGCGGGCGCAGCGACTGCGCGATCAGCCAGACGGCGCCGGGGAGGCGCGCCAGCGCCTGCAGCGGGCGGAACATCGGCGGCAGGAAGTTCTCATAGACGTCGCACGGAGTCAGCACGAGGCGGGCGAGCCGCTCGGGGTGGTGCACGGCGACGAGCTGGCAGATCGCGCCGCCGGTGTCGTTGCCGACGAGCGTTACGTCCTGCAGCCCGAGCTCGGACATGAAGTCGGCGACGATCGCCGCGAGGCCGAGCGGGGAGAGGTCGACACTCTGATTCATCGGTTGCTCATGCGAGCCCAGCGGCCAGTCGGGCACGATCACGCGGAAGTCGCGCGCGAGCCGCGGCGCAACGTCGCACCACAGCCGACCGTCCACCAGCAGGCCGTGCACGAGCAGGATCGGCTCGCCTGAGCCCAACTCGCGGTAGCGGATCGTGCCCTGCGACAGATGCGCCTCGCGGATCGGGGCATCGCCGAGGGAGCTGTCGGCCGGTCGCGGCTCGTCTGTGGCTCGCGAGCTCATCGTGCCGAGCTCGCCGTGAGCGGGGCGAGCAGCCGTGGCGCGCGCAGGCGCACGAAGCGCGGCCAGCTACGCGGCGTGCGCGCGAGCGCGGCAAGCAGTGGCGTGGGGTCGTAGTAGGACTCGCGCTCGACTGCCAGCCCGTCTCGCAGCAGGATCCTGTCGCACACGCGCCATGCAAGCTCCCGTCGGCCGAGCGTGCCGCGCAGCGTCAGCTCGATGTAGAGCGTGTCCTCGCGCGCCGCCCAGCGCTCCACCTCGCCGTGCAGATCGGGGATCAGCGCGAACAGCGGCCTGACGAAGCGCCGCTCGAAGTCGGCATACCCGACAATCGTGGGCAACTGTGGCTGGGTCAGGCGCACGTCCTCGGCCAGCAGCTGTCGGAAGTGGGCCACGAAGGCGCTCGGACCGCGCCGCGCGCGCCATCCCTCGGCGAAGCCCGCGACCCATTCCTCGGGCGTTCTTGCCCGCGAGCCGCTTTTGCTCCGGGCAACAGGGTCGACCTCGACTGTCGTGCCTGGCGAACTCACGATTTGGCTCCTTCGGGCGCGGGACGGGAGGCGACGTGCGCAGCCCGCAGAGTTGGCGGCGTCGCCGACACTTCACATACAGGCAGTATGTATCTAGCATACGGACAGCATGGATGTCAAATCTGGATCGGGAGAGGGGGAGCGGCCCGCGCGCGGGCTCAAGGCCGAGCAGTCGCAGGCAACGCGGGCTGCGCTCGTCTCGGCAGCTCGTGAGCTGTTCGCCGAGCGCGGTTATGCGACCGTCGGCACCGAGGAGATCGTGCGCGCGGCAGGCGTCACGCGGGGAGCCCTCTATCACCACTTCGCGGGCAAGCGCGAGCTGTTCCAGGCGGTCTATGAAGACGTCGAGCAGGCGCTGCTCGAGCGGATCGCCACGCTCGCCGACCGATCGGCGAGCGACCCGTTGCAGGCGCTGCACACCGGCGCGCAGGCTTTCCTGGACGCCTGTGAAGATCCCGCCGTGCAGCGCATCGCGTTGCTCGACGCCCCCTCGGTGCTCGGCTGGGAGCTGTGGCGTGAGATCGGCATGCGCTACGGCCTCGGGCTCGTCGAAGGCACCGTCCAGGCGTCGATCGACGCCGGCTTGATCGAGCCGCAGCCGGCCGGCCCGCTCGCGCACTTGCTGCTCGGCGCGATCGACGAGGGCGCGATGCTCCTCGCGCGGGCCGACGACGGCGGGCAGACGCGTGAGCAGGTCGGGGCATCTGTTGCCCGCATGCTCGACTCGCTGCGCGCGCCCCGGGAGCGGTCAGACAGCCGTTGACTTCGCCGGGGCCTGCTGCCGATCGATCCACGCCAAGATCGCACGCGAGTGCTTGATCACGGCGCCATCGACGAGCGCCAGCGCGGGCAGCTTCGTGTCACCGGTCGCCGTGCGCAGCTCCTCGCGCGAGCCTTTGCGCAGAAACGGGATCGGGTTGCCGTGCGCAGCGACGACCTTCTGGTACTCGATCCCCGCCTCGCGCATCGCTTCCTGCACACGCCGACACGGATGGACGCGCGGGCCGCCGTCATCGCCGTGGCACACGTAGAGCGTCGGCACCTGCGTCGATTCGCTCGCAGGTTGCGTCTCCTGCTGCTCGACCTCCGCCATCTGAACCTCCTTTTCTCGGAGCCTTCCGCGGAAGGCTCAACATGTCATCCACCACAGAGACGATGCGGGGAGAGGAAGCTCATCGGTCCTTGAACCCGCACCGAAGATCCCGTCGCCTTGTCGCCTGAGCCGATGGTCCGTTCTCCAGCAGACGGTCGAGCTCGTCTCACATATCCGGCCGCACCGGCGTTAAGAATGGGTGAGCATGGAAACCGACGAGCGAACCCGCCGGATCGACGACGCGCAGCAGGCGATCTTCGGCACTGCGCTCGGGCCGTGTGCCGTGCGCTGGAGCGAGCTTGGGATCACCCAGGTGCTGCTGGCGCCGACCCACGCCACGGGAGCGGCCGAGCTCGATTCAGGTGAGGCGCCTGAGCTGATCCGCCAGGCGATCGCCGGGATCGTGGGCTTGCTCGACGGCGAGCGACGCGACCTGCGCTCGGTCGCGCTCGACGAACGCGCGCTCGATGAGCTCCAGCGGCGCGTCTACGCGGCCACGCGCGAGATCGGGCCGGGGGAGACGGCCAGCTACGGCGAGATCGCCGAGGCCATCGGCGCGCCGCAGGAGGCCCGCGCGGTCGGCGCTGCGCTCGCGCGCAACCCCTTTCTGATCGTCGTGCCGTGCCACCGCGTGCTCGCCGCCTCTGGCGCGCTGCACGGCTTCTCTGCGCCGGGCGGCCTGCGCACGAAGCGGCAGATGCTCGAGATCGAGGGCGCTCCCGGGTTCACTCAGCAGGCACTGTTCGCGTGAGCCACGCCTAGCAGTAGGGCGTTAGAGAATCGCCTCGGGAGGGATCCGCGCCTCGGCCATCACGACCCGGCGGCCGCGGATCGAGACGCCCTCCGCAGTCAGCCGCGCGCGCTGTTCAGCGCCCTTCGGCCAGGTGCCGTCGCTGCGCACGACGCGCCACCACGGCAGGTCCGCGGGCATCTGCGAGAGCGCTCGTCCAGCATGGCGTGGAGCGCCGGGGGAGAGGTCTCCGTAGGTCGTCACGTAGCCCGGTGGGACGCGGCGCACGCGGTCGTAGATCGTCTGCACACTGTCGGCCATCAACGACTGAATATCAGCCCGCGGCGAATCGCGAAGTCCGATCTTCGGACTCGCCGCCGACCCCTAGACTGATCACATGGCGCTTCCGCCCGGACCGCGAACGCCGGCCGTCCTGAACACGGTGCGTCTCACGCGCACGCCACTCGAGCTGCTCACGCGGTGGCAGGCGCGCTACGGCGACGCCTTCACGGTGCGGCTGACCGGCTTCGGCACGGGCGTCTATGTCGCCGACCCCGACGCGATCCGCGAGTTGTTCACGGGCGACCAGTCCGACCTGCGAGCGGGCGAGGCCAACTCGTTCATGGAGCCGGTGCTCGGCTCGCATTCGGTGCTCGTGCTCGACGGCCCCGAGCACCTGCGCCAGCGCAAGCTGCTCCTGCCGCCGTTTCAGGGATCGCGCGTCGGCGCCTTCCGTGAGGTGATCCGCGACGCCGCCGAGCGCGAGCTCGACGGCTGGCGAGCGGGCACGCAGCTCGTGCTGCGCGAGCGCATGCGGGCGCTGACCTTCGAGGTGATCTGCCGCGCCGTGTTCGGCGTCACCAGGCCCGACCGCGTCGAGCGCCTGCGTGAGCGGCTCGTCGCGGTGATCGACAGCAGCCCGCTTTATGTGATCGTGCCGGCGGCGCGCGCCGAGCTCGGGCGCTTCAGTCCCGGTGGGGTGTTCGCGCGGCGCCTGCGCGCAGCCGACGCCGTGCTGTACGAGGAAATCGATCGCCGCCGCCACGAGCCCGATCTCGAGCAGCGCTCCGACGTGCTGTCGCTGCTGTTGCGCGCACGCGACGAGCAGGGCCGGGCGATGAGCGACTGCGAGCTGCGCGACGAGCTGTTCACGATGCTCGGCGCCGGACACGAGACGACCGCCACCGCGCTCGCGTTCGCGTTCGAGCTGCTGCTTCGCAACCCCGCCGTGCTCGCCCGCCTGCGCGAGGAGATCGAAGTGGGGCAGGACGATGCCTATCTCGATGCCGTCGTCAAGGAGACGCTGCGGCTGCGCCCGGTGATCGATGCCGCTGAGCGCACGCTGACGGCGCCGCGCACGGTCGCCGGCTGGGAACTGCCGGCCGGCGTCAAGGTATATCCCGCGATCGCGCTCGTGCACCTGCGCGAGGACCTCTACCCGGACGCGCGCGCGTTTCGTCCCGAGCGGTTCGTCGAGGAAGGCGCAGAGTCCTACTCGTGGCTGCCGTTCGGCGGCGGGGTCCGGCGCTGCATCGGCGCCGCGCTCGCACACGCAGAGATGGTCGAGGTGCTGCGTGCCGCGATACCCCGCGTCGAGCTCTCGCCGCTGAACGCTCGACCGGACCCGGTGGTGCTGCGCGGCATCACGCTGGCGCCCAAGCACGGCGTTCGGGTTGCCGTGCGACGCGCGCTGCCCGCGATTCGCCCGGCAGCCGCTGCGCCGGCCGGGTAGGCAGCAGCCGGCGCGGGCGGCGTCTCGCCGGTCTGATACTCAAATGACGGCAGGGCAAGACAACCATGAGGAAGCGAGATCAATGGCGAAGAAGACGAACAACGGCTCACAGGAAGACCCGGGCGGAGACTCGCCTTCTCAGCTGATCGACGCCAGAATCGAAGAGCTGAGCGATTGGCGAGGCGAGACGCTCGCTCGGGTCCGAGCTCTGATCAAACAGGCCGACCCCGAAGTGGTCGAGGAGTGGAAATGGAGAGGGGTTCCGGTGTGGACGCACGCCGGAATCATCTGCACCGGCGAGACCTACAAGAGCGTCGTGAAGATGACCTTCGCCAAGGGCGCCTCGTTGGCGGACCCGTCAGGACTTTTCAACTCGAGTCTCGAGGGCAACACCAGGCGCGCCATCGACCTTCACGAGGATCACGAGATCGACGAGCAGGCGCTGAAGGAGCTGATTCGCGCCGCGGTGGCGCTGAATACGGCATAAGCTGACCCCATGCGCTCGAGGATGGGGCAGCGCCGCGTCGGTGACGCCTTGGGCTACGGGCCGAAGACGCCGGCGCGAGCGCTTCGCTTTCGCCGGTTGCAGTCGCTGCCGGCGGCGCCGCTGGTCGAGTTGGCGCTCGATGCCGGTCATGCCGACCAGGCGCAGATGGCCGCCGAGGTGACCCGCCTGAGCGGGCTCTCGTCTGTCCGATCTTTCAAAGCTCGCACGGCGACTGCCGTGTAGCGTGCGTCGCATGACGATCGATCGCGCAGCCGCACAGAACTTCATCTGGTCCGCCGCACGCCTGCTGGACCGCCACCGCTACAGCTTGCTGTTCGAGGGCGGCGCGGCTGAGCCGGTGATCGAGGCGCTGCACGCATATCGCAACGCCGACGGCGGCTTCGGTCATGCGCTCGAGCCGGACCTGCGCGGGCCGGGCAGCCAGCCGGCGCCGACGCTGTATGCGCTCGAGACCCTCAACGAGGCCGACGCCGCCGACGGGGAGCTCGGACGAGCCGCGCGCGCCTGGGTCGCAGGCGTGGCCGCTGCGGACGGCGGCATCCCAGCCGTGCTGCCCGGCTTCGAGGACTACCCACATGCTGCCTGGTTCGAGCCCGGGCCAGGGTCGATTCTGACGCTCGCTTTGGCAGCGGCCGAGCACGACGGCGGCGTGAGCGAGAACGACTGGCTCGAGCGCGCCACAGATTGGTGCTGGCGCGCGATCGAGACGACTGAGCAGCCCGCCGGCTACTGGCTGAAGTTCGCCTGTGCGTTCCTCGACGCGGTGCCCGACGATCGCCGCGCCCGAGCCGCGCTCGAATCGCTCGCCGAGCGCATCGATGCAACCGCGGTCGTTCCCGTGGACGGTGCCGAGGGGGAGGCGCTGCGCCCGCTGGATCTTTCGCCGAAGCCGGCTAGCCGCTCGCGCAGCTTGCTCGGCGAGGAGCGGATCGAGGCTCATCTGGACATGGTCGAATCAGAGCAGCAGTCGGATGGCGGCTGGATGTTCGACTGGCTCGCCTGGTCGCCGGCGCAGTCGAGCGAATGGCGCGGCAACGTCACGATTCGTGCTTTGAGCTGGCTGCGCGACAACGGACGCCTCTGATCGCGCGCACGACGCGTGCGTGTGGCTCATCGATGTGAGACAGGGCGTGCCATAGGATTGCGCCGTGCCGTTTACACTGAGGAACCTCAAGGAGGATCTGGAGGATCTCGGGTCCAGGTTCGACGGCCCGCCGGACCTGGAGTTCCGCCTGGCGACCGACGCGCTCGAACTCGAGCAATCAGGCCTGGGCTACCAGCGCGTCCCGCCCGGCTATCGCTTTCCCTACGGCCACACGCACAAGAAGCAGGAGGAGGTGTACGTGGTCTTGCGCGGGAGCGGGCGGATGAAGCTCGACGAGGAGATCGTCGAGCTCGAGGAATGGGACGCGGTGCGCGTCTCGCCCGGTGCGTGGCGAGGCTACGAGGCCGGGCCGGAGGGTCTCGAGCTGCTCGTCATCGGCGCGCCCAATCTCGGCGACGCTCGGCGCGAAGACGTCGATGGCCGGCGCGACTGGTGGGCTGACTAGCGCCGGGGTGGGTGAGCATCATGCGGCGTCTCGCCGATCTGAGACGGCTGAGTCTCACCCGTATGAGACTGTGGCGTCTCATCCATATGAGACCGACGCGACGACCTCAACGGCGCGGGTCGACGAGACGACGTGCGAGGACGCTCGCTGCGCTTCCGCTCGGCGACGGCCGTTTTACGTGAGCGATTCGAGTGTGAGGCTGGGTACGGCCTTGAAGATTGTGTCGTTGGAGACGAGCGGGATCCCGAGACGGATCGCGGTCGCGGCGATCCAGCGGTCGGCGTTGTGCTCGCGCTGCGCGAGAGCGTGACCGATCGCGGCGCAGTCGGCCCGCAGCTGGGCACAGATCGCCACGAGCTCGGGGCCGGTATGGACGACCTCCGCGCGCCGGATCTTGCTGTCGAGCATCAGCATCCGCGCCTCCCCCCAGCCGCGCCGGATCGCCCCGTAGCGCAGCTCCGCGACCGTCTGGAAGGAGATGAACGCCGGCCGACCGGCGATGATCGGCGCGTAGCGTTCAGCCAACCGTGACGTCGGGACCAGGTCAGCGCTGAAGACATCAGTATCGATCATGATCGCGCCGCGCGATCCGGGTGCGGTCACGACTGGATGGCTGCGAGGAAGGCCTCGCCCTCCTCTTCGCTGAGATCCTCGATCACCATCTCATCGTGGTCAGGCAACGGACGCACTCGGCGCAACAGCTCCTCGACTGGAAGCTCCAAGTGCTCGGGTTCGCTCTGGCTCGCAGGATGTGTCGACACGATCCCTGAAGTGTAGGGGGGAGGTCCGCGGTTCAGAGATCATGCCCGAGGCGGCCGGGCTGCCGGACGGCGAGTGAGGACACCTGCTCGGCTGGATCGTCCCGGTCAGGGCTTGTTGGAGCCAAGGCCAGCAGGAGATGAGACTTACAGGTCCCCGCCCGAGTGCCTCCAGTAGGGCGAGGCCGAGCGGTCGGGTCTCTCCGGCGAGCAGATCGAATGCCGTCATATGGACGCTGGTCCCTTCAAGCGCGTCCTCGCAGCGTCATCCGCTACCAACGCATGTTGCTCGACAAGATGACGCCGCTCGATCGGCGTAGCTGAGAGCCGCAGTTGGCATCGACCGGCGACATCCGGGGTCCGCGACCTCGACACGCCAGTCTCACATGGATGCGACGGAAACGCCATCGCCCAGTCTCACATGGGTGAGACAAAGCTGTCTCAGATGGGCGAGATTCCTGTCTCACATGAATGAGACGCCGCAGAAGAAAGACGTCGATTTGCAGGGGTTCTACCAACGCTCGATAATGCATGTTATGTAAATAAGACGATTTGCTCGCGGTTTCGGGATTGCATCCGCAGGCGGCCCCGGCCCTACTTCTCGAGCTCGCGATGCGCGATCGTGCCCGAACGCAGCGCATGCTCGGCCAGCGCGGCGCGCTTCTGGTTCTGCGGCAGCTCGCCGAGCCCGAACTTGCCGAACATCGCGCGCAAGTGCAGCTTCACGGCGTCGACGCTGAGGAAAAGCTCGCCTGCGATCTCGCGATTGGTCGCAGGACTCGCGTAGGCGCCGTCGCGATACGGCCTGCACAGCGCGATCAGGACCTGGCGCTGCATGTCGGTCAACTTCACCGAAGCCTGCTCGCTCGCCGCCACGGTCTCGTCGAGCAGCGTGGCCTGTGCGGCGCGGTACTCGAGCGTCGTCCGCCCTACGCGGATCTGATCGCCGTCGCGGAGGCGCTGGCGGCCGGAGATGCGCTCCCCGTTTACATAACTCCCGTTCGTCGAGAGCCCGTCGTCGACGATCGTCACTTCGCCGCCGACACGATGCAGCTCCGCGTGCAGGCCCGAGACCTCGCCGTCCCAGCGCAGCGGCAGGTCGGCCTCGGCGCGGCGGCCGACCGTCGCGATCGTGCGCTCGCCCCCGCCGAACGTGAAGAAGCGCAGCACGCGCTCGCCGTCGCGGAAGGCGAGGAAGGCCTCCCCCGCGCGCGCGACGCCGAGCAGCTGCTTCAGCTCGACGGCCGACAGTGAATGCCTGGCCAGTGGCGCGGCGCTGAAGGACTGCTCGTGCATCGCGCAGCCGTTCGCTACGTCACGGACTTGCGACGTTCGCCCGCCTCTGCGGGGGCGTCGGCGGAGGGAGCGTGGCACACGAACGCTGCGCCCAAGAGCCCTGGGGTGAGGCTCAGCGAGGCCGTGTAGAGGTCACTCGACGCGTTCTGCGCGGCGATCAGCTCACCGCACAGGGCCGGCGCCGTGGCGGTCGCCGGGACGCTCTTGTTCAGTTCGCTCGCATCGAGCACGCCGCTGTAGATGCCCGTGCCGTCGTAGTCGGTGCCGTGCACGACGACCACCGCGTCGCCCCGGCGGATCGCCGCGGCCACGCTCGGCGGCAAGGCGATCGTACGCGTGTAGTGCAGCGCGCCGCCTGAGGGGAAGCGATGGAACGCGAGGATGCTGGCCACGCTCGTGTCGCCGTGCGTCGTCAGCGCCTGGACCGGCGGGCCGTAGTAGTTGATCCCGTCGGACGTGCTGATCGCCAGGTGGCCGTTGTGGCGGCGCGCGGCCGATGCCGGCGGGCACTGCCCTTTGCCGCCCGCGTGTATGTGCATCAGGTGCACGAGTTCCGCGCCGTTGTCCAGGCCGCTCGTCGTGATCGTGACCGAGGCCTCCTCGCCGTCGAGCCTGACGATCGCTTCGCCGGAGCCCGTCACGTGGTTCGTCGGCACCTCGGCCAAGGGCGCCTGCGAGAGCTTGCCGCGTGGCCCGCTGGAACCGGATGCGAGCACGATCGCGACGACGGCTGCGACCGCGAGCACGGCGGCGCCGGCCGCGGCCGGCCACCACCTGCGCCGCCTCTCGGCATGTCCGTCACCGTCCGCCCCTGCGGCGTCCGCCGGGATCGACTCCGGCATAGCAGCGAACGCCGGCTGCGAGCTTGCGCCGTCGATTGCCGGCGAAGATGGCGCAGTCGCCGTGATGCCCCCGACGGCAGCGCTTTCGCACGTCTCCAGGAACTCCTCACAGGAGCCGTAGCGCTCGGCCGGGTCGCGTGAGAGCGCCTTGGCGAGCACCTCGTCGAGCCCTCGCGGCAGGTCCGGGCGAACCTGCGTCAGCGGCTCGAGCGGACCCTGCGGCGGGCACGCGCCTTCGGCCAGCTCGCGCTGGAACGGAATCCGCCCGGCGAGGCACTCGTACAGGGTCACGGCGAGCGCGTACTCGTCGGTCTGCGCCGAGACCTCGCGTCCTTCCATCTGCTCGGGCGCCATATAGCCGACCGTGCCGATCGAGGCGCCCGTGCCGGTGAGCCCGGCGCCGACGATCGCGGCGTCCTTGGCGATGCCGAAGTCGGTCAGGTAGACGTGCTCGAGCGAGCCCGTCGCCGACCGCTGCACGAGGATGTTCGCCGGCTTGACGTCGCGGTGCACGAGCCCGTGCGCGTGCGCCGCGTCGAGCGCCAGGGCGATCGGTGTGAGGATGCGTAGCGCCTGCGCGTGCTCGAGCGGGCCGGCGCTCGACAGCAGCGCCTTCAGATCGCCGCCGGCGACGTAGCGCATCACGATGTACAGCGAGTCCTCGTGCAGGCCCATGTCGTGGATCGGGATCACGTTGGGGTGATCGAGGCCCGCCGCCGTCTGCGCCTCGCGCAGAAAGCGCTCGCGGAACGTGTCGTCGGAGCTCAGCTCCGGCGCCAGCACCTTCAGCGCGACCGTCATGCCGAGCCGCGCGTGCTTGGCGCCGTAGACGACGCTCATGCCGCCGCGCCCGATGACGGAGTCGATCAGGTAGCTCCCGAGCTGACCGCCGACGACGAGATTGTCCGCCACGCACTAAGTCTAAGCGGAGCGCCCCCCGCCGACCGGCCGCGAGAGGCGCTGCGGCGGACGGCCGTCCCGTCTCGATCGCCGATCTGCACGGGAGGGCCGTCCGCTGGCGGTGTGCTGTGTCCGGCGTCCTCAGCGAGCGCTCCTTGCGACGCGCAGCACGCCGTTGTGAGCGGCGCCGACTTTGTGAGTCGTGCCGCCGGTGCTCGGGTTGGCCTTCACCTTCGCGCCGCTGACCGCGTTGATCAGCCAGCCGAAGTGCCATTCGCCGTCCTCGCCGCACGTGAACAACCCGACTTTCGAGCCGACCGGGACCGTTTCGAGTTTGCCGTCGTTTTCGATCAGGCAGCCTTTCGTGCCACCGGTGCCCTGCTTCGTGTCCGCGTGGGCCGGCGTGGCGCCGATGAACGCGACCGCGGCAGCGCCGATCGCGGCGCCGGCGAGAACCTTGCGCGACATGCTCGTCAACGTGGAGGTGATCTGGAAGTTGTGCATTGTCTTGCTCCTTTGCGTGAGTGAATTGCTTGACGACCTCATCCTCGATCGCGCAGGAGCTCGCGCACAGGACCCCTAGGGGTAGTCGCGATCACCCTCCCCGCGCGTACACGCTTCTGCGCGGGTCATGCCGATCGCAGCGCATACGCTGCACCCGTGCCCGCGCCGAGCCCGACCGCGCCGAGACCCTCGCTCGGCGAGATCGCGCGTGCGTGGAGCCGCATCGGCTGCATCGGCTTCGGCGGCCCTCCGGCCCATGTCGCGCTGTTGCGCACGCTCTGCGTGCAACAAAGGCAGTGGCTGAGCGAGCCGCAGTTCGAGCGGGCGATCGCGGCGACCAACCTGCTCCCCGGACCGGCCTCGACCCAGCTCGCGATCTACTGCGCCTGGCGCCTGCGCGGCGGCGCCGGGGCGCTCGTCGGCGGGGCCTGCTTCATCGTGCCCGGGCTGATCGTGATCCTCGCGCTGTCGGTGCTGTTCCTCGCCGGCTCGCCCCCGGCGTGGGTGCGCGGGGCCGGGCTCGGCGCCGGATCCGCGATCGCGGCCGTCGCCGTGCGCGTCGGCGGCGACGTGGCGCTGCCGATCTGGCGCCGCGCCGCTGGACGCGCGACGCGCCTGCGGATCGCCGTCTACGCGCTCGCCGGCGGAGCGGCGACGGCAGCGGCCGGTCCATGGCTTGTCCTCGTGCTGCTCGCCTGCGGCGCGCTCGAGTTGATCTGGCGCGGCGCGATCGGCGATGCCCGCGCAGCGGTGCTCCAGTGGCCGCTGCTCGCCACCGTCACGGCGACAGGCGAGATCGGCGCGCTCGCCTGGACCGCCTTCAAGGTCGGCGCGCTCGCCTTCGGCGGCGGCTTCGTGATCGTGCCGCTGATGGAAGCCGACGCGGTCGGCCACCAGCACTGGATGACCCACGCGCAGTTCCTCAATGCGGTCGCACTGGGGCAGATCACGCCGGGTCCGGTCACGCAGACGGTCGCCGCCGTCGGCTATGCCGCAGGCGGGCTTGGCGCCGGACTGCTCGCTGCGCTGATCGCGTTCGCCCCGTCATTCGCCTTCGTCCTGGTCGGCGCCCAGCGCTTCGAGCGCTTGCTGCACAACGAGCGGGTGATCGCCTTCCTCGCCGGCGCGGCCCCCGCCGCTGCCGGCGCGATCATCGGCGCAGCGATACCGCTCACACGCGCGCTCGGCGAGAGCTGGCAGTACCCGCTGCTCGGGGCTGCCGCCGTCGCGCTGATCGCCCTCCGTCGCAGTGTCGTGACCACGCTACTCAGCGCCGGACTGATCGGGACGCTCGCGGCACTGCTTGGCGCCCCCCTCCCCCATTGACGGCGCCTGCGCCGAGCGATGGACCTGACGTCAATCCCGCGATAATCGCGCCGATGGCGAGCGTCGAGGCAAGCAGCAGCCCCTACAGCGGCCGCACCGCCTGGGCGCGCAACCTGGCGGCGCCCGTGCGCGACTTCCTCAGCACCGAGACGGGCAGCGCGATATTCCTGCTCGCGGCCACGCTCGCGGCGCTGTTGTGGTCAAACGTGCCCGGCGCGCACTACGAGTCGGTCTGGACGACGAGGCTCTCGATCGACCTCGGCGGCAGCTCGATCTCGACCGACCTGCGCCACTGGGTCAACGAGGGCCTGATGACGTTCTTCTTCCTCGTCGTCGGGCTCGAGGCCAAGCGCGAGTTCGACGTCGGCGACATGCGCGAACGCCGACGCCTGGCCGTCCCCGTGCTCGCCGCCCTGGGCGGCATGGCCGTTCCCGTCGCGATCTTCCTCGCGATCAACGCCGGCGGCCCGGGCGCGCAGGGCTGGGGCGCCGCGATGTCGACCGACACGGCGTTCGCGCTCGGCGCGCTCGCGCTGCTCACGCCGCGCGTTGCCACGCGGCTGCGCGTGTTCCTGCTGACGCTCGCCGTCGTCGACGACCTCGGCGCGCTCGTCGTGATCGCCACGGCCTACACCAAGCACATCTCGATGACCGCGCTGCTCGTCGCGATCGCGCTGTTCGCTGCGTTGCTCGCGCTGCGCTTCGCGCCCGCGTGGCGTCGGGCGCTGTCCGTGCTGATCGGCATCGCGCTGTGGGTGGCGATGTTCAAGTCGGGCATCGACCCCGTGATCGCCGGCCTCGCGGCGGGGCTCGTGACGAGCGCCTATCCCCCCTCGCGTGAGGACCTCGAGCGCGCGACCGAGCTGACGCGCTCCTTCCGCGAGCAGCCGACCCCGGAACTGGCGCGCTCGGCGCAGCTCGGTGTGCTCTCGGCGATCTCGCTCAACGAGCGCCTGCAGTACGAGCTGCATCCGTGGACGAGCTACTTCGTCGTGCCGCTGTTCGCGCTCGCCAACGCAGGCATCCACATCACCGGCTCGCTGCTCGGCGACGCGATCACCTCCCCGATCACGCTCGGCATCGTGATCGGCTATGTCGTCGGCAAGCCCGTCGGCATCGTCGGCGCCTCCTGGATCGCCTCGCGCCCGGCGCTGCGCGGGCCCAAGCCGCCGATCAGCTGGCCCCTGATCTTCGGCGGCGCCGCCGTCGCCGGGATCGGCTTCACCGTCTCGCTGCTGATCTCCGGGCTGGCCTTCAGCGGCGAGCGCCTGGACGAGGCGAAGCTCGGCGTGCTGGCCTCGGCGATCCTCGCGCCGCTCGTCGCCTGGGCGATCCTGGCGCTCGTCAAACGACTGCCGAGCGGAGTGCGCGCGCGCCAGATCAGCGCGACCGCCGAGGACCTGATCGACCTCGCCGAGGACGTCGACCCCGAGCGCGACCACATCCGCGGGCCCGAAGACGCTCCGGTCACGCTCGTCGAGTACGGCGACTTCGAGTGCCCGTTCTGCGGGCAGGCCGAGACGATCGTGCGCGAGCTGCTTGCGTCCTCGGAAGACGACGTGCGCTACGTATGGCGCCACCTGCCGCTCAGCGACGTGCACTCGAGCGCTCAGCTCGCAGCCGAGGCCTCGGAGGCCGCCGGCGCGCAGGGCGCGTTCTGGGAGGTGTACGACGCCTTCCTCAGCCATCAGGATGCGCTGACGCCGCAGGACATAAGCCGCGTCGCGCACGACTTGCACCTTGACGTCGAGCGCCTGTGGGCGGAGGTGCGCCGCCACGAGTACGCCCCGCGCGTCGCCGAGGACGTGGCCAGCGCCGACGCGAGCGGCGTGTCGGGCACGCCCACGTTCTTCATCAACGGGCGTCGCCATCAGGGGGCCTATGACATCGTCACGCTCAAGGCCGCCGTGCGGGCGGCGCGCAACCGCACGCGGCTGACGAGCGTCGCCGCGAGCTAGCCAACAAGCCAGGCGAGCCTCGGCTCACGAGTAACGCGCGTCGCACACCCGTCGGGTTCGACACCCCTTGACTTCAGCCTCTGGGAACGGTGTCGAAGCAGTCCCATGGCGCTCCTGCGCGCATACCGTCGTCTGTCCGGGCGGCTGACGCTCACCCAGCGCGTGGCGCTGACGAGCCTCGTGCCGATGGTCGTGCTCGGATTCGTGCTGACGAGCGTGCTCGAGCAGCAGGTCGAGCGCCACAGCGTCGCCGACGCCGGCCAGTCCGCGCGACTGATCGCAAGCATCGGCATCCAGCCCAGGCTCACGCCCCGCGAGGTGCGCGACGGTCTCACGGCCAAGCAGATCGAAGGGCTGGACGACCAGCTCCGTGCTCGCTCGGTCACCGAGAACCTCGCGCGCATCAAGATCTGGAACGCAGCGCACGCGGTCGTCTACTCCGACGACCACAAGCTGATCGGCCGGACCTTCGATGAAGCCGGCGACCTCGACGAGGCGCTCGACGGCCACGCCTCCACGGGCGATGTGATGACCCCGAAGCGCAACACGGAGACCGCCGGCGAGGTCGGTCTCGGAGAACTCGTCGAGGTCTATGTGCCGCTGCGCTTCGCTGCCAAAGGCCCGCCGGCCGGCGCCTTTGAGATCTACCTGAGCTACAAGCCGATCGCCGCGGCGATCGCGCACGACAAGCAGGTCATCGTGCTCGTCGTGGCGATCGGGCTGGCGCTGTTGTGGGCGGTGCTGTTCCGCATCGTCGCCACGGCTTCGACCCGCCTGCGCCGCCAGGCGCACGAAAACCACGTGCTCGCGCGCTACGACCCACTCACCGGGCTACCCAACCGCACACTGTTCCGCGAACGCGTCGATCAGGAGCTGCGTCGGGCCGAGCCCCGCCGCCGCGCCGAGATCGCCGTGCTGCTGATCGACCTGGACGGCTTCGCCGAGATCAACAACACGCTCGGCAGCTCGACCGGCGATGAGGTGCTGCGCGAGACCGGACGGCGCTTCCAGGCTCAGCTCGGCGAGGGCGCGCTGATCGCACGGATCGGCGCAGACGAGTACGCGATCCTCTGCCCCCACGCCGAGGGGGTGCCCGGGGCGCTGCGCACGGCGGCCGGCGTCCAGGCCGGCATGGTCGCGCCGATCGTCCTCGACGACGTCGCCCTCAACGTCGAGGTCAGCATCGGACTGGCCGTCGCCGGAGCCGGGCGGGAGACACTCGACGAGCTGCTGCAACACGCCGATGCTGCGCTCTCGCTCGCGCGCTCGCGTCGCACGCGCGTCGAGGTCTTCTCGGCTGAGCTCGCATGCTTCGATCCGGAGCGGCTGAAGCTGCTCGGCCAGGTTCGCCAGGCGCTGCAGCGCGGCGAGTTCGAGCTTCATTTCCAGCCCAAGGTCGAGCTCGCCGGTCGGCGCGTGAGCGGTGTGGAGGCGCTGCTGCGCTGGCGCCATCCCGAGCTCGGGCTGCTGATGCCGGCGGCGTTCATCTCGCTCGTCGAGCAGACCGCGTTGATCGGTCCGCTGACGCTGCAGACGATCGACTCGGCGCTCGCGCAGATGGTCCGCTGGCGCAAGGCGGGGATCGATCTCGAGGTCGCGGTCAACCTCTCGGCGCGCAACCTGCTCGACCTGGACCTGCCAGGCCAGGTCGCGGCCGCGCTGCACCGGCACGGCATCCCCGCCGCGCGCCTCACGCTAGAGGTGACCGAGAGCGCGACGATGCTCGACCCGAAGCGCGCACGCGAGGTGCTCTGCTCGCTGCGCGACAGCGGCGTGTCGATCTCGATCGACGACTTCGGCTCCGGCAACGCCTCGATCGGTTATCTCTCGAGCCTGCCCGCGGATGAGCTGAAGGTCGACCGCTCGCTCGCGAGCAAGGTCTGCGAGGACGAGCACACCGCATCGATCGTCGGCTCGATCGTCGACCTCGCAAGGCATCTCGGATTGCGCGTGGTGGCCGAGGGCATCGAGACCGATCAGGTAATGGAGCGTTTGACCGCGCTCGGCTGCGAGGTCGGCCAGGGCTATCTGATCGCCCGCCCGCTGACCGAGCAGCAGCTGCGCAGCTGGCTCGGCTCAGCTCCGTTCTCCGGGCAGCCGCGCGCGGGCGCCGCCGGCTCGCGCGGGCGCGTCGCAACGGCCCGCTGAGCCAACTACTGAAGGCCGGCCAGCTCACGTGCGCGCGCAAGCACGGCGTCGATCATCGGCTCGGTCAGCTTGCCGGTGAACGTGTTCTGCTGGCTCGGGTGAAAGCAGCCGAGCAGCGTGTAGGGGCCGGCGGCGGCCTCCGCGCCGTGACCGAAGCGGGGCTTCGGGCGCAGCGGCTGCGCGACGGCGCCGCTCGCCACGAGCAGGCGCAGTGCAGCGTCCCAAGCGAATGCGCCCAGGCACAGCAGCACGCGCACGTCTCCCAGCAGCTCGAGTTCCTGCGCCGTCCACGGCAGGCAGCGCTCGCGCTCTTCGGGCGTCGGCTTGTTCGCCGGCGGGGCGCAGCGCACGGCAGCCGTGATGCGCAGGTCGCGCAACCGCAGTCCGTCCTCGCGCGCGAGCGAGGTCGGCTGGTTGGCGAAGCCCGCGCGAGCGAGCGCGGCGTAGAGGAAGTCGCCCGAACGGTCGCCGGTGAACATCCGCCCGGTGCGGTTGGCGCCATGTGCGGCCGGGGCGAGCCCGACAACGAGCACGCGAGCCCGTGGATCGCCGAAGGCCGGCACCGGACGGCCCCAGTAGGTCTCGGCGGCGAACGCCGCGCGTCGCTCGCGCGCGATGAGCTCGCGCCAGGCAACCAGGCGCGGACAGCGGCGACATTTGGACACAGCGAGAGAGATCGAGTCCAGCTCGGCGCGCGCGCCCGCAGCCGCGCTCGCCGTCCCCGCTCTCCTCTTCCCCGCGCGCGCCTCAGCAGCCACATGGCAGTAGTAGCATCGTCGGCACCATGCCGCTGTGGTCGCTGATCGTGTTGCTCGCGCTGATCAAGCTCCCGATCGCCGCGCTGATGCTGTGGGTGCCGTTTCGCAACGATCCGGCGATGAACACGGCCGAGCCGCCCGATCGCAGTGACGATGACGGCGGGTCGCGCGCGCTGCCGGCGGGTCCGCTGGACCCACGCCCGCAGCGGCCGCTTCCCTCGGGTCCGTTCCCGCGACGTCCGCGCCGGGGACCACACGCATCTCCCGCACCCCCCTCGCCGCGCCGTGTGCGCGCCATCTCGCACGAGCGTCGCCGCGTGCGCGTCTCGCACTGAGTCCCGACAGCAATCCCGCGCGGCTCGCCCAGCCCTGAGCGTCAGCGGTTTCGTTTGCGCTGCGCCCGCGCCGCCTTGGCTTTCGCGCGCCGCTTGCGCAGCGTCGCCGCCGAGTCGTGCGCCGAGCGGGCTTCGGCCACCTGTGGGTCGCCGGCGGGCGCCATCCTGCGCGCGTCGCGCACGATCACATAGCCGATCGCCACGAGCAGCACGAGTGCCACGCCGATGATGATCAGCACCGTTTTCTTCGAGTTCGACGTCGCTGCCGTCGTCGGCGCAGTCGTTTCCGTCTGCGTCGGCGTCGTTTCCTGAGCACCCCTGCTCAGTTCGCTGAAGGCGCTGCCGTTCGAGCCTTCGGGGGTGGCTTTCGGCGCACCCGGCGATGCGGCGCCGGAGCTCGTCGTGACCGCTGCCAGCGCCACGGGCATCGTCGGCCCCGCCAGCGACAGCGCGAGGACGGCGGCCGCGCAGGCGCAGTTCGTCCTGCTCCTCCAGCCGGTTGTGAGCCGAGCGTTCACGGGGCCGAGCATACCGGCCGCAAAGCAGCGCGCAAGCGGGCGCGCCCCGGCCGCCCTCCGCCGATGCGGCGAGCACCCGCGCGGCGCACCGGCAAACCGTAGAATGACCGCCGATGGCTCCCAAGCAGCGGCAGATCCGAATCGAACAGCGCGGCGGCCTCGAGGCGATCCAGGCGCTCGAGACGCGCTCCGACGAGGAGCTCGAGAACGAGACCAAATACAAGTCTGCGGCGCTCGCGATCCTCGGCGCGCGCGCGGCCGAGCGCTTCGATGCCGAGCAGGCCCGCGGCTACTTCCAGCGCGCGATCGCCGCTGCCCGCCCGCAGGAGCGCATGCAGCTGCGGCGCATGGCCGATGCCTCGCTGGCGCTCGCCGAACGGCGCGCAGGCGATCTCAAGAGCGCCGTCGAGCGGCTCGGCCAAGCGCCGCCGTCGGGTCGTCAGATGCTCGCGCTGCGCGCGATGGGACTGCTGATGCCACCCGCATCGGCCGGCATCCTCGCGCGCGTCCGCGGCATCCTCCTGATCGTCGTGCTGATCGTCGCGCTGCTCGCGATCGGCCTCGGCCTCGTCGAGCTCGTCTCGCTGCCCTTCGGCGGCCTCGGCCTCGCCCCGGGCATCCTGCTCGGGCTGTTCGTCGTGATCGCCGCGCTCGGCATCGCCGCGGCGATCGGGCGACGGCGCCGCGATCGCGCCAAGGCCGCCGCCGCGGGCTGAACCCTCCCGTTGCGCGCCTCCGCGTCGGCGGCGGCGATGCGCACTACGCTTGCGCCGTGCCCGAGAGCGCCTCGATCTGCCTGCTCGTCAACCCCGCCGCCGGCGGCGGCAAGGCCGCGCGGCTCGCGCCGCAGGCCGAGCGCGAGCTGCGCAGACACGGTCTGCACGTGCGCCGCGCCGACACGCGCGACCTGCAGCATGCCCGTGAGCTGGCAGTGGCCGGCGCGCGTGCCGGCGAGACGGTCGTCGTGCTCAGCGGCGACGGCATGATCGGCGTCGTGGCCGAAGCGCTTCGCGCTGTGCCTGATGCAGTGCTCGGCGTGCTCCCGGGAGGCCGCGGCAACGACCTCGCGCGTGCGCTCGGCGTCTCGCAGGAGCTGGACGAGGCGTGTGCGACGATCGCCGCCGGCGTCGTACGGGCGATGGATCTCGGCGAGGTCGATGACGGCACGGAGCAGGCGCCACCGGCCTTCGTCGGCATCGCCTCCGCCGGCTTTGACAGCGACGCGAACAGGATCGCCAACGAAGCGCCGTCGTGGCTCGGCAACCTCGTCTACGCCTATGGCGCCCTGCGCGCGCTGCTCGCCTGGCGACCGGCTCGCTTCGAGATCGAGCTCGATCCCCCGGGCGAGCGGCACAGCTTTCTCGCCTACACCGTCGGCGCGTGCAACTCCCGCTCCTACGGCGGCGGCATGCGTGCCGCTCCCGATGCGCTGCTCGACGACGGCCTGCTCGACGTGATCGTGCTCGAGCGCGTGAGCAAGCTGTCGTTCCTGACGAAGATCCTCCCGCGCGTGTTCAAGGGCACGCACGTGCGCGAGCCGTGCGTGCACCTGTTCCGCGCGCGCGAGGTCGCGATCGCGGCCGATCGCCCATTCACGATGTACGCCGACGGCGATCCAATCGGCGAGTTGCCACTGCGCGTGCGCGCGGTGGCAGGCGCCGTCCACGTGCTCGTGCCGGCCGGAGCCGCCGCTGCCTTTGCCGGCACCGACTCGGCCTTCGCCGGCCCCGCGAGCTGATGGCCGGCACGCTCGCGCCGAAGCTCGCCCTCGCGCGGGCCGTCGCGGCGCTCTCGCGCCTGCGCGGCGGCGGCGCCACGAGCGCCCCGGGCAAGGTGCTGCTGGCGCTCGACCGCGACGCGATCGCCTCGCTCGGCGCGCGGCTGCGCGAAGGCAGCGTGCTGGTCTCGGCGACCAACGGCAAGACGACGACGGCGGCGCTCGCGGCGAGCGTGTTCGAGCGGGCCGGGGTCGCGCTCGTGCACAACGCCGAGGGCGCGAACATGGCCGGCGGCATCGCCACGGCGCTGCTCACAGCGGCGCGGCCGCATGAAGGCATCGCCGGCGAGCTCGGCCTGTTCGAGGTCGACGAGCTGTGGCTCGACGCCGTCGCCGCGCAGCTTCGCCCGCGCGCGATCCTGCTCGGCAACCTGTTCCGCGACCAGCTCGACCGCTACGGCGAGCTCGAGACGATCGCCGAGCGCTGGGCGGCCGACCTGCACGGCGAGCGGCTCGTGCTCAACGCCGACGACCCGCTGATCGCCGACCTCGGCCGCGAGCGGCCGGGGACGCTGTACTTCGGCGTCGAGGACGACTCGCTGGCGCTGGCCGGCATGGCGCACGCGGCCGACGCCAAGCACTGCCGCCGCTGCGGCGCGCCCTACATCTTCGACGCCGTCTATCTCGGGCACCTCGGCCACTACCGCTGCCCCAGCTGCGGTCAAGAGCGGCCCAGGCCGCGGGTGTGGGCGAGCGAGGTCGTGCTCGAAGGCGTCCGCTCGGCGCGCTTCACATTGCACACGCCCGAGGGCAGTGCGCAGGTGGCGCTCGCCCTGCCTGGGCTCTACAACGTCTACAACGCGCTCGCCGCCGCCGCCCTGGCGTGCGCACTGGAGGTTCCGCTCGAGCGCATCCTCGCCGGTCTACAGCAGACGCGCGCCGCCTTCGGGCGCGCCGAGACGATCGTGTTGAAACCCGCGCCGAGCGGCGCCGTGTCGAGCGCGCAGTCAACAGCCGGAGCGGCCGCCATCGCGCCGCGCGAGCTGCGCATCCTGCTCGTGAAGAACCCGGCCGGCGCCAACGAGGTGCTGCGCACGCTCGCGCTCGAGCCGGGCGAGCACGACGTACTCGGCGTGCTCAACGACAAGATCGCCGACGGCCGCGACGTCTCGTGGATCTGGGATGCCGACTTCGAGCTGCTCGAGGGTCGCATCCGGCGCTTCACCTGCAGCGGCAGCCGCGCGCCCGAACTGGCCGTGCGGATCAAGTACGCCGGGATCGATCCGGCGCGGATCGTCGTTCAGCCGGAGCTCGGCGCGGCGCTTTCGCAGGCGGCCGCCGACCGCCCGGACGCGCTGACGCCGCTCTACGCACTGCCGACGTACACGGCGATGCTCTCGCTGCGCGAGCTGCTCGTGGCGCGCGGGGAGGCGAGCAGCTCATGGGCGTGAACGAGGCCTCCCGCACGCCTGCCGAGGTCGTCTGGCACGAGCTCGAGTGTGGCTCCTACGGCGCCGACCTCGCGCTGTGGCGCGAGCTCGCAGACGGCGCCGACGGACCGATCCTCGACGTCGGCGCGGGCACGGGCCGGGTCACGCTCGAGCTGGCACGCGCCGGCCATGCGGTGACGGCGCTCGACAGCGATCACGCGTTGCTGAGCGCGCTGCGTGAGCGCGCAGATGCGAGCGCGCCTGGGATCGAGACGGCGCACGCCGACGCGCGCTCGTTCACGCTTGCGCGAGACGACTTCGCCTTGTGCATCGTGCCGATGCAGACGATCCAGCTGCTCGGCGGCGGCGGCGGCCGGATGCAGTTCCTGCATCGAGCGCGCGCACATCTTCGCCCCGGCGGTGTGCTGGCGTGCGCGATCCTCGGCGAGCTCGACCCGTTCGACTGCTCGCAGAGCGGCATCGGGCCGGCCGCGGAGCAGACGACGCGCGACGGTCTGCTGTACGTCAGTCGCGCGATCCGCGTCGCGGAGACCGACGATGTGGTCGTGATCGAACGCGAGCGGCGGATCCTCTGCGAGCAGGCCGAGCCGCCGTGCGGGCCCTTCCCTCGCGGGCACGAGCACGAGCGACACGACGGCACGCGCGAGCGCAACGTGATCGAGCTCGACAGGGTCACCCCCACGACGCTCCGTCGCGAGGGCGTCGAGGCCGGCCTGCGGCTGCGGCCGACGCGCGAGCTGGCGCCGACCGACGAGCACGTCGGCAGCAGCGTGGTGATGTTCGATGCCTGAGCTCCGCGTCTGCGCGCTGTACCCGGACCTGATGAACATCTACGCCGACCGCGGCAACCTGCTGATGCTCGAGCGCCGCTGTCAGTGGCGCGGGATCGACTTCCGCCTCGACGCGAGCGGGCTCGGCGAGAAGCTCGACGCAGACGCGCATGACCTCTTCTATCTCGGCGGCGGTCAGGACCGCGACCAGCGCCTGTGCGCCGAGGATCTGCTCGCCACCAAGCGCGACGCGCTCGCGCAGGCGGCGGCGCGCGACGCGCTCGTGCTCGGCATCTGCGGCGGCTACCAGCTGCTTGGCCACTCCTACGCGCTCGGCGATGAGCAGATCGAGGGCGTGGGGCTGCTCGACGTGCGCACCGTGCGCGAGCAGGGCCCGCGCCTGATCGGCAACGTCGCGATCGAGGTCGAGCTGAACGGGGCGCGCGTGCTGGCCGGGTTCGAGAACCACGGCGGGCGCACGACGCTGGGCGCGGGGGCGGCGCCGCTCGGGCGCGTGCTGCGCGGCCACGGCAACGACGGGCGCAGCGGCTTCGAGGGCGCGCGGCGCGGCAACACGCTCGGCACCTACCTGCACGGGCCGCTGCTGCCGAAGAACGCGTGGTTCGCGGACTGGCTGATCGCCACGGCGCTCGGTGTCGAGCAGGCCACGCTCGCGCCGCTCGATGACGAGCTGGAGCGCCGGGCGCACGCCGGCGCGTGCCGCGCCGCCGGTCTGTAGCGCTCGCCACCCGGCCCGGCGCGGGCGTCGCCCGCAAAATCGGCGATTGCAACACCCTCGCAACTGAAGCCGTCCATAGGATCGATGCAGTGGAGCTCTCCGAGTACCAACAGCTGTCGCGCAGCACGGCGCACTACCCGCGCAACGAGTCGCTCACCTACCCGGCGCTCGGCCTGGCCGGCGAGGCGGGTGAGTTCGCGGACCACGCCAAGAAGGTGATCCGCGACGACGGCGGCGAGGTGACGGCCGAGCGCCGCGAGGCGATGGCCAAGGAGCTCGGTGACGTGCTCTGGTATGTGGCACAGCTCGCCACCGAGCTGGAGCTCGAGCTCGAGCAGATCGCCCAGCAGAACCTCGAGAAGCTGCTTTCGCGCCAGCGGCGCGGGGTGCTCTCGGGCAGCGGCGATAACCGCTAAGCGACGGCGAAGCGCTCGAAGCGCTGGGCCAGCCGGGCAGGCACCATCGCCCGCACGCGCACGCCCTCGGGCGTATCCTCGCGGCTGACGTCGCCGGCGAGCTCGTGCAGCTCGGCGAGGCTGCCGCCGTCGGCGTAGGGAACGAGCAGCTCCAGGCGGCGCAGCGTGTGCGCGAGCTCCTGCTCGATCCGCTCGCCGAGCTCCCCCAGGCCCTCCCCGGTGACGCCTGAGACGAGCACGGCGTCTGGCCAGCGCAGGCGCAGCTCGTCGCGCGTGTCCTGGGCGATCAGGTCGAGCTTGTTGAGCACGAGCAGGCGCGGGCGATCGCCGGCGCCGATCTCATCGAGCGTCTGCTCGACGGAGTGGCGCATGATCTCGGCCTGCTCCTCGGGCGCGGAGGCGTCGAGCACGTGCGCGAGCAGGTCGGCGCGGCGCGTCTCCTCGAGCGTGGCGGCGAAGGCGTCGACGAGCTGGTGGGGGAGCTTTGAGATGAAGCCGACGGTGTCGGTCACGAGGTGCTGGCGCCCTGACAGGCGCAGCGTGCGCGTGGTCGGGTCGAGCGTGTGGAACAGGCGGTCGCGCACGCCGACCTCGGAGCCGGTGAGCGCGTTGAGCAGCGTCGACTTGCCGGCGTTGGTGTAGCCGACGAGCGCGATCGTCGGCAGCGAGGCGCGCTCGCGCTCGGCGCGCTGCACGGCGCGCGTGCCCTTGACGTGCTCCAGGCGGCGCTTGAGCGCGGCGATGCGGTCGCGCGCGAGGCGGCGGTCGGTCTCGATCTGCGTCTCGCCGGGGCCCCTCGTGCCGATGCCGCCGCCGAGGCGCTCGAGGTGGGTCCACAGTCCGCGCATGCGCGCGAGGTTGTATTCGAGCTGGGCGAGCTCGACCTGTAGCTTGCCCTCGGCGCTGTTCGCGTGCGAGGCGAAGATGTCGAGGATCACGGTCGTGCGGTCGACGACGGGCAGGCCGACGGCCTCCTCCAGGTTGCGCTCCTGGCGCGCGGTCAGCTCGTCGTCGCAGGCGATCAGGTTGGCGTCGGCGGCCTTCGCAGCGGCCTTCGCCTCGGCGACCTTGCCGGGGCCGAGATAGGTGTTCGGATGCGGCGCTTCGCGGCGCTGGATCATCTCGCCGACGACGCCGACGCCGGCCGTCAGCAGCAGCTCGCGCAGCTCGGCGAGGTCGTCCCCCTCGGGCAGCGCGGCGACGCAGAAGGCGCGCTGGCGCGCCCGTGCCGGCTGCCCGTTGCTGCTGTTCTGCATCTGCCACCCAGTCTAGAGGCAGGATGCGCCCATTTTGTGAAGCGCTCAGCGGGCGAGCGCGCCGAGTCGCTCAACGGCCTCGGCGATGCGCTCGTCGGGCGCGGTCAGCGAGATGCGAAACCAACCCTCGCCGGCGGGTCCGTAGACGGACCCGGGCGTGATCACGACGGCGGCCTCTTCGAGTACGTGCTCGGCGTAGGCGGCGGAGCTTGAATAGCCCTCTGGAATGGGCGCCCACACGTAGATCGTGGCGTGCGGCGGGTGCACGTCGACGCCGATCTTGCGCAGCGCGTCACAGACGAGATCGCGCCTGCGCCGGTAGAGCTCGACGATCGAGGCGACCTCGGCGTCGGCGTCGGGCGAGAGGGCGGCGACGCCGGCGAGCTGCACGGCCTCGAACAGACCGGAGTCGATGTTCGTCTTCAGCCGCCAGTAGGTCTGTAGCGCGTCGGCGTTTCCGACGAGCACGGCACAGCGCCAGCCGGTCATGTTGTAGCCCTTGGACAGCGAGAAGACCTCGATGCCGACCTCCTTGGCGCCGGGCGTGGCGAGGAACGAAGCGGGCTTGTAGCCGTCGAAGGCGATCTCGGAGTAGGCGTTGTCGTGCACGACGAGAATCTCGTAGGCGCGCGCGAACTCGATCACGCGCTCGAAGAACCCCTCTGGCGCGAGCGCACCGGTGGGGTTGTTGGGGTAGTTGATGTACATCAGCTTGGCCCGCCGCGCGACGTCCTCGTCGATCGCGCTGAGGTCGGGGGCGAAGCCGAGCTCAGGCTCAAGCGCCATCAGCACGGGCTCGGCGCCGGCCAGCCAGGGACCGGCGGTGTAGACGGGGTAGCCGGGGTCGGAGGCCAGCGCGTAGTCGCCGGGGTCGAGGAAGGCGAGGTTGAGGTTGAAGATCGCCTCCTTGGCGCCGATCGCGGGGATGATCTCGCTCTCGGGGTCGAGCACTACGTCGAAGCGGCGCTCGTAGAAGTCGCGCACGGCGGCACGGAAGTCGGCGCGGCCGCGGTTGGAGGGGTACTGGTGCGTTCCGGCCTCGGTCACGGCCTCCTGCATCGCCTCGACGATCAGCGGCGGCGTGGGGCGGTCGGGGTCGCCGATGCCGAGGCTGATCACGTCGACGCCGGCGGCGCGCTTCTCGGCGATCTTGCGCTCCAGCTCGGCGAAGGCATACGGCGGAATGCGCTCAAGACGCTTGCTCGGTCTCATCCAGCTCCCTGTTCTCTTTCTCTCTTTTAATAATTAATTTGATGACGATCGACACGCGGGTCGTCGCTGCCGCGCGTCGGTCATTCGCCCGCGCGCAACTGCTCGAGAAACGGCTCGCTGAGCGTGCCGGCGAACACGGGCAGCGCCCAGCCTGACAGGTGCACGCGCAGGTCCGGGTCGACCTCGACCTCGAGCTCACCGCCGTCGAGCACGACGATCACGCGCGCCGGGCGGGATGGCGGTCCGGGCGGGCGCCCGCCGGCTCCGGCGAGCAGATAGGCGACGGCGGCGCCGGTTGCGCCGGTGCCGGAGGACAGCGTCTCCCCCACGCCCCGCTCGAAGATCCGCGCGCGGATTCGCGCGGGCGTGCCGGCAGCGTCATCGCCGGGATCGAGCTCGGCGAACCATGAGACGTTGGTGCGGTTGGGGAACTCCGGATGGGCTTCGATCGGCGGGCCGATCAGCGCCGGCTCGAGTGAGTCGAGCTCGTCGAGGCTGGCCACTGCGATCGCGCACTGCGGGTTGCCGATCGAGACGTGCTGGAAGCTCCACGTGCCCGACGAGCCGGAAGCCGCGCCCACGGGTCGGCCGTCGCCGAGGCGCAGCTCGGCCGTGCCGTCTGGCGTTCCCGAGGGGAAGTCGCGCGAGTTGAGCGAGGCATTGCCCATGTCGACACGGCAGCTGTAGGGGCCGGTGATCTGCGGGCTGATCGTGCCGGCGACGGTGTGGATCGAGAACTCGTCGAGCTCGGTCCAGCCGCGACGGCGCAGGTAGAGGATCGCCTCGCGCGCGCCGTTGCCCGACAGCTCGGCCTCGGAGCCGTCGGGGTTGAAGATGCGCAGGTCGGCCACGTGCGCCGGGTCGGCCGGCGGCGAGAGCTCCAGCACGCCGTCGGCGAACACGCCGAAGTGCCCTTCGCAGAGCAATCGCACGCGGGGCGCTGTCAGCTCGAACCCGAGCTCGTCGCGCTCGACGATCAAGTAGTCGTTGCCGAGCGCCTGCCACTTCTCGAATCTCATCCGGCGGCGGAGTCTTTCATCCCAAGGATCTCGGCGGCCACGTCGTCCGCTGAGCGACCGGTGACGTCGATCGGCCGCACACCCGCGAGCTTGCGCATCCAGGCGAGCTGGCGGCGCGCGTAGTTGCGCGTGCGGCGCTTCATCGTCTCGACGTCGCCGGCGAGCAGCTGCTCGAAGCCGAGCGCCTTGCGCGCCGTCTCGGACACGCCGGCTGCATGTGCGCGCAGCGCCTCCTCGCGCGCGCCGGCGGCGACGATCCGATCGACGCGCGCATCGATCCGCTCGTACAGCGCCTCGCGCTCGATCGTCAGCCCGGCGAGCAGCGTCGGGTGGCGCAGCTCCGAGCTCCACAGCTGCGACGGCTCATCGGGCGGTTCGCCTGTCCCCGGATGGGGGAGCTCGCCCGCTTCGAGCGCCTCCAGCGCGCGGATCGTGCGCCGCGCGTTGCTCGGGTCGATCCCCTCGGCGGCCCATGGCGCGCGCCGGGCCAGCTCGGCGTGCAGCGCCTGCGGGCCGTGCTCGTGCAGCTGCGCCGTCCAGCGCTCGCGCGCCCCCGGCGGCGGCGGCGGGCGCAGGTCGAGGTCGGCCAGCGCGGCGCGCAGGTACAGCCCGGTCCCCCCCACGACGATCGGCCGGCGCCCGGCGGCGAGCAGCTCGTCGATCTCGGCGTGCGCGAGGCGCGAGTACTCGCCGACGCTGAACGTCGCGTCGAGCGGCAGGAAGGAGATCATCCGGTGCTCGAGCGCCTTCTGCTCCTGCGCGGAGGCGACGCCGGTCAGCGTCTCCAGGCCGACATACACCTGCAAGGCGTCGGCGGAGACGGCGACGGCGTCCTCGCCGCGTGCGGGCAGGCGCGCGGCGAGCGCCACGGCGACGGCGGTCTTGCCGATCGCGGTCGGACCGAACAGGGCGATGATCTGCGGCGGCGTGGCTTGAGCGGCGCTCATCCGCTCAGTATCGCGGTGCATTCCCACGCACGCCGAGCGCCCGCCGCGGCCTTCCCGTAGGCTGTGCACGATGAAGATCGACGGCGCCACGGCGCTCTTGACGGGGGCCACAGGGGGCATCGGGCAGGCAATCGCGCGCGCCCTTCACCGGCGCGGCGCGAAGCTGATCCTCAGCGGACGGCGCGTCGATGTGCTCGAGCCGCTCGCGGCCGAGCTCGGCGCCGGCGCGCTGGCGGTCGACCTGGCGAGCCCGGCCGAGATCGACCGCATGGTGCGCGAGGCGGGCGAGATCGACATCCTCGTGGCCAACGCCGCGCTGCCGGCGTCAGGGCGCTTGGAGTCGTTCTCGATCGAGCAGATCGACCGCGCGCTGAACGTCAACCTGCGGGCGCCGATCGTGCTCGCGCACGCGCTCACGCCGCAGATGGTGGGGCGCGGCAGCGGTCACCTGCTGTTCATGTCCTCGCAGGCCGGCAGGGCGGCCTCGCCGGGCACCTCGCTGTACACGGCGACCAAGTTCGGCCTGCGCGGCTTCGCGGCCTCGCTGCGCGCCGACCTGCACGACACGGGCGTCGGCGTCTCGACGATCTTCCCCGGCTTCATCAGCGACGCCGGCATGTTCGCCGACGCCGAAGTCAAGCTCCCGCCGGGCGTCGGCACGAAGACGCCCGAGCACGTCGCCGACGCCGTCGTCAAGGCGATCGAGCACGATCGCGGCGAGATCGGCGTGGCGCCGCTGTCGTTTCGCGCGACCACGCTGTTCGCGAGCCTCGCGCCGGAGCTAGCGGCCCGCGTCACGCGCAAGATCGGCGGCGAGGAGATCGCGCGCGAGATGGCCGAGGGTCAGCGCGAGAAGCGCTGAGCGACGCCCTCCGTTCAGGCGCCGACACGGGCGAGCAGCAGCTCCTCGCCCGCCAGCGTCTGGCTGCTCGCCGAGTCGATCCGCACCTGCGTCAGCTCTCCCGGCGCCGCCAGGCCCGGGAAGTTGACCACTTTGTTGTGGCTCGTGCGGCCGCGCAGACGATCGGGGTCGGTGCGCGACGGGCCTTCGACGAGCACCTCCAACGTGCGCCCGACGAAGCGCTGCGCGCGCTCGCGAGCGCGGCGCTGAACGACCTCCAGCAGCCGCTCCATCCGCTCCACCTTGACCTCGTGCGGGACGTGGCCGTGCTCGATGTTCGCCGCCTCCGTGCCTCGGCGCGGCGAGAAGACGAACGTGAACGCCGCGTCGTAGGCCACCTCCTCCGCCACTTCCAGCGTCTGCGCGAAGTCCTCCTCGCTCTCGCCGGGGAAGCCGACGATGATGTCCGTGCTCAGCGCCACGTCCGGCACGTGCTCGCGGATCATCGCCACGCGGTCCATGTAGCGGCGGCGGTCATACGTGCGGCGCATCGCCTTGAGGATCCGCGACGAGCCCGACTGCAAGGGCAGGTGGATGTGCTCGCACACGCTTGCAAGCTCCGCGTGCGCGCGGATCACGTCCTCGCGCATGTCCTTCGGGTGCGGGCTCGTGTAGCGGATGCGCTCGATCCCCTGCACAGCGTCGATCTCCCGCAGCAGCCCCGCGAACGTCGGGCGGTCCCGCAGGTCGCGCCCGTAGGAGTTCACGTTCTGGCCGAGCAGCGTCACCTCGCGCACGCCGTCCGCTGCCATCGCCTGCGCCTCCGCCACGAGCTCATGCGGCGGACGGCTTACCTCGCGCCCGCGCGTCGAGGGCACGATGCAATACGAGCACGCGCAGTTGCAGCCCACGCTGATCTGCATCCAACCCTGGAACGGCCTGGCACGGTGCGCCGGCAGGTGGCCCGTGAAGCCCTCGAACTCGAAGTACCCCTGCGCCGTCAGCGAGTCGCTCGTGAGGAACTCCGCCAGCTTGTGCACCTGACCCGGCCCGAACGCCACGTCGACGAACGGGAAGCGCTCGAACACCTCCTGCTTGAGCGACTGCGCCCAGCAGCCGCCCACGCCCACGATCCGCTCCGGGTGCTCGCGCTTGAGCTTGCGCGCTTCGCCCAGGTGCGTGATGAAGCGTCGGTCCGCCGTCTCGCGGATCGAGCACGTGTTGAACAGGATCAGGTCCGCCTCCGCGCGCTCCCCCGCCTCGCTGTAGCCGAGCGACTCGAGCATGCCCTTCATCCGCTCCGAGTCGTGCTCGTTCATCTGGCAGCCGAACGTTGTGACGTGGTATCGCTTGGACATGGTTTCCCTGGTCGCGCCTTCCGTCAATCATGGCAGCCGGCAACGCCGCATGGCCGACATCGTCGGTCGCTGTCCGTGAACGCCTGCGCGACGCTCAGGTGAACTCGCCGCCGGCGTTGTCCTTGAACGACGCCCCGCTGCGCCACACCGCGGCGATCCCGCTGCTCGCGAGCAGCGCGAGCAGGTCGGCGTCCGGTCGCGACCCCAGCAGGACCGCCAGACGCCGTGCTTCGGGCAGAAAGCGAGCATAGTCCGCGAGCTGGCCGATCGCCATGCGGACGTCATTGCGCGTGCAACCCGCCTTCGCCTCGATCAGATGGCCTCGGCTCTGGACGAACAGGTCGGTGAACATGCTGTGCTTGCTCCCGGGAACGGGAATCTTGTTTCGCGTGACGATCTCCCCGCGCCGGCGCAGATGCTCGGCGTACGCTTGCTGCAACTCTCGCTCGCGGCGCTGAGCGCGACGCACCTCCGTTCTGGACTGCACCTCATAGCCCTCGACTTCGCCCCCCTCCACGGGCACCGCCTCAGGGCCGGCCGGCTGTCGAGCTTTGGCCGGCCTCCCGGGGGCCGCCGCCGCATCGATCTTCAGCGCGCGGGCCAACGACCGCCACTCGCGGTCGTTGAGCTGCTCGATCCCCGACGTGCCATCTGACATCCTCTCGACCAGGCGCCGCGGAAGGCGCGCCGCAGCAGCCCCACGCAGCCAACGCGCATGAAAGCGCCCACCCGGGTCGCGGACAACGACGACGTAGTCCTCTTCCGACGGCGTGGAGTCAAGCAGTCCAACGCCCTTCCTCCACAGAGGGTATGCCGAGTTCGGGCGCTGAGATCTGATTCGCCAGTCTTTGCGTCGCGAGTCCGGCCCGACGTAGCCGATGCCAATGCTCGTCCGGCCAACCGCGATCGGGCTCGCGGTGGCCGCGATCGGCACCTCAAGCTCATATCCGCCGTGGGTCGTCGGCTCTCGCGCAAGACCGGCGAAGAACTCCTCGATGCCGGGTGGTCGACCAAGCCCGATGTGGTACTGGCCGCGGGATCGTCCCTCGAGCGTGTCAATCGTTGCCTTGAGCACCAAGCGCCAAAGCAGTTGAGGCTCTCCGACGGCGCGCTCAGGAACGGGCATGCCGGCAGAAGTGTCCGCGTCGACGAATAGCTTTGCCCGCAGTGACAGAGATCCTGCAGGAGCCGACGGCCGTTGACGGCCGTTTTGGCGAGCACGATGGACGCGAGAACCTGCTGGTCCTGGGAGACTGTCTACAGGTCTTGTCCACGTTGGACGAGCACACTCTCGACACGGCGAATGTCCGCACGGCGAATGTCCGGCTCGCCTATCTCGACCCGCCCTTTAACACCGGCGAGCGTTCGCGGGACTTCGAGGACTCTTTCGACCGCAGCGACTGGCTTGACTTCATGCAAGAGCGCCTGCAGGCCGTGTGGAGCACACTGCGCCCCGACGGAAGCGTGTGGGTTCACTGCGACGACCGAGAGCAGGCCGCCCTGAGGGTTTTGATGGACGGCATCTTCGGTCGCGAGCGCCATGTGGCGACGATCGTATGGCAGCGCCGCTACTCGCGCGAGAACAGGCTCGCGTTCAGCAGGTCACATGACTACCTGCACGTGTTCGCGCCTGCTGGAGGCCAATGGAAGGAGCATCGCAACAGGCTCGCCCGCAACGACAAGCCCGGCACCTGGCAAAATCCCGACAACGACGCACGGGGACAGTGGTCGACGGTCTCGCTTGTGGCTCAAGGCGGGCACGGGACCAAGAGCCAGAGCTACTCGATCGAGCTGCCCTCCGGGCGTGTCGTCTCACCCCCGAAGGGCTCATGCTGGCGGGTGAACAAGGCTCGCTTCGATGCCCTTGTCTGCGAAAATCTGATCTGGTTCGGACCGACCGGCAACAACGTGCCGCGGCGGAAGGTCTTCCTGGACGAAGCGCAAGGGCTCGTACCGTCGACCTGGTGGACTCACGCCGAGGTCGGTCACAACGCCGAGGCGAACGCAGAGGCCAGGCGCCTGTTCCCGCAGGAACCGCCCTTTTCAACGCCCAAGCCCGAGCGACTGATGCTCCGCATCATCGAGCTGTCCAGCAACGCTGGAGATCTCGTGCTCGACCCATTCGCCGGCTCGGCAACTACGCTCGCCGTGGCGCACAAGTCCGGGCGCAGTTGGCTCGGAATCGAGGCCAGCGCCCAGACGATCAAGCGGTTCGCAGAGCCGCGACTGCGTGCGGTGATCGACGGTCGCGACAGTGGAGGCGTCTCGGAGCTTCTCGAATGGCACGGGGGCGGGAGCTTCGGCCTCGTATCTGACCCGCCTATGGTCGGCGCCCTGTCTAGCTGAGCTGCAAGTGATACAGCCGCTCGTGCAGGCTGCGATCGTGCCGACCGCCCGAGTTGCTGCGATAACGTCGCGACCTGTACTCCCACCAGCGCACGTCGCCACGACTACGCATGAGCTCGACAATGCGCTCGTGCGGGATATGTCCATCGTCGCTGTAGCTGAGGAAGACGTGACGCGCCCGCGCAGCCGCGAGCAGCCCATCGAGGGCAAGCTCGGCCCGGCGTCGATAGCAGAACTCCGACTGCTTATCCTCCCAAGGAGGAAGCCCGGTCGACCCGGTGACGCGCGGCTCGGTGCCCGCGACCAGCGTCTCTAGAAGATGGTAATACGCCGCGTACTGGCGCTTGGTGTACGGAGGGTCGAGATACAACGCATCCACCTCGACCTGAGCAGCCATCGCGGTCGCGTCCGCGCAGTGAACTTCATGGCCCGTGCTTTTGAGATTCGCAAGTGGCGCGCATGCGAGTCTGAGTGGTTCAAGCGCTCGCTGCTTCCACGACTTCAGATAGCACCCGTACGTTCCAGCCGTGTTACTCACCGATGACACGGCCCGCACGAGATCGCCGAGGAGAATGGAGCGCTCGACCTTTGACAGCATCGGCGCCCACCGCTCGATCTGGCTGCGCATGGCATCGACCTTGCCGGCATTGGATTCGGTCAGATACATGCGAGTCGTACCCGAGGGCGCCGACGCAGGCGAGTAGGTACTGAAGAAGAACCCCTCGACAGGATTCAGTTCGTTCAAACAGCGGACCGCGGCGGCATAGAGTGACTCGCCGCGGCGATGTTCAAGCGAGCCTCCCAAGCGGCCGAATGGACGTCGCCCCGTCGGAAGCAACGCTGCCTCGGCCAAAGTTGCACAGAGCATCATATGGTCACTTGCCACAACACGAAGCCCACGCTCCCCAAGCGCCCGCGAAACCGAGGCAGTGCCACAGAACACGTCCGCAACCGCGCTTATTCCCTTGACGGCGGCGATCGGCGAGACGACGAAGTCCAGCAGCCTCGTCTTGTTTCCGAGATACTCGATGGCCACAGAGCGCTAGACCGTATTCGTCCCGCTGGACGCACCCGATTCTTCAAGACCGGGCAGTGCACACATGGAACAGTCGGTGCTAAATCCCTTTATGCAACCGCAGCCACTACCGGTTCGCTCGCCTGTGCCCCTGAGGGTGCGAGCGGCACGGGCGCGTCCTTCGGCGATGACCCGGTCGTGTCGCGGTCGATCGGCGTGACCAGGTCGCGGTTGACGCCGAGCGCCGCGTAGATCTTCTCTTCGATCTCCTTCGCCATCGCCGGGTTCTCGTTGAGGTGGGCCTTCGCGTTGCCGCGGCCCTGGCCCAGGCGGTCCTTGCCGTAGGAGAAGAACGAACCCGACTTGGAGACGATGTTGTGCTCCAGGCCCAGGTCGATCAGGCAGCCCGCCGTCGAGATGCCCTTGCCGTACTCGATGTCGAACTCCGCCTGGCGGAACGGCGCCGCGACCTTGTTCTTGACGACCTTCACGCGCACGCGGTTGCCGACCGCCTCCGTGCCGTCCTTGAGCGTCTCGATGCGACGGATGTCCAGGCGCTGAGAGGCGTAGAACTTCAGCGCCCGCCCGCCCGGCTGCGTCTCCGGCGAGCCGAACATCACGCCGACCTTTTCGCGGATCTGGTTGGTCAGGATGCACAGCGTCTGCGTGCGGTTCAGGTTGCCCGTCAGCTTGCGCATCGCCTGGGACATCATCCGCGCCTGCGCGCCGACCGTCTGGTCGCCCATCTGCCCCTCGAGCTCCACCCGCGGCGTCAGCGCCGCGACCGAGTCGATCGCGACCACGTCGACCGCGCCCGAGCGCACGAGCATGTCCGCGATCTCCAGCGCCTGCTCGCCGTAGTCCGGCTGGGAGACGAGCAGCTCGTCGATGTCGACGCCGATCTCCTTGGCGTAGAGCGGGTCCATCGCGTGCTCGGCGTCGATGAACGCGCACACGCCGCCCAGCTTCTGCGCCTCCGCCAGCACGTGGTAGATCATCGTCGTCTTGCCCGAGGACTCCGGGCCGAACACCTCGACGATGCGCCCGCGCGGGACGCCGCCGATGCCCAGCGCCAGGTCGAGCGACAGCGCGCCCGTCGGGATCGCGTCGCAGCGCACCTGCGCGCCCTCGTCGCCCATGCGCATGACCGTGCCCTTGCCGAACTCGCGCTCGATCTGTGTCAGCGCGCCTTGAAGGGCGGCGTCGCGCGCCTTGGCTGCCTTCTCGTCGTCGGTAACGGGCATGGTCTTACTCCTCCGGGTCGGGATCGAACGACAAAGCTAGAGAACGCTCCGGACGGAACATCTGTTCGCTTTGCGG
Source organism: Solirubrobacterales bacterium (assembly GCA_044446425.1). Lineage (GTDB taxonomy): Bacteria > Actinomycetota > Thermoleophilia > Solirubrobacterales > Solirubrobacteraceae > Palsa-744. The sequence continues at coordinate 211,371 of JBIOEW010000001.1, read as the reverse complement.
CCGTTCCGAACCGAGTTCTCGGGCCTTCCGGCGCCGCCGTTCGTCCATCCCGCAACCGCCGCTTCACGTTGGGCCGGGCGCACCGACGATGAGAAGGCATCGCATGAACCGCGCTCCGTCCCTCCTCCATCACACGAAGCTGCTGCCGGCTCTCATCCTGCTGTCGGCCGCGCTCGTCGCGCTGCTGTGCCGCCCCGCCCCCTCCTCAGCCAGGGCCGGCGCAAGCGCCTGCTCCTCGGCCTCGGCCCACGCCAAGCAGCCCGTGCGCGCCTGCGCCGGGCGCACCCGCGCCGGCCGCTCACACGGCAAGGCCAAGGGCCGGCGCTCCGGCCATCGTCATCCAATCCATAAAAAGAAGCAGACGACCCATCACGGCTCGGTCCACGCTCCCCCCGCCGCAGCCAGGCCCGCCACCTGCGAAGACGGCTCCCAGCCCGTGAGCGAAGACGAAGGCTCCTTCTCCTGCACAAACGGCTCCGAGCCGGTCTGCGCGAGCGGCGTCCAGCCCACGCCGGCGAAGCACGGCGTCAAGCTCGTCTGCCCGGCCCCGCCCGCCGCCGGCAGCGACTGGAGCGAAGCCGAATGCGAAGACGGCAGCGCCCCCGAACGCGCCGGCGACGGCAGCTTCGCCTGTGAAGACGAATCTCAGCCCGCCTGCCCTGACGGCTCGCATCCGACGCTCTCAGACGACGGCGCGATGCTCGTCTGCCTCGCTCACAACGCCCCCTCCTCGCCCCCCTCGCCCGTCGAAGAGCCCGGCGAAGAAGACGGCGAATCCGAAGGCTCCGCCGTCAGCTCGCGCGTAGTGACCGCCTCGTAGCTCGCGCCCTGCGGGTCAAGCCACGAGCGGTACAGCACGACCGCGCTCGGCGTGAACGACAGCTGTGGCGTCGGCGGCAGGAACGGACCCGGCGCATCGGCCTCGTGCGCCCCGCCCAGCCTCCCGCCCGGCGCGCTCTGCCCGCCTGACCTGTGCGGCTTGCCCGCCCTGCTCGGCTTGCCACGACCGATCCGTGCGACCGTCACATGCGCGCGAAAGCGCCTGCGGTCGGGCTCCCAGGAGATCGCCCGCGCGATCGCCTCGACGACCACATGCTGCAGGCGCTCGAGCCGGCCATCGCCGTCGCCGACCTCGAGCGCCAGCGAGCGCGGGTTGCGCGGCGGCAGCCACAGCGGCGCGCCCAGCGAGAGCTCGCCCGGCGGCGGCGCCTCGCACTGCTCGAGCGCCGCCGCCAGCGCATCCATCTCGCCCACCGGGCGGCTGCCGAGGAAGCACAGCGTGACGTGCATCGTCTCCGGCGCCAGCAGGCGCAGCTTCGCGCCGCCCGCCGGAGCGGCTGCGCCGCGCAGCGCGGCCGAGACCTCGCGCGCCCACGAGGCCAGCTGCTCGCTTACGGCTGCCGGCGGGTCTACCGCTGCGAACAACCGCGCTGTCGCTCCACGGGGCAAAGCGATCGTCAATTCCAGTTTGCGGTAGCCATGGTATGTACGCCGTATATGCCATTGCGCGCAGAACGCGCAGAACGAGACCCACCTACGTCCCGCTTGATCTTCCTCCCTCCCCGCTACGGCGCAAGCGTGCGCAGCAGCATGTGCATCGCCACCGTGCCCGCCCGATCGCGCACGTCGGCGCGGCCACCGGGCAGGTTGACCGAGCGCGTCATGCTCGCCTCTCCCGGCCCGGCGATGCTCAGCCAGACGAGCCCGACCGGCTTCTGCTCGCTGCCGCCGCCGGGACCGGCGATGCCGGTGATGCCGACGCCGATCTCCGCGTGCAGGCGCTCGCGCGCGCCGGCCGCCAGCGCTTCGGCGACCTCTTGGGAGACCGCGCCGTGGCGCTCGATCAGCTCGGGGTCGACGCCTGCGAGCGCGACCTTGGCCTCGTTGCCGTAGACGACCAGGCCGCCCTTGACGTACGCCGAGGATCCGACGCGGTCGGTCAGGCGCGCCGCGAGCAGGCCACCGGTGCACGACTCGGCCGTCGCGATCGCGTGTCCGCTGTCGAGCAGAGCCTGCGCGACGAGCTCGTCGATCGTGCTGCCGTCGGTCGAGAACAGCGTGTCGGGGTGGCGCGTCGAGATCAGACTCGCCAGCGCGTCGTAGGCGTCCCGGGCGTCGGGCTCATAGCGCGTGACGACCTCGAGCTCGCCCCGTTTCAAGCACGTCGTCACCTCGAGCCTCTCCAACTCGATCCCCTCGCGCTCGGCCACGCGCAGCGTCTCGGCGATCTCGGACTCGGGCATGCCGAACAGCCGGATCGTGCGCTGCTCGTAGGTCGTCGCGTCGCGCAGCGCCGCTTTCAGCGCTTCGGTGGCGAGCGCCCGCTGCCACATCGGCTGTAGCTCACGCGGCGGGCCCGGCAGCACGACGATCGTCGGCCCCTCGCCGGGAGCGCCGTCGGCGCCGGCGCGCGGCGGCACGACGAGGCCGGGGGCGGTGCCGACCGGCTCGAGCACGGTCGCGCCGACGGGAATCGTCGCCTGCTTGCGCGTGCCCGTTTCGATCGCCTGCACGTCGAGGTTCGGCCAGCGCTTGGCCAGCGGCTCGACGATCTTCGCGATGCGGGCCTCGAGCGCCTCGTCGAGCACCATCTCGCGACCCTGGAAGCGCCCGACGACCTCCGCCGTCAGATCATCGGCCGTCGGCCCGAGGCCGCCGCTCGTCAGCACCGCGTCCATCCCCTGCGCGGCCATCAAGCCGAGCGCCGCCTGCATGTCCTCACGACGATCACCGACGATCGCGATGTGCGCCAGATCGACGCCGAGCTCGCGCAGGCGGTCCGACAGCCACGGGCCGTTGCGGTCGCTCACGCGCCCCGTCAGCACCTCGGTGCCCGTCACGACGATTCCGGCTCGTGCGCTCACAGGCAGACCCTAGATTACGCGCGCAAGCTCGTCCGCGTGCGCTTGGCTCAGGCGCCTATTTGCACGTCGGCAGGTTGCCGAGCTTCAGTCGAGTGCGGCCGGCCTTCGTGATCGAGTAGCCGATCGCCTGGCTGGAGGTCGGCACGGGGCGTTCGTGCCCGTCGACGAACATCTTCACCGAGCTGTTGCCGAGCGTGATCAGGAAGCGGTGGGCGTGGTAGGTCGAGGTGCGCGTGCCTGTTTGGAGTTCAACGCCCGAGATCCGCTTGCGGCCGTTGTCGCCGATCAGGCACACGTAGACGGGCGCGGTGGCGTGCAGCGAGAGCGCCACGATCGAGCTCTGCGAGCGAGCGCTCGACGTCCCGTTCGCGTGTTTGCCGGCGTGCGTCTTCGATGTCTTCTTGATCGATTGAGAGGAAGACTGGCCGGTGGTTCTCGACGACGAGCCCGATCCACCGCCTTTGCCGATCAGCCCGACGACGAGCAGCACGATCAGCACGACGACGACGCCGACGATCGCGAAATAGCCGCGGGAGGGACCGCCGCCGGAGCCAGGGCGCCCGCCGGACGCGCGCCCGCGCCCGGCGCGCTCGGGCCGCGAGACGATCGGCTCGAGCGACGCGTCGCTCGGGTTTTCGTTGTTCAGGCGGTACTCCTCGACGAGCGCCTTGCCGTCGAGGCCGAGCGCCTCGGCGTAGGTGCGCAGGAAGCTCTTGACGAACGTCGGCCCCGGCAACAGGCTCCACTCTTCGTTCTCCAGCGCGCGCAGGTACTTCGCGCGGATCTTCGTCTTGGCCTCGATCTCCGAGACATCGATGCGGGCGCGCATACGCGCGTCGCGTAGCGTTTCACCGATCTCGGGCATATCTCTAAGAGAGGCTAGTCGCTCGGAGGTCCCGCGGCGGACTCGGCGGGTTCGGCATCGCCGGCCAGCGCGGCGAGCACACGCGGCAGGTCGGCCTCGGTGACGAGCACCTGCCGGGGCTTCGATCCCTCATAGCCGGAGATCACGCCGCGGCGCTCGAGCATGTCGATCACGCGGCCGGCGCGCGTGTAGCCGAGGCGCAGGCGCCGCTGAAGCATCGAGGTCGACGCCGTTTGCATTTCGGCCACGAGGCGAATCGCCTCGCCGAGCAGCGGATCCTCATCTGGATCGAACTCGTCGGGGCCCGACTCGGGCGCCTCGGGCTCGACCTCCGCGAGCAGCTCCTCGCGCAGTTCCGGTTCGCCCTGCTTGCGCCACATCGTCGTCAGCTTCTCGATCTGGCGCTCGTCGATGTAGGCGCCCTGGATGCGCTGCAGACGCGAGCTGCCAATCGGGCTGAACAGCATGTCGCCCTGGCCGAGCAGCGACTCGGCGCCGTTCTGGTCGAGGATCACGCGCGAGTCGGTCTGCGAGGAGACCGAGAAGGCGATGCGCGAGGGGACATTGGCCTTGATCATCCCCGTGATCACGTCAACGCGCGGGCTCTGCGTGGCGAGCACGAGGTGGATGCCGACCGCGCGCGCCTTCTGCGCGAGGCGGATGATCGAGTCCTCGACGTCGGCCGGCGCGACCATCATCAGGTCGGCGAGCTCGTCGATCACGCAGAGGATGTAGGGCAGCGGTGCTTCCGAGCGCTTGGCGCGCGCTTTGTTCAGCTCGATCAGGCTGCGCGTGCGCGCCATCGACATGATCCCGTAGCGGGTCTCCATCTCCTTGACGAGGTTTTGCAGCGCGTTGGCCGCCATCCGCGGGCTCGTGATCACGGGCGTGAGCAGGTGCGGGATCGACTCGTAGTGGTTGAGCTCCACCTGCTTTGGGTCGACCAGCACGAGGCGCACCTCATGCGGACTCGCGCGCAACAGCACGCTGGAGAGCATCGCGTTGATCGCGCCCGACTTGCCGGCGCCCGTCGTGCCGGCGACGAGCAGGTGCGGCATCTTCGCCAGGTCGGCGCCGATCGCCTTGCCGGCGACGTCCTTGCCGAGCCACACCGTCAGCGGCGACCAGTCCTTGGGTGGCTGCTGGAAGACGTCGCCGAGGCGGACGATCCGCCTGTGCAGGTTGGGAACCTCGACGCCGACGGCCTGCTTGCCGGGGATCGGCGCGAGGATGCGGATGTCGGTCGCGGCCAGCGCGTAGGCGAGGTCGTCCTTCAGCTGCGCCACCTTGGCGACCTTCGTGCCCGGCGCCAAACGCAGCTCATAGCGGGTGATGTGCGGCCCGGCGACCGTGCCGATCACCTTCGCCTGCACGCCGAAGTGCCCGAGCGCCTCGACCAGGCTGCTCGCCGTCTGTGCCTGCCCGGCCGTGTCGGGGCGCGTCTGCTCGCCGGTCGAGCGCGTCAAGAGCTTGCTCGCGTCGGGCATGTGCCAGACGAAGTCGGGGTCGTCGGTGACGACGTCGCGCAGGCGGCCCTGCGGTGTCAGCTCAGAGGCGTCGGTGCGCGCCACGCCGGTGACTTCCTCGTCGAGGTCGGTGGCGTCGGCGGGCTCGAGCTCGCCGTCCGGCACGAGCCCCCGTGCTGCGCCCGGCTCGCCGGCCTCGTCGGCGTCCCGCAAAGCGGCCTCGTTGGCGTCGAGGCCGTCGGGGCGCTCCTGCGCGGGGCCCTCGACGTGCGTCGCGCGCACGATCAGCTCGTGCCCTTGCGGGTCGGGCGGTTGCATCAGCGCGTCGTCGGCGAGCTCGTCGAGGTCAAAGCCTTCGGGCGAGGTGTCCTGTTCGTCCCCTTCGCCCTGCGCGCCGTGGCCCAGCCGGCGCTCGGACAGCGCGCGCATCATCCGCGTCGTTTCGGCCACGCCGCTGCCGGTCGCGCGCAGCGTGCCGCCGAGCGAGGCGCCGGTGACGAGGATCGCGCCGACGAGCAGCAGGAAGACGACGAGGATGCCGACGCCGACGTCCTGCACGAAGCGATGCGCGAGTTGGAAGAGCGCGGCGCCGAGCACGCCGCCGTGGGACTGCATGAAGGTCGAGCTCCAGGCCGTTTCGGTGGCATGCGCGCTGGAGCTGATGCCGAACGTGCCGGCGGCGAGCGCGAGCGTGATCCCGGCGAACAGGCAGATCGCGCCGATCGTGCGCGGGTCGCGCAGCAGCGGGCGCCCCGCGGGCAGCACTTCGCGCAGCAGCAGCGTGCCACCGGCGCCGATCAGCGCGAGCGGCACGAGCACGCGCGCGCGGCCAAGTGTCCAGCCGAAGGCGACCGCCAGGCCGTGGCCGGCGCGGCCGCCGTCCCAGCCGCCCCACAGCACGAAGCCCATGAACACGCCGACGGCGACGAGCGCCAGCCCGAGCACGTCGCGCCCGCGCTGGCCGAGCGGCCCGAGGCCGCGCAGACCCTGCGGCAGCAGCGATCCGAGCAGCGGCAGTCCCGGCCCGGACTTGGCGCGGCGGGTCCGCGCCCGCGTGCGCGTCTTGGCGCGCGAGCTCGAGCGAGCGCGCGAGGAGCGCGCAGGGGCGCGCTTGCGTGTGCTTGGCATACCAGCCCGACTTCGACGCCGAGTGCCCGGAACCTCCCCGCCGCGCTTCGCATCTACGCGTTCTGGCCTTACCATCGCTTTAGTGCCCGTCGATACATAAAGACGATGAACGACTTCTCCCGCGCACCCAGAGTCCTGGTCGTCGAGGACGACGAGGACATCGCCCAGGCGCTCCAGCGCTCCCTGCGGATGGAGGGATATGAGGTGCGCGCTGCGCCCGACGGTCCGAGCGCACTGGAGAACGGGCGCTCGTTCGCCCCTGACCTCGTGATCCTCGACCTCGGCCTGCCCGGCGTCGACGGTGTCGAGGTGGCAAAGACGCTGCGCGCCGAGGACGACGTGCCGATCCTGATCCTGACCGCGCGCGACGCGCTGGAGTCGCGCGTCGAGGGCCTCGATGCGGGCGCCGACGACTACCTGGTCAAGCCGTTCGAGCGCCAGGAGCTGCTCGCGCGGATGCGCGCGCTGCTGCGTAGGCGTCCTCCCCGCGGCTCGGCGCCGCTGCGCGTGGGCGACCTCTCGCTCAACGTCGACACGCACGAGGTCGTGCGCGGCGAGCGCGCCGTCGATCTGACCCAGCGCGAGTTCGAGCTGCTCGAGTACCTGATGCGCAACGAGCGCATCGTGATCTCACGCCAACGCCTGCTCGACGAGGTCTGGGGCTATGACCCGTTCTCGACGACCAACACGATCGAGGTGTTCGTCTCGAACCTGCGCCGCAAGCTCGAGGCCGAGGGGGAGCCGCGCCTCCTGCACACGATCAGGGGAGCCGGCTACGTCCTTCGCGCATAAGTCCGCGAGCGCCGTCCGCCGCGTCCTGGAGCGCGTCTCAGCCAGCTTCGACCGGCTGCCGATCCGCGTGCGCCTTGCCGGCGTCTCGGCGCTGCTGACGTTCGTGATCCTGTGCGCCTTCGCCGTCGCGATCGGCTCGTTCACGGTCCACCGCATCCGCTCGGACTTCAACCGCCAGGTCAAAGACACGGCGAACGAGCTACCGGTGCAGCTCGACATCAAGGTCTCCCCCGGCAGCGCGCGCCGTGCGGTGACGATCACGCCGGCGCTCGCCGCCTACGCCGGGCCCGGCGACCACGCGATTGTGCGCATCTTCACGCTCGGCGGCACGGTGATCTCCCAGGAACCGGCAAAAGCGCCGTCGCTGGGGACGCCGACCACCACCCTGAGGACGGTGCACGGCTATCGCACGGTCAGCGTCGCCGGCGTCGTCCGTCTGGCGAGCAGCGACGAGCCGATCGGCCAGGTGGTCATCCAATACGGGCGCAAGGTCTCAGACATCGAGGCGACGGTCGCGCGCGTCGAGCTGTTCCTGCTGTTCGGCGTGCTCGCCGGCTCCGGGCTGGCACTGCTCGCGGGGATGGCGATCGCGCGCCGCGCGATGTCGCCGATCGCCGCGCTGACGCGGGCGGCAGACACGATCGCGCGCACGCGCGACCCCTCGCTGACGGTGCCCCAGCCGCTCGCCGACGACGAGGTCTCCGAGCTGTCGCGCACGCTCGAGGGCATGCTCCGCGAGCTCGACGCGGCGCGCGGTGAGACCGAGTCGATGCTCGCGCGCCAGCGGCGCTTCGTCGCGGACGCCTCGCACGAGCTGCGCACGCCGCTTACGAGCGTGCTCGCCAACCTCGAGCTGCTCGCCGAATCGCTGCACGGCGACGAGGGCGAAGCGGCGCGCTCGGCGCTGCGCTCCTCACAGCGCATGCGCCGCCTGGTCGCCGACCTGCTGCTGCTGGCGCGCACCGACGTGGGCCGCGTCGTGCCGCGCGAGCCGTGCGACCTCGCGCAGATCGCCGTCGAGGCTGCCGGCGAGCTCGGCCCGGTCTCAGAGCAGCACGAGATCGTGCTCGACGTCCACCCCGCCGTCGTGCAGGCGGCGCGCGACGAGGTCCACCGCCTGACGATCAACCTGCTCGAGAACGCGCTGCGCCACACGCCGCCGGGCTCGCGCATCCGTGTCTCGACCGAAGCCGCCGACGGTCAAGCGACGCTCGTCGTCGAGGACAACGGCCCCGGCGTCCCGCCCGAGCTCGCGCCGACGCTGTTCGAGCGCTTCGTGCGCGGCGCCGGCGACCGCGGCGGCTCCTTCGGCCTGGGCCTTGCGATCGTCAAGGCCGTCGCCGAGACGCACGGCGGCAGCGTCACGCTCGAGTCCCCCGCCGAGGGGACCGGCGCGCGCTTCGTCGTCACGCTGCCGACCGCCGAGCAGGCCGGCGCCGGCGCGGACCGCAGCAGCGGTCGCGGCTCAGACCTCGACGACGACGGGCAGCACCATCGGCCGTCGCTTGAGGCGGTCGTAGACTAGCTTCGCCATGTCGTCGTGCAGCATGTCCTGCACGACGTCGGTCTCTGTGATCCTGTCCTTGGCGGCACGCTCGATCGTGTCCTCGACGGTGCTGCGGATCTCCTCGATCAGCTCGTCGGCTTCATCGAGGAACGGCACGCCGCGGAAGATCACCTCGGGGTCGGCCATCGAGCGCCCGTCCTGCTCGGCGATCGTGACGACGATGATGAAGATGCCGTCGGCCGAGAGCATGCGCCGGTCGCGCAGCGCGACGTCGGCCATCTCGCCGATCTCGACGCCGTCGACGAAGATCATCCCCGACTGCTCTGCCGCGCCGAAGCGTGCGCCGCGTTCGTCGATGTCCAGCGGCAGCCCGTTCTCGCCCTGGTAGGTGTTCTCGGGCGCGATGCCGACGTCCTGCGCCAGCTGCGCGTGCAGGCGCAGGCGCTTGAAGTCGCCGTGGAAGGGCATCACGTAGCGCGGCTTGACGAGGTTCAGCATCAGCTTGATCTCCTCGGCGTAGCCGTGCCCGGAGGCGTGCACGGGCGCGTCGCGCGGCGTCACCACGTCACAGCCGATGTGGTAGAGACGGTCGATCGTCTCGTTGACGGCGCGCTCATTGCCGGGGATCGGCGTGGCGCTGAAGACGACCGTGTCGCCCTCGCGCAGTTCGACCTGGCGGTGGTCGCGGTAGGCCATCCGGCGCAGCGCCGACAGCGGCTCGCCCTGGGAGCCGGTCGAGATGATGACCACTCGCTCGTCCGGAAAATCGTTTATCTCCCGCGGCCCGACGAGCATCCCGTCGGGCACCTCGATGTGCCCGAGCGTGCGCCCGATGCCGACGTTCTTGCGCATCGAGCGCCCGACGAGCGAGACCTTGCGGTCGAGCGCGGCGGCGGCGTCGACGACCTGCTGCACGCGGTGGATGTTCGAGGCGAAGCTGGTCACGACGATCCGTCCCTCACAGCGCGCGAAGGTCTCCTCCAGGTGCGGCCCGACGACCGACTCCGACGGCGAGAAGCCGTTGCGGTCGACGTTGGTCGAGTCGCCGCACAGCAGCAGCACGCCCTCGCGGCCGAGCTCGGCCAGGCGCGAGACGTCGGCCGGCGGTCCGTCGACGGGCGTCTGGTCGAACTTGTAGTCGCCCGTGATCAGGACCGTGCCGAGCTCGGTGCCGAGCGCGACGGCGCTGGCGTCGGGGATCGAGTGGGTCATGTGCACGAGCTCGAGCGAGAACGGGCCGAGGGCGAGCTCTTCGCCGTCCTCGACCTCGTTGAGCTCGACCTCTTTGAGCTTGTGCTCGTCGAGCTTCGAGCGCGCCATCGCGATCGTCAGCGCGCCGCCGTAGACGGGCGGCATCTGCGTCGCGCCGAGCTCGCGCAGCACCCATGGCAGCGCGCCCAGGTGGTCCTCGTGGCCGTGCGTGACGACGATCGCCTCGATCTCCTTGGCGCGTTCGCGCAGGTAGGTGAAGTCGGGCAGCACGAGGTCGATGCCGACCATCTCGGGCGTCGGGAAGCGCAGGCCGACGTCGACGACGACGATCCGACCGTCGTGTTCGACGACGGTCATGTTCTTGCCGATCTCGCCCAGGCCCCCGAGCGGTAGGACGCGAACCTTGCTCACGCGCTGTGCGCCTGCGCCGAGGGCGCTCCGGCCCCGGCGTGTTGCGTCTCGCCGTCGCCGTCGAGCAGACCGTGGCGCACGAGCAGCGCGCGCACGACCGCGAGCTCCTCCTCGGTGGCCGGCACGAGCGGCAGGCGCAGCCCGCCGGCGTGGAAGCCGAGCAGGTTCAGCGCCGCCTTCGTGCACGTCGGGCTGGCCGTCATAAACAGCGTCGCGTACAGATCGCGCAGCGAGGCGTCGATCTCAGCGCGGTTCTCCGGCTCGTCGATCATCCGGCGCATCTCCTCGCCGACGAAGTGGCTGGCGACGAGGATGCCGCCGGCGCCGCCGAGGTCGAGCGTGCGCGCGAACAGGCTGTCGTCGCCGGCGTACAGGTCCATCCCGTCGATCAGCTGCAACTCCTCGCCGTTGGCCTGCTTGACGCCCTCGATGTGCTCGATCTGGGCCAACTCGGCGAGCAGGTCGGGTGGCATGTTCGTGGCCGTGCGCCCGGGGATGTTGTAGAGCAGGATCGGCTTGTCCGTCGCCTTGGCGACGGTTTCGTAGTGGCGCGTGATGCCGAGACGGCTCGGCTTGTTGTAGTAGGGCGTGACCACGAGCGTGCCGTCCACGCCGAGCTCGGTCGCCCGCTCGGTCAGATGGACGACCTCGCGCGTGTCATTCGTGCCGGTGCCGGCGACGATCGTCGTGCCCTGCGGCCGCTCGGCGAGCGCGAGCTCGATCAGCCCGAGCTGCTCCTCGTCGGACATCGTCGAAGCCTCGCCCGTCGTCCCCGCCACGACGAACCCATCGGAGCCGTGCCCGGCGAGGTGGTGCATCAGTGCGACGAACGCCTGCTCGTCTACCTTCAGCGTGTCCTCGTCGAACGGCGTGACGATCGCCGTCAAGATCGCTCCAAGCTCAGTCATGACACCAGTATTTCACGAGCCGAGCAACCCGTCCGGCGAGCAGCGAGCAACGGGTCCGAGCGTCGCGCCCAACCGGTCCGGATGACCGGTCCGGTGACATGTCGTGGCGGACGGAGCGGCTTCAGAAGTCGAGTACCTCCGCGGAACATCCAGTTCCGCTCTATCGGAGCGACGACCTCCTGTCGTCGTCTTGAAGCGGAGTCCGGCTCGACCAAGAACGCAGGATGCCGTCAAGGAGGGAAAGGCGGTACGCAAGTCAAGAGAACGAGGAGTCCCCATCGCGCACAGGCAGGATGCCGTCAAAGCGGTCAAAACAGCAAGCTCTCGAGCCCCACCACAAGCGGCTCAGGCAACAAGCCCACCTTCCGCACCCCCAGCAACACCCCCGGCATGAACGACTCCCGCCCGATCGTGTCGTGGCGAATGGTCAGCGTCTGCGCAAGATCGCCGAGGATCACTTCTTGATTGGCGACGAGCCCGGGCAAGCGCACGGAGTGGATCGGCGGCGGCTCCTTTGCGCTGGCGGCGGCCATCAGCTCGGCGGTGCGCGCGGCGGTGCCGCTGGGGGCGTCGAGCTTGCGGTCGTGGTGCAGCTCGATGATCTCGGCCTTGGCCATGTGCTTGGCGGCCTCGGCGGCGAAGCGCATCATCAGCACTGCGCCGATCGCGAAGTTGGGCGCGACGAGCACGTTGGCGCGTGGCTCGGCCTGGGCGAAGGCGGCCTCGCGCAGCGCCGCCAGGTCGAAGCCGGTCGTGCCGAGCACGACGTGGACGCCGGCCTCGATGCAGGTCAGGGCGTTTGTGAGCGCCGTTTCGGGCTGCGTGAAGTCGACGACGACCTCGACGGCGGCGTCGGCGTCGGCGAGCACGTCGGACAGGCCGATCGCCAGCAGCGGGTCGGCGCGGCCGACGAGCTGCATGTCCTCGGCGCCCTCGACGGCGGCGCAGACGGTCTCGCCCATGCGCCCGGCGGCGCCGGCGACGGCGACGCGGATCATCGCGCCGCCCCCTGCACTATCTCGTCGGCGAGCACTGAGCCGTCGGCGACAACCCGGTTGCGCCCACCGAGCGGCACGATCGCGGTATCGAAGATCCGCTCATCGGGGCCGACGCAAGCGACCGACAGGCGATCGGGCACGAACAGCTCGCCGGCGAGCCCCTGCAGGTCGGGCAGCGAGACGGCGTCGATCCGCTCGATCACCTCGTCGACGGAGAGGATCGGCATGCCGTACAGGGTCGATGCGCCGAGGTGGCTCATGCGCGAGGCGGTGGACTCCATCGAGAGCACGACACGTCCCTTGAGATTCTCGCGCGAGCGGGTCAGCTCCTGCTCGTCGGCCGGGTTCTCGACACAGCGCTGCAGCTCGGTCGCGATCACGGCGAGCGCCTGCTCGAGATTGTCCGGGCGCGTGCCGACGTACAGCCCGATCTCGCCCGTGCGCGCGTACATGTTGGAGAAGGAGAAGACCGAGTAGGCCAGTCCGCGCCGCTCGCGCACCTCCTGGAACAGGCGCGAGGAGGAGGTGGCGCCGAGCACGCCTTCGAGCACGCGCAGCGCGAAGCGCCGCTCGTCCTCGCGCCCCAGCCCGGCGCCGCCGAGGCACAGGTGGTACTGCTCGGTGTCTTTCTCTGAGAAGTGCACGCGGCGCGCGAACTCGGGCAGGCCGGGCGCCGTCGCCGGGCCGGCGCCGTCGATCAGGACTCCGCCGCCGTCCGCTGCGGCAATCGGCAGCGATTCGGCCAACGCCACGAGCGCGTCGTGCTCGATCGAGCCGGCGGCCGAGATCACGATCTCGTGCGGACGGTAGCGCGAGGCGTGGAAAGCGGCGAGCTGCTCGAGCGTGACCGAGCCGACGACCTGCGCCGTGCCGATCACGGCGCGCCCGAGCGGATGCGATCCGAAGACAGCCTCGCCGAGCACGTCGAAGACCTTCTCCTGCGGGTCGTCTTCGTACATGGCGATCTCCTCGAGCACGACCTCGCGCTCGGTCTCGAGCTCGCCGAAGCGCGGCTGGAAGACCATCTCGCCCATCACCTCAAAAGCGCGCTCGAGATGGCGGTCGAGCACGCGCGTGTAGAGCGAGGTCGCCTCCTTGTCGGTGCCGGCGTTGATCTCGGCGCCCATCGCGTCGAAGATCTGGTCGATCTCCTCCGAGCCGAAGCTCGCGGTGCCGCGGAACAGCATGTGCTCGAGCAGATGCGAGATGCCGGCCTCGCGGTCGTGCTCGGAGACCGAGCCGGCGCCGATCCAGAAGCCGAGCGCAACCGAGCGCACGCTCGGCATGCGCTCGGTCACGACCCGCACGCCTGAATCAAGCGTGGTTATCTGATGCTCTGGGTGCAGCGGGGCCCTCAGTCGCGGTCGCGGCGCGGCCTGCCAGACCCACGGTCGCCTTCGCGACGCGGGCCGCGCGGGCCACGGTCGGAGCGTCCGTTGCGTCCGCCACCGTCGCGCGAGGGACGCGATCCACCGCCGCCAGCGCCGCCGGTGCCGACGCCGGCGAGCTCCTCGACCGACTTGCCGGCGATGTCCGGGTCATCGGCGAGGCGCAGGCCGATGCGCCCGCGCTCGCGGTCGACCTCGACCACGCGGACGCTGATCTCGTCGCCTTTGTTGAGCACGTCCTCGACCGTGTCGACGCGTTTGCCCGGCGAGACGTTGGAGATGTGCAAGAGGCCGTCGGTGCCCTTGGAGAGCTCGATGAAGGCGCCGAAGGTGGTCGTCTTGACGACCTTGCCGACGTACTCGTCGCCGACCTCGACCTCCTTCATCATCACGCGCACGCGCTCGACGAGCGCGTCGCCGAGCTCGCCGTTGGCCGAGTAGATCAGCACCTGGCCGTCGTCGTTGACGTCGATCTGCGATTCGAACTCCTCGGCCAGGCCGCGGATCGTTTCGCCGCCCTTGCCGATCAGCAGGCCGATCTGCGAGGGGTCGATCTGGATCGTCTGGATGCGCGGCGCGAACTGCGAGAGCTGCTCGCGTGGCGTCTTCAGCGTGTCGGCCATCTTCTGAAGGATGAACGTGCGCGCCTCTTTGGCCTGGGCGAGCGCATCGCTGAGGATCTCGAAGGTCACGCCGGTGATCTTGATGTCCATCTGCAACGCCGTGATGCCACGCTCGGTGCCGGCGACCTTGAAGTCCATGTCGCCGAGGTGGTCCTCGACGCCGGCGATGTCGGTCAGCACGACGTAGTCGTCGCCCTCTTTGATCAGGCCCATCGCGATACCGGCGACGGGACGCTTGATCGGCACGCCGGCGTCCATCAGCGACAGCGAAGAGCCGCAGACGGAGGCCATCGAGGAGGAGCCGTTTGACTCGAGGATGTCCGAGACGACGCGGATCGAGTAGGGGAACTCCTCGATCGATGGCACCATCGGCGCGAGCGCCCGCTCGGCGAGCGCGCCGTGGCCGATGTCACGGCGCTTGACGCCGCCCATGCGACCGGCCTCCCCGACCGAGAAGGGCGGGAAGTTGTAGTGGTGCCAGTAGTACTTTTTCGTCTCCAGGCCGAGCGTGTCGATGCGCATCTCCTCCTTCAGGGTGCCCATCGCGACGACGCTCAGCGCCTGGGTCTGACCGCGCGTGAACAGCGCCGAGCCGTGCGTGCGCGGCGTCACGCCGACCTCGATCGAGATGTCGCGGATCTCGTTCTCCGAGCGCCCGTCGGGACGCTTCTTGTTGACCGCGATGCGCTCGCGGATGATCGACTTCTCGAGCTTGTCGAAGGCCAGCTGGACCGCAGCACGGCGCTCCTTGGCGGCGAGCGCTTCGTGTTCTGAGGCCGCCTCGGGCGCAGCCGGGGCGTAGTGCTCGAGGATCGCCGCCTCGGCCTCCTTGGTCGCGTCCTGGCGCTCGAGCTTGTCCTCGACCTGCGTGGCCGCGTCGAGCTGGGAGCCGTGGGAGCCGCGGATCTCGCCGAGCAGCTTCTCATCGACGCCGATCGTCTCGAAGACTTTCTTCTCCTTGCCGACTTTGGCGGCGAGGTCGCGCTGCATCGCGCAGAGCTTCTTGATCTCTGCATGCGCGATGTCGAGCGCGTCGAGGATCTCGGCCTCGGGGATCTCGTTGGCGCCGGCCTCGACCATCAGGATGGCCTCCTCGGTGCCGGCGACGATCAGGTCGAGATCGGAGGGATTCTCGGCAGCTGCCAGCAGATCGGGCTCGTTGGGGTTGACGACGAAGTTGCCGTCGACCTTGCCGATGCGCACGGCGCCGACGGGCGTCGGCAGCGGGATGTCGGAGATCATCAGCGCAGCCGATGCCCCGTTCATCGCGAGGATGTCGTAGGGGTGCTCGTGGTCGATCGAGAGCGGGATCGCCACCAACTGGGTGTCATAGCGCCATTCCTTGGGGAACAGCGGGCGGATCGGCCGGTCGATCATGCGCGCGGTGAGCGTGCCCTTCTCGCCCGGGCGCCCCTCGCGCTTGAAGAAGGAGCCGGGGATTTTGCCGGCTGCGTACATGCGCTCCTCGACGTCGACCGTCAAGGGGAGGAAGTCCACGTCGCGAAGGCTGCCTGCAACTGCTGTGCAGAGGACCATCGTGTCGCCGTGGCGGACGACGACGGCGCCGGAGGCCTGCTTGGCCATCCTGCCGGTCTCGAACGAGATCTCGCTGCCGGAGATCTCCACGGAGACCCGCGTAATTCCATCACTGCTCATATTCACTGCCTTCCTGTACCGCCCGTCGGTCGGCGGCCGCTTTTTCTATTTCTCGATTCCGAACCTCACGAGCTTAGCGAACAGAGGCCGCGCGCCATACCCCGCTCGCAGGCTCTGGACGAGCAATTGCGAGATTTGATGGCGCTCTCGCGAGCGCGATATGGCAGCGGGCAGCCCGCGCAGCGGTTTGTCTGGATTCAGGCGGCGGCGGGCCCGCCGCCGAGGGCACTCTCGACGCCGTTGCGCAGCAGCTTCAACGCGGGTAGCTCGCCCGGCGAGGCGGCCTGGAAGCTCCAGCGCACGACGCCGTCGGGGTCGGTGATTACGAGCGCTCGCTCGGCAAAACCGCCGGGGTGCAGCGCGCCGAAGGCCGCGCAGGCGGCGCCCTTGGGCTCGAAGTCCGAGAGCTGCTCGCTGGAGACGCCGAGCTTCTCCTTGAAGGCCTTCTGCGACCAGGTCGCGTCGCAGGAGACGCCGTAGAGCTTCACGCCGCGCTCGGCGAGCTCGCTCAGCGCACCCTCATACAGCTCCAGCTCCTCGGTGCACACCGGGCTGAAGGCGAACGGATAGAAGACGAGGACCGTGTACCGGCCCTTCAGGTCCTCCTGCGTGAACTGCGAGCCGTCCTCGCGCGCGAGCTTGAACTCGGGGGCCGGCGTGCCTGGCTCGATCACGCTCATCGGTCGGGCTGCCTGCCTGCGTCCGGCCGCGTGCTACTTGCGCAGGCCGAGCTCTTTGATCAACGCTCGATAACCATCCAGGTCCTTTTTCTGGAGGTAATCGAGGAAGCGACGGCGGCGCCCGACGAGCATCAACAAGCCGCGACGCGAGTGGTGGTCTTTCTTCTGCGCGCGAAGGTGCTCGGTCAGATGGTTGATGCGCTCCGTCAACAGCGCGATCTGGACCTCGGTCGCACCGGTGTCCTGCTCGCTTGAGCCGAACTTGGCGGCGATCTCGCGCTTGCGTTCTGTCGTGATTGCGGTCATGAGCCGAGACAACGTAGCAGACGGCATTTCGATTTCGGAGATCGTCAGCGATGGTACATACGGAGCGCGGACTCGCTGCCGGCGTGGCCACGGACGCCCCTCGCCGTATATGCCATAGCTATCGCTGGGTCGAAATGACAAGCTCGCGCGTCCGCTCGACGTCGTGAACCATCTGCTCGACCAGCGCCTCGGTGGTGTCGAAGCGGCGCTCGCCGCGCAGGCGCGCGAGGAACTCGAGACACAGCGCCTGGCCGTACAGATCGCCGTCGAAGTCGAGCAGGTAGGCCTCGATCAGCTCGCCGCGGCCCGTCTGGAAGGTCGGCCGAACGCCGATCGAGACGGCCGCAGCCACGCCCTCCGAGCCGAGCGGCCCGTCGGCGCCGGAGACCGTCGCGCGCGCCGCGTACACACCGTGCCCGGGGCACACGAACTGCTCCTGTGGGATCAGGTTGGCCGTCGGGAAGCCGAGCCTGCGCCCGCGCTCATCGCCGTGGGAGACCTCGCCGCAGAGCTGGAACGGCGCGCCGAGCAGACGGTTGGCCTCGGTCAACTCGCCCGCCGGCACGAGGCCGCGGATGTGGCTGGAGGAGACGATCTCGCCGTCCACCTCGAGCAGCGGATGAACGGTCGTCGAAAAGCGCTCGTCGGCCTGCACCAAGCGCGGGTCGCCCTGCGCCCTGTGCCCAAAGCGGAAGTTCTCGCCGATCGCGACGCGCTTGGCGCCGAGCGCGGCGACGAGGACGTCGTCGATGAACTCGCTCGCCGAGCGCTGGGCGAAGTCGGCGTCGAACGGGATCACGACCATCTCCTGCACGCCGAGTGAGGCGATCAGCTCAGCCTTGCGCGCGGGCGTCGTCAACAGCTTGGGCGTGTGCTGCGGCGCGACGACCGAAACCGGGTGCGGGTCGAACGTGAGCACCGTGTCCGAGCCGGCGATCACCTCGCGGTGGCCGAGGTGCACGCCGTCGAAGGTGCCGACCGCCACGCTGCGCCCCTCGCTGCGCTCGACGTCCGACAGGCGGGTCACCTTCACAGCAGCGAAGCCTATTGCGCTCGGCCCGCGGGCAGCATGGCCAGCGCGCGCTCGAGCTCGAGCAGCGCCGGCTCGCGCGGCGCCGAGGCCGATCGTGCGCTCGCGCCCGCCTCGTCCGTCTTCGCCCAGAGCTCGCCGCGCTCGGGCGGCGCCACGGCATCCTCGACGCGAAACGGCCCGATCGCGGTGCGCCTGAGCTCCAGGCAGTAAGCGTCGCCGAGGTCGGCGATCAGCGAGCGCACATACGTGCCCGAGCCGCATTCGATCTCATAGCCTGCGCGCTCCAGGCCGGGGTGCTCGGCGTCCGGCTCGCGCCAGCTCTGCTCGAAGCTGTGGACCGTGACAATCCGCGCTGGCATCTCGATCAGCTCGCCGCGCCGGGCGCGCTTGTACGCGCGCTCGCCTTTGATCTTCACCGCAGAGTGGGCCGGCGGACGCTGGCGCACCTCGCCCGTCGCCAGCTTCGGCGGGTCGGGCGGCAGGCGCCCCGTCTGCGTGACCACGCCCTCCGTATCCCCCGTGCTCGAGCTCGCGCCGAGCTGTGCGACCGTCTCGTAGCGCTTGGACAGCGCCATCAGGCGGTCCTGCGACTTCGTCGCGCGTCCGACCAGCACGAGCAAGAGCCCCGTCGCGAACGGGTCGAGCGTCCCTGCGTGTCCCGTGCGCGCGCCCGCAAACGCACGGCGGACCCTGGCGACGACATCGTGCGAGGTGATCCCGGCCGGCTTGTCGATCAGCAGGACGCCGTCCATCGTCAAATCATCAAAAAAGTAGTCGCGGAGCTCGCCCCGCGGAAGTCCCCGCAGCGCTCAGGCGAGCGTCGCGGCGGCTTGTCCGTCGGAGTTGGCGTGCAGCTGGGCCGCGATCGCGGGGCGCAGGAAGGCGATCAGCTCCTGGAGCGGGAGCGTCGTCGAGAAGCCCGCCGCGCGACGGTGGCCCCCTCCCCCCTGTTCGCGTGCGATCACCGACACGTCGACGTCGTCGTCGGTCGCGCGCAGCGAGACTTTGCGCAGGCCGCGGCGCTCCTCGCCGGTCAGCTCGCGCACGAACACGGCGACCTTCGTGCCCTGCACCGCGCGCAGTTGGTCGACGATGCCCTCCGAGTAGTGTTCCTCGGCCTCGGTCCGCTCGAAGTCCTCTGCGCTCAGCGCAGCCAGCGTCAGCTCGCCCTCGTCGAAGCGCTGCAGGTGCGCCAACGCGAGCGCCATCAGCGTGAGCTTCTCCACCGGCATCTCCTCGTACAGCCGGCGGTAGACGTCGGCCACGTCGACTCCCGCGTCGATCAGCTCGGCCGCCATCAGGTGCGCGCGCGGGCCCGTGTTCTCGTACATGAAGCGCCCCGTGTCCGTGATCAGGCCGATGTACAGCGCCTGTGCCGCGACCGGCGTCGGCGACACGGCGAGCCCGTGCATCAGATCCCACACGATCTCCGCCGTGCACGAGGCGTCGGGCACGACATGGTTGAGCGTGCCGAAGCGCGTGTTGTCGTGGTGGTGGTCGATGTTCAAGAGGTGCGCGCCGTCGCGCAGCACCGCCGCCGAGTTGCGGTCGATGTTGCCGCAGTCCAGGAACACGACCGTGCGCTCGACGATGTCCGCCGGCGGCGCGTGGATCGCCGCGTCGAGCACGAACACCTCGTACTCCGGCGGCAGCGGCAGATCGTCCGGCGAGACGTACATCACCGAGTCCTTGCCCAGCGCCTGCAGCAGCTCCTGCATCGCCACCAGCGAGCCGAGCGCGTCGCCGTCGGGGTGCTCGTGCGTGGCCAGCGCGAAGCGCTCATCCTCGCGGATGCGTGCGAGCACCAGCTCGCGCGTGCCCGCCGCGATCTGCACGTCGCTCACGCCGGGCCGATCTCGTCGAGGATCTGCTCGACGCGCAGCGCGCGGTCGGTCGTGTCGTCGTAGGCGAACTCGAGCGCCGGCGTGCGCTTCAGACGCAGCTCGGCCGCCACGCGGCCCTGCAGGAAGCCGTGGGCGTGGCGCAGGCCCGCGAGCGTCTCCTCGCGCTGGGCGGGCCCCGAGGGGCCGCCGTCCTCGCCGAGGACGCTCACGTAGACGCGCGCATGGCGCAGATCGGGGCTTGTCCTGACGTCGGTCACCGTTGTGAATCCCACCCTTGGGTCCTTCAAACCGCCTGCGACGGCGTCGCCGATCACTTGGCGAATCGCCTCATCGACTCGACGCATGCGTCCTGTACTCATCCTACTCACCTGCCTCTGCCGCGAAGAAGCGCTGAGCGATTTCTCTCACGCCCGGCGAGCGCAACGCAATCCCTGGTGCCGCACTCGGCGTCGGCGCCCGGACGAGCCGGCCGGCTAGGCCGAGAGCTCGCGTTCCTGCAGCCGTGTCTCGTAGGTCTCCAGCGCGTCGCCCTCGTGCAGGTCCTGGAAGTTGGCGAGCACGATGCCGCACTCGAAGCCGGCCGTGACCTCGCGCGCGTCGTCGTTGAAGCGACGTAGGCTCTCGATCGTCGTGTCGTAGATCACCGTGCCCTCGCGCACGACGCGCGCTTTGGCGCCGCGCGTGACCTTGCCCTCGGTGACGAACGAGCCCGCGATGACACCGATTTTCGAGGCGCGGAACAGCTGGCGCACCTCGGCCTGTCCGAGCGCCGTCTCGACCTCGGCCGGCTCGAGCATCCCCTGCATGGCCGCGCGCAGCTCGTCGATCGCACGGTAGATCACCGCGTAGGAGCGGATCTCCACGCCCTCGCGCTCGGCGATCTGGCGCGCGTCGCCCACCGGGCGCACGTTGAACGCGAGGATCACCCCCTCCGAGGCCGCCGCCAGCATCACGTCGGACTCGTTGATCCCACCGACGCCGCGGTGGATGATGTTGACCGCGACCTCCTGCTGCGGGAGCTTTGCGATCTCGTCCTCCAGCGCCTCCAGCGACCCGGCCACGTCGGCCTTGACGACGAGGCTGAGCTCCTTGACCGTGCCCTCCTGGGCGAGCTTGAAGACGTCCTCCAGCGAGACCTTGCGCCCGGAGCGGCGCGCGAGCGCCTCCGTCTTCAGGCGGTTGGCGCGCTCGCCCGCGAGCTGGCGCGCGCGCCGCTCGTTCTCGACCACGCGCACGATCTCACCCGCCTCGGGCACACCATCGAAGCCGAGCACCTCGACCGGCTGGCCCGGCGTGGCGCGCTTGAGCTTGGTGCCCATGAAGTCGTGCATCGCGCGTACGCGCCCGAAGTGCGCGCCCGCCACGAGCGCGTCTGAGACGCGCAGCGTGCCGCGCTGGATCAGCACCGTCACGACCGGCCCGCGACCCGGATCGAGCTTTGACTCGATCACCGTGCCCGACGCCTCGACTTTGCTGTTCGCCTTCAGCTCCTCGAGATCCGTTACGACCTGGATCGTGTCGAGCAGCCCGTCGAGCCCCTCATGGGTCTTCGCGCTGACGTCGACGAACTCGATCTCCCCACCCCACTCGGCCGGCTGCAGGCCGTGCTGGGTCATCTCCGTGCGCACGCGCTCGGGCTGTGCGCCCTCCTTGTCGATCTTGTTGACCGCGACGATGATCGGCACCTGCGCGGCGCGCGCGTGGTCGATCGCCTCCTCGGTCTGCGGCTTGACGCCGTCGTCGGCGGCGACGACGATCACCGCGAGGTCGGTCACGCTCGCGCCGCGAGCGCGCATCGCCGTGAACGCCTCGTGGCCCGGCGTGTCGAGGAACGTGATCTCCTTCTCGCCGTGGTGCACCTGGTAGGCGCCGATGTGCTGGGTGATGCCGCCCGCCTCGCCCGCCGCGACCTCGGTCGTGCGAATCGCGTCCAGCAGCGAGGTCTTGCCATGGTCGACGTGACCCATGATCGTCACCACCGGCGGGCGTTCGACCATGTCCTCCTCGGCGTCTTCGAACGTCGGCTCGACCTCGACGTCGTCAGCCGCGTGAACGATCTCGATCTTCTTCTCGAACTCGTCCGCCAGCACCTGGATCGCCTCGTCGGACAGCGTCTGCGTGAGCGTCGCCATCTCGCCGAGCGTCATCAGCTTCTTGATGATCTCCGGCACCGCCACGCCGAGGTACTCGGCGACGTCCTTGACCGTCGAGCCCGAGTTCACGCGAATGTCGTCCGTCGCCTCCATCGCCGCGTTGTCGATCGGCTGGATCGTCTCGTCGTAGGTGCCGCGACGGCGGCGACCGCGGCGCGGGCGTCGCTGCGGCTGGTTGGCCGGGCCACCCTGCTGGCGGCGCGAGGCCTGCGAGTCGATCACCACGCGGCGCCGTCCGCCCGGGCCGATGTCGCCGGGCGTGCGCTCGCCCGTGCGCGAGTCGCGCGTCGGGCGCACCCGATCGCCGCCTGCCGGAGCAGGCTGGCCCGCGGGCGGCGCCCCGGGCGCGGCAGGCGCGGCGGCACCCGGAGCGGCCGGCGCGCTCGGCGGTGCCGTTGCAGTCGATACGGGCGGAGCCGGCGCCGCGGCTGGTGCGGGCGGCGCAGCGGCGGGTTTCGCCGGCGCAGCCGGTGGGGCGGCCGCTTTGGCGGGGGCCGGCGCGGCCGCGCTCGGCTCCGAGGAGGCCTTTGCGGCCGGCGGCGCGCTCGGCGCGGCGGGCTTGTCCTTCGCGGCGCCGGCCTTCGCAGACGCGGGCTTGGCCGCCGTGGCGCCCTTGCTCGCGGCGGCCGGATCGGCGCCGTTGGTCGCCGCGGGGGTGCCGACGCCCAGCGCCTTCAGCGCGAGCGCCTCCTCGACCGATGAAGCGGCAACCTTCGCCTCGATCCCGGCAGCCTTCAGCTTCTCCAGCAGCTCCTTGCTGGAGAGGCCTTGCTCCTTGGCGATTTCGTGTACGCGCTTCTTGCTCATCGGCTCACCGATTCTACGAGCTTGGAGTCATTCAGCACCAGCCCGCCGGGGAGCGCGCGGCGCAGGGCGCGCGCGATCGCACCCCGGCGCTCGGCCGGCGCCAGGCAGCTCTCCTTGGGCCGCGCGGCCTCGCCGGCGCGGCACAGATACGCGCCGCGCCCGGACATCCGCGCGAGCGGGTCGGCGACGGCGTGCGCACGCGAGGCTTCTGTAGTCACTGCCGCGATCCGCAGCAGCTCCGACTTCGGCGCGATCCGTCCACAGCCGACGCAACGGCGTCGGGGAACGTGAGCGGCTATGTCGCCTGCTCCTCGGCGGCCGGCTGCGCAGCCTGGTCGGAAACGGGCTGCTCGGCTACCTCTTCGGCGCCCTCGGCGGGAAGCTCGGCTGCGATCTCCTCAACCGAAGCCTCGGCCTCGGACGGAGCGCCGTTGCTCGAGCCCTCGCCGCCGCCCAGATCGGCGACGTTGTCGCTGTCGATGTTCGCCAGCGCTTGGTGGCTCTCGATACCGCAGTAGCGCGAGCCCGGCAGCGATGCGTTCGGGCAGCGGCGGCCGTTTGAGAGGACCGCGGCGCAGCGGCCCTGCACCTCCTCCTCCTCATAGCCGTGCTCGGCCTCCTCGGCGGCGAACTCTGTCTCCGAGCGGATGTCCACGCGCCAGCCGGTCAGGCGCGCGGCCAGGCGCGCGTTCTGCCCCTCGCGGCCGATCGCCAGCGAGAGCTGGTCGTCGGGGACGATCACCGTCGCCTGCTTGGCATCGTCATCGACAAGCACCTCGCGCACACGCGCCGGCGAGAGCGCCTTGGCGACGAAGCGAGCCGGCTCGTCGTTGAACGGGATGATGTCGATCTTCTCGCCGCGCAGCTCGGAGACGACCATGCGCACGCGCGAGCCGCGCGGGCCGACGCACGCGCCCACGGGGTCGACGCCGTCGGTGTGCGAGATCACGGCGATCTTCGAGCGGTAGCCGGGCTCGCGGGCGACGTTGGCGATCTCCACCAGGCCGTCGGCGATCTCCGGGACCTCCAGCTCGAACAGCTTCTTGATCAGCTCCGGGTCGCGTCGCGAGACGATGATCGCCGGACCCTTGGTCGACGGCGACACCTCCTTGATCACGGCCTTGATCCGCTGGGAGTGGTCGTAGCGCTCGCCCTCGACCTGCTCGGACTTCGGCAACAGCGCCTCGACGCGTTCGCGCAGCTGCACGAGCGTGTAGCGCGAGTCCGACTGCTGCACGATGCCCGTGATCAGCTCGCCCACGCGGTCGCGGTACTCCTCGTACATCATGTCGCGCTCGGCCTCGCGGATGCGCTGCAGGATCACCTGCTTGGCGGTTTGCGCGGCGATCCGTCCGAAGTCGTCGGGCGTGACGTCGCGTTCGTCGATCTGGTCGCGGTATTCGGCGAACTTGGCCGGGTCGATTTCCGGTTCCTCCGGTTCGCGCATCTCGCCCGTCTCGGGGTCGACCGTCGTTTCCTCGTCGATCGTCTCGACGATCAGGTGCGCCTCCAGGCGCTCCGGGATGATCAGTTCGATCACGCGGAAGTCGGCCGTCTCGCGGTCCATTTCGACGCGCGCGTACTTGGCCGAGCCGGGCTGCTTCTTGTAGGCCGACAGCAGGGCGTCCTCGAGCGCGATCATCAGCTTCTCGGGCTCGATCCCCTTCTCGCGCGCGAGCGCGTGCATTGCCTCAAGGATTTCGCGTGACATCAGTGATTACTCCTCGACGAGGTTGGATCGGCGGATCTCCGAATAGGGGATCGCGATGACTCCCCCGTCGGCGGCCAGCGTGACCTCCTCCTCGGAGGCGCCGACGAGCTCACCGGTGAAGCTCTTGACGGCCCTCGGCGCGGACTCCTGCGGCTGGTGCGCGACGGGACGTGGATGACGCGTGCGCACGCGCGCACGCCGCCCGACGAAGCGGCGGAAGTGCGCGGGCTTGGTCAAGGGCCGCTCGCTGCCGGGCGAGGAGACCTCGAGCGAGTACCGCTCGCGCAGGTCGGTCAGCTGCTGCGTCACGCGCTCGCACAGCTCGAGCGTGACGCCGTCGGGATGGTCGATGAACACGCGCAGGCAACGGCCGCCGAGAACCTCGGCCAGCAGCACCTCGACATCGGGCTCGCTGAGCGCGAGCCGTCGTTCGATATCCGCCTGAATGGGTGTCATCAGATTTGCTCCTTTACGCAAAAAAAGCGGGCTTGCGCCCACTTTCGGTGCTGCAACCGACGCCCTACGCACCGGCTCGAAAGTTCTCAATCGAGCATAGCATCGGCCTGCTTTCGCCGAGCAGCTTTCCCTGCAAGGCGCACGATCCCAACGCTCGGGATCGCGCGCCGGCGCGCCCCGCTAGGAACGCGTTGCGTCGCGCCTGGCGCGGTCGCGGTACTTGCGGTAGTCCGCGCGCTCGGGGCGCAGCGAGCAGGCCAGCGCCAACGGGTGACGGGCCTCGCGATGGCGCCCGAGCAGCTGCATCGAGCGACCCAGGCAGAACAGCGCGTAGTCGTTCGTCGGCGTTTTCTGAACGACCGCCTCGAACTCCGCCGCCGCGCCCTCGTAGCGCTGCGCGTGGAACAGCGCGCGGCCGAGCGCCTCGCGGATCGAGGCCTTCTCGGGCTCGAGGTCGCGCGCTTTGCTCAGGGGGACGATCGCTGCCTGGTGATCGCCGTGGTCGAGCAGCTCGTTGCCGCGCTGGTAAAGGTCATAGACGCTCTCCATGCGCCGCCATTTTAACGAGCGTCGCGCAGCTTCCAGACGGCGTCGAGGATCTCCTCGGCGACCCGCGACTTGGGCGCCCGGGCGACCTCGATCGCCGCCGCGCCCTCGCCGTCGCCGTTGCCGGCGGCCGTCAGGATCGTCACCTCGTTGGCGTCCGCGTCGAAGCCGACGTCGGCACGCGAGATGTCGTTGACGACGATCGCGTCAAGGCCCTTCTGCACCAGCTTGCCCTGGCCGAGCTCGACCGCCTTCGCGCCATGCTCGGCCGCGAAGCCGACCAGCGTCTGACCGGGGCGGCGCTGCTCGGAGAGCCCCACGAGCACGTCGTTGGTCGCCTCGAGCTCCAGCGAGATGCCGGTCTGCCCGGCCTTCTTGAGCTTGTCCTCGCGCGGCGCGGCCGGACGGAAGTCGGCGACGGCGGCCGCCATCAACAGCACGTCGCAATCCGGGAACTCCGCTTGGCAGGCCTGCTCGAGCTCGGCCGCCGTCGTCACCGGCACGCGGACGATCTCCGGGCTGCTCGGCAGCGCGACGTTGGCCGAGACCAGCGTCACCTCCGCCCCGCGCGCGCGGGCGGCCTCGGCCAGCGCCAGACCCATGCGCCCGGAGGAGCTGTTGCCGAGGAAGCGCACACTGTCGATCGGCTCGCGCGTGCCACCCGCCGTGACCAGCACGTGCAGGCCGCTCCAGTCGGCTTCCGGCGCCGGCGCATTGCCGTTCAGCTGCGGGTCGCCCTCAGACTCCGCGCCCTGCCGGCTCTCCACCTCGCCCAACGCCGCCTCGCACGCCGCGAGCAGCTCGGCCGGCTCGGCCAGCCTGCCGACGCCATGCTCGCCCTTGGATGCGAGCCGCCCGCTGCCGGGGTCGACGATCCGCACGCCGCGCTCGCGCAGCGTCTGCACGTTGGCGCGCGTCGCCGGATGCTCGTACATGTGGTTGTTCATCGCCGGCGCCACGACGACCGGGCAGCTGGCCGCGAGCGCGCAGCTGCTCAAGAGGTCCTCGGCCAGGCCATGGGCGAGCTTGGCGATCGTGTTGGCCGAGGCCGGCGCGATGAGATACACGTCGGCGTTGGCCACCAGCTGCAAGTGGCTGAGCGGCTCGTGTGTCGGCTGCGCTTCGCCCGGGAACGCCCCGCGCGCCGGGTCGCGCTCGAACTCGCTGACGAGCACCGGCGCGCCGGTCAGCGCCGCGAACGAAGCCTCGCCCACGAACCTGCGGCTGTTCGGCGTCTGCACCACGCGCACCGCGTGGCCGGCCTCCGTCGCCAGGCGCACCAGCTCGAGCGCCTTGTACGCGGCGATGCCGCCGCTAACGCCCAGCAGGATGCGCGCCATACCTACGTTGTAGAGCTACCGACCAAGACCCGCAAGCCCTGGCGCGGTGGTTGCGGCTCGGCCGCACCTCCGCACGCGAGCGACCGAGGACGCCGGAGCGCGCCGGCCGGCGGCTAGCGGTAGTGGTACTTGATCTTCCCCGCGGCTACCTCCTCCAAGGCAATCGTGAGGTAGTTTTTCGAGCCCGTTTCGATCATCGGGGGCGGGAACTCGTCGAACGTCCCCTCGCCGAGGTTGTGGTAGTAGCTGTTGATCTGTCGCGCGCGCTTGGCGGATACGACGACGCTCGCGTAGTTGGAGTCGACGTTGTCGAGCAGACGGTCGATTCGGGGGGAGATCACGTTGCTTGAGCCTTTCCTCGGGGAGCTTCAAGTGTAGAGGGCCAAGCGCCGGGCGCCGGTCCGGCCTCGATCGAGCCCCGCTCAGCGGAGCTCTCGCCCGACGATCGACGTGAGCTGCTCCAGCGCGTCTTCGAGCCGGTCGTTGACGACGACGTGGCCGAACTCCGGCTGGGCGGCGAGCTCCTGCTCGGCCACCTGCAGGCGGCGCTCGACCTCCTCGGCGTCGTCGGTGCCGCGACCGATCAACCGCGTGCGCAGCGCCTCGAGCGACGGCGGCGCGATGAACACCTGCACGGCCTCCGGCATCGCCGCGCGAACCTGGCGGGCGCCCTGCACCTCGATCTCGAGCACGACGGGCTTGCCGGCGGCGACCCGCGCCTCGAGCTCCGAGCGCAGCGTGCCGTAGCTGCGACCCGCGTAGTCGGCATGCTCGACGAAGTCGCCCGCCTGCACGCGCCGGTCGAACTCCTTGCGCGTGAGGAAGTGGTAGTCGACGCCGTCCTGCTCGCCCGGGCGCGGCGCGCGCGTCGTGGCGGAGACCGACAGCTCAAGCTGATCGAGGCGCTCCATCAGCCCGCGGATCAACGTCCCCTTGCCGACCCCCGACGGCCCTGTGATGACGAACACGCGTGCCACGGCGCGCAACCCTAATGCCGCGGGCGGGGGAACTCAGGAGGCAGCGAGGATGGCCGACGGGCAAGCGATACAAGGACGCAGGGAGCGAAGTGTGCTGGCCGAAACGGGGATGCGAGCGGAGCGAGTGTCTCCCGGCTTCGGCACATGAGCGACTGAGGACGCCGTAGCGCGCCGCTCAGCGGTCGTCCTAGCGGGTGAGCAGGGAGATCAGCTCCGAACGCTGGCGTTCTGAGAGCCCGCCGATCGTCTTGCTCGGCGCGATGCGGCAGTGGGCGAGGATCTTGTTGACCTTCACTCGGCCGTACTTAGGCACTGCCAGCAGCATGTCGAAGACCTTCGCCGTCTCCACGTACTCGGGCGGGTTCAGCAGCAGCGAGTGGATCGAAAGACGTCCCGCCTTGAGGTCGCGCTTGAGCTGAGCGCGCTTGATTCTGATCTGGTTGGCCCTTGCGAGCGCGTCCATTCTCTGGTTGAGGGATCGCTCTGGAGCCATTGATGTGTTGGAGGACGTCGTGCTGGTCGCCGTCGCCATGGGCGGCGAGTCTACACACCAAGAGGCGGCGATCAAGGCAAAGTCGCCGAATTCATCTGAAGCTCAACCTGAGGTCCAGGCGTGTCGAGCCTGCTGGACGGTGCCGGGTCGAGTTTGCGGTGGTTTTTACATCATCTAAACACGCGCTGGTTGCGAATTTTGCGTAAGAGGCCACGCGGGATGGGACACGGCCCGAGCTCCGTTGCGGCTCAGGCCGCGAGCTCGCGCGCGATCGCTCCGGCCACGGTCGGATCGCGAAAGCTCTCGCTCCCGACCGCCACCAGACTTGCGCCTGCCTCGATCAGATCGCGTGCGTGCGCGGCACGCTGCACACCACCCATGCCGACGACGGGAACGCCCACGCGCCGTGCCACGGCCGCCACCTGGGCGAGCGCGACGACGCGGATCGCCGGCCCCGACAGGCCGCCCGTGCCACCACCGAGCCATGGCCCGCCGGCCGGCGCGAGCGCCATCGCGCGCAGCGTGTTGATCAGCGAGACCGCATCCGCGCCGGCCGCCTCGGCGGCCTGTGCGCAGGCCGGGACGTCGGCCGTGTTCGGCGTCAGCTTGACGATCAGCGGCTTGCGCGTGTGCTCGCGACAGTCGCGCACGACCTGCTGGAGCTGGCGCGGGTCGGCGCCGATGTCGAGCCCCGTCTTCACGTTCGGACACGACACGTTCAGCTCGATCGCCGCGATCTCCGCGCGCTGCTCACACGCCGCGACGAGCCGTGCCAGCTCCTCGCCGGTCGAGCCCATCACGTTCGTGATCAGCGGCACCGGCGCACCGTCCGAGCCCGCCGCCTCGATCAGCAGCTCGGCCAGCTGCGGCAGGTCCTCGGCGAGGTAGCCGTCGAGACCCTTGTTGGGCAGGCCGATCGAGTTGATAACCCCCCCCGTCGCCTCCCACAGCCGCGGTGGCGGGTTGCCCGCGCGAGGCCGCAGCGTGATCGTCTTTGAGACGTACGCCGCGAAGGGGAAGTCGCGCGCGAGCGCCGCCCCGAACACGCGCCGGGCGGCGATCGCATCGAACGTGCCCGAGCCGTTTATCACGCGGTGGGCGAGGCGCAGGCCGCAGAACTCGACCGGATCGCCGGCAGCCGCTGTGTCATGCCCCGCCATGCCTGTGCTCACGCGGGCGCCCCGGCGTGAGCATCGACCTGCTCGAGCTCGGCGGCGTCGATCACGGGGCCGTCGACGCACACGCGCAGGTAGCCGCCGCCGCGCTTTGGCACGGCACAGCCGAAGCATGCGCCGAAGCCGCAGGCCATCCCGGCCTCCAGCGCGAGC
Source organism: Solirubrobacterales bacterium (assembly GCA_044446425.1). Lineage (GTDB taxonomy): Bacteria > Actinomycetota > Thermoleophilia > Solirubrobacterales > Solirubrobacteraceae > Palsa-744. The sequence goes on along the minus strand of JBIOEW010000001.1, from coordinate 181,879 downwards.
TGAGCCGGCACGTCGCGCGTCGTGCACATCGCGCGCACCGCCTCGAGCATCGGCGCCGGCCCGCACGCATAGACCTGTGCGCGCGAGTCGCCGTAGAGCTCCTTCGAGAGCAGCTCCGTGAGCAGGCCGTGATGGCCGACCGAGCCGTCGTCGGTCGCCACCTGCGCGCCGCGCAGCAGCGCTGCCGCCTCCGCGCGGGCGGCGTCGCGAAAGCCCAGCAGCACGGCGACCTCGCGTTCTGCCGCCGCCTCGAGTGCGTCCTGCAGGATCGCCAGCGGCGCGATGCCGACGCCGCCGCCGACGAGGATCGCGCGCCTGCGCTCGCTCGGCGGTGAGAAGCCCTTGCCGAGCGGGCCGAGCGCCCACAGGCCGTCGCCCTCACGCAGGGCGCACAGCCGCTCGGTGCCCGGGCCGACGTCCTCGAGCAGGAAGTGCGACTCGCCGACGCGGCGGCGGGCGAACGAGCAGGCGCGTGCCAGGTAGGGGCGCTCGTCGACGCCTCCCCCCCAGCGCTCGGCGGCGGCGATCATCGCGAACTGGCCCGGGCGCGGCTCGGGCGTCTCGACGTCGGCGACGCGCAGCACGCGATAGGCGCCGAGCTGCTCGACGCCGAGCACCGTCAGCAGCCGGCGCTCAAGCGGCGCGGGGGCCGCGGCCCAGTCGCTCACGCCGTGGGGACTCCACGGTCGTCGGCCTCGCGCCGCTCGCCCCGGCGACGCTCCTGGCGGGACTCGGCGCCGCGCACGCCGTGAAGCTCCTGCACGCAGAGCACCTCCGGCGCGCCCTCGCGCCGCGCGCCGGCGATCGCGCGCGCCGCCGAGCCGCCCGCGGCGATCGTCGTCAGGCAGGGGATGCCGTGCCTGACCGCAGCGCGGCGGATCTCGTAGCCGTCGGTGCGCGCGCCCACGCCGGTCGGCGTGTTGATCACCAGGTCGACGTCGCCGCGCTCGATCCAGTCGAGCACGTGCGGCGAGCCCTCGCCGATCTTGTTGATCCGCCTGGCGGGGACGCCCGAGCGCTCGATCGCTTCGGCCGTGCCGCCGGTGGCGATGATCTGAAAGCCGTTGTCGTGCAGGCTCTGTGCGACCCACGAGGCGGCGACCTTGTCGGAGTCGGTGACCGTGATGAACGCCGTGCCCTTGCTCGGCAGCGGCACGCCGGCGGCCGCCTGCGCCTTGGCGAACGCCGTCGGGAAGTCGCGCGCGATGCCCATCACCTCGCCGGTCGAGCGCATCTCCGGTCCGAGCAGCGCGTCGGAGCCCTCGAAGCGGTCGAACGGCAGCACGGCCTCCTTGACCGAGACGTGCTCGCCGAAGCCGAGCCCTTCGCGGTCGCGCGGCAGGTCGAGCTCGGCGATCGACTCGCCCAGCATGATCCGGCAGGCGAGCTTGGCCAGCGGCAGGCCGACGGCCTTGGAGACGAACGGCACCGTGCGCGAGGCGCGCGGGTTGGCCTCGATCACGTACAGCTCGCCCGCGTGCACGGCGTACTGGACGTTGATCAGCCCGACGACGCCGATCTCGAGCGCCAGCTCACGCGTGGCCGTGCGGATCTGCTCGAGCATCTCCTCTCCCAGCGAGTGCGGCGGCAGCACGCAGGCGCTGTCGCCCGAGTGGATGCCGGCCTCCTCGACGTGCTGCATGATCCCGCCGATCCACGCCTCGCGCCCGTCGCAGAGCGCGTCGACGTCGACCTCGGTGGCGTTCTCCAGAAAGCGGTCGAGGAATATTGAAGTCCCCCTCGGGGCATCCGGCCCCGAGTCCTGATGGCCACGTGAGCCTTCCTGGCTCCCGAGAGACTGTCCGGGCAGATCCTCGGCGGCGCTCACGCCCTGGCGCTCGAGGTAGTCGGCGAGGCCGTCGCGCGAGTAGACGATCTCCATCGCGCGGCCGCCGAGCACGTAGGAGGGCCTGACCAGCAGCGGGAAGCCGACGTCGCCGGCGCACTCCAGCGCCTGCGCCACCGAGCGCGCGGTGGCATACGGCGGCGCTTTGTAGCCGAGGCGCTCGAGCAGCGCGCCGAACCGGCCGCGATCCTCGGCCAGGTCGATCGCCTGGGGGGCCGTGCCGAGCAGCGGCACGCCGGCCGCCTCCAGGCCGGCGGCGAGCTTCAGCGGCGTCTGCCCGCCGAACTGGAGGATCAGCCCCTGTGGTTGCTCAGCCTCGACGACCGCCAGCACGTGCTCGAGCGTGAGCGGCTCGAAGTACAGGCGGTCGGAGGTGTCGTAGTCCGTGGAGACCGTCTCGGGGTTGCAGTTGATCATCACGGCCTCCATGCCGGAGTCGCGCACGGTCATCGCGGCGTGCACGCAGCAGTAGTCGAACTCGATCCCCTGGCCGATGCGGTTGGGCCCGGAGCCGAGGATCACGATCGAGGAGCGCTCGGGGCCGCCGCCGCGGTGCTCGGGGCGGCTGACCTCGCTGCGCGCGGCGCGCTCCCAGCCGGAGTAGAAGTAGGGCGTGCGCGCGGGGAACTCGGCCGCGCACGTGTCGACCGACATGAACGAGCGCTCGCCGGCGAACGGCGCCTCGGGGTGCAGCGCGAGCGCCTGCAGCTCGGCGAGGAACCACGGGTCGATCTTCGTCGGCTCATGTACCGCCTCGACGCTCGCGCCGCGGCGCAGCAGCTCGAGCACTACCTCATAGCGATCGGGGTACGGGCGCTCCAGGCGCTGCATGAGCTCCTGCTCGCTGAGGCCGGCGACGACAGGCGGCTTGTCGAGCTCGCGCGAGACAAGCGCCTTGGCGAAGGCCTGCTGGAAGGTGCGCCCAATCGCCATCGTCTCCCCGACCGACTTCATGTGCGTCGAGAGCACCGGATCGGAGCCGGGGAACTTCTCGAAGGCGAAGCGCGGCCACTTGACGACGACGTAGTCGATCGTCGGCTCGAAGCAGGCCGGCGTGACGCCGGTGATGTCGTTGTCGATCTCCTCCAGCAGATAGCCGACGGCCAGACGCGCGGCGATCTTCGCGATCGGGAAGCCAGTGGCCTTGGAGGCGAGCGCCGAGGAGCGCGAGACGCGCGGGTTCATCTCGATCACAAGGATCTCCTCGGTCTCGGCGTTGACCGCGAACTGCACGTTCGAGCCGCCCGTCTCCACGCCGACGGCGCGGATCACGGTCAGCGCCTGATCGCGCAGCTGCTGATAGAGGTGGTCGGTCAGCGTCTGCTGCGGCGCGACCGTGACCGAGTCGCCCGTGTGCACGCCCATCGGGTCGACGTTCTCGATCGAGCAGACGATCACGACGTTGTCGGCCGCATCGCGCATCACCTCGAGCTCGAACTCGCCCCAGCCGATCACCGACTCATCCAGCAGCACCTGGGAGATCGGCGAGGCCTCGATCCCGGCTGCGACGATCGCCTCGAACTCCTCGCTTGAGCGCGCGATGCCGCCGCCGCGCCCGCCGAGCGTGAAGGCGGGTCGCACGACGCACGGCAGCCCGACCTCCTCGGCCGCCGCCTGCGCTTGCTCCAGCGACGTCGCGATCGCGCTCTTGGGCATGCGCAGCCCGGCCTTGGCCATCGCCTCGCCGAACAGCTCGCGGTCCTCGGCGCAGGCGATCGCGTCGTAGTTGGCGCCGATCAGCTCCACGCCGTAGCGCTCGAGCGTGCCGTCGTCGTGCAGCGCCTTGGCGAGGTTCAGCGCGGTCTGCCCGCCGAGCGTGCCGAGCAGCGCGTCGGGGCGCTCGCGCTCGATCACCTGCGTGACGGGGCCGGGCAGGAGCGGCTCGATGTACGTGGCCTCGGCGAACTCGGGGTCGGTCATGATCGTCGCCGGGTTGGAGTTGACGAGCACGACCTCATAGCCCTCCTCGCGCAGCACCTTGCAGGCCTGCACGCCGGAGTAGTCGAACTCGGCGGCCTGGCCGATCACGATCGGTCCCGAGCCGAGGATCAGGATCTTGCGGATGTCGTCGCGCCTAGGCATAAGCGCCCTCCGCAGACATCATGCCGCGGCCTCGATCCGCGCCAGGAAGCGGTCGAACAGGTACAGCGAATCGTGCGGGCCGGGACCGGCCTCGGGGTGGTACTGCACGGTGCCGCCGGGCACGTCGAGCAGCTCGAGCCCCTCGACGGTGCGGTCATAGAGGTTGACGTGCGAGAGCGCGGCGGCGCCGAAGTCGGTCTCCCAGCGCACGGGCTCGTCGGCGTCGATCGTGCGCGCGCCGCCGGGGCCGACGGCGGCGAAGCCGTGGTTCTGCGAGGTGATCTCGACCTTGCCCGTCTGCAGATCCTTGACGGGATGGTTGGCGCCGCGGTGGCCGAACGGCAGCTTGAACGTCTCCAGGCCGACGGCGCGGCACAGCAGCTGATGGCCCAGGCAGATCCCCCACACGGGCTTCTTGCCGACGATCGCGCGCACCGTCTCGACGACGTAGCCGAGCGCCGCCGGGTCGCCGGGTCCGTTGGCGAGGAAGACCGCGTCGGGATCCTCGCCGAGCAGCTGCTCGGCGCTCGACGTGCACGGATGAAGCGTTACGCGCGCGCCACGCTGCACGAGCTCGCGCACCATCGAGGCCTTGATGCCGGTGTCGATCACGGCGATCCGCGGCCCGTCGCCGTCCTGGCCGTGGCGGGTGACTTCCTTGGGCGTGACGACCGACGCGAGGTCCTGTCCGGCCATCTGCGGCTCGGCCGCGATCAGCTCGCGCGCCTCGCCCAGACCAACGCCCACGGGGAACACGCCCCCGCGCATCGCGCCGGCGTCGCGGATGTGGCGCACGAGCGCACGCGTGTCGATCCCCGAGACGGCGCTCACGCCGCAGTCGCTCAGCCAGTCGAGCCAGCCGCGCTCGGCGGTCGGCGCGTCCTCGCGGTTGCACGCCTCGCGCATGATCGCCGCGCGGGCCCACGGGCGCTCTGACTCCATCGCGTGAGAGCTGGCGCCGTAGTTGCCGATGTGCGGATAGGTGAACGTGATCAGCTGCCCGGCGAAGGACGGGTCGGTGATCGACTCCTGGTAGCCCGACATGCCGGTCGTGAAGACGACCTCGCCGACGGCCGGCGCCTCGGCGCCGCACCACTCGCCGTCGAAGCGCGTGCCGTCCTCGAGCAGGACGTATCCATCTTCTCGCCCGCTCACAGGATGAGTTTCTGGACGGACTTGAACTCTGGCGTGCCGGCCCGCTCGAGCAGCTCGAACAGCGCGCTCTCGACGGTGCTGACGACGGCGCCGGCGCGCTCCAGGCGCTCAAGCCCGCGCTCGTAGTCGAGCTGATGACGCGAGCCGACGGCGTCGGCGGGCACGTGCACTTCGACGCCCTGGCCGAGCAGGTCATGCACGGTCTGGGAGACACACACGTGCGTCTCGATGCCGCAGACGATCGCCTGCTCGCGGCCGCCGAGATCGAAGCCGTCGGCGCGGGCAGCGGAGAAGACGGTCTTCTCGATCATCATCTCCTCCCCCTCCCCGATCCCGAGCTCGGGCGCGGTCGGGCCGAGACCTTTCGGATACTGCTCGCTGACGAGCGCCGGCATCCCGAGGATGCGAGCTCCGGCGAGCAGCCGGCGACAGGACTCGGCGACGTCTGCGAAAGAGGCATACGGGCGAAAGCCCTCCTGCACGTCGACGACGACGAGCGCAGCGCGGTCTCGCTGGAGCAGCGCCATCAGCCGCTGACCCCGGTCATGCGCCCACCACGCTGAAGGCGCGCTCGCGGTAGACGACGGCGCCGCCGGCAACGGTCAGCAGAACTTTGCCGCGCAGCTTGCGCCCGGCGAAGCAGCAGTTCTCGGAGCGACTTTCCCAGCCGCGCTCGCCGGCGACGAACTCGGCGTCGAGGTCGAGCAGCGTCAGGTTGGCGGGCTCGCCGGGGGCGATCGTGTGCGTAGGCAGCTCATACAGCGCCGCCCCGGCGGTCATCCGCTCGACGAGCAGGCTCAGCTCGAGTACGCCGGGCAGCACGAGGCCGCTGTAGAGCGCGGCGAAGGCCGTCTCGAGGCCGGTCGTGCCCATCGGCGCCTGCTCGAAGGGCACTTCCTTCTCCTCGCGCGCGTGCGGCGCGTGGTCGGTGGCGACGCAGTCGATCATGCCCGAGCGCAGCCCCTCGATCAGCGCCTGACGATCGGCCTCGCCGGCGAGCGGCGGGTTCATCTTCATCCGCGTGTCCATCGAGCGCACGTCCTCCTCGGTCAGCAGCAGATGGTGCGGCGAGGCCTCGGCGCTGACGCGGTAGCCCTTCGCCTTGGCCTCGGCGACAGCTTCCACGGAGGCTATGCAGCTGAGGTGCTGGAAGTGCACGCGCGCGTCCTCGTAGCCGGCGATGGCGGCGTCGCGCGCGACCATCGTCGACTCGGAGATCGTCGGGATGCCGCCGATCCCGAGCGCGGCGCTGACGGCGCCCTCGTGCATCGAGCCGCCGCGCGAGAGCGTCGGGTCCTCCTCGTGCAGCGCGATCACGCCGCCGCACAGGCGCTGGTACTGAAGCGCCTTGCGCAGCATGCCGGCGCTCGTGACGGGCTTGCCGTCGTCGGTGAAGCCGACGGCGCCCTCCCGGCGCAGCTCGGCCATCTCTGAGAGCTGCTCGCCGGCCAGGCCGCGCGTGATCGCCGGCATGAAGCCGACCGCGATGCGCGCCTCGCGCGCGGCCGTCTCGCGCAGCGACTTCAACAGCGGCGCCGAGTCGAGCACGGGGTCGGTGTTGGGCATCGCGATCACGCCGGCATAGCCACCGGCGGCGGCCGCCCGGGTGCCGCTGTCGAGGTCCTCCTTGTGCTCCTGCCCGGGCACGCGCAGGTGCACGTGCGGATCGAAGAAGGCCGGCAGCAGGTGTCGGCCGCGACCCTCGATCAGCTCCTCGCCGGGCTCGTAGGAGAGACCGCCTGGCTCGCCGAGCTCGGCCACCTCCCCCCCGCGCACGCGCACGTCGTGGCGGGCGTCGATCCCCGCGCGCGGGTCGAGCACGTGCACGTCGCGCAGCAACAGATCGACCGCCTGTCGCGGCCCGTGGACGAGCGGCTGGGCGGCCATCACGCGGGCTGGGGCTCCGGCGAGGCGGGCGAGGGCGAGGCGGAGGGAGCAGGGAGGGAGGCGCGGGCGCCTGCGAGCAGCTCATACAGCACGGCCATGCGCACGACGACGCCGGCCTCGACCTGAGCCGTGATCACGGCCTGCGGCGAGTCGACGACCTCTCCCGAGAGCTCGACGCCGCGATTGACGGGACCGGGGTGCATCAGCACCTGGCGCGGCGAGAGCCGTCGGCCGTTGACCTGATACCAGGAGGCGTACTCGCGCACGGATGGCACCCAGGTCTCGCTCATGCGCTCGTTCTGCATGCGCAGGGCGTAGACGACGTCGGCCGAGGGAAGCTCATCCAGCGTGAAGCGCACGTCGCAGCCGAGCGCCTCGATCCCGCGCGGGATCAGCGTGGGCGGCCCGGCGACGGTGACCCTGGCGCCCATCCGCTGGAAGGCGACGATGTTCGAGCGCGCGACGCGCGAGTGCGCGACGTCACCGACGATCCAGATGCTCGCCCCGTCGAGCGCGCCGAGGCGGCTTTTCAGCGTGTACACGTCGAGCAGCGCCTGCGTGGGGTGCTCGCGCTTGCCGTCGCCGGCGTTGACGATCGCTGCGCTGCACCATTTGCAGACGAGCTCGGAGGCGCCGGCCCAGGGCGTGCGCAGCACGATCGCGTCGGGCTTGTGCGCGCTGAGCGTCAGCACGGTGTCCTTCAGCGACTCGCCCTTCTCCACGCTCGAGCCGCTGGCGGCGAAGTTGACGACGTCGGCCGAAAGGCGCTTGGCGGCGAGCTCGAAGGAGCTGCGCGTGCGCGTGGAGGCCTCGTAGAAGAGATTCAGCACCATCCGCCCGCGCAGCGCCGGGACCTTCTTGATCTCGCGATCCGACACCTCGGCGAAGCGCTCGGCCTGGGCGACGATCCGCTCGATCGAGGCTCTGTCGAGATCTTTTATTGAGAGGAGATGATTCACGAGCCTTCCTCCTCGTTCGCGGCCGTGGCGGTGCCGGCGCTCATACGATCTCCACGGCGATCGGGGCGATCGCGACCTCGTCGACGCCGTCGAGCTCGCGCAGGCGGACGTGCACGTGCTCGGCGCGCGAGGTCGGCAGGTTCTTGCCGACGTAGTCGGGGCGGATCGGCAGCTCGCGATGGCCGCGGTCGGCGAGCACGGCCAGCTGCACGCGCTCGGGGCGGCCGTAGTCGAACAGCGCCTCGATCGCGGCGCGCACGGTGCGCCCGGTGAAGAGCACGTCGTCGACGATCACGACCGTGCGCCCGGCGATGTCGAAGTCGATGTGCGAGGCGTGCACGATCGGCGCGTCGGGGCGGCTTGCGACGTCGTCGCGATAGAAGCCGATATCCAAGTCGCCAAGCGGGATCGCGGCATGGAGCAGGTCCTCGAGCTCCGCGCGCAGACGCTGTGCGAGGAAGGCCCCGCGGCGGTGGATGCCGACGATCGCGAGGTCCGAGCCTGCGTGCGATGCGGAGGACGGGGCGCCGCTCGGCGAAGCGCCGTTTTCGGCACGCCGTGAGTCGTCGTGCGGATCGCCCGAAGCCTGCGGATTGCGCTCGGCGATCTCGTGGGCGATACGCGTCAGCGCTCGCTGAATGTCCCCCTCGTGGAGGACGACCTTCTCGCTGCTCTGGCCCATCTATTCCTTCCTGGCCTCACGGGACCGGGTTAAAGGATCTTCAGGAATGTATCAAGGGGTCCGGCTCGCGCTCGCCTGAGGGGGCCTCGCCACCCGCGCGCTCGCGCGCCTGGCGATCGGACCAGCGCTCGAGCTTGGCGCGACCGCGCTCGGGGAAGGGCACCTCGATCGTGTCGAAGTCGCGCGGCGCCTCGGTGGCGGCGAACACGGCGCGCGCCTCGTCGCGCAGCTGCCCGCCGGCATAGCGCGTGGAGATGTGCGTGAGCGCGAGCGTGCGCACCTCGGCGTCGCGCGCCAGCTCGGCGGCCTGGCGGGCGGTGCTGTGCGCGGTCTCGCGGGCGCGATCGACATCCTCCTCGGTGAAGGTGGCCTCGTGCACGAGCAGGTCGGCTTCGTGGGCGGCGATCTTCAGCGCCTCGCACGGCTCGGTATCGCCGGAGAGGACGATCTTGCGCCCCTCGCGTTCGGGGCCCATGACCTGCTCGGGCAGCACGCCGTCGACGGTCTCGCCGCGCTGTAGGCGACCGAAGTCGGGGCCGGGCCTGACGCCGAGCTGCTCGGCGAGCTTGGCGTCGAGGTGGCCGGGGCGCGCGTCCTCGACGATCGCGTAGCCGAAGGCGACGGGCGCGCGGTGGCTGACGGGCACGGCTGCGATCAGATAGCCGTCGCGCTCGACGCTCTGCGCGGGCTCGAGCTCGACGACTTTGAAGTCGTATGGCAGCCGCCCGTAGATGATCCGCATCACGCCCATCAGCTCGTTGAGGCCACGCGGGCCGTAGACGGTCAGCGGCTGCGCGCGGTCGCGCAGGGCGAAGGACTTGAGCATCCCGGGGAGGCCGAGCCAGTGGTCGGCGTGGAAGTGCGTGATGAACACGCATTCCATGTCGACGAGCCCGATCGAGCGCGTCAGCTGGCGCTGCGTGCCTTCGCCGCAGTCGAACAGGATGCGCTCGCCGCCGAGGCGCATGAGGATCGCGGGCAGGCCGCGACGGGCACTCGGGACCGAGCCGCCGGTGCCGGCGAAGAACAGGGACAGGTCCATGGGGCTACGGTAGCCTCTTGCGCAGCTTGGGCGCGGTCGCGGTGCGCCCCTGCGCCCGTAGCTCAGTGGATAGAGCGCCCGCCTCCGGAGCGGGAGGTCGCAAGTTCGAATCTTGCCGGGCGCGTGTCTGAAGCTCCAGCTTGCAGGGCCTGCGACTAGCTGGGTGGGCCGCCCTGGCCCTTCAGCTCTTCGTCTGAGCAGATGTGGTCGCCGGAGACTGGATGTCCGAGATGGTGCGGGCCTCCTTCGACCGGATTGTCCCAGCAGTACCAGTACGAATTGGAGGACGTGAAGCAGCCGCTCGCCCCCAGCGCAAAGCCGCCCAGAGCACACACGAGCGCGAGGGTAGGTCTCGGCCCCTTGGACGCCGACCAGATAAATCGGACGATTCGGGTCATGCTGTCTCTCTCCATCCGGCGCCGGAGCCTAGCACTGGCGGCCTTATCGCAACCGGGGGTCTTCAGGTCGGGACGCAGACCCCTTCGACCGCAGCTCCTGCGTGAGGACACGCCTTGGCCAGGACCGACCGAAAGCGAGCGAGCGCGTGGGTTGAGCCAGAAGGGTGTGCAGAGATGACGTTGCTCTACTGTCGCACGCGTGCGACAGTAGAGCCATGTCAAGGGAGATCACCCAACGTGAGCTGCGCAACGAGAGCGGCGAGATCATGCGCGAGCTCGACCGCGGCGAATCGTTCGTCGTCACGCGCAACGGCGCGCCTGTCGGAGAGCTGAGCCCGATTCGTCGACGGCAGTTCGTCCCCGCCGCCGCCGCGCTGAAGGCATTTGCAGGTTCCGCTCCGATCGATTCCGCAGCCTTCCGCACCGACGTCGATCGGGTGCTCGACCAAAGCACCATGCCACGTGCCTGACCCCGAGAGCCCGGCCCGGGGCCTGCTCGACAGCTCCGTCCTGATCGAACTGGACAAGCTCGACGCAAGCATGCTCCCGAGCGAGCTGGCCATCTCCGCGATCACGCTCGCCGAGCTTGCAGCGGGCCCGCATGCAGCCGCGGACGTGAACGAGCGGGCACGCCGGCAAGAACGCCTACAGCGCGCCGAAGCGACCTTCGAGCCGCTCCCGTTCGACGCGGCGGCATCTCGGGCATACGGTCGTGTCTACGCGGCCGTCACCGCTGCCGGGCGTAAGGCGCGGGGCCGCCGTGCCGTGGACATGCTCGTTGCCGCGACCGCCCTCTCCGTCCAGATGCCCCTCTACACGCGCAATCCTGCCGACTTTGCGGGCCTTGCAGAGATTCTCGAGGTCGTCTCGGTGCCCGCTCCCACGACTTTTCAAGGCTAATGTCCGTCCGCAATGACGGTGAGGGAGCTTGCGCGCGCGGACTGGCCGACGGTGCTCGCGCTGAACGAGGCCTCCGTGCGCGAGCTGAGCCCGCTCGATCCGGGGGCACCGCCGTGACCCCCGTTGACAACACCAAGAGCCGAGGCCGGCTCTGGCGGGCGTTCAGATCTCGAGGTAACGAAGCACGACGCGGCCGAGCAGGATCACATCGCCGTTGTGCAGGTCGGCTTGGACAATCCGCTGTCCGTTGACGAACGTCCCGTTGGAGCTGCGGTCGTCGAGCAGGCGCGCACCGGACTGGCGGTGCACGAGCATCGCGTGACGGCGCGAGACCGACTTCTCGTCGAGGTGCAGGTCTGCCGACAGGCCACGGCCGATGTGCATCACGCCGTCCTCGATCGGGATCAGCAGCGTCTCGCCCGGGCTCTGGATCTCCAGATAGCGACCGGGACCGCTCGGGCGCTCGCTGATCGCCTTGCGCCGCGTGCTCTCATCGAGACACGCGATCGCATCGACCCGCTCTGTGTGCCCTTCGGCTGTGGCTGAACGGATGGGTGTTTGCGCGGTCATGCGGGTAGTGACCCCATGCTACCTAGGTGCTCATCAAGGGCACCTAAGAAACCGCTGGTCCCCGGAAATACTCGCATTTTCCGAACTTTTGCCGAGGGACTCAGCGCCTTTGCACGAGATCTTCCACCGGCTCGCGGCCCGGCGCGATGCTCGCTTCGCGCCCCGCTGTGCGCAACCCGCGTGACGCGCCCCGCCGTGCGCTATCTGCTCCCGGCGCGCTCCGCGTCGGCGGGGTCCGGGGCAGCGCGAGCTGTGAGCGCCGACAGCAGTGCATCCTCGGTGATGTTCAGCAGATGGATGCCTTCCGTGGTCAACGCCAGCCGCTCGCTCTCAGCAGGGTCGTACTCGACATAGCCGAGCTCCGCGAGCTCCTCCAGCCGTCGAACCACGCTCGCGCGCTCAGCGCCGATCCGCTGGGCCAGCTCGGAGGCCGTCACGTCCTCGGGGCCCGGTGGGTACATCAGCGGCACGAGCTCACGCCCGAGCTCACCGTGTTTGGCCTCGGCCCAGCGCGCGAGGACGAACTCGACCGTCCGCTCGTCCAGTCCCTCGGCCGGTGCCGGCAGGCGCGCGAGCCTCCTGCGATGACGCCGGCTCCAAGCGCGCCCGTAGGCGTACAGCGCGATCACGGGGACCACGAACCCGGCGTACTCCTCGACGGGGATATTCCCGATGTGCGCGATTACCAGCATTGCGTCACGTTCAAGTATTCACCGAGGAGAGCAGCCATAGGCCCAGACTCGTGAAGCCGACCATCATGACGAGCATCCAGGACTGCGAGCGCACGCGGGCGCGACCACATCGCCGAGAGCAGTACGAACGAGGCCACCAGCACGATCGCGGCAGCCCAGGCGAACAGCCATGCCGGCACCGCCGGCAGCAGCTGAGCCATCGCGCGAGGCACCATATCGCCGCGCGCTCGCCGGTAGTCTGAGGCCGGATGCACGCGCTCCCGCTCGCCGTCTCAACCGCCTTCGAGGACGTGCTGCAGCTGGGTCCCCTGCTGCTCTTCGCGATCCTCTACGCGCGGCGCGTGCGGACGCTCGCAGCTGCCGGCCACCCCGTGCCGCTCTGGCGCCAGGCGTGCTTCTACGCCGGCTTCGCCACGATCGCCGCGGCGCTGAGCTCGCTCGGCGGGGCCAGCCAGGACCTGCTGTACATGCACATGGTCGAGCACCTGCTCGTGGGCGACATCGCCGCGCTGTTGATCGTGCTCGGGCTGACCGGCCCGCTGATCGCGCCGATCCTGAAAATAAAGCTGTTCGACCGCCTACGCGCGCTCTCACACCCGGCGATCGCCTTCCCCCTGTGGGCGATCGACCTGTACGTCTGGCACATCCCGACGCTCTACCAGGCCGCCCTGCGCCACAACGGAGTGCATGCGCTCGAGCACGCGATGTTCCTCGCGTTCGGCGTGAACATGTGGATGTGCCTCGTCGGCCCGCTGCCCACGCCCGGCTGGTTCGGCAACCTCGGGCGGCTCTTCTACATCGTCGCCGTGCGCCTCGCCGGCACCGTGCTCGGCAACATCTTCCTCTGGTCCGGGACCGTCTTCTACCCCTTCTACAGCCACGGTGACGCCGTGCACCACATCTCGCCGCTGGCCGACCAGAACATCGCCGGCGCGATCATGATGGTCGAGGAGTCGTTCCTCACGCTCGGCTTGTTCTGCTGGCTGTTCCTGCGCGCCGCGCGCGAGGGCGAGGAGCGCCAGAACCTGCTCGACTACGCCCAGCTGCATGGCCTCGAGCTGAGCGATGAGCGTGCCGCGCGCGCCGTCGCCGCCGGGCGAGGCGCCGAGCTCAAGCGGCGCCTGGAGGGCCGCATCGAGGCGGTCGAGCCCGTCGAGCGGGCCTGACGCGCGCCGTCCATCCGCTACCGGCGACCTCCAAGCGACACGGCGCTAGGCTGAGACCATGTGTGCAGGCTGCGCGATGGTCGCCGCCTCGGCGGCGACCGGCTTCAGGACATGGCTTCAGACCCACCACTTCGGCTGGCTCACGCCAAAGCGGATGCGCGCGCTGACGATCGCCGCGATGTGCGCCGCCGGGCTCGTCTCGACGGTCGGCATCAGCGGGTCGACGACGCCGCCGGTCCACGCCACGGCGCACCACGCCGCGGCCGGATACTCCGCCTCGCGCTAGTGTCGTGAGTCACAAGTTCGACGGCGTTTCCCGAATTCCGACTCAGGACGCTAGCCGCCGGCTACAGCGGGCAGGATCGTCAGCTCGGCGCCGTCTGAGACTGGCGTGGCGAGGCCGTCGAGAAAGCGGATGTCTTCGCCGGCGACGTAGACGTTGACGAAGCGGCGCAGGCCGCCCTGCTCGTCATAGAGACGCGCGCGCAGCTCGTCGTGGCGCTCGAACAGGCCGTCGAGCACCTCCTGCACCGTCTTGCCGTCGACCTCGGTCTCCGCCTCGCCGCCCGCCGCAGCGCGCAGCTGCGTGGGGATCTTCACGAGCACCGACATCAGACCGAGACCGTCTGCGGTACTCCCGCCTCGAACGCGTCGACGGTCGGCGCGATCGTGTGCGTCTCGAACGTCCCGCGTACCGCGTCGAGCGTCTTCAGGCCCTCGCCCGTGATCACCAGCACGACGCGCTCACCCGGGTCGATCTCGCCGCGCGCGGCGAGCTTGGCCAGCGTCGCCGTCGTAACGCCGCCTGCCGTCTCGGTGAAGATGCCCGTCGTCTCGGCCAGCAGCTTGATGCCCTCGCGGATCTCATCATCGCTGACCGAGTCCACGCCGCCACCCGTGCGGCGGGCGAGATCGAGTGCGTAGGGGCCGTCCGCCGGGTTGCCGATCGCCAGCGACTTGGCGATCGTCTTCGGCTTGACCGGGCGGCACACGTCGTGGCCTTCGGCGTAGGCGCTCGCGACCGGCGAGCAGCCCTCGGCCTGGGCGCCGCTCATGCGCGGCAGCTCGCCCTCGAGGAGCCCGAGCTCGATGAACTCCTCGAAGCCTCGGGCGATTTTCGTGAACAGCGAGCCCGAGGCGATCGGCACCACGCAGCGGTCCGGCAGCTCCCAGCCGAGCTGCTCGGCGATCTCGAAGGCGAGCGTCTTCGAGCCCTCGGCGTAGTACGGGCGCAGGTTGATGTTCACGAACGCCCACTCGGACCTGCTGCCCGCTCGGCGTCCGGCCTCGCTTGATCGGGCCGCGTCCGAGTCGTCCAGCTGCTCGGCGCACAGCTCGGTGCAGAGGCGGTTGACGTCGTCGTAGTTACCTTCGACGCCGACCAGCTTGGTGCCGTAGATGCCCGTCGCCAGCACCTTCTGCTCCTCCAGGTCGGCCGGGATGAAGACGTAGGAGTCGAGACCGAGCGCGGCGCCGTGCGCGGCGACCGAGTTGGCCAGGTTGCCCGTCGAGGCGCACGCGATCGTCTCGAAGCCGAGCTCGCGGGCTCGCGTGACGGCGACCGAGACGACGCGGTCCTTGAACGAGTGCGTCGGGTTTGCCGCGTCGTTCTTGACCCACACCTCGCCCAGGCCGAGGCGCTCGGCGAGGCGGTCGGCGCGAATCAGCGGCGTGCAGCCTGCCGGGATGCCGATGCGGGTGGAGCCGCCGCCGGCCGAGGGGCCGAGCGGACCGCCCGGCGCGCCGCGGCCGTAGGCCGTCGTCGGCAGAAAGTCGGCGTAGCGCCAGATGTTCTGCGGTCCGCCCTGGATGCGCCGGCGCAGCTCGCCGACGTCGCCGCCGATGCGGCTGTGGTCGTAGACGACCTCGAGCGGCCCGAAGCACGACTCGCAGACGAACAGCGCCTCGAGCGGATACTCCGCCTTGCACTCCTTGCATTGAAGATGACTGACAGCCATTGGGGGCCCCTTTCAGATGTGTCCTTCGCCTTGTCACGGTGTGGCGAAGAGCACGAGGCCCGCCACACATCTCTCTGGAATTGGCACCTTCCCGTCCGTGACGTTGACGGTGGTTGCCGGGGTTTCATCGGGCCAGTCCCTTCACCCCTCTGGATGTGTCCAGCTATGTGTCGCGAAGTCTAGCAATCCTCTCGACGGACGCGAGCTTTAGAGCCGCCTCGCTGGACGAAATACGCCCGCGGGCGCCGGCGGTAACGCTCGCGCGACTTTGGTGTAGGGCCGATCAGATGAGCACCCCTTCCACGCGCACCCCCACGCGCGGGCAGGAGCGGCGCCTGATCGAGGGCGCCACCCGCCTCGAGCCATACGCCGCCGCCACCAAGCGGCGCATGCTGATCATCGTCAACCCGTACGCCGCGACTGTCTCCGACCGCCTGCGCCACCTGGTCGTCTACGCGCTGAAGGGACGCTTCGAGGTCGACGCCGTCGACACCGAATCACGCGGGCATGCCACCGAGCTGTGCCGCGAGGCCGCGCACGAGGGCTATGACGTCGTCGTGGCCTTCGGCGGCGACGGCACCGTCAACGAAGCCGCAAATGGGCTACTCGGCTCAGACACGCCGCTGTGCGCGCTGCCCGGCGGATCGGCCAATGTGTTCGCCAGGATCCTCGGCGTCCCGGGAGAGCTCGTCGACGCCACCGAGCACCTGCTCGCGATGGCCGACGACTGGCGCGTGCGCAGAGTCGACCTCGGCGTCGTCAACGACCGCTGCTTCACGTTCAACTCCGGCGTCGGGCTCGACGCGAGCGTCGTTGAGAAAGTCGACGCGCGGCCCAAGCTGAAGGCCCGCTTCGGCCCGTACTTCTTCACTTGGAAGGCGCTCGCCGTGGCCCAGCGCTACATCGTGCGCCCGCCGCGCATGCTGATCGATACCGGCAAGGAGACGCTTCAGGGAGTCACGGCGATCATCCAGAACGGCGCGCCCTTCACCTACTTCAACGACAAGCCGATCGAGATCGCCGAGGGCGCGGTGCTCGACTCGGGCGCGCTCACCGGCGCCGTGCTGCGCCGCGCCACTCCGCTCGCCTTCTCCTCGATCGCCGTGCGCGCCCTCTCCTCGCGCGCCAGCGTCGCCGGCAACCGTCAGATCACCGGCCTGCAGCGCTTCAGCGAGCTGACCGTGCGCAGCGCCGACGGGCGTCCGCTGCCGCTGCAGGTCGACGGCGACTTCATCGGCAATGTCGATGAGGCGCGCTACTCGATCAAGCCGCGCACGCTGAACGTTGTGGCTTAGCCCGCGCCCCCTGGGGTGACGCGGTAGGCGTCGAACACCGAGTCGATGTTGCGCATGCGCGTGATCGCGCCCTTCAGCGTGTGCGTGTCGGCGACCTCGACGACGAAGCGGTTCTTGACCATCGGCGGCGCCGACATGCAGCGCGCTTCGAGGATGTTCGCGCCCGACTCCGAGAAGACACGCGAGAGATCCTCCAGCAGGCGGTGGCGATCCCACGCGTCGATCTGGATTTCGACGACGAACGCCGTCGACTGATCGCCTTCCCAGGCGACGCTTGTGAAGCGCTCGGGGTCCTTCTTCAGCAGCGCCACGTTGGGGCAGTCTTCGCGGTGGATCGTGATCCCGCGTCCGAGTGAGATGTAGCCGACTATCTCATCGCCCGGCACCGGGCGACAGCACTTGGCCAGGCGCAGCATCACGTCTTCGACGCCCTCGACCTTGATCCCGTACTGACCTGAGGACTTCGTCGGGCGCCGGCGCTGGCGCCCTACGCGCAAGAGGTCGGCCGCGGCCGACTCGCCGCCGTCGGCTGCCTCGCCCTGCTTCAGGCGCTGCATCACCTTGCTGACGACGAGCTTCGGCGAGACCTTGGCCGCGCCGAGCGCGATGTAGAAGTCGTCCGCCTTGCGGTAGCCGACCTCGCGGATCACGTCGGCGAGGATCGCCGAGCCCGTGATCTTCTGTGCCGGCAGGCCCGCTTTGCGCAGGTGCTCCTGCAACAGGTCACGACCTGTGTGCTCGGTGTCCTGGCGCGACTCCGCCTTGAACCAGGCCTTGATCTTGTTGCGCGCGCGGGTCGTCTTGACCATCGCCAGCCAGTCGCGCGAGGGGCCGCGCTCGCGCTTGGCCGTGAGGATCTCGACGATGTCGCCCGAGCGCAGCTCGTAGTGCAGCGGCACGATCTTGCCGTTGACGCGCGCGCCCACGCAGCGGTGGCCGATCTCGGTATGCACCTCGTAGGCGAAGTCAAGCGGCGTCGCGCCCGCCGCCAGCGACTTGACCTGACCCTTCGGCGTGAACACGAAGACCTCTTCCTCGAACAGGTCCGTGCGCAGCGTCTCCATGAACTCGCGCGGGTCCGACAGCTCCTTCTGCCAGTCGAGCATCGAGCGCAGCCACTTCATCTTCGCGTCGCCGCCCTGGCCCTCGCCGTCCTGCGCTTCGGGAGCGCCGTTTGGACTCTGCTTGTAGACCCAGTGCGCCGCGACGCCGAACTCGGCCATCTCGTGCATCTCCTGCGTGCGGATCTGGATCTCCAGCGGGCGCCCCTCCGGACCGATCACCGTCGTGTGCAGCGACTGGTACATGTTGAACTTCGGCATCGCGATGAAGTCCTTGAAGCGACCCGGCAGCGGCTTCCACAGCGAGTGGATCACTCCGACCGTGCCGTAGCAGTCCTTCACCGAGTCGACGATCACGCGCATCGCCGTGAGGTCGTAGATCTCGTTGAACTCCCGCCCCTTCTTTGTCATCTTTGAATAAATCGAATAAAAATGCTTCGCACGCCCGGCGATCTGTGCCTCGATGCCAAGCCCGGCGAGCTCCCGCGAGAGGTATTCGCCGGCTTGGCTGACGTAGCCCTCACGGTCGTCCCGCTGCTGGGCGACGAGCCCCTTGATCTCCTGGTACTTGCGCGGGTGCAGCGTCGCGAACGCGAGATCCTCGAGCTCCCACTTGATCGCGTGGATTCCCAGCCGGTGGGCCAGCGGCGCATAGATGTCAAGCGTCTCGCGCGCCTTGTCCATCTGCTTCTGCTTGGGCATCGCCTCGATCGTGCGCATGTTGTGCAGGCGATCGGCCAGCTTGATCAGGATGACCCGCACGTCGGTGGCCATCGCCACCATCATCTTGCGGTAGTTCTCCGCCTGCGCCTCGTCGTGAGACTGGAACTCGATCCCCGTCAGCTTCGTCACGCCGTCGACGATCGCCGCGATCTCCTCGCCGAAGCGCTCGCGCACCTCCTCGATCGAGGCCTTCGTGTCCTCGACCGTGTCGTGCAAGAGCGCCGCGCACAGCGTCTCGGTGTCCAGGCGCATGCCCGCGCAGATGCGCGCCACCCCGACCGGGTGCACGATGAAGTCCTCGCCCGACTTGCGCCGCTGCGCCGCATGGTGCTCGCAGGCGAACACGAACGCGTCCTGCACGCGCCCGCGGTCGATCTCCACAGCCGAGTCCGCCGCGTGCTCGGAGACGATCGCGAACAGGTCCGCCAACAGGCGCCGCTCGGGCTCTGACAGGTCCAGGCGCGCAGGCGGTACGTGGCTCGGCCGCTGCGGGGGGCCGGGCACGGTCTGGCCCGCCACCGGCGCGGCGGACGCCGTCGAGCTCGAGGCCGCCGTCACGGCAGGCGCCGCCGGCCCCTCCGGCCGCGGCTGCTCGGCCAGCTCCCTGGGGGGCGCCTTGCTTGGATCCCTAGCGACCGCCATCCTCATAGGTTAGGGGACGGTCCCGCGGGATTGAAGCGGCTGGAGCGACGCTCAGCAGAGGGCCAGCTGGCCGTGCTCGTCTTCCGCCGCCTGCTCAGCCCCTACCGGCTGCTCGGCCGGCTGCCGGACAGGCCGCCCCGGTCTCACTGGCGGCTCGAGCTCGACCGGGCGCTCGGCGACGCGCTGCTCACGCAGCGAGCGCGCCTCGATCTGCGGCTCGGCAGGCCTTGCGTGGCGCAGCACCAGGCGTGGCTCGCAGACCCCGTTCCACTCGTTGACCTCGAGCTTGAACGTCGCTTCCACCGGCGCCCCGTCCTCGACGGGCAGCCTGCCGCCCGTGCCGAAGGCGACCGCCTGCGCGCGCGCCCCGCGCGATTCGACGGTGAAGCGCACGTGCTTGCCTTCGCCCATCGGGCGCCCGTCGCGCAGGCACGCCTCGGCGACCATCAGCGAGACGCCCGGGTTGCCGTGCCCGAACGGCGCCAGGCGCTGTAGCTCCTCGGCCAGTCGCATGCCGAGCTCATCGCCGCCCACGACCGCGTCGACGCGCTCGACCGGGGACAGGTCCTGCGCTTCGAGCACGCCCGCGGCGTGCGCGTCGAGCGCCGACGCGAGCGCCTGCACGCTTCCGCGCTCGATCTCCAGGCCCGCCGCCGCGCGGTGCCCGCCGTAGCGGAGCAGATGCTCCGCGCACTCCGTCAGGCCCGCGAGCAGGTCGAAGCCGGGGATGCTTCGCGCCGAGCCTTTGCCGCTCTGCCCATCGAGCGCGATCAGCACGACCGGCCGATGATGTGTCTCGGCCAGGCGCGAGGCGACGATCCCGACCACGCCCGGATGCCACTGCTCGCCGGCGAGCACGTAGGCCGCGCGCTCGCCAAGCTCGGCCACCTGCGCTTCGGCCTGGAAGCGGATGCGCTGCTCGGCCTCGCGGCGCTCGTGGTTGGCGCGGTCGAGCTCCTCGGCCACCTGCTGCGCGCGCAGCGGATCGTCGGTCAGCAGCAGCTCGAGGCCCGCATCCGCCCGATACATGCGCCCCGCCGCGTTCAGCCGCGGCGCCAGCGCGAAGCCGAGCGCGCGCTCGTCGACGCGACCCGGCGCGACGCGTGCGACCGCCATCAGCGCGCGCAGGCCCGGCCGGCGCGTGCTCGCCAGCGCGCGCAGGCCGCGGCGCACGAGCGTGCGGTTCTCGCCGATCAGCGCCACCGCGTCGGCGACCGTCGCCAGCGCCACCAGCTCGAGCTCTGACTCCAGCTCGCGCGGGTCTCGCCCGGCGGCAGCGAAGACGGCCTGCGCGAGCTTGTAGGCGACCGCCGTCGCGCACAGCTCCGGGCACGGGTAGCCACACAGCGCCGGGTGCACGAGCGGCGCGTCGGGCAGCAGGCCGTCGGCGCGCGCCGCGTGATGGTCGCTGACGACGACCTGCATGCCGAGCTCGCGGGCGAGCGCCACCTCCTCGACGGCTGTGACCGCGCAGTCGACCGTGACGAGCAGGTTCGTGCCGCGCTCTGCCAGGCGCCTGACCGTCGCAGCCGACAGACCGTAGCCGTCGCCGATGCGATCGGGCAGGTAGGAGTCGACGTCGGCGCCCAGCGAGCGCAGCGCGCGCACGAGGATCGCCGTCGAGCAGATGCCGTCCACGTCGTAGTCGCCGTGGATCGTGATCCGGCGCCGGGCCGAGACGTGCGCGCAGATCGACTCGACGGCCTTCTCGATGCCGGCGAAGTCGCTCGGCGGGTGCTCCTCGGCGGCGTTCAGGAAGGCCCTAGCGCTGTCGGGCTCGCCGAGCCCGCGGCGGACGAGCACCTGGGCCAGCGCGCCGCTGACGGCCAGCTCGCGGCGCAGCCGCGTGAGGAGCTCGCTGGGGCAATCGGCGATCTGAAAGCGCAAATCCGGCATCGCAAGCCACAGTACGGGCGGCGCGGGACGGAAGCGACGCGGCTCAGGCTTCGTCGGCGCTGGGTGCGGCGTTTCGTTCGCGCCGCATGCCCTCGAGGTACACCAGCGCCATGCCGATCAGCGCCCCCGGGATCGCGTAGATCACGATCGAGACGTCTGTTGCCTTTTCGCCGGGGATCTTCAGCGAGGAGACCTTGATCGAGTAGATCAGCAGACCGACGACGATCGCGCCGACGAGCGAGCCGACGAAGGCGCCGACGATGCCGCCCCAGAAGCGGTCGGGCAGGAAGATCGTGAAGTGCCAGATCGCGAGCCCCATCATCACCCACGCGAGCAGTCCCATCAGCGCCTCCCGTGCTTGCGGTTGCGTTGGCGTTTGCGCTTCGGCGCCGGTTTGTCTTCCTTCAGCACGAGATCCTCGGGCGTCAGGTCGGCCGCCGGGTCGCGCTCGGACTCAGACGGCTTCTCGGCCGGCGGCTCGGGTGCCGCCCGGCGTGCTTTGCGCGGCTTCTGCGCAACGCCCGCCCCACCTGCGCCCGCGACGGGACGCGCCGGCTGCTCGACGTCGAGGTCGCGCACGAGCTCCTGGAACTCGTCGCGCGAGAGCTGCTCGCCGGCGCCCGCGTCCGGCGGGCCGTCGCCGCCGAAGATCGACACGTTGCGCTTGGCCCGCTTGGCCGGCTCGACATCGTCGGGGGCGCCGCCGGCGCTCGTCGCGTACGCCGGTACCGCCCCCAGTTCGCGCACGATCCGCGCGCGGCGGTTGCGGTAGCTGCCCTCGCGCTCCTTCCAGTGCGTCAGCACCGGCGAGGCGATGAAGATCGACGAATATGCGCCCGACGCGATCCCGACCATCAGCGCGAAGGCGAAATCCTTCAGCGTTTCACCGCCGAACAGCAGCAGCGCGATCACCGGCAGCAGCGTGCAGAAGCTCGTCGCCAGCGATCTCGTCAGCACCTCGGACATCGAGCGGTTGACGATCTGCGAGAAGGCAGCGCGCGGCATCCGTGGCACGTTCTCGCGCACACGATCGAACACGATGATCGTGTCGTACAGCGAATAGCCGAGGATCGTCAACAGCGCCGCGACCGTCGAGGTCGTCACTTCGCGGCCCGTCAGCGAGTAGACGCCCGCCGTAATCAGCAGATCGTGCATCAGCGCGATCAGCACCGGGATCGCGTACTTCCACTCAAAGCGCAGCGCGATGTACGCCGAGATCACCAAGAGCGAGGCGATGATCGCGATAACCGCGCTGTTGGCCACCGTCTTGCCGAACGTCGGGCCGATCGAGGTCGAGGAGAAGTTCTTCGTGCCCGTCCTGCTGCCGTTGGCGAACTTCGCGTCGAGCGCCGCCTTGATCGATTGGACCTTGTTCGGCTTGAGCGTCTTGGTCGAGATCTGATAACCCGCGCCGCCGATGCTCTTGTTGTTGAATTTCTGGATCTCCGCGTTGCCGTAGCCGGCGCTCTTCATCACCGATTGGATCTGGCTCTCGCTGACGGGCTTGGAGAACGCCGTCTGGATGCGCGTGCCCGACTTGAAGTCGATGCCGAAGTTCAGTCCGCTGCCGCCGATCGCAAGCGCGCCGACCAGCAGGATCGTGCCCGACAGCGAGAAGAACCACTTCGAGGCGCCCATGAAGTCGAACGTCCAGCCTTTGCCGCGTCGCGCCGCGCCGAGCGCCGCCGGGTGGGTCACGAGTTTGCTGCGGCTCATCGAGCCGAGCGCCGCCTGCGTGGCGAGCACCGCCGTGAACAGCGACACGAGCGTGCCGATGCCGAGCGTCAGCGCGAAGCCCTTGACTTCGGCCGTCGCAAGCGCGAACAGGATGAAGGCGGTCATGAACGTCACCACGTTGGCGTCGACGATCGCCGCAAAACCGCGTTTGTATCCCGTCGCGATGCCCGAGATCACCGATCTGCCGCCTCGTATCTCCTCCTTCACGCGCTCGAAGATGACGATGTTCGCATCGGCCGCGACGCCGATCGTGAGGATGTAGCCGGCGATGCCCGGCAGCGTCAGCGTGATCGGGATCAGCTTGACCAGCGCGAAGAAGTAGACGCCGTAGATCACGAGACCGCCGATCGCGATCGCACCCAGCACGCGGTAGAAGATCAGCAGGAACAGGCAGACGATGCCGAAGCCGACGAGGCCCGCGATCAGGCCCTGGTTGAGCGCCGTTTTGCCGAGCGTCGCCGAGACCTGGGAGTTTGAGATCAGTTCGAGCTTGATCGGCAGCGCGCCCGACTGCAGCTCCTGCGCGAGTTCCTGGGCCGAGCTGATCGTGAAGCCGCCGGAGATCTGCGAGCCGGTGTTGGCGTCGATCCCTTCCGGGTACTTCGTGTAGTCGATCGAAGGCGTCGTGATCAGCTGGTCGTCGAGCACGACCGCGAAGTGCTGCTGAGCCGCTTCCTTGCCGACGCCCGGCAGCTGCGCTTCCTGGCCGCGATGGGCGATTTCCTTGGTCGTCTGCTGGAAGACGCTCTTACCGTGGCCCGTGAATTCGAAGGTCACGTTCGGCGCGCCCGTGCCGCCGCCGCCTTCGTCGAAGCTCTGGCGCGGGTTCTTCACATCGGCCCCCGTCAGCACCGGGTTGTCCTTCATCACGAACCAGCTGTTCGGGCTCTTCTGCGTGACCTTGCCGCCTGCGCCTTCGATCGCGCGTGCCCGCACGAGCACCGTGCCGGGGTTGACGCGCACCGCCTTGACGTTCGGGGTCTTCTTGAACTTTTCGCTGAACAGGTTCTTTTCGGTTTCCTCCGGCCCGAGCAGCACCTTTTCGTGCTTCGGTTCGAGCAGGTACCAGCTGCCGTAGATGCATTCCCCGACCTGCTGCGGGGTGCAGCCCTTGCTCCACGTCGTGTCCGTCTTGCGCAGTTCCGGCGCGCGTTTTTCGGCGCGTAGGACCGCCTGGTACTCGGGCAGCCCGAACTGTGCCGCACCGGCGTTGGGGCCGCCTGTGGCGGTCTCTTCTTTGGGCGCCGGCTGGCCGCTGGAGCCGATCACGTTCGGCTCCCAGTCGTAGAAGAACAGCTGGGCGGTCTTACCGACCTCCTGTTCGGCGCGCTTGGCGTCGGTGACTTCCGGCAGCGCCACGTCGATTTCATCCGCGCCCGAGCGCTGGATTTCCGGCTGCGACACGCCGAGCTTGTCGACGCGGCTGCGCATGATGTCGATCGCGCGGTTGAGCGATTCGGAGTCGACTTTCGACTGCGCAGTGGGCTTGGCTTGGTAGACGAGCTCGACGCCGCCCTTCAGGTCGAGCCCGAGCCGCGTCTTTTTCGAGGCGATCACAACCGCCGAAGCGGCGATCAACCCGGCGACGAGCAGAAGGATCAGTGTGTTTCGGCGGCGGTCGGTCATCGTGCGTTGCAGTTGAGACTACTTGTCGGGGGTCAACACGAGCAAGAGCCCGCCGTCATCGTCGTACGCCGGAAACATGTCGGCCTTCGCGCTCGCCGCAGCGTCGCGTTCGCCCGCGACCTGCACTGGCACCTCGAGTTTGCGCACGCCCCACTCGAGCACCGTCTCCACCGGATCGTCGCCATTTGAGAAACGAAGCCCAAGAACCTGCTCGACGCGCTGGCCGATCACCTCTTCCTCCTCTAAACCGGTGAAGGCGAAGGAGTTCTTGCCGCACCCGATCACACGCCCCTCGCCGTCGCAGACGAAGAACGCCGCATCCGGTGCCGGGTAGTAGTCGTCGAGCAGTTCGAAGAGGAACGCGAAGCCGCACTTCGCACAACCCTTCGGCTGGCGCGTGAAGCCGATGTTGCGATCGACCTCGGTCGTGCGGTGTCCGCAGTTGGGGCAGATGAACGGGTGGGCCATGGTCCGCTACAGACTACGCAAGGCGCGCCGCGATGGCCGCACTGATTGCCTCGATCAGAACAGCGCCGCGCCGGCCGACGCCGGCGGCTCCAGGCCGAGGTGGACGAATGCCGCGGTCGTAGCCGCCCGCCCGCGCGGAGTGCGCTTGATCAGGCCCTCCCTGAGCAGGTAGGGCTCATAGACGTCCTCGATCGTGTCCTGCTCCTCCCCCACGGCAACCGCGAGCGTGGAGAGCCCGACCGGGCCGCCCTCGAACTTGACGCAGATCGTGTGCAGGATCTCGCGATCCAGGCGATCGAGACCGAGCTCGTCGACCTCCAGCATCTGCAGCGCCGCGTAAGCCGCCTGCGCGGTGACGATGCCCTCCATGCGCACCTCCGCGAAGTCGCGTACGCGCTTGAGCAGGCGGTTGGCGACGCGCGGCGTGCCCCTGCTGCGCTCCGCGATCGCGCTCGCCCCTTCCTCATCCAGCTCGATCTCGAGAATGCCCGCCGAGCGGCGCACGATGCTCGACAGCTCGACCACCGAATACGGCTCGAGACGCGCCTGGATGCCGAAGCGATCGCGCAGCGGCGTCGTCAGCAGGCCGCTGCGCGTCGTCGCGCCGACGAGTGTGAACGGCGGCAGATCGAGTGTCACCACGCGCGCCCCCGCGCCCTGGCCGACCGTGATCGGCAGGCGCCGGTCCTCCATCGCCGGGTAGAACGTCTCCTCCAGCGCGCGCGGCAAGCGATGGATCTCATCGACGAAGAACACGCTACGCGGCTCCAGTGCCGTGAGGAAGGCGGCGATGTCTCCCTTTCGCTCGAGCGCCGGGCCGGCGGTCTGCACGAACGCCACCTCCAGCTCGGCCGCGACGATCTGCGCGAGTGAGGTCTTGCCGAGCCCGGGCGGCCCCGCCAACAGCAGATGGTCGAGCGCGTCGCCGCGTGCCGCAGCCGCCTCGATCGCGACCGCCAGCTGCTCGCGCAGCGACTCCTGCCCGACGAAGTCCTCCAGGCGCCGCGGACGCAACGAGCGGTCGAGCTCATCCTCTGCGACCAGGTAGGGCGTCTGGATCCGCGCCGTCTCGGCCGTGACGATGCCCTCCGCGGCGCTCACGCGCCCGCCCTCGCCAGGCGCAGCGCGTGCGCGATCAGCTGCTCGGCGCTCTCGCCCTCGGCGTCGAGCAGCAGGCTGTCGACTTCGACCGGCGAGTAGCCCAGCTCGAGCAGCCCTGCGCGGGCGAGGCCGCGGCCGCCGTCGGTATCGCCGGCACCCGGCGACTCGCCGCCCGCGCGTGCGGCAAGGATCGTCTCGCCGGCCGCCTCCCCGCCGCGCACGACGACCTTCTCGCGCAACTCGACGATGATCCGCTCGGCCGTACGCTTGCCGATCCCGGGGACGGCCTGGAAGCGAGCCGCATCGCCCGCCGCGATCGCCGCGATCAGCTCACGCGGCGCGCCGCCCGAGAGCACCGCCAGCGCGACCTTCGGACCGACCGCCTGGACGGAGAGCAGCATCAGGAACAGATCGCGCTCCTGCTCGGAGTGAAACCCGTACAGCGCGAGCGCGTCGTCGCGCACGATCAGATGGGCGTGCAGCGTCGCCTGCTCGCCGATCGGCGGCACGTGGCGCAGCGTCTCAGCCGAGACCGCTGCGCGATAGCCGACGCCGTCGCAGAGGATCACGACGTGGTCGGCGCGGCGCACCGCGACCTCGCCGCGCAGCAGCGCGATCATCCGCTCGCCCTCGCCAGCGCCTGTGTCAGCGGGGCGCAGTTGACGTGGCAGATCGCCACTGCCAGCGCATCGGCCGCGTGATCCTCTCGCGGCTCGTGCTCGAGGCCGAGCAGCGCCGTGACCATGCGCGTCACCTGCTCCTTGTTCGCGCGCCCGCTGCCGCAGACGGCGCTCTTGACCTGCTGCGGGGTGTAGCCGGTGCACGGCAGCCCGCGCTGGCCGGCCGCGAGCATCACCACCCCGCGCGCGTGACCGACCGCGAAGGCCGTGCGCACGTTCTGGCCGAAGTACAGCTCCTCGAGCGCCACCGAATCGGGCTCGTGCGTGGCGATCAGCTGCTCGATCTCGGAGTGGATGTCGGCGAGTCGCCGCTCGCGCGCAAGTTCCGCCGCCGTCTCGATCACGCCGCCGTCGAGCGCCACGAGCCTGCCATCGCGGCGCGCGACCACGCCGTAGCCGGTGCTGGCCAGCCCTGGATCGATGCCGAGGACGATCATGTCCCGTGATTCTGCGCCCGGCTTCGGACGCCTGCCTGCCGGGGCCCTCTGGAATGCCCCCGCCCCGTGGGGTGCCCTACCCTGCGCTGGGGATGGATGCCGAGCCGATCGACTTCGAGGCCGAGGGCCTGCTCGACGGGCTCGAAGGCCAGGCGCGCGCCGAGCGCGTGACGCTGCTGCGCCAGCTCGCCAAGGAAGGCGTGCCGCTGACAGACCTTCGGCGTAGCACCGCCGCCGGCTCGATCATGTACCTCCCCGCCGACCGCGTGATCGTCGGCAGCGAGCGCTACACCGCCGCCGAGATCGCCGAGCTGAGCGACGTAGACGAGGGCTTCCTGATCGCCGCGCGCAAGGCGATGGGGCTGCCGATCCCCGAGCAGGACGAGGACGTCTACACCGCCGCCGAGCTCGAATCGGCGCGGATGATCCACGTCGCACGCGACGCCGGCGTCACCGACGAGGACGTGCTCGACCTGCTGCGCGTGCTCGGCCGCGGCCTCGCGCAGGTTGCCGAAACGTTGCGCACGCTGCCACTGAAACTCGTGCTCGAGGCGGGCATCTCAGAGCCCGAGCTCGCCAACCGCTACGCCCAGGCCGCCGGCGCGCTGTATCCGCTCGTCAACCCGCTCGTCGAGAGCGTGCTCGCGCTGCACCTCAAACACGCCACGCAGAGCACGGTCGTCAGCGCGATGGAGCGCAGCGGCGGGCAACTTCCCGGCTCGCGCGAGGTCGGCGTCTGCTTCGCCGACCTCGTCGGCTTCACGCGACTCGGCGAGGAAGTCGCACCGGACGAGCTGGGCCGGCTCGCCGTGCGCCTGGAAGCGCTCGCCGGCGACGTCGCCGAGCCGCCCGTGCGGCTCGTCAAGACGATCGGCGACGCGGCGATGCTCGCTTCGCCCGAGCCCGAGCCGCTGCTCGGCGCCGCGCTCAGCCTGATCGACGCCGCCGAGGCCGAAGGCGAGGACTTCCCCCAGCTGCGCGCAGGCGCTGCGCTCGGCCAGGCCCTGCCGCGCGCGGGCGACTGGTTCGGCCGGCCCGTCAACCTCGCCAGCCGGATCACCGCCGTGGCCCGGCCCAGCAGCCTGCTCGTCGAGCGCGAGCTGCGCGAGAGCGTCGAGGGTCCCTACCGCTGGTCGTTCGCCGGCGAGCGCCGGCTGAAGGGGATTCGCGGCGCCGTGCCGCTGTATCGCGCGCGGCGCGAGCAGACCGCGCTCTAGCCTGCGATCCGCTCCAGGACCTCCGCAGGCGCGTCGAAATTGGCGTGCACGGCGTCGACGTCGTCGTTGTCTTCGAGCGACTCGATCAGCCGCATCAGCGTGCCGAGCTGGCCTTCCTCGATCGGCACGAGGCTCGACGGGCGGTAGGCCATCTCGGCGCTCTCGAGCTCCACACCGGCATCCTCGAGCGCATCGCGCACGGCCGCGAAGTCGGCCGGCTCGGAGATGACCTCGAACACGTCGTCCTCGGCCGAGATGTCCTCGGCGCCGGCCTCGACCGCGGGCAGCAGGTCGTCTTCGGAGTAGCGCGCGGCGTCGACCACGATCGTGCCCTTCTTGTCGAACAGGTAGGCGACCGAGCCCGGCTCGCCGAGACTGCCGCCGTTCTTGGTGAAGGCGTGACGCACGTCAGCGCCGGTGCGGTTGCGGTTCTCGGTCATCGCCTCCACCAGCAGCGCCACGCCGCCCGGACCGTAGCCCTCGTACAGCACGCTCTCGATCGCGTCCGCCTCGCCGCCCTCGCCCGTTCCCTTGGCGATCGCACGCTCGATGTTGTCCTTCGGCATCGATGCCTCTTTGGCCTTGCGCATCGCCAGCTCGAGCGCCGGATTGCCGACAGGATCCCCGCCGCCGTCGCGCGCCGCGACCATGATCGCCCGCGTCAGCTTGGAGAACTGCTTGCCGCGCCGCGAGTCGACGATCGCCTTCTTGTGCTTGATGCTCGCCCACTTGGAGTGTCCTGACATGCCTCCATTCTAGGAGTGGGCGGCCCGGCGTCGCCTCCCCGTCGCCCCGTAGGATGCGCGGCCATGAGCGTCGACCTCGATCCAGCGATCTTCAAGGCCTACGACATCCGCGGCCTGTACGGCGAGCAGATCGACGGCGACATCGCCGAGCGGATCGGGCGGGCCTTCGCCCAGGTGCTCTCGGGCCTCGCCGGCAAGCCGGTCGGCGAGCTGCGCGTCGGCCTCGGGCGCGACATGCGCCTGACCGCGCCCGAGCTCTCCGCGCGCTATCGCGACGGTCTGCTCGACGCCGGCGCAGGCGTGATCGACGCCGGCCAGGTGGGTAGCGAGATGCTCTACTTCCTCGTCGGCTCGCGCGAGCTCGACGGCGGCCTGATGTGCACCGCCTCGCACAACCCGAAGGCCTACACCGGCGCCAAGCTCGTGCGCGAGGGCGCGATCGCGCTGTCGGGCGACTCGGGCATCCAGGACGTGCGCCGCCTCGTCGAAGCCGACTCCACGCGCGACGGCGAGGCCCTCCGCGCCGACGCCCCGCGCGGCACGCTGGAGGAGGTCGACCTCTACGAGGAGTTCCAGACTGCCGCGTTGCGCTTCATCGACCCCGAAGTGATCACTTCGGCGCCCCGCCCGCTGAAGGTCGTCCTCGACGGCGGCAACGGCATGGCCGGACCGATCGTCGGGCCGCTGCTTGAGAGCCTCGAGCTCGAGCTGATCGAGACCTACTGGACGCCCGACGGCAACTTCCCCGACCACGAGCCCAATCCGCTGTTGCCGGAGAACCGCAAGCTGATCGTCGAGCGCGTGCGCGATACCGGCGCCGACCTCGGCATCGCCTGGGACGGCGACGCCGACCGCTGCTTCTTCATCGACGAGACCGGCGCCTTCGTCGACGGCGACTTCCTCACGGCACTGCTCGCCGAGTCGCTGCTGCGCAAGAGCCCGGGCGAGGCGATCCTCTATGACGTGCGCGCCTCGCGCGCCGTGCCGGACACGGTCACGGCGGCCGGCGGCACGCCGTTCATCAACCGCGTCGGCCACGCCTTCTTCAAGACGCGCATGCGCAAGGAGGGCTCGCTGTTCGGGGGCGAGGTCTCAGGGCACTACTACTTCCGTGACTTCTACTGCGCCGACTCGGGCACGATCCCGGCGCTGCTCGTGCTCGAGCTGCTGTGCGGCGAGCGCAAGTCGATGTCGCAACTGCTCGCCCCCTACCACGCGCGCTACTTCATCTCCGGCGAGGTCAACTCGGAGGTCGCAGATCCGCAGGCGAAGATCGAGCAGATCGCCGAGCGCTACGCCGACGCCGAGCAGAAACGGCTCGACGGCATCTCGATCGACTACGAGGACTGGCACTTCAACGTGCGTCCGTCGAACACCGAGCCGCTCCTACGACTGTGCCTGGAGTCGCTCGTCTCCGCCGAGGACATGGTCAGGCGGCGGGACGAAGTGCTCGCGCTGATCCGCTCGTGACGGCGTTAGACGAGGCGGCGTCGTGAGCGAGCAGGACGAGGCGCAGTTGGCGCGCGAGCGGCTCGCGCAGGCTGTCGAGGCGGGCATCCACCGCCTGGCGGTCCCCACCCCCTTCCAGGTGGGGCGCGTGAACGCCTATCTGATCGAGGACTCGCCGCTGACGCTCGTCGACTCCGGGCCGAACTCGGCAAAGGCGCTCGACGAGCTCGAACAGTCTCTTGCTGAGCTCGGTCGCAAGGTCGAGGACATCGAGCTGCTGATCGTCACCCATCAGCACATCGACCACTTCGGCCTGGCCTCGATCCTCGCGCGACGCTCCGGCGCCGAGGTGGCGGCGCTCGACCGGCTGGCGCCGTTCCTGGCGAGCTTCGGGCGCGAGACCGACCTCGACGACGCCTTCGCGCAGAACCTGATGCTGCGTCACGGCATCCCCTCCGATGTCGTCACCGCGTTGCGCGCCGTCTCGGCCAGCTTCCGCGGCTGGGGCGCCTCGGTCGAGGTCACCCGGCTGCTGGCGCCCGACAGCGGGCTACGGCTGCGCGACCGCACGCTGCGCGTATTGCACCGCCCTGGGCACAGCCCCTCGGACACCGTCTTCCTCGACGAGTCGAGTTCGATCCTGCTCGCGGCCGATCACCTGATCGCGCACATCTCCTCGAACCCGCTGCTCGCTCGCCCGCTCGGCGCCGAGCCCGACGTGGGCCCCTCTCGACCGCAGGCCCTGCTCACGTACATGGCCTCGCTCGAAAAGACGCGCGAGATGGAGCTCTCGCTCGTGCTGCCCGGCCACGGGGACCCGATCGCAGACCACGCAGCATTGATCGACGAACGCTTTCGCATGCACCGCCGCCGCGCCGAGAAGATCCGCCGCCTGATCGCCACCGAGCCGCGCACGGCACATGAGATCGCTCAGGAGCTGTGGGGCAATGTGGCCGTCACGCAGGCCTTTCTCACGCTCTCTGAGGTGCTCGGCCACGCCGACCTGTTGCTGCAGGACGGCAGCATCGTCGAGGTGGAGAGCGACGGCATCGTGCGCTTCCGCGAGGCCTAGCTGATCGGCCGCGATCGCGATGCGCATGCGCGCGAGCATCGCCGATCGAGCACGCCGGCCTCACGTTTCGTGGCCCCCCGGCGTTATGCGGTCATGACGACCACACGCGAGGATCTCCACTTCAGCTCCGGCGCCGAGCGGTGCGCTGCGTGGCTCTACCCGGCTGCCGGGCCACCGAGGAACAACCCCGGCGCCGCGACAACGACGCCGTTGATCGTGATGGCCCACGGCCTGTCCGGCACGCGACGCGATCGCCTGGGAACGTTCGCCGCACGCTTTGCCGCGGCAGGCATCGCAGCGCTCGTGTTCGACCATCGCGGCTTCGGCGACAGCGACGGCGAGGCAGATCTGTTCGAGCCGGCGCGCCAGCTCGAGGACTGGCGCGCAGCGATCTCATTCGGACGCTCCCTGCCGGACATCGACGGCGAGCGCCTCGCGACGTTCGGCTCCTCGATGGGCGGCGGCAACGCGCTCGCCGCCGCCGCCGGGGACGAGCGCGTAGCGGCGGCCATCAGCCAGGTGCCGTTTCTCGACATCGTGCTGCAGGCCCACCGCTCCTCACCGCGCGTTACCGCGAAGATGCTGGCGGCCGCAGCGCACGGCCGGCATCTGCCCGTGCTCGGCGAGCCGCACGAGGCGGCGCTGCTCAACGCCCCCGGCGCCGCCGAAGGCTGGCGCCGTGTCGTCGCGATCGGCGAGGACTCGCGCTGGCGTGACCGCGTCTCGACGCGCTGGCTGCTCGGCCGCCCATATCGTCCGGGGCGCCACGCCGCCAAGCTGCACTGCCCGTGGCTCGTCTGTGTCGGCGAGGCCGACCGCGTGGCGAAGCCCGGGCCGGCGATCGCCGCAGCGCAGCGCGCGCCGCTGGGCGAGCTGCGCACATACCCGGGCGTCGATCACTTCGATATCTACGACGGTCCCGCGCACGAGGCGCTCGTCGCCGACCAGCTCGCCTTCCTGCGCCGCCATCTGCTCACCCGGCGCGAGGGCGCCGCGGCGCAGCTCAGCCGCGCCTAGCCTCGACCCGCTCCAGGAACAGGCGGTGCAGACGGTCGTCCTCGCCGAGCTCGCTGTGGAACGCGACCGCCAGCAGCTCTGCCTCACGCGCGGCGATCGGGTGGCCGTCGATCTCGCTGAGGATCTCCACGCCGGGACCGTGCTCGGCGATCCACGGTGCGCGGATGAACACGCCGTGGAGCGGACCCCCGTCGAGGCCGGCCAGCTCGACGTCGGCCTCGAAGCTCTTGACCTGGCGCCCGAAGGCATTGCGCTCGGCGCGCATGTCCATCAGGCCGAGGTGCTCGCGGTCGAGCATGATCAGCCCGGCGCACGAGCCGAGCATCGGCACCCCCTCGCGAGCGAGCGCGCGGATCGGCTCGGCCAGGCCCTCGCGCTCGACACCCAGCGCGATCGTCGTCGACTCCCCACCCGGGAGCACGAGCCCGTCGATTCCGTCCAGGTCGTCGATCACGCGCACCTCGCGCACGCCCGCGCCGAGCCGCTCGAGCACGCGCCGGTGCGCCTCGAAGTCGCCCTGCAGCGCCAGGACGCCGATCAGCGGCGGGGTCACCTGCGCGCTGCTACCAACCGCGCTGGGCTAGCAGCTGCTCGCCTGCGAGCTTCGAGCTCTCGAGGCTCTCCATCGCCGGGCCGAGCCCGCGCGATGCGGCGGCGACCCGCTCGGCGTCTTGCCAGTGTGTGCTCGCCTCGACGATCGCCCGCGCCCGCGCCGGCGGGTCCTCGGACTTGAAGATGCCCGAGCCGACGAACACGCCTTCGGCGCCGAGCGCCATCATCAGCGCCGCGTCGGCCGGCGTCGCGATCCCACCGGCGCAGAACAGCACGACGGGCAGCTTGCCGTCGCGCGCGACCTGCTGGACCAACTCGAGCGGCGCCGCGAGATCCTTCGCCGCAGTGGCGAGCGCTCCCGGCTCAAGCGTGCTCAGGCGCCGTATCTCGCCGGTGATCATGCGCATGTGGCGCACCGCCTCGACGATGTCACCCGTGCCGGCCTCACCCTTTGAGCGAATCATCGCCGCACCCTCGCCGATCCTTCGCAGTGCCTCGCCGAGATTGGTCGCGCCGCACACAAACGGCACCTTGAACGCCCACTTGTCGATGTGGTTGCTCTCGTCGGCCGGCGTGAGCACCTCGGACTCGTCGACGTAATCGACCTCGAGCGCCTCGAGCACCTGCGCCTCGACGAAGTGGCCGATGCGCGCCTTGGCCATCACCGGGATGCTCACGGCCGCCTGGATGGCAGAGATCATCTCCGGGTCGGACATGCGCGCGACGCCACCGTCGCGGCGGATGTCGGCCGGCACGCGCTCGAGCGCCATCACCGCGGCGGCGCCGGCCTGCTCGGCGACGATCGCCTGTGCGGGCGTCACGACATCCATGATCACGCCGCCCTTGAGCATCTCCGCGAGGCCCGCCTTGACGCGGAATGTCGACTCGTCACGCACACGGTGAGCATAGCTTGCGGCCCAGGTCCGAGAACGCGACCGAGCCTGGGCTCCCAGTCGAGATGTGCCAGCGATTCCCGGTCAGTCAACTACGGTATTTCGATTACTCATTCGTCTGAGCCGATACGCAGTGCCGCCGACCAGCGGCGACTGCTGGCCGAGGCGATCCGCGGCATAGCCGATTGGCGAGGCAGGAAGGCTGAGGAGTTCCGCGACGACGCCCCTGCACGCAAGCGCAGCCTCCGAGCGAAGCAAGCCCTTCGTCGGCTGGCGAACTTCGTCGATTCGATGTCAGAGGAGGACCGGGACCTGGACTTGCACGCGCTACGGCGAGTCGAAGAGCGCAACGATGCGCTCGCCCTCACGCTGGAGAGCGCCACGCTTCTCTCACGGTTCGGCATCGACCGAGGCGCGTGGCAAGAGGGCGTACCCAGCGAGGCACAGATGCGAAACGCGCTCCGCCGAGTCGACGGAATCGAGGCCAGAGAGCGAGCAGCTCGCAGGGAACGTGCCGAAGCCGGGTACGGCGACGACTAGCCGAACTACTTCAGCCGGAACGCCTTGATGCGGTCGTCGTACTGCGCCGTGTCCTGCGCGTAGACGCCGTAGGCAAGTGCCTGGATCAGGCTGAGCAGCGCCGTGTGCGAGCGCACGTAGGCGGGGCTGTTGGAGGAGTAGTAGAGCTTGATCTGGGCGAGCTTGGCGACCTCGGAGAGCGTCGCGTCGGTGATCGCCGCCGTCTTCGCCTTGCGGTGGCGGGCGAGCTTCATCGCGCGCACGACCAGCGGGTGCGGGCGGCCGGCGGAGAGGCCGATCACGAGCGTCGATTCGTCGATCCTGCCGAGGCGGCTGAGCGCCTCCTGCGACGGGCTCGCGACTACGTCGACGCGCAGGTCGAGCAGCATCAGCAGGTGGCGCAGGTAGCTGGCGAAGAAGGCCATCTGATCGGTGCCCGCAACGAGCACCTTCTCGGCCGAGACGATCGCCTCGATCAGCGCCTCGACCTCGCTTCGCGAGACCTTGCGCGCGGTCTCCTCGACGTTCAGGTGATCCGCCGTCAACGCAGTCTCGAACTCGTTCTGGTCGAGTGAGAACAGCGGCGCCGAGGACGTCCCCGCCGGGGCGTCCGACTTGGCATGGACGCGGCGATATTCCTCGCGCGCCGCTGCCTGTAGCTCGGGAAAGCCCTCGAAGCCGAGCGCCTGAGAGAAACGAACGACCGTGGAGCTCGAGGTGTTCGCGCGGCGCGCCAACTCCTCGGCCGTCTGGAAGGCCGCCTCGTCGAGGTGGTCGACGATGTACTGCGCCACGTCCTTCTGCGAGCGCGAGCACTCCTCGAAACGTGCGCGGATGTACTTGGACAGGCTCTGGTGCTCGCTGGTGCCGTTGATCGGCGAGCCGCTCTGCGTCTGCGGGTCGCTCGTAGGGGTCGCTGTGCGCTTCATCGGCGCATTGGTTCGACGTATCGACCTCGCACTCCTGCCGGCAACTCGCACACCCGTCTCGCCAAGGGGTGAGAATCCCGCTGTCGCGACGAGCCGATGATCCGCCCCGGCGGGGCGCTGCGTACATAAGCTCACACGATGCCCGGCACCGAGGAGCAAAGGGGGAAGCTGTGAGGATCGCGATCGTCGGCGCCGGCGTCTCGGGCCTGGTCGCCGCACACCTGCTGCACCGCCGGCACGAGATCGTCGTCTACGAGGCAGGCGGCTACGCCGGCGGCCACACGAACACGATCCGCGTCGACACCGAGCACGAGACCCACCACGTCGACACCGGCTTCATCGTGATGAACGACCGCAACTATCCGAACTTCACGCGGCTGCTCGATCACCTCGGCGTGGCGCGCCAGTCGACGCACATGAGCTTCTCGGTGAAGGGCGAGGAGCACGATTTCGAGTACAGCGGCACCCCCCGCGGCCTGATCTGCCAGCCGGCCAATCTCGCCAGCCTGCGCTTCCAGCGGATGATCCTCGACCTGTTGCGCTTCAACCGCGCCCTGCGGGCGCTGCTGGAGGGCGAGGCAGAGGGGGCGCGCGGCGAAGAGTCGATGCAGGACTTCCTCTCGCGCCATCGCTTCTCGCGTGCCTTCATCGAGCGGCTGATCGTGCCGCAGCTCTCGGCCGTGTGGTCGGCCGACCCGCGCACCGCCGGCTCATTCCCGGCGCGCTTCATCGCTGAGTTCTTCGCCAACCACGGCATGCTCGGCTTCCGCGACCGCCCGCGATGGTCGACCGTCTCCGGCGGCTCTGCCCGTTACGTCGAGGCGCTCACGGCCCCCTTCCGCGACCGCATCCGCCTGAACGCGCCCGTCGACTCGATCACCCGGCGCGACGGCGGTGTCCAGATCGTTGCCGCCGGCTGCGGCGCCGAGGCCTTTGACCATGTGATCCTCGCAACCCACTCAGACCAGGCGCTGCGCATGCTGCGCGACCCCTCCCCGCACGAGCACGAGCTACTCGGCGCGATCGCCTACCAGCCCAACGAGGCCGTGCTGCACACAGACAGCACGCTGCTGCCGCGCCGGCGCGCAGCGCGCTCGGCGTGGAACTTTCACCTGCTGCGCGAGCCCAAGCCGCTGAGCACCGTCACCTATTACATGAACCACCTGCAGCGCCTGCAAGCCGACCGCGACTTCTGCGTCACACTGAACCGCACAGAGGCAATCGATCCGGCGAAGATCATCCGCACGATCCCCTACTCGCACCCGATGTACACCCCGCGCGCCGTCGCCGCCCAGCGCGAGCACGCGAGCATCAGCAACCTCTCCAGCCGTACCCACTACTGC
Source organism: Solirubrobacterales bacterium (assembly GCA_044446425.1). Taxonomy (GTDB): domain Bacteria; phylum Actinomycetota; class Thermoleophilia; order Solirubrobacterales; family Solirubrobacteraceae; genus Palsa-744. The sequence continues at coordinate 145,139 of JBIOEW010000001.1, read as the reverse complement.
GGCGCCTACTGGGGCTGGGGCTTTCACGAGGACGGTGTCGTCAGCGCGCTGCGCGCCTGCGAGCCCTTCGGAGTGAGCTTGTGAGCGTCGCCGCATCCCCCACCCCCGCACCCGCCGGTCTGCCGCCGGGAGGCGAGCCCAGCGCGCACGCCTCCTGCTTCTACGAGGGCTTCGTGCGCCACCGCCGCCACGGCGAGCTGCACGACCAGTTGCTCCATCGCCTGTGCATGGCCTACCTCGACCTCGACGAGCTGCCCGAGCTGTTCGACGGACATCTGCTGTGGTCCGCGCGGCGCCCCGCGCTCGCCTGGTTTCGCCGCAGCGACTACCTCGGCGATCGGCACACGCCGCTGCGCCAAGCCGTCGAGCAGCTCGTACTCGAGCGCACCGGGGTCTCGCTGGACGGCCCGATCCGCCTGCTCACGCACATGCGCTTTGCCGGGCACTGCTTCAACCCCGTCAGCTTCTACTACTGCTTCGACGCCGCCGGGCAGCGCGTTCACGCCATCGTCGCCGAGGTGACCAACACGCCGTGGGGCGAGCGCCACGCCTACGTGCTGGCAGTCGAGCAGCACACTCGGCTCGCGCGCGGTGGCTCCGGCCGCGTGATGCGCGGCGAGTTCGCCAAGGCGCTGCACGTCTCACCTTTGATGGGGATGGACCACACCTACGACTGGCGGCTGACCGAGCCCGGCGAGAGCCTGTCCGTGCAGATCGAGTCGACGCGCAACGGCGGCCCGCTCGACGGCGAGCGCGTGTTCGACGCCACGCTCTCGCTGCGCCGCCGGCCGATCGACGCACGGGAACTGCGCCGCGTGCTCGCGCGCTACCCGCTGCCCACCGTGCGCCTGACTGCGCGCATCTATACCCATGCGCTCATGCTGCGCCTGCGCGGAGCACACTGGCACGCGCATCCCGGGCGGGCCGAGCTGAGCGGGCACGGGCAGACCACCCACAGCACGAGGCCCACCCCGTGAGCGCTACCGGCCCAGCTGAGACGCTGCCGAGAACCGAGACGTCGTCGGCGTCGGTCGCCGAGCGCGCGACGGGCGCCGAGCCGGTGGCGGTGACGGACGCTCGCGAGACAGCTGCCCCACGCCCGGGACTCCTCGACACACCCGCGCGCTGGCTCGTGCTGCGGCTGTTCTCACGGATTCGTCGCGGCGAGCTCGTGCTCGTCGAGGGTCAGCTCCGTCTGCGCTTCGGCGAGCAGGGCGGCGGGCGCGCGCTCTCGGCCGAGCTGCAGATCCACTCGCCACGCTTCTACCGCGCCCTCCTACGCGGCAGCCTCGGCCTCGGTGAGGCCTACGCCGTCGGCCTGTGGGACTGCCCGGATCTCGTCTCGCTGACGCGCATCGGCGCGCTCAACATGAGCGGCCTCGACACGCTGCGCCGCATCTTCTCCCCCGTGCTCGCGCCGTTGCAGCGTGCCGCCGGCCGGCTCGCGCGCAATACCCCGGCCCGCTCGCGCAAACGGATCGCCGCCCATTACGACCTCGGCAACGAGCTCTTCTCGCAGTTCCTCGATCGCACGATGATGTACTCCTGCGCCGTCTTCGACTCGCCGTCGGCCACGCTCGAGCAGGCCTCGCTGGCCAAGCTCGAGCGCATCTGCCGCAAGCTCAAGCTCTCCCCCGCCGACCACGTGCTGGAGATCGGCACCGGTTGGGGCGGCTTCGCCGAGTACGCCGCCGAACGCTACGGCTGCCGCGTGACGACGACCACGATCTCCGCCGAACAGCACGCCTATGCGACCGAGCGGATCCGGCGAGCCGGCCTGCAGGACCGCGTGAGCGTGCTGTTCGAGGACTACCGCGACCCCGCGCTCGACCGCCACGGCCCCTATGACAAGCTCGTCTCGATCGAGATGATCGAGGCCGTCGGCTGGCAGTACTTCCCGACCTTCTTCCGGCGCTGCTCCGAGCTCGTCGCCGACGACGGCGCGATGCTGCTACAGGCGATCGTGATCGAGGATCGTGCCTATGAGGTCGAGAAGGCCTCCAAGAGCTTCGCCAACACGCACATCTTCCCCGGCGGCTGCCTACCCTCGCTACGGGTGATCGCCCGTAACGTCGCCCGTGTGACCGACTTCCGCGAAGCGCACCTCGAGGACATCACGGCGCACTACGCCACGACCTTGCAGCGCTGGCGCGAGCGCTTCCTCGCCGCCGGCGAGCGGGTCTCCGAGCTCGGCTACGACGAGCGCTTCCGACGTATGTGGGAGCTGTACCTCTGCTACTGCGAGGGCGGCTTTCGCGAGCGGCGGATCCAGGACGTGCAGCTGCTGCTGGCAAAGCCGCGCTTCCGCTGAGCCGGCGGGGCGGTCCTACCGAATCGCGCCGACGGCCCGCAGCGCTTCGTCCGGGTCGTTGAACCAGCGAAAGCGCACGGCCGTGCCGTCGCGGATCGTCCACACATACCCCTGACGCCACGTGACCTCGACGCCGCTCGTCGAGGTGCCGCGGGCGAGGCCGATCACCGCGACCTCATCGCCGGCATCGACGAAGCGCTCGGGCTCGATGCGGAAATCCGGGTAGACCTCGCGGATCTTGGCGAGCGTGTCGCGACTGTGGCGCACGCCTGACTCGACCGCGTAGGACGGGTTCACGTACTCGAGCTCGGGATCGATCAGATGCCGAGCCGACTCATGGGCCTCCCACAGCCGATAGATGCTGCGCACGAGCTCCACGTTCTCCCGCGACATCGCCATCCAGTATCGCGCAGACAACTTGGGCGATACTGCCAGCGATGAAGCGCAACCTGTTCGACGACGTCCACGAAGACTTCCGCGAGAGCTTTCGCACGTTCCTCACGCGCGAGGTCGTCGGCGATCAGGGTCGCTACGGCGAGTGGGAGCGCGACGGGCTAATCCCGCGCGAGGTCTTCGCGCTGGCCGGGCGCGGCGGCTTCCTCGGCATGGCCGTGCCCGAGCGCTACGGCGGCGCCGGCGCCGAGGACTTCCGCTTCAACCTGGTGATCGGCGAAGAGTGCCAGCGTGCCGGCGTCGGCGGCTTCGGCCTCGGCATCACGCTGCACAACGACATCTGCCTGCCCTACTTCCTCACCTACTGCGACGAGCCCCAGCGCGAGCGCTGGCTGGGAGGAATCGTCTCCGGCGAGCTGATCACGGCGATCGCGATGACCGAGCCCGCGATCGGCTCCGACCTGGCCTCGATGACCACGCGCGCCAAGCGCGACGGTGATCACTACCTCCTCGACGGCTCAAAGACGTTCATCACCAACGGGGTCAACGCCGACCTCGTGATCACCGCCGTGAAGACCGACCCCTCCGAGCGCCACCGCGGCATCAGCCTGCTGGTCCTCGAGCGCGGCATGGACGGCTTCGAGCGCGGGCGCAACCTCGAGAAGATCGGCCAGCACTCCCAGGACACGGCCGAGCTCTCCTTCGCCGACGTGCACGTGCCCGTCGAGAACCTGCTCGGCGAAGAGGGCGAGGGCTTTCGCTATCTCGTCTCGAATCTGCCGCAGGAGCGCCTCTCGATCGCCGCCTCCGCCGTCGCCGCCGCCGAGGCTGCGCTCGACTGGACGCTCGACTACGTCCGTGAGCGCAAAGCGTTCGGGCAGAGCATCGGCTCCTTTCAGGCCACGCGCTTCACGCTCGCCGAGGTGCGCGGCGAAGTCGACGTCGCGCGCGCCTACGTCGATCGTTGCGCGCAGGCGCTCGACGCCGGCGAGCTGACCGCCGAGGACGCCGCCACCGCCAAGTGGTGGTGCACCGACCTGCAGGGCCGCGCGATCGACCGCTGCCTGCAGCTGTTCGGCGGCTACGGCTACATGGTCGAGTACCCGATCGCGCGGGCCTACGCCGACGCGCGCGTGACGCGCATCTACGGCGGCGCCAACGAGATCATGAAGGAGATCGTGGGGCGCTCGCTGGGGTTGTAGACGGCCATTGAGCCCTGCCGTGCCGGCGCTACCGTCGCCGAGGATGCCTCGGATGCAGGCGGTTACGTCGAGTTGGATAGCGGCGATCGGCTACGACGATGCCCGCGAGGTCCACGTCGAGCTGATCGAAGGCGCTACGTATGTCTATGAGCAGGTGCCGCCGGTGATCTGGCGGGCGTTCGTGGCCGCCGACAGCAAGGGGCGATTCGTCAACGCCGTGCTCAAGCCCTACTTCCCATGGCGCGAAGCGTGAGCGTCAGCGCGGGAGCGGCGAGTCGGTGGACTTCAGCTCGAGCTCGCCGGCCAGCGAGACGAAGTAGTCGAGCGAGGCGGGGTTCGCGAGCGAGTCGACGCTCGCCGCCTCGGCGACGGGAGAGCCCATCAAGATGCGCTTGACCGGCACCTCGAGCACCTTGCCCGAGAGCGTGCGCGGGACCTCCTCGATCCGGCGGATCTCGTTGGGCACATGGCGCGGCGAGCAGTCCTCGCGAATGCGGCGCTTGAGCTGGGCGGTGAGCTCATCGTCGAGCGTTGTGCCGGGCGCCAGCACGACGAACAGGATCATCCGCAGTTCCTCCTCGCCCGGGCGCGCCGGGATGTCCACGACCAGCGCGTCGAGCACCTGCGGCAGCGATGCTGCCGCACGGTAGATCTCGCTCGTGCCCATGCGCACGCCCTGGCGGTTGATCGTCGAGTCCGAGCGGCCGTAGATCACGGCTCCGTGGCGCGGCGTGATGCGGATCCAGTCGCCGTGACGCCACACCCCGGGATACATCGCGAAGTAGCTCTCGTGCAGCCGCTCGCCATCCTCATCGCCCCAGAAGAACAGCGGCATCGAGGGCATCGGCTCGGTGATCACGAGCTCCCCCACACGATCGACGTGCGCAACGCCCTGCTCGTCCCACGACTCCACCGCACAGCCGAGGATGCGGCATTGCAATTCGCCTTCGTAGACCGGCAGGAGCGGGCAGCCGCCGACGAACGCCGTGCAGACATCCGTGCCGCCACTCGTCGAGAACAGCCAGATCTCAGAGCCCACGTGCTCATAGACCCAGCGAAAGCCCTCCGGCGACAGCGGCGAGCCGGTCGAGCCGATCGCGCGCAGCGCGCTCAGGTCACATTCGCGACCCGGCTCGATGCCCTCCTTCTCGCAGCCGGCGATCAGCCCCGCGCTGAGCCCCATGCACGTGATCTGCGCGTGCTCCGCCAGGCGCCAGAGCGCCCCCAGATCCGGGTAGGCGGGGCTGCCGTCATAGAGCACGATCGCCGCGTCCGAGAGCAAGCAGCCGACGAGGAAGTTCCACATCATCCAGCCTGTCGTCGTGAACCAGAACATGCGGTCGCCGGCGCGCAGCTCCAGGTGCAGGCGCTTCTTCAGCTGCTCGATCAGGATGCCGCCGTGGCCCTGCACGATCGCCTTCGGCAGGCCCGTCGTGCCCGAGGAGTAGAGCACCCACAGCGGGTGGTCGAAGGGCACCTGCTCGAATTCCAGGCCAGTCCCCTCACCGCGCTGCAAGAGCTCCTCCCAGAAGATCGCCCCGTCCGCCAACTTCTTTGCCTCGGCGTCCCCGGACAGGTACGGGAGCAGCACAACCTGCTCGACCGTCGGCAGCTCCGCCAGAATCGCCTCGGCGTTCGCCATGCGGTCGAAATCCTTGCCGCCGTGGCGGTAGCCGTCGACCGTGAAGAACACCTTCGGCTCGATCTGCGCGAAGCGGTCGATCACGCTGCGTGCACCGAACTCCGGCGCCGCGCTCGACCAGATCGCGCCGAGCGAGGCCGTCGCGAGGAACGCGACCAGTGTCTCGGGGATGTTCGGCATGTAGGCCACCACGCGGTCACCACGCTCCACGCCCAGGGAGCGCAGGCAATCGGCGGCCTGCGCCACCTGCTCGCTCAGCTCACCCCACGTCAGCTGCCCGAGCTCGCGCAGCTCCGAGCAGTGCAGCACGGCCACGGCGTCCGCGTCACGGCCGCCCGCGCCCCCGTCCTTGTGCGCCGGCCCGCGCAGCATGTTCTCTGCGTAGTTGAGCTCCGCGCCGGTGAACCACTGCGCGCCGGGCATGCTGCGCCCGGCGATCGCCTGCTGATAGCCCCGCGAGGCGCGCACGCCGAAGAAATCCCAGATGCGCTGCCAGAAGTCCTCGAGCTCCTGCACCGACCAGCGCCACAGATCCTCGTAGTCCTCGAACTCGCGACCGCGTCGCTCGCCGACCCAACGCATGAAGCGCGTCATCTCCGCGCGCTCGCGGTCCTCCGGGCTCGGCTGCCACAGCGGCCGCTCCGCCGTGGCCTCGCTCGATACCGCGTTCGGGGACCGATTAGAGGCGCTGGCCATGCGGGTATTCTCGCGGTTTGTGGATCTTCGTGGGCTGCGTGCCGAGTTTCCCGTTCTTCGGAGCCTCGCCTACCTGAACGCCGGAACCGACGGCCCGCTGCCGGCTCGCGCCGTGCAGGCCGTCGCCGAGGAGCTCGAGCGGGAGGCCGCCGATGGGCGCACATCCGCTCACTTCCTGCGCCGCAACGAGCTCAACGACCTGCTGCGCGAAGCGTACGCGCGGGCGCTCGGCGGCGAGCCCGCCGACGTAGCGCTGACGACATGCACGAGCGACGGCATGGCCCAGGTGATCGGCGGGCTGTCGCTCGGCGCCGGCGATGAGATCGTCACGAGCGACGAGGAGCACCCAGGGCTGCTCGGCGCGCTCGGCGCCGCGCACGAGCTGCACGGCGTCTCGATCCGCGAAGTCCCGCTTGCCGATATCACCGACGCCGTCGGACCACGCACGCGTCTCGTCGCCTGCTCGCACGTCGGCTGGATGAGTGGCTCCTACGCGCCCGCCGAGCTCGCCCAGCTGGACGTGCCCGTGCTGCTCGACGGCGCCCAGGGCGTCGGCGCCGTGCCCGTCGACGTCAAGGCGCTCGGCTGCGATGCCTACGCCGGAGCCGGACAGAAGTGGCTGTGCGGACCCGACGGGCTCGGCATGCTGTGGATTGCGCCCGAGCTGCGCGAGCTCGTCGCCGTCTCACGCCGCGGCTACGCCAACCTCGAGGACCCCAACAGCGGCATACAGGCGCGTCTGCACGAGGACGCCCGGCGCCTGGAGGCGATGTCACTGAGCGCCGAGGCCGTCGCCTGCGGCTTGGCCTCGGTCGAGCTGCTCGAGTCGGTCGGCTGGGGCGAGCTGCACGATGCCGCGCGTGCGCTCGCCGCGCGGCTCGCCGACGAGCTGACCGAGCGCGGGCGTACCGTCGCGCCGCGCGACCGCACGACGCTGGTCTCCTTCGAGAGCGCCGATCCCGAAGCCGAGCGCGAGCTGCTGGCCGAGCGCGGCTGCCTCGTGCGCAACATCCCCGGTCGCCCCTGGCTGCGCGCGTCGGTCGGCGCGTGGAACGACGAGAACGATCTCGAGCGCCTGCTCGGGTCGCTCTCGGCATGAGCGCACCCGAGCAGGCGGCCACATTGCCGCGATCGCCCCAGGCGCGTGCCGAGGGCTCGCGGCGGCCGTGGGAGCGGCTGCGCAGCGCCCGACCAGGACTGCATCACCTCGCGCTCGCCGGCGTGCTCGCGCTGTCGGCCGTGCTCAACGTGCACCGGCTCTCCCAGAACGGCTACGGCAACATCTTCTACTCGGCCGCAGTCAAGTCGATGCTGCGCTCGTGGCACAACTTCTTCTTCGTCTCCTTCGACCCCGGCGGGCTGATCATGGTCGACAAGCCGCCGCTTGGCCTGTGGGTGCAGGCCACGAGCGTCAAGCTGTTCGGCTTCTCGCCGCTCAGCGTGCTGCTGCCGGAGGCGATCATCGGCATGCTCTCCGTCGCGCTGCTCTACATCGTGCTCGCCCGTCGGCTCGGCGGCTGGGCGGGCGTCGCCGGCGCGCTCGCGCTCGCCGTGTTCCCCTCGTTCGTGGCTGTCTCGCGCACGAACAACGTCGACGCGTTGTTGATCCTGTTGATGATCCTCGCCTGCGAGGCCGCGCTGCGCGCGTGCGAACGGGGCCGCTGGGGAGCGCTGTTGTGCAGCGCCGCGCTCGTCGGCCTGGCCTTCAACTGCAAGACGCTTGCCGCGTACTTGATCGTGCCGCCGATCGCGCTCGCCTTCCTGCTCTGCGCGCCCGGGTCGCTGCGTCGCCGCCTCGCGCAACTACTCGCCGCCGGCGCCGTTCTGCTTGCCGTCTCCGCCGCCTGGATGCTCGCCGTCGAACTGACGCCGGCCTCCCAGCGCCCGTTCGTCGGCAGCTCGACCGACAACAGCGAGCTCGGCCTGACGTTCAGCTACAACGGCTTCGGCCGCGTCGGCGGGCAGACCGGCGGGCCCGGGCAGATCCCCGTCGGCGCCGGCGGCGTCGCCAAGCGTGTCGCCCCCGGCAACGGCCGGGGCGCCAAGCCCAGCCCCGTGCGCACCGTCAAGGCGCCGAGCGCGCCGCCCGTGCTCCTCGCCAATGGCCGCGAACGCAACCCGATCGCCTTCGGCGAAGGCGTCGGACCACTGCGGCTGTTTCAGCGCGGCCTCGGCAACCAGGGCGCATGGCTGCTGCCGTTCGCGCTCGTCGGGCTGCTCGGCTTCGCGCTGCTCGTGCTGATGCCCGAACGCCGCCGCGCGCTGCCAGACGACGGCGGGGAGTCCGACGCGAGCGAGCAGCGGAGCGGTGTCGGAGCGAGGCGCAGCCTGCCCGACCGCCGCTGGCCGATCTTCGATCGGTCGCGCCTGGCCCTGCTGATCGCGCTCGGCGGCTGGCTGCTCGTCGAGGCCGCCGTGCTCAGCCTGTCCAAGGGGATCGTCCATCCCTACTACGTATCCGCGCTCGGCCCCGGCGTGGCCGCGATGTTCGGCGCCGGCAGCCATGCCTTCGCGCAGTTCGCCCGGCGGCGTGATTGGCGCCTTTTGCTGCTCGCCGGCGCCGCCGCAGCGACCGTGCCGGCGCAGCTCGTGCTGCTGCACCGCGACCACTACATGTCGTGGTTCACGGCGCCGCTGATCGCTGCCACGCTCGCCACGCTGCTGCTGGTCGGCCTGCTCGCGCTCGTTCCGTTTTTGCGGCGCCTCGCGCCGGGCGCGATCGCCCTGCCGCTCGGGGTGCTGCTGATCGCCCCCGCCGTGTACGCCGCGAGCAACTGGCTCGCCCCCGTGCAGTCGACCTTCCCCGCCGCCGGCCCGCGCGCCGCCGCCGGGCCCGGCGGCTACGGCGTCAACGACGAGCACGTCGAAGTCGATCGCGCGCTGCTCGCATACGTCGATGGCCACGGCGCCGCCGCGCGCTGGTCGGTGCTCGCCGACGCCTCCAACACTGCCTCGCCGATGATCCTGCTCGGCGGGCAGGCGGGCTCGCTCGGCGGCTTCAGCGGCACCGACCCCGCGCTCGGCGGGGCCGGCCTCGGCGCCTACGTACGGCGCGACCAGGCGCGCTACGTGATCCTCGGCGGCGAGTTCTCCACACGCGGCGGCACGAAGGCGACCGAAGCGGTGCAGCGCGTGTGCCGCGTCGTGCCCACCCGAACTTGGCTGCCGCGACCGCTACAGCCCAACGGGCTGATCCTGTTCGACTGCGCCGGCCGGGCGCACCGACTCGAAACCGCCTGAGCGCGATCAGGCCGCGACGGCCAGCTCACGATGAAAGGCGCGTGCGAACAGCTCGCGCTCGCGGTTGGCCGCCCAGCGCGGCACGACCGACTCGCCGTCGGCGATCAGTTGCAGCTCGACCTCGCCGTCGTGCAGCTCGATACGCGTGCCGCGCACGAGCTGGTCGCGCGAGCGCTCGAGATCCTCGGCCAGGCGCAGCAAGACCGCGCAGCGATCCAGGCGCTCGGCATCGCCCTCGCCGAACAGCGCCCGCAGCGGACCTGGGTCGGGCATGCCCTTGCGGTGATAGCGCGCCGCCTGGGCGATGATCGCCACCTCGACCGGCGTGAAGCCCGGCAGGCCGGCATTGAGGATCAGATAGCGCGAGTGCTTGTGGTGATCGTCGTAATCGACCGACATGCCGACGTCGTGCAGGATGCTCGCCGCCCACAACAGCTCGCGCTCGCGCGGATCGCCCTCGTGCAGACCGAGGCGCGCCAGCTCGTCGAACATGCCGAGCGCCAGCGCCGCCACGTGGCGCGTGTGCGCGACGTCGAGGTGGTACTGCCCGGCGAGGTTCAGCACGCTCGCCCGGCGCACGTGCTCGAACAGCGGCTCGGCGCCCGGCGACCCGTCGGTCAGCAGGCGCTCGAAGAAGACGCCCTCGCGAAGCCCCGCCTCGGTCGCCTCCAGGCCTTCGAAGCCGCCTGCGAGCAGCACGCCCTGAACGACGACGGCGCCGGCCAGGATGATGTCCGCCCTGGCCGGCTTGATCCCAGGGACGCGGGCGCGCTCGGAGGCCGGCAACTCGGCCAGGCGCTCGACCAGCTCCGCCAGCGCATCGCGCTCGATCACCATCCCCTGCACGCCGTTGGACGGCAGCCCCGCCGCACGCTGCGCCGCTGCTGCGAGGTTTCGCACGGTCCCGCCGATGCCCACCAGACGCCTGCCCGACGCGGCATCGCCTGAGTCGCCGAGCCAGTCGGCCTGCGCCAGCTCTTCGGCGACGTGCTCGCGCAGCGCCTCCAGCTGGCGGCGCTTGGCCGGGCCGTTCGGTGGCAGGAAGCGCTCGCTCATGCGCACCGTGCCCAGGCGCCAAGAGCCCGAGCCGTGCGCGATGCGATCGAGCACTCGCACGAGCTGCAGCGAGCCGCCGCCGAGGTCGAGCACGAAGCCGTCGTCGAGCGTCGTCGAGTTGACCGCGGCGAGGTAGCCGTAGCGCGCCTCCTGCTCGCGTGAGAGCACGCGAATCGGTAGGTCGAAGTGCTCGCGCGCCTGCCCGAGGAAGTCCTCCGCGTTGCTCGCATCGCGGATCGCGCTCGTCGCCACGGCGTCCACCGATTCGCCCGTCAGCCCGCTCGCCTTGGCGAACTGCGCGAACACGTCGAGTGTCGCCAGCGCGCGCGCGATCGGCTCAGCGCCGAGCTCGCCGCTCGCGCCCATCCCCTCGCCGATACGCACCGGCTCATAGATCTCATCCGTGCGCTTCCACCAGCCCTCGCCCGCCATGAACACGACGAGCCGGAATGAGTTGGAGCCAAGATCGATCACTGCGAGGCGCTCTGCGGGCTTCATCGCCTGAGCGTATTCGCCCTATCGGCGGGCTCGAGCCGGCTCGCGCAGCGCGATCGGGCGCGGCGCCGGAGCCGCAGAGCGCTCAGGCGGGTGGGTCGTCCGGCGAGGCGAGCACGTGCATGTGCTCGGCCACGCTCGTGATGCTCAGCAGCCGCTGTACCTGGGGCGAGCCGGGCGTGATCGCGAACTCCTGACCGCGCGCACGCGAGCCCTCCTGGGCCAGCAGGATCACGCGCAGCCCCGTCGAGTCGACGAACTTCAGCTCGTCGAGGTCGAGCACGAGCAGCGGCGAGGAGGCGACATCCGCATCCTGCAGCGCGCGTTCGAAGATCGGCGAGCTCGCCAGGTCCAATTCGCCCGTCAGGTGCAGCACGACCCGATCGTCCGTGCGTCGCGCGTCGACCCGCAGGTGCTCCTGAGCGCCCACGTCCGCATCGTATCGCACGGCTTTCCCGGCCTGGCAGCCCTCCGACGTGGCCGGCGGCCGGCTAGCGCTCGCTGCGCATGTGGACGCGCACGACCGTGCCATCGGGGCTCGAGCGGATCTGCACGAGGTCGCAGAGATGGTTGACGAGCCACAGGCCGCGGCCACCGTACTGATCGACCGGCGGCGGCAGGCGGCCGGCCAGCGGGTCGCGGATAAAGCCACGGTCGCGCACGTCGCAGACGAGCTCGCCGGGCTCGCGCCAGATGCGTAGCGTGCCGCCCCCGCCGCCATACTGCACGCTGTTGGTGGCGAGCTCGTTGACCGCCAGCACGAGGTCTTCGCGCGAGCTCTCCGTGAGGCCCGCATGCGTACCGTTTTGGGCGACGAGGCTGCGGATCGCGCCCAGCCCGTGGACGGAAAACGCCAGCTCCTCATGCTCGGCCGGCGGGCTCGGCAGCGAGCCGTGGAACGGTCCCGGCGCGCGGTGCAGCGGCCGGTACGCGCCGTTGCGGCGGCTGACGCCTTCGTACATCAGCGCGCGGTGGCTCAAGCGCGCGGCGTCGAGCGTGGCGGCGTCGAGCGCGTCGAGGTCATACGGGCACAGCAGGCGCCACGACGGGCCATGGGAGAAGGCCTGCTCGAGCAGCGCCTCGTAGCGCTCGCACTCATCGATCTCGGCCGCCGAGCGACCCGGCCAGACCGTTTCGCCGATGCCGCGCGTCGCGCGTCCTTCGGCGGCGCTCTCGGCAAGCAGCTTGCGCCACTGTGGGATCACACGAGCTGGGTTTCGCCCGAGCTCGTGCATGTCGAGGAAGCGGACGCGCTCGACATCCTCGCCGAGCGCGCGCCTGAGCAGGTCCGCTCGCTGCTCGCCGACCGCGACGAGCACGGCCTCGTCGGCTTCGAGCGCCTCCGCGACGAAGGGCAGCGTCCCCCGGAGGAATCCGTCCTCACCGTGGTAGAAGAGCGCCTCGTGGCGGAACGAGTCCTCCACGAGCGCGACCTTCGCCGCTGTCGCTGAAGAGCGCTCATGTGTTGCCGATCGGGCCATTGCGAATTGCACCTGCGGTACGCCTAGCGTCCGTACCAACGCCTTCGGCCACCGCCGTCGGCGACGCCACCGCCGATGAAGAAGCCGATCAGCCACAAGAGGACGGCGAAGATGAGCACGTACCAGAGCACGTGAGCGGCAAAGCCAAGTCCCCCGAAGATGGCCAAGATGAGCACGAGTGCGATCAGGGCAGCCATAGTTCTTCCTCCTTGTGAAGGCCCGGCGTCGATGTGCCAGGCGCTTGCTCGCGTCTACCCCGTCTCGTCATCGGTCAATCGGTACCTCGGCAGCGCCGATCCGTTGCTGGACAGTTGCGCCCCCGCGTGGACGGCTGTTTTCGACTGCTCGGCAGGACGAAGCGGCCGCCTCCCGTCTCGACCTCTCCTGCGCTCGATCCCCTCCTGGGCGCCTGCAAGGCGCCTTGCAGGCGCCGCCGAAGCGGCGCCTGCCCAGGCTCGATCGGCCGACGTTCGAGTACCGGTACCGGCGTCCACGCCACCTGCCGGGAGGCTGGCCGAGCCCGACGCAGGCGCGGCGCGAAGGCCGCCAAATAATTCTTTTCAAATTGATGTTTAGGACCGCCCGGGGCGGGCAAAGGACAGTCTGGAGTTGTCCTCCCTCAGGCGGTGGCCGCTACCCCCGGCGGTCACCGCCTATTTCTTCTTGCCCGCAGCGCAGCCTCAGCGCTCGTCGCGCATCGTCAGCTCGAGCATCTCGAACGCACCCTCGCCGGCGATCCGGCGCTCGTCGGTGAGCCGCTCGACGATCGGGCCGATGCCGGTCTCGCTGTCGGCGATCAGCCGCCCTGCGCTGCCTGCTCCGAGCGGACCCAGGCGCAGCGCGACCTCGCGCGTGCCCACGTGAACCGAGAGCGTCATGTGCTGCTGCGCGCTCGCGTCAAAGCTACGCGAGACGAGCGCATCGGCCAGCATTTCGGCGTCTGCGATGCGATCGGTCGTGAACCGCGCGCGCGCCGCGAGCACGCACATCACGCGCGGGAGCACATGCTGCGCCAGCTCACTCGGGGCCAGCGCCAGACCGGTCGTCGTGGCGAGCTCCGCCGGCGCCACGGCCGGTGCCTCGAAGCCGTCGGGCGCCAGCGCCGGCAGCGACTCAGTGCCGGGCGTCGAGAACTCCATGCGTACCTCCGTGCCGCCGCCGCTGACGTCTTTGAACTCGACTCGCGGCGCCAGTGCCTGGATGATCGACAGGCCGATCCCGAGCGCGTCCTCCTCCTCGCTGCGGATGTGCGGCCTGATGCCCGTGCCGTGATCGCGCACGACCACTTCGACCGCCACCGGCGCCAGGTAGAGCTCGACCTGCAGCGGCCCTTCGCCGCCTTCGTAGGCATGCAGCACGACGTTGTTGCACGCCTCCGTCACGGCCGTGCGGATGTCGTTGAGCTCGACCCCGTCGACGCCGACCGTCTCCGCCAGCCCGCTGAGCGTCTCGCGCACCAGCAGGACGTTCTCGGGCTGGTTCGAAAGCGTCAGGCAGACGTTCGGAGCCTCGGCCATCACCGCATCAACGATACGTGCCGGTGACCGAGTCCCATCGAACCGACGATCGGCGAGGCGAGCGGTGCTTTCGGCCGTCAGCTCTTGGCGTCTGTCAGCGCGCGCAGTTGATCGAGCGAGCGTCGCAGCAGCCGTGAGACCTGCATCTGCGAGATGCCCACCCGGGCCGCGATCTCAGTCTGCGTCAGATCGTCGACGAAGCGCATGCGCAGAATCTGGCGCTCGCGCTGCGGGATCCGCCCGAGCACCGCGCTGACCGTGGCGTCGAGCTCGACCAGCTCGTAGCGCTCGTCCTCCTCGCCCATCGCATCGCCATAGGACGTCGCTTCGTCCGTCGCACCCGGACGCGGGGCGTCGAGCGACAGCGACTCGTACGCCTGGATCGCTTGCAGCGCGTCGATCACGTCGTCCTGGCCAAGCTCGAGGTACTCCGCGAGCTCCTGCACCGTCGGCGCGCGACCGCGCTCGTTGGCCAGGCGCTCCTGCGCGTCGCGCACCTTCAGCGCGCGTTCCTGGGAGCCGCGCGGCACGTGCACCGACCAGCCCGCGTCGCGGAAGTGGCGGCGCATCTCGCCGAGGATCGTCGGCACCGCGAACGATGCGAACGGGTGGCCCATGTCCGGGTCGAAGCGGTCGAGCGCCTTCAAGAGTCCCAGCGAGGCGACCTGCAGCAGATCCTCGAACGGCTCTGACGAGCGGTCGTAGCGGCGCGCGAGGCTGCGTGCGAGCGGCATGAAGCGGCGCACCAGTTCCTCGCGGGCAAGCCTGTCGCCCTGCTGGTGGCGCGCAAACAGCTGCTGCTCCTCGCTCGTGCCTGGAACGAATCGGGATCCTCGCGTGGCTGTCGAAACCGCCATGTCCGTGACCGTCATGTCGTTCCTCCCGTCGGTTCGCTTACAGGTCTCCGACTTGCTGCTCCCCCGCAGTTTACCGCTCGTGCGCCGGGAGCGCCAGGTCGTTCAGTACTTCTCCGGCCCATCTCCGCTTGCTATTTGCACTATTTGCCGTGGAATCTGTCCTGGATCAGTGCACTACCCCGATTTCCGGGTTCTAAACACAGGTTCGACAGAAGTTCCCGCGTGCGGGTGGGCGAGGTCCAGTGATCCAGCTCTGGAATGCGAGTTTGCGGGATGATGTCGGGTCTGCGCCCGGCGCCGCCTTCGGCACCACGTGGCCGGCCTGTCGGACGGCCGGTTGAGCGCAGTCGAGCTGCTCGTCAAGAGCAGCAATGCGGGGGCTTGCCAGGCGTTTGCACACTTTCGCGAACGCCATTCGGCGGTACGGCCGATATGAACGCCAGGCGTCTGCGCAGCACGCAGTAGCTTTCAGTGAACGTCCAATTATCATTATAGTCCCGACAACATGCACCATGCAGGGAGCAAGGCGTGACGTTCCTGGACAGGTTGGGCGAAATCTTCCCCGGCTACGAGGGTTACGCGAATCTCGCGCGAGGCGGCTACACCGAGGCTGAATTCGATGCGGTCAAGCCGGACGGCCGCGTATACGATCTGCCCATCGGCCCCGTCTCACGGATGGTCTCGTTGGAGGTTCGCGGGCGGGCGGCACGCTTCTCCCTTCCCGAGGGCTGGGCGGAGCGAGGCTCGGCAGAACTCGAGGGGATGCGAGAGCTCGAGCCCTTGAGCGACCAGACCACGCTTCACTGGGGCATGTATCGCGAGGGCGTCCCTCGCGAGGCCATCTACAGCATGTCCGTATACAGCTTCATGCGCTCCGAAGCGAGGCCGACGGGCTTCATGGCTCAGCCGCACATCGAGCAGTGGCCGCTGAAAATGGCGCGCGACACCGGTCTGAAGATCGTAGCCCCGATCCGAATCGTCAGGTTTGGCGGCGGGACCGGCTATTACTGGGACCTCTCAGGCACGATGCCGGGCTTCATGCTGAACCGCCCGCATCAGCCCGTTCTCCAGCTGCACAGCATCGAAATGTGGGCGCCCATGCGGGGGGACACGATCGTGAGGCTACTCGGCGTGGCGCCCTTTGAGAGCGCCGAATCGATGGCACGTGACTTCAATACGGTGATCGCGTCTTGGCGATGGTGAGCATCGAACAAGCGCCGGCCGACGACATCCGGGCGCATGAACGCTACGGCGACCGTCGAGTCATGGCCCCTACGGACATACTGCGCCCGGGCACGCATCCCCGAGACCCCCCCTCAAAGGCGGTCGGCGTCCCCGAAACGCCTCTGCAATGCACGATCCAGCCATGGGCCCGCCTGGACTCGAACCAGGGACCTACCGATTATGAGTCGGCAGCTCTAACCAACTGAGCTACGGGCCCTACACGCCCGCGGGCTTGCGCCCGAGCGCGGCCGGTCAGACCGGCCAGCAGAAGCTACCAGCGAGATGTGGAATGCTCACGACCGCCGTCCGCGGGGCGGCGGCGCCGCGAGCCGGGAGGCGGGGCCGGAACCAGAGGGAAGGAATGCGGATGGCACAGCGTGCGGCGATCGTGACAGGGGCCTCGAGCGGCATCGGACTGGCGATCGCGAGGGTGCTGGGCGAGGAGGGCTACGGCGTGACGATGGCGGCGCGGCGCCCGGAGAAGCTCGATGACGCGGTCAAGGGACTGGCTGACGACGGCCTGGACGTGCAGGCGGTGGCGGCGAACGTGGCGGATGAGGCGGAGATCAAGAAGGTCGTCGACACACACCGCGAGCGCTACGGGCGCCTGGACGTGCTGGTCAACAACGCGGGCGTGGGCATCGGCGCGCCGGTGGGCGAGATCAAGACGAAGCACCTGGACATGCAGCTGGGCATCAACCTGCGCCAGATCGTGCTGTTCTACCGCGAAGCCGTCTCGATGCTGCTGGAGGCGGGCGCGGAGCATCACAACGCGCTGGTGGTCAACACGTCATCGATCTCGGGCAAGCGCGCGGAGGGCTGGCTGGCGGTGTACTCGGCGACCAAGCACGGCGTGGTCGGCTGGACGGAAGCGATGAACAAGGAACTGGGCAAGCAGGGAATCAAGTCGACCGCCCTCTGCCCCGCCTTCGTCGACACGCCGATGACGGAGTTCGTCAAGGGCCAGGTCCCGGCGGAGGAGATGATCGCGCCGCAGGACATCGCGGAGTCGGTGCGCTACCTGCTGAAGACCTCGCCGGCGTGCGTGGTGCCGGAGATCATGTTCATCCGCCCGGGCGACTCGCTGTAGGAGGGGCTGGGCGACTCGCGGCTTGTGCGGCGCAGGCGTCTCGGTCTGCGCTTGACGAGGATCTCGCCGACGGGGTCGCGCTGCTCGCGCTCGCGGCGGCGAACGGCGCCGCGGTGCTCGCCGATGGCGCGGCGCAGGTCGACGTCGGCTGCGCTCAGCAGGCTGGCTTCGAGCTGTGAGGTCAGGATGCTGCGCTCGCGCCGGGTGGCGGCGCGGGCCTGGCGCCCGGCACGCGTGAAGCGATCCCAGGCGTGGGCGAAGGAGAGGAAGTTGGTGCGCCCGCCGCGGCGGTGGGCGGCGAGCATCGGGCAGACGCCGCCGTAGCCGTCTGTGTAGGCGCCGACGATGATCCGCTCGGTGCCGCGAACGCCGTCGAGCATGGCCTGCCGGGTTGCGAGGGGCAGGCAGTCGATCGTCAGGCGCAGGTCCTCGACGTTTCGTCTGGATGAGGATTTAGAACGAATTCCCATAGGGTGTGGCCGTGCCGGGGGCGGGAGCTCAGCCGTCGGCGCGGGCGCGAACCAGCCTAGGTCGCGCGTCTTCGCAGCGCAACGAAACCCTCCGGCTGAAAGGAAATTTGCACATGAAGCTCGGCGTGCACATCGGCTACTGGGGCCTCGGCCTCAGCTCGGAGGACCAGTTGCGAATCGTGCAGGAGGCGGAGCGCCTGGGCTATGACTCGGTCTGGGCGGCGGAGGCGTACGGCTCGGACACGGCGACTGTGCTGGGCTGGCTGGCGGGGCAGACCTCGACGATCCGCCTGGGCTCGGGGATCTTCCAGATGCCGGGGCGCTCGGCGGCGATGACGGCGATGACGGCGGCAACGATCGACCAGCTCTCGAACGGTCGCATGATCTGCGGCATCGGCTCCTCGGGGCCGCAGGTGGCGGAGGGCTGGCACGGGCAGCGCTTTGCCAAGCAGCTGCAGCGCACGCGCGAGTACGTGGCGGTCGTGCGCATGGCGCTGGCACGCGAGCGCGTGGAGTTCCACGGCGAGACGCTCGAGCTGCCGCTGCCGGATGGCCCGGGCAAGGCGCTGAAGCTGACGATCTCGCCGGTGCAGGAGCGCATCCCGATCTACCTGGCGGCAATCGGGCCGAAGAACACGGCGCTGGCGGGCGAGATCGCGGACGGCTGGATTCCGACGCTGTTCAGCCCGGAGCACGTCTCCGAGCTGCGCCCACTGCTCGAGCAGGGCGCGGCGCGCTCGGGCAAATCGCTGGAGGGCTTCGACATCGCGCCGACGGTCAGCCTGTGCATCACGGAGGACCTCGAGGCGGCGCGCAACACGATGCGACCGTTCGTGGCGCTGTACGTCGGCGGCATGGGCTCGCGCAAGCAGAACTTCTACAACCAGCTCGTCAGCCGTTACGGCTACGAGGCGGAGGCCAAGACGATCCAGGATCTGTACCTGGAAGGCAAGCGCGAGGAGGCGATGGCGGCGATCCCGGACGAGCTGATCGACCAGGTCTCGCTGTGCGGACCCGAAGACGTCGTGCGCGAGCGCCTGGCGATCTACCGCGATGCAGGCGTGGGCACGCTCGGGGTCACGCCGACGGCGTTCGACGCCGACGAGCGCCTGGCGCAGCTGCGCCTGCTCGCCGAGCTCGCGGCCTGAGCGACCCGAAGCGCGCGTGAGCGACAGCCGGCGTCGGATCCTGCTGGGCGCTTTCGGCGATCCAGGCCATGCGTTCCCGATGATCGCGCTCGGCCGCGCGCTGGTGGCGCGCGGGCACGAGGTGACGCTGCAGACGTGGGCGCGCTGGCGCGAGCACGTCGAGGCGGAGGGCATGGTCTTCGCGACGGCGCCGGAGTACCAGGTCTTCCCACAGGGTCCCGAGCCGCTGGACTTCTACGAGGCGGTCGTGTACGCGACGCGCGACACGCTCCCGCTCGTGCGCGAGCTGCGCCCGCATGCGGTGGTGGCGGACATCCTCACGCTCGCGCCGGCGCTGGCGGGCGAGCTCGAGCGGGTGCCGGTGGCGACGCTGATCCCCCACGTCTACCCGCACGGCGAGCGCGACTTCCCGATCTACTCGCTCGGCGCGCGCCTGCCGCGCAGCGCGCTCGGGCGCCGGCTGTGGCGCGGCGCGCAGCGGCCGGTCGATCGCGGGCTGGAGCTGGGACGCAGCGAGTTGAACGCCACGCGCAAGCGCGTCGGCCTGTCCCCTCTGCCCCACGTCCACGGCGGCATCAGCCGCGAACTGGCGATCGTGGCGACGTTCCCGCAGCTCGAGTACCCGCGCGCATGGCCGGAGCACGTGCACGTCGTGGGGCCGCTGATGTGGGAGCCGCCGACGGCCGACGTCGAGCTGCCGCCGGGCGATGAGCCGCTCGTGCTGATCGCGCCGTCGACGGCACAGGACGCAGAGCACCGCATGTTGCACGCCGCCCTGCTCGGGCTCGCGGACGCACCGGTGCGCGTGCTCGGGACCTGGAACCGGCGGCTGCCGCCGACGCCGCTGCCCGTACCGGACAACGCGCGCCTGGTCGACTGGGTCTCCTATGCGCGCACGATGCCGCACTGCGACGTGGTCGTCTGCCACGCCGGCCACGGCACGCTCGTGCGGGCTCTCTCGAGCGGCTGCGTCGTCGTCGCCTGCCCGGCGGTGGGCGACATGAACGAGAACGCCGCCCGCCTCGACTGGGCCGGAGCCGGCGTGCGTGTGCCGCGTCGCTTCGTCACGCCGCGGGTGCTGCGCTTGGCGGTCGAGCGGGCGCTCGCCGACAATGAGATCGGGGCGCGCGCCCAAGCGCTCGGCGTCTGGGCCGAAACACATGACTCTGGGATCGCCGCCGCGCGACTAGTCGAAAGCTTGGCCAGCTGAGCCGCAGCCCTCCGACCATCATCGCCAATCGATCGATGACTAGGATCGCTTTCACATGTGGGCGCTCATCATCGCCGTTGCAGCCTTCTTGGTCTCGGCGATTGCCGCATGGGCTTCGCTTAGACAACTGCATGAGGCGCGAACTAGCAACGCCTTCCCGGCGACGGTCGACCTGTTTCGGGAGTATCGAAGCAGGGAGATGGTCGCGGCACGGCGATTGTTGTCCCAGAGGCTGCCAGCCCTCGACCCGGCTAATGGCATCAGCAACCTGCCCGACGATGTCGCCCAAGCAGTTCTGAGGGTGAGCCACTACCTCGACAACCTTGGAGTCCAAGTTGCTCAGCACCTCATCGCCCCCGAGCTGGTAGCCGGCTTCCTTGGAGACAGCACGCTTCGACTGTGGTCTCAGCTTGAACCGTTCATCGTCAGCGAACGTCGAAGACGCCACCCGCAGGCCTACCTCCAATACTTCGAGCACCTCGCAGAGACCCTACGAACTCTCAACCCAGCAGAGATGCGCACGCATCTCAGTAAGTGGGAAGGCGAGGGAGCCGCGCCTTCTGCGTGACCTACCTTGAGGCTCCGGGGGTGGGACTCGAACCCACAACCTCGATCTTAACAGGATCTTGCTCCGCCAATTGAGCTACCCCGGATCGTCCATTTGGACTACCCCGGAGATCGAGCGGATACCCGCCTCGACCTCCGCGTGGCAATTAGAGCACAACAGGACGCACTTGCGGACCTCCGCGCGGACGCGGTCCAGGCTTCTTGCCACCCCGCGGGATGCCACCCCGAACTCCTTCTCGCGCGGATCGAGGTGATGGAACTCGAGGGCAACGGGCGACCCGTCGTAGCCGCACAGTCGACAGCGCCCGCCCGCCTCCTCGACGAGGATCTGCTTTACGCGTCTCCGGCGGCGGGCCACGGCCTCGGCACGGCACCGTCGACAGCGAAAGGATCCGCGGCTGTCTCGAACATGGCTGACCTCACCGTGACTAGGGCACGACAAGATGACTTCCGAAAGACCTTGCGCCCTCGCCGCAATCGTCGCCTCCCTCGGTCTCGAACCCGCTGAGCGCCGAGTCTTCAGCCCATACTTGCGCAGCCAATGGCGCACGGAGGTCTTGCTCCTGTCCACAGCCGCCGCGATCTCCGACGTCGACATACCTGCATCCACGAGCCCTTCCAGTCGATCCTTGGCGAGCCCGCCCCGCGCAGCGTGTCGCTCGTGCCCATTGGCCCGTAGTCCATAACGGTCGACCCAGTAGGAGACGGTGGATTCATGGCGCTCCAATCTCCTGCCGATCTCGGCCAGCGACAGTCCTTCCCCAAGCATCTGCTCCAAGCGAGTGCGATCCATGCACTGCATTGTCTACAACGGGTCGGACGGAAAAGCGAACATCTGTTCGTGCGCAGCGCGAAGGCCCCAGCCCCTGCGCCGACCTCAGTACTCCCGCTCCCCCGTCTCCTCCAACACCCGCCCGTAAGCTCGGTCGAACTGCCGCTTGACCTCGGCGCGCTGCCCGGCGAGCGTGCTTACCTCGCCGCTGTGCTCGCCGCGGGCGCGCTGGATCTGACGGTCGACGCGGGCGAGCTCGAGCTGCAAGCGCTGGGCCTCGAGCTTGGCCGGCTTGGCGACCGACTCGCGCCCGCCCTCGACGATCAGCTCGGCGATCAGCCCCTTCAGCTCAGGATCCTCGTCGAGGCTCCCCTGGCCATCGGCGGCCCCAGCCGCCATCGGCTCGCGCAGATCGCCCGCCGCCAGATGCCGCGCTGCGCGCCGCAGCAGGTCGCTGGAGAAGTCCTCCTCGATGTCGATGCTCGCCAGCATCGCCGCGCCCTCCTCCGGCGATGCGATGCACAACGCCAGGAACGCGCGCTCGGTGTCCTCGCGCCCCGACAGCGTCCGCGCCCGCCCCTGCGCCCCGTTGGGCGCCCGACGCTCTCCGGAGGCTTCGTCCTGCTGCCCCTGCCGATCGCCCCCGCGCCCGGGCGCTCGCTCGCCGCCACGCCCGCCGGCCGCAGCCGCCGGCGTCGCTGTGAGCCGCTGCTCGAACACGCTGTCGCGCACGGCCAGCCTGCCCGAGGCCATCCGGATCAGCTCCATCCGCATCGCCCCCTCCGGCAGCTGCGCGAACACGGGTCGCAGCTCGTCGACCATCCGATCCTGCCCCTCCGGACTGGAGTGATCGCCGTTGGCCAGCACCCGTTCCACGCGGAAGCGCACGAACGGCACCGAGCGCTCGACGGCCGCCGCGATCGCCTGCGGCCCGTCGCGCTGGATCAGATCGGCCGGATCGGCGCCCTCGGGCAACGGCACCACGCGCAGCTCGAGACTCCGCTTCGCCGCGAGCCCCGACGCGCGCAGCATCGCCTCCTGCCCGGCGCTGTCGGCGTCGAGCGCCAGCAGCACCGTCTGCGCCATGCGCGCCAGCTCGCCCACCTGATCGGCCGTCAGCGCCGTACCCATCAGCCCGGCCGCGTTGCGCATCCCCGCCTGGTGCAGCGCGATCACATCGGTATAGCCCTCGCACAGGATCACCGAGCCCGCCTTCGTCGCGTGCGCCCGCGCCAGGTCGGCGCCGTAGAGGTGAAGGCCCTTGTGGTAGACGTCGTTGTCCGAGGTGTTCAGGTACTT
The DNA here is from genome assembly GCA_044446425.1 of Solirubrobacterales bacterium. Lineage (GTDB taxonomy): Bacteria > Actinomycetota > Thermoleophilia > Solirubrobacterales > Solirubrobacteraceae > Palsa-744. The sequence continues at coordinate 122,469 of JBIOEW010000001.1, read as the reverse complement.
CGGTTTCTGCTCCTCGCGCATCGCGCGCGCACCGAAGCCGAGCACGCGCCCGCGCACGTCGGTCAGCGGGAACATGATCCGCCCGCGGAAGCGGTCATACGGCTGCCCGTTCTGCTTCGAGCGCTGCGCCAGGCCCGTCGCGTACAGCTCCTGCTCAGAGAAGCCGCCGCGGCGCGAGGCCAGCAGCACCCGGTCCCACGCGCTCGGCGCATAGCCCACGCGGAACTCCCGCAACGTCGCCTCCTGCAGGCCCCTGCCCTTCAGGTACTCCCGCGCGCGCTCGGCCTCGCTCGACTCCCACAGGTAGCGCTCGTAGTAGCCCGCCGTGCGCTTGAGCAGCTCCAGCAGCCGCTCGCGGCGTCTGCGCCGCTCTTCCTCACGCGGGTCCTCCTTCTCGCGCTGCAGCTCCACGCCGTAGCGCTCGGCCAGCAGCTCCAGCGCGCCCTTGAAGTCGACCCCCTCGGTCTCCTGCACGAACGTGAACACGTCGCCCGAAGCCTGGCAGCCGAAGCAGTGGTAGACCTTCTGCACCGGGTCGATCCCGAACGACGGCGTGCGCTCGTCGTGAAACGGGCACAGCCCCTCCATCCGCGCCGGCCCCGCCCTGCGCAGCTCCGTGCGCGCCGAGACGAGCTCGGCGAAGTCGACCGCGTCGCGCACGCGGTCGCGGGAGTCGTTCGTGTAGAGCGCCACCTCCGGCAACCTAGCGGGCGAAAGCCTGCGGCACGTCGAGCTCCGTGTAGAGCCTTATGCAGTAGCGGTCCGTCATCCCCGCCAGGTAGTCCGTGACGCGTTGCGCCAGCTTCGCCCCGTCCGCCTCGCCGAGCTCCGCAGCCTGCCCCCGCGCCTCGTCCAGCGGCCGATCTCCCGGACCGCCCGGCAGCTCGGCCGGGTTCTCCACGTAGTGCTCGAACAGCCGCCGCACGACGCGCGCGATGCGCCTGTGCTCGGCGCGCACCGCCGGGCCCAGGTAGACGCGCTCGAACATGAAGTCGCGCAGCGCCGCCATCGCCGGCCCCGCCTGCGGACCCTGCACGATCTCCCCGGCGCGCGCCGAGTGCTCGACCATGTCGTGCACGAGCGCGTCGATCCGCTGAGAGCCGGTCACGCCGAGCACCGCGATCGGCTCCGCCGGCAGATGCTCCTCGCGCAGCAGGCCCGCGCGCACGGCGTCGTCGATGTCGTGGTTGATGTACGCCACGCGGTCGATCACGCGCACGATCCGGCCCTCGAGCGTCTGCGGCTCCGGCGCGCGGCTCGAGTGCCGCGCGATCCCGTCGCGCACCTGCTCTGTCAAATTGAGCCCCGCCCCGTCGCGCTCGAGGCAGTCGACGACGCGCAGCGAGTGCTCGTAGTGGCGGAAGTCCAGGCCGAAGCGCTCTTTCAGGCAGCTGTCGAGCACCTCCTCGCCGATGTGCCCGAACGGCGGGTGCCCGAGATCGTGGCCCAGTCCGATCGCCTCGACCAGGTCCTCGTTCAAGCGCAGCGCCCGCGCCACCGTGCGCGAGATCGTCGTCACCTCGAGCGTGTGCGTGAGCCGCGTGCGGTAGTGATCGCCCTGCGGCGCCACGAACACCTGCGTCTTGTGCGTCAGGCGCCGGAAGGCCTTGCTGTGTACGATCCTATCGCGGTCGCGCTGAAACGGCGTGCGCAGGCCGCAGTCGTTCTCCGCCCGCAGCCGCCGCGCCGGGTAGGAGCGCGCGGCCGACGGCGAGAGCAGCCGCTCCTCCTGCGCGACGATTCGCTCGGCGAAACCACCGGCCACGGTCTCGAACTGCTCTGTCGTGCTCATCCTTCGATGATGGCAGCGCGCGCGGCCGTCCAAGGACGCCGCTTTACGAACCGGCCTCCCGGATCGGCACTGGGCGCAAACGGCTTTGCAGGCCGCCAAGGAGCGGCGGACCGACGCTCAGCGCGCGCCGCGATCCCAGTCGCCGCGACCGGTGAACGCGTTGACCCAGTGGCGCCATCCCTGCTGCTTGGCCGGGTCCTCGTCGTATACCGGCGCCGCGTGCTCAGGCGGCGGCAGCTCCTCGGCCGCGGCCGCGTCGATCAGCAGGTCTACACCACGCTCGTGGATCGCGGCGATCGCGGCCGCCTCGACGAACCTGAGCCCGTGCGTCTTGGTCTTGACGAGCAAGCCATGGAAGACGTCCTTCTCGGGCGCGCTCAGCACGGCGCCGACCGTGCCGAGGAGCTCGCCACCGGCGGCGAGCACGGGCACGCCCTGCTCGAGCATCTGGTAGGCGATCGGCCGACCCTCGTCCATCGCGCCAAGATACCTCGCGCCGCCGACCCCTGTGCCGCGCCCTGCCCCGGCGCGCTCAGCCCAGCCCGCTCAGCCGCTCAGCCCGCTCAGCCCGCCCGGGCCGCCGCCGGCATCAGCCGCAGATGCGCATGGTGCTCGAGCGTCGCCGAGATCGCGCGCTCGACCTGGCCGAGCGCCTGCTCGGGCGCGTCCGGCGCCTCGTGCAGCGGCGAGCCGAAGGCGTCGGTCATGAAGCGGTAGGCCTGCTCTTCGAGCGGGAACGACGCCGCCTCGCACGCCCCGCAGACGACGCCGCCGGCGGCGCCCGAGAAGCCGACGAGCCCCTCCGGCTCACCGCACGAAGCGCACGAACCGAGCTGCGGCGCGAGGCCCGCCGCGAGCAGCAGCTTCAAGCGAAAGGCGAGCGCCCCCGCGCGTGCCGCCACCGGCGCGCCCGCGCCAGGCCGCGCACGGTCCCCCGCCTGCTCGTCGAGCAGCGCGAGCTTGCGGCACAGCAGGTTGAAAACACCCGGGTGCGGCTCGGCTGTCTCGAACAGCCGCCCGACTGCGTCGCACGCACGCGCCGCCGCGTCCAGCGCCGCCGCGTCCTCGCGCAGGTGTCGATAACCGTCGACCGTCTCCGCGCCTGTCACCGTGAGCAGCTCGCCGCGACCTTCGTGCAGCTCGATGCGCAGCCTGAAGAACGGCTCCAGGCGCCCGCCGAAGCGGCTGCGCGAGCGGCGCACGCCCTTGGCGATCGCGCCCACGCGCCCGCGACCGGGCGTATACAGGTGCAGGATGCGGTCGGCCTCGCCGTAGCGCATCGAGCGCAGCACGACCGCCTCCGTCTTCACCGCTCTGCTCATGATTCATGCGATTCTAGGCTTGACCGCGGCCGACTCCGCCCCGCTCAGGGAATCATCTTGCGAAGCTATACTTAATGAAGTAATGAGCAAAGTCACGGTGTACACAACCGACCCCTGCTCCTTCTGCCGGCGTGTCAAGGCTCTCCTTGAGGCGCGCCAGGTCGACTTCGCCGAAGTCAACCTCTCCAAGGACCCGACCGGCCGCGTCGAGCTGGTACGCAAGACGGGGATGATGAGCTTCCCCCAGGTGCTCGTCGACGACCGCCTGATCGGTGGCTACGCCGAGGTGCTGAAGGCCGCCGACAGCGGCGAGCTCGACGAGCTGCTCGCCGCCTGAGCAGCCCGCGCCGCCCCGGCGCCTAAGCAGCTACGCGAGCCCGTCGCGGCGCCCGCTTGCGCAAGCGCGGTCGCGGCTGGCAGTGCTCGCAGACATACGTGCCGCGCCCGCCGACGACCATCTTCACGACCGTCGTGGCGCAGCGCACGCACGGCTCGCCCTCGCGCAGGTGCACGAGGAAGCGATCCTGGAAGGAGCCCTTGACGCCGTCGATGTGGCGGAAGTCGTCGATCGAGGCCCCGCGCGCGTCGATCCCGGCTTGCAGCGACTCGACAATGCCATCGCGCAGCAAGTCGTACTGCCCGCGCGTCAGCTTGCCGGCCGGGCGCAGCGGGTGGACGTAGGCGCGAAACAGCGCCTCGTCGGCGTAGATGTTGCCGACGCCGGCCACGTGGCGCTGGTCGAGCAGGAATGCCTTGATCGGGCCGACCCGCCCGCGGGCCATCGCGCGCAGGCGCTCGCCCGTGAAGCCCTCGTCGAACGGCTCGATCCCAAGTCGCGCGTCGAGGAAGGCATCGAGCGCGCCTGTGCCGAGCAGCAGCTCGCCCGTGCCGAAGCGGCGAGGATCGACGATCGCCAGGCGCAGCTTCGGCTTCAGCTCGATGCGAACCCGCGTATGTATCGGCTCGGGATCGGGGTCGAGCAGCACGGCCCCCGTCATCCGCAGGTGCTGGGCCAGGTGCACGTCGCCGGAGAGGTGCCACAGCAGGTACTTGCCGCGCCGGCCCAGCGACTCCACGCGCCGACCCTCGAGCGCTTGCTCGAGCTCGTGCGGCGCCAGCGGGCGCGACCAGCGCGGATCGTCGATCTGCACGCGCGCCAAGCGGCGGCCCTCGACGTGCGGGGCCAGCTGGCTTCTGATCGTCTCGACCTCGGGCAGCTCGGGCACTGAGCCCAGCTTATGCTGCGCCGAGGAACGGCTCCCCCGGCAGCTCCTGCGCGGTGCGCCCGGCGAGCCACTGAAGCACGCTCGCGCCGACGTCGGCCAGCGGCCCGTCGTGACGAAAGCCGCCGTAGCTGCCACCCCGCGCCCGCCGCGCCGCCATCGCGCCGGTGACGGCGAGCAGCGGCGCGTACTCGCGCGTGTGGTCGGTCCCGGCATGGCTCGGATCGACGCCGTGGTCGGCCGTCACGATCAGCAGGTCTCGCTCACGCAGTCCGGGCAGCCAGCGAGCGATCTGCTTGTCGAGCCGGCGCAGCGCCCCCGCGAAGCCGTGAACGTCCTTGCGGTGTCCGTAGATCTGGTCGGTCTCGATCAGATTCACGAAGATGAATCCCGATAGGAGCTGCTCGATCAGGACCTCCACCTCAGCCAGCGCCTGCGTGTTCGACGCGCCCGGATGCTTGTGCGCGACGCCGACGCCGGCGAACAGGTCATGGATCTTGCCGACCCCGTGCACCTCGACGCCGGCGTCGGCGAGCTCCTCCAGGTAGCTGCGCCCGGGCGGTGGCAGCGCGAAGTCGCGCCTGCCCTCGGTGCGCTCAAAGGCGCCCTCGGCGCCGGCGAACGGCCGCGCGATCACGCGCCCCACGGCGTGCTCGCCGTGCATCTCGGCTCGCGCCGCCGCGCACGCCGCGTAGAGCTCGGCCGGCGCCACGCGATCGACGTGCGCCGCCAGCTGCAGCACGGAGTCCTGGGAGGTGTAGAGGATCAACGCGCCCGTGCGCAGGTGCTCGGCGCCGAAGTCCTCGATCGCGGCGATGCCGTTGTAAGGCTTGTTGCAGATCAGCTCATAGCCCATCGCCCGACGCAGCCTGTCGATCACCTCTGCCGGGAAGCCGTCGGGGTAGGTCGGCAGCGGACGCGGAAGCACGGCGCCCATCAGCTCCCAGTGCCCCGTCGCCGAGTCCTTGCCCGGGCCGAGCGGGTGCAGCCGCCCGTGGATCGCCGGGTCGGAAGAGCACGGCACGCCGGCGAGCGCCGCGATCGAGCCGAGCCCGAGCTGAGCGAGCGCGGGCAGCTGTAGCCCGCCGACCGCCTCGGCCACGTGCACGAGCGTGTTCGTGCCCTCGTCGCCGTAGCTCGCCGCGTCGGGCAGCGCGCCGATGCCGCACGCATCCATCACGATCACGAGCGCCCTCGCGTCCGGTGCGGCGCGTCCTGGCCCCTCCATGCTCAACCCGAGGACGCGCGCGGGTGCGCGCTGAAGTAGGCGTCCTTCAGCCGCTCCGCCGAGAGGTGCGTATAGACCTGCGTCGTGGCCAGGTCGGCGTGTCCGAGCATCTCCTGCAGCGAGCGCAGGTCGCAGCCGCCCGCGAGCAGGTGCGTGGCGAAGGAGTGGCGCAGCGTGTGCGGGCTCATCCGCTCCTGCAGCCCCGCGCCGCGCGCGTGGCCCTGCACGATCTTGTAGAGGCCCTGGCGCGTGAGACCGCCGCCGCGGCGGTTGACGAACAGCTTGGACTCGGCGCGCACGCCTACCAGCAGCGGGCGCCCGCGGGCGTTGTAAACGCCGAGCGCCGCGATCGCCTGCCTGCCGACCGGCACGAGCCGTTCCTTCGATCCCTTGCCGCGCGCGCGCAGCATCGCCTGCTCGAGATCGACGTCGCCCAGCTCCAGCCCGGTCACCTCGGACACGCGCAGCCCGCACGCGTACATCAGCTCCAGCAGCGCCCGGTCGCGCAGCGCGAGCGGCGCGGTGCCCTTCGGCTCGCGCAACAGGCGCGCGACCTCCTGGCGGCTCAGCACGCGCGGCAGGCGCTGGGTCTTGCGCGGCCCGTGCAGCTCGGCCGTCGGGTCGTGCTCGATCAGGCCCTCGCGGCGCAGGTGGCGGTAGAACGAGCGCAGGCACGCGACCTTGCGCCCGAGCGTCGAGGCCGCCGCCGGCAGCTCACCGCCGGAGAGCTCGGCCAGGAACGCCGCGAGGTCGCCGTGCGTGGCCTCGCTCGGGCGCACGCCGCGGCGGGCGAGGAACTCGCCGAACTGCAAGAGGTCGGAGCGGTAGGCCTCGAGCGTGTTGCGCGACAGGCCCCGCTCGAGCTCCAGATAGGCGAGGAAGTCGAGCAGCAGCGACTCGATCTCGCCGGGCGCCTGCGACGTGACGAGATCGGCCGTGCTCACAGCTTGGGCTTCGCCTCCGGCGCCCCGCCTCCTTGGCGGTGCAATCAGACGTTCAGCTTGCGAAGCTCGTGCCCGGACTCATTCCGGGACCGCCGGCTCGGTCATGCCTGGGCCGCCAGCTCGGCTAGCGCCGTGCCCCCGGCGAGCGCGGCACCGAAGAACAGCGGGTCCTCGGCCAGCGTGCGCCCCATCGTGCTCGCAGGCAGTCCCGATCGGGCATAGCCCGGCAGGTCGACCGTCGCGCGGCGCCAGTCGTGGCGCGTGATCCGCACGGGTCGCTCGACGTCGAGCGCGAGCGCCGGGCTGCTCGAGCCCTCGCCGCCGAAGACGGCGCCGAGGCCGGCGCGCAGGTCGACGCCGACGGGCGAGCGCATGCCGGCGGGCAGCGCAACCGTCACCGGCTCCAGCAGCAGGTCGAGCACGGTCAGCGTGTGATGGGAGATGCCGCGATGGCGCTCGCGCTGATCGCCCGAGGACATGCGCGCGACGATCAGCGTGGGCGCCCCCAGCGCGAGCGCGGCGTGCGCGGAGTCGAGCGCGGCCATGCCGCCGTGCCCGAGCGTCGAGGCCGAGCCGACGATCCCGGGGCCCGGCCCGCATACGGCCGCGTCCCAGCGCAGCGCGCGCAGGCCGTGGTGGAGCGCGCCGGGCGTCGTGATCGCCTCGCCCTCCCCCCCGTATGCCGCGCCGGCCGTCAGATGACCGGCGAGCAGGCCGCGCCGGCGCAGCTCGCGCACGGTCCGCGAGTGCCCGCCGGGCAGCGCCCCGCCCTCGGTCTGGACATAGCCGAGGCTCGCGCCGGGCGCCGCCGCAGCGAACGCCCAGGCGATGGCGGCGAGCTGCCCGTGTAGCGCGAGCACGCCGACGGGGCGCTCGAGCGGCAACCCGAGCGCCTCCTGCTCGACCGGCTCGACGGCGTGCTGCAGGCTCGTGTAGTTGCGCTTCATCACGCTGGCGGCGCCGGCGCACGAGCCGGACAGGCCGCGCGTGAGGTTTACGTGCACGACGACGACGCCGCCCGAGCCGAGGCCGAGGTCGAGCGCCTGCACGTTGACGATCAGCTCGTCGCCGGGCTCTGCGCGCCCGACGAGGCCGACGTCGGCGATCGCTGGGCGGCGCGCGCCTGGAGCGTCGCTCAGCTCGACGACGAGGCGCTGCTCGCGCGCGGGGCCCGCGTCGGGCGCGGGGCCGGCGTCGCGCACGGACCCTGCGTCGGGCACGGACCGAGCGTCGGGCATGGGCCGAGCGTCGGGCGCGGACCCGGCGTCGACCACGATCGCGCGGCGGAGCTTCAGCATGTCCCGAACCTAGCGCGCCGTGTCCGGCGAGGCGTCGTCTGCGGCGACGTCGAGCAGGGCGAGCGCGACGTCGAGCATGCCCTCGAGCGCGGCGACGCTGACGCGCTCGCCCGGCTCGTGGTTGAGCTCGGTGCCGTTGGCGAGGTTGACGACTTCGACGCCCTGCGCGAACAGCTCGTTGGCGTCGGAGGCTCCGCCGCTGGCGATCCGCACAGGCTCATAGCCGCAGGCGGACAGCGCGCGCTCGGCGATGCGCACGGCCGGGCGCGTGGCGGTCAGGTGAAAGCCGGCGAAGGTGCGCTGCACGGCGACGTCCACGTCGCACTCGCACTCGGGCAGGTTGGCGGCCTCGTTGAGGCGCTGCACGACCTCGGCGACGACCTGCTCGGCGCGCCCGTCCTGCATGCCGCGCACCTCGGCGAGCACGGTGCAGCGCTCGGGCACGACGTTGATCGCGCTGCCACCGGCGATCGTGCCGACGTTGACCGTCGTCTGCTCGTCCACGCGCCCGAGCTGCAGCGAGGAGATCGCGCGCGCGGCGGCGAGGATCGCGCTGCGGCCCTGCTCGGGGCGGATGCCGGCGTGCGCGGCGGCGCCGTGGAAGTCGGCCTCGATGCGGAAGTGCGTGGGCGAGTCGACGATCACCTCGCCGATCGGCGTGGCGTGGTCGAACACGTAGCCGAAGTCGCTCTGCAGCTGAGAGGCGTCGAACGCACGCGTGCCGGCGAGCGAGACCTCCTCGCCGACGGTGAACAGCAGCTCGAGGTCGACCGGCGCGCCGGCGCTGCGCACGTGGCGCGCGAGCGCGAGCAGCACTGCAACGGCGGCCTTGTTGTCGGCGCCGAGCACGCCATCGTGCTCGTTCTCCCAGTATCCGTCGACGAGCATCGGCTCGACCGGCGCGAGCAGCGGCACCGTGTCGAGGTGCGCGCAGAGCAGCAGCGAGCGCCGCTCGCTGCTCCCAGCCGCGTCGGCGGCTCCTGTCGCCGTGTCGACTCTCGCCGGTCCGCCCGACCGGGTAGCCGGGTCGCCGGGAATCCGCGCCAGCAGGTTGCCGCAGTCCGACCCGGCACGGGGGCCGGCAGCGTCCTCGTGCGTGGCGACGTCGAGCGCGCGCAGCTCGGCGATCACGCGCTCGGCGCACACGCGCTCGCTGCCCGAGGGGCTCTCGATCCGGCACAGCTCGGCGAACGTCCCGTTCAGGTAGCGACGCTCGAGCTCGCCGACGCGTGAGTGGACGGCGTCGATGCTCACAGCACGTCGGCGCGCTCGCCGAGGCGGCTGTCCGAGCCATGCGCCTGCGGACGGTCCGAAGGACCGTCTGAGGCGCGCTCGAGCGCGGCGGCGATGAAGTCGCGGAACAGCGGAGCGGGGCGCTCCGGGCGCGACTTGAACTCCGGGTGGAACTGCGAGGCGACGAAGAACGGGTGCTCGTCCAGCTCGATCACCTCGACCAAGCGCTCGTCGGGCGAGGTGCCCGAAGTGCACAGGCCGGCCGCCTCCAGGCGCTTGCGCAGCAGGTTGTTGACCTCGTAGCGATGACGGTGGCGCTCGTAGACGACGGCCTCGCCGTAGATCTCGCGCACCTTCGAGCCGTCGTGCAGCTTGATCGGGTCGGCGCCGAGGCGCATCGTGCCACCGAGGTTGGCGACCTCCTTCTGCTCGGGCAGCAGGTCGATCACGGGATAGGGCGTCTCGACGTCCATCTCGGTCGAGTTGGCGCCCTCCATGCCGGCGACGTGGCGCGCGAACTCGGCGACGGCGACGTGCATGCCCAGGCAGATGCCGAGGTACGGGATGAGCTGCTCGCGCGCCACGCGCGCGGCGGCGATCTTACCCTCGATCCCGCGTCCGCCGAAGCCGCCGGGGATCAGGATGCCGTCGGCCTGCCGCAGGCGCTCGCGCATGCCGTCGTCGGCGCCCTCGACCTGCTCGGAGTCGATCCAGTCGATCTCGACGGTGCTGTCCTTCGAGGAGGCGGCGTGGCGCAGCGCCTCGGAGACCGACAGATAGGCGTCCGCGAGCTGCACGTACTTGCCGACGAGCGCGATCCGCACGGTACGCGTGGCCCGCTCAGAGCGCTCGATCGACTCTTCCCAGCTCGACAGCTCGGGCGCCTGCGCGTCCATCCCGAACTGCTCGAGGATGAAGTCGTCGACGCCCTGCTCGCGGAACGTCAGCGGCACCTTGTAGATGTCGTCGACGTCGCACGCCGAGACGATCGCCTCCATCGGCAGGCTCGCGAACAGCGCGATCTTCTTGCGGATCTCCGGCGAGAGCGCCCCCTCGGAGCGGCACATCAGCATGTCGGGCGCGATGCCGATGCGCCTGAGCTCGTTGACGGAGTGCTGCGTCGGCTTGGTCTTCAGCTCGCCTGCGTGGCCGATGTAGGGAACGAGCGTGAGGTGGATGAACAGGCAGCGGCGACGGCCGACGTCGACGGGGAACTGGCGGATCGCCTCGAGAAACGGCAGCGACTCGATGTCGCCGACGGTGCCGCCGATCTCGGTAATCACGAAGTCGACGTCGCTGGACTCGGCGATCAGCGCGATCCGCGGCTTGATCTCGTCGGTGATGTGCGGAACTACCTGCACGGTCCCGCCGAGGTAGTCGCCGCGGCGCTCGCGGCGGATCACGGTGTCGTAGATGCCGCCGGCGGTGACGTTCGAGGCGCGGCTCGTGTTGGCGTCGGTGAAGCGCTCGTAGTGGCCGAGGTCGAGATCGGTCTCGGCTCCATCCTCGGTGACGAACACCTCGCCGTGCTGGTAGGGCGACATGGTGCCGGGGTCGACGTTGATGTAGGGGTCGAACTTCTGCAGGCCGACGCTCAGCCCGCGGGCGACGAGCAGGCGCCCGAGCGAGGCCGCCGCGATCCCCTTGCCGAGCGAGGAGACGACTCCGCCGGTCACGAAGATGAAGCGCGTGTCGCTCGGAACCTGTGCGTGTCGGTCGGAGTATTGCGTCCTCATGCGGGCCTGCCAAAGGAGTCTAGTTGGCGCAGCCCCGGAGTCCTTTCGACAAACCCGGAAATTGAGCGAAGCTCTCCGTAGAGGGTCAGCCCGGCGAGCAATATCAGCGCGATCACCTGGCCGGTGCCGGAGAGCGCCAGCACGAGCCACAGGCCGGCGAGCGCGCCGAGCAGGTTGGCGCCTGTGTCGCCGAGCATCGCCCGCTCGCGCAGGTCATACAGACCGGCGACGAGCGCGGGGGCGGCGAACAGGCCAAGCGTCCACAGCTGGCGCGGGCCGCCGGAGCCGATGCCGAGGCCGAGGCCGAGCAGCACGAAGGCCTTGGTCGCGCGCCCGGGGCGCAGGTCGAGCAGGTTGAAGGCGTTGGTGGCGAGCACGAGCACGGCGACGGCCAGCAGCCAGCGCCCGTCGGAAAGCCCGAGCCAGCTCATCGCCAGCAGCGCGAGCCCGAGCGAGCCGACGGCCTTCAACGCGCCCGTGGAGAGCTCGCCGCGCAGCACGGCCGCGCCGTGCCCGCGCAAGCCGCGCAGCGCCGGGCGCTCCTCGCCCTCGGAGCCCACCGGCGCCCGCTCGCCGAGCGTGTCGTCGATCAGCCCGAGCGCGAGCACGCCGAGGGCATACACGGCAGCCGGCCGGATCTCAGGGTGAAAGACCTCGGCGGAGGCGAGCACGGCGAGCAGCATCAACGGGACGAGCGCCACAAGCGCGGCGGCCAGCGTCAGCAGGCCGAACGGGAACGGCAGCGCGCGACCGCGGTAGTTGGGCTTCAGATGCCCGCCGTCTGCGAGCGTGCGCAGCAGCGCGGGAGCGAGGATCGCGGCGCTCGCCAGTGCCAGCAGGAACGGGAGCGCATGCATGACCTCAAGCTAGCGAGCAAGCCGGATGCCGGTCACGGCGTGGTGGCCGCGCCGACGACGTTCGGCAGCAGCGAGTCGGCGGTCGACTTGGTCCCGTAGGCACCGTGCGAGCCGGTCAGTGCGTAGACGAGCGCGGCCTGACCGGCGGTCTCGTCGATGTCGTCGACGCTCGCCAGGTCTTTGCCCTCATACCACGGGATCTGCGACGGTTCGGTGCTGCTCAGCTCGACGCCGACGACGGGGATGCCGACCTTGGCCACGCCGCTCAGCAGGCCTGTCTCGAACTGCGCTGAGGCCTTGGCCTGTTCTGGCGTCGGCGTGCTCGGGTCGTTGCGCAGAACGATCAGCGCGTCGAGGCGCCCGAGCTGACCGTCGAAGGCGCTGAGCAGACGCGGCCGCACGCGGCTGATCAGCTCGCGGTCGACGGCGGCACCGCCGCTGACGAGCTGCTTGCCGACGATCGCGCCGAAGTCTTCGAGTAGTTCGCCCGATGCGGCGCTGCGCGGGGCGCCTTCGCCGCCCGTCGTCCCCGTCGTCCCTGTCGTTCCCGTCGTCCCCGTCGTCCCCGTGGTCCCTGTGGTTCCCGTAGTTCCTGTGGTTCCTGTCCCGGTGGTTTCGCCCCCTTCGCCCCCTTCGCCGCCTTCGCCGGCTTCGGGCGGCGGCGCGATGCCGGCGAGCCGGGTCCCTTCGGCCAGATGCGCGATCCCGGCCAGGTCGAGCGGCTCGCGCACGGCGACGACGGTGGCGAGGTCGCCGCCGGCCTGCGTGACGGCCTCGCGCACGAAGCCGTTGACGCCGTTGGACGGGGCCCCGAGGAACACGAGCCCGACGCTCTTGCCGGCAAGCAGGCCGTGCACGGCGATCGGGTAGAGGTCGTTGGCGAACGCTTCCTCGCCGGTCAGCTGCGCGCGCAGCTGTTCGGCCTGGTGCTGAGCGCCGCTGACTTCGGAGCTGAGGTCGTGGACGATCCCGCTCTTGGCCGAGGAGACGAGGTTGGAGTCGCCGATCGCCACGCCGATCACGACGCCGACGGCGAGCGCGAGCAGCACGGCGGCGAGCGACAACGCGTGGTAGCGGAAGTCGAACACGGAGCGTGGAGGCGGTGCTCAGCCGCCGAGCAGCAGCTGGAGCTTGAGCCAGAGCAGGTTCGCGACGTCGCGCAATGCAGGCGTCATCCAGACGACGGCGATCAGCGCGACGAGCCCGGCGGCGATCACGACGAGCAGCGGCGTCAGCCCGGGCTGCGGGCGGTAGAGCCGGCTGACGCCCTTGGCATCGACGAGGATCTCGCCGATCCGCAGGCGCGTGAGGAAAGTCGAGGACATGCCCTTTCGGTTGCGATCGAGGAACTCGACGAGATTGAACTGCGATCCGACGGAGACGATCAGCCGCGCGCCCTTCTCGGCGGCGATCAGCATCGCCACGTCCTGGCTCGTGCCGGGGGCGGGAGCCAGCTTGTAGGGAACGCCCATCTGCTCCAGGCGCTCGCGGCCGGGGGCGCGCCCGTCCCGGTAGCTGTGCACGACCAGCTCGGCGCCGCAACGCAGCGCCGCTTCGCCGGCCGAGTCCATGTCGCCGACGATCATGTCCGGCTTCAGCCCCTCCTCGAGCAGCGCCTCGGCGCCTCCGTCGACGGCCACGATCACGGGGCGCATGTCGCGGATGAACGGCCGCAGCGCGCGCAGGTCGCGCTGGTGCTCGACGCCGCGCACGACGACGAGCGTCGAGCGGTCGCGGAAGTCGGTGGCGAAGCGCGGCAGCTCGAAGCGGCCGGCGAGCAGCTCGCGCTCCTCGCGCATGTGCTCGATCGTGTTGTGCGCGAAGCGCTCGAGCGCCTCGCCGATCTCGCGGCGGCGCTCCTCCGTTTCGGCACGCACGCGCTCGAGGCCGAGCACGTCGCCACGCGCCAGCAGCTCCCCCTTGCGCAACACGTCGCCGGCGATCCCGTCGGCGGGCCCTTCGGCGACGACGACGAGCGGATCGCCGTCGTGCAGCGAATCGAACAGGCCGTCGCCGGGCAGGTCGACGAGCAGGATGCCCGCCTCGACGAGCAGCTGCGGACCCAGGTTCGGGTAGGTGCCCGAGGAGGAGCGGCTGCAGTTGAGCACGGCGAGCACGCCTGCCGCGATCAGCTCCTCGGCGGAGACGCGGTCGATGTCCTCGTGGTCGATCAACGCGATGTCACCGCGTACGAGGTGCTTGACGAGCAGCTTCGTGCGCCGCCCGGCGCGCACGGGGCCACTCACCGTGCGCGCGACCATGCGCCGCTCGGGCGGGACGATCGGGCGTGTCACGGGCGCGAGTGCGCGATCGGAAATCGGCACGGAGGGGCTCGGGCGCGTCGAGGCCATCGCTCCGAGAGTAACGCGCGCGGACGTCGGGCGCCCCCGGCGCAAGCGCCGAAACCCCTGCTCAGGCGGCCCGGCGCAAATCCCGTGCGTGGCGGCGCGCGGCGACGTCCTCGTCGTCGGCGCCGAGCATCCGCACGAGCTCGGAGACGACCTCGCGCTCGGCCAGCTGCACGACGGTCGTGCGCGCGAGCTCGTCGGCCGTCTCCTTGACGATCGAGAAATGGCGATCGCCGAGCGAGGCGATCTGTGGCAGGTGGGTGATGCACAAGAGCTGGCGCGTCTGGCCCAGCTCTTGCAGCCGGGCGCCGACGGCCCGAGCTGCGTGACCGCCGATCCCGGCGTCGATCTCGTCGAACACGAGCGTCTCGCCCGACGGCGCGGGCTCGCCCGACGGCGCCCGCCGCTCCTTCGTGCGCTTGGGAGCCGGCGTCGCGCGCGCTCCGGCCGTGACGAGCGCGAGCATCACTCGCGAGAGCTCGCCGCCGGAGGCGATCTCGCGCAGCGGGCCCGGCGGAACGCCGGGATTCGGCGCGATCAGGAACTCGACGGCGTCGCCTCCCGTCGGCCCCGGCTCGCGCGCGCTCAGCGCGACCTCGAACGACGCGTCTCCCATCGCCAGCGAGCTGAGCTGCTCACGCACGCCGCGCTCCAACAGCGGCGCCGCCGCCTCGCGAGCGGCTCGCAGCGCGAGCACCTGCTGCTCGAGCGCCTGCTGCGCGCGGCCGTGCAGCTCGCCGGCCTCCTCCAGCGCGAGCTCGGCGCCGGCGAGCTCGTCGCGGCGGGCGCGGGTGGTGAGCGCGTGCTCGAGCACGCGCTCGATGCTGCCGCCGTGCTTGCGCATCAGCCGTTCGACCGCCGCCAGACGCTCTTCGATCGCGTCGAGCGTGAGCTCGCCCTCGGAGGGTTCGCCGAGCTGCGATCGCTCGGCATAGGCCCGCAGCTCGGCGGCGAGGTCGTCTGACTCGATCAGGAGCACGCGCACGCGCTCGGCCAGTCCGTCCAGCTGCGGATCGATGCCCTGCAGGGCATCGAGGCCGACGCCGGCCTGCGCGAGCCGGCCGCCGATTCCGGCGCCGTCGCCGCTCTCGGCGGCGAGCGCCTCGGCCGCAGCGCCGGCCGCGGAGCACAGCGCGCCGGCGCGCCGCACGCGCTCGCGGCGAGCAAGCAGCTCGTCGTACTCGTGCTGGTCGGGGGCCGCCGAGTCGATCTCGGCGAGCTCGAACTCGAGCAGGTCGAGCTCGCGCTCGCGCGCCCCGGCGAGCTCGCGCAGCTCCTGCAGGCGCTCCTGCAGGCGGCGCACCTCGGCATGCGCCTCGGCGCACGCCCGCAGACGGAGCGTCTGCTCGGCGCCGCACAGCTCGTCGAGCAGCCCGAGCTGCTTGGAGGCGATCGTCAGCTTGCGATGCTCGTGCTGGCCGTAGAAGGACATCAGCGCGCCGCCGAGGTCGCGCAGCTCACCGACCGTCGCGGCGCGCCCGTTCAGGTAGGCGCGCGTGCGTCCGTCGGCATTGACCCGTCGCGCCAGCACGATCTCCCCGGCGTCGGCGGACAGTCGCTCGGCGAACTGCTCAGGCAACGCTGCGGGCAGCTCGAAGACCCCCTCGACGTAGGCCTCCTCGGCGCCGGGCCGCACGATCCCGGCACGCGCGCGCCCGCCGAGCAGCAGATCAAGTGCGTGGGCGAGCACGGTCTTGCCGGCGCCGGTCTCGCCGGTGAGCACGTTCAGCCCAGGCGCCAAGCGCAATTGGGCCTGCTCGATCAGCAGGAGGTTCTCGACGCGCAGCTCGGACAGCATCGAGCAGGTGTAGCAGTGCCCGCCGACGGACCTCACGCCCACAGCCGCCCGATTGCCCGCGCTGCCAGTCGCGCGTCGACACTGTAGGGCTCGCTTCGGGATGACGATAAGACCGTAACCTGTGGCGACACGGCGGCCCGATCGAGCGCCCGCCTCTCGCCACACGTCCGCACAAGGCATGGCTGCCAGCGACAACAATCCAAACCCAGGGCCGCCGATAGAGCGGGTCCTCTGCATGTCCGCGGAGGGTCTGCACGAGCGCTTGGAGGAAGAGATCAACCGCGCGGGGCGCCACGACACGGCGCTCAGCTGCCTGCTGGTGACGATCGGAAACCTCGAGGAGCTTGCCCGCGAGCACGGCAGCGAGCTCTCCGAAGAGACACTGGCGTATGTATCGAGGACGCTCGCCGCCCAGGTGCGCGGCTTCGACCGGGTCGGTCGACCGAGCGAGGACGAGCTGCTGCTGATCCTGCCCGGCGCCGACGGGCCGCGCGGAGAGGTCGTCGCGCGGCGCGTGCTCGAGCGCCTGCGCACGATCAAGGTCGAAGTCGAGGGCGCGCGGCAACCGCTTCGCATCTCGGTTGGCCTCGCCGCCTGGCATGAGAACCTCGGCGCCGAGGAGCTGCTCGAGCAGGCGCGCCTGGCGGCGCGACGCGGAAACGGCTCAGACACGGGGCCTGGACTGCCGGGCTCCTCGCCGCCCGTGCTTGGACGGCCGCACGGGCCTGCATAATCAAGCCCGTGCTGACGGGATCTGAGCTATGGCTGCTACGCCTGATGGCCGACCGAGGCCTCGCGCTGCTCGACGCCGATTCGCTGCTGCTCGTGATCGAGGACAAAGGCGAGCTGCGCGTGGCAGCCGCGAGCGGCGCCTCGACCGTGCGCGTGCGCCTCGTCCCGGTCGAAGGCAGCGCGCTGGGCGAGCTGTACCGCTCGGGCGAGGCAAAGGCCCTTGACCGCCCGCGCGGCAAGGACGCGGCGTGGCTGCACGAACTAGGCGTCGAGGCGCGCTCGGTGCTGGTCGAGCCGCTCAGCCTCGAGGGCCAGGGCGGCGGCATGGCGATCGCGCTGCGCATTGACAAGGGCTTTCGCAATCCCGACCGCGACGCGCTGACAGCGTTCGCGACGAGCGTCGCGCAGCGGCTGACAGCGGAGCGCTCGGTCGAGATCGAACGGCTGCGCTACGGCATGGAGGCGCGCGAGCGCGAGCGGACACGATGGGCGCGCGAGATCCACGACGAGAGCATCCAGGGCATGGGCGCGCTCCGGCTGCGTCTTGCAAACGCGCGCGACATCGACGACGCGCAGGAGCTGCGCCGTGCGGTCGACGTCGTACTCGACGGGCTGGGCAACGAGATCGACGGACTGCGCCACCTGATCACCGAGCTTCGCCCCGCGGCACTCGACGAGCTCGGGCTCGCAGCGGCGCTGGAGGCGCTTGCAAGGCGCGCGCAGGCAGTCGACGGACTGGACGTCCAGATCCAGGTGGAGCTCGGCCAGCAGGACGGACGTCGCCTCGACGCAGAGCTCGAGAGCACGATCTATCGCATCGTCCAGGAGGCGCTGACGAACGTCAGCCGTCATGCCGAAGCGACTAACGCAGTCGTCAGGATCAGCGAGCGAGAGGGCACGGTCGTCGCGTCGGTCACCGATAACGGCAAAGGCATGCCCGGCGCCGATCGCCTTGGACCGCGCGGAGACGGCCTGGAGGGCGGCTTCGGCATGGGCGGCATGCGCGAGCGGGCCGAGCTCGTCGGCGGCGACTTGGAGTTCGCGCCGGCGCCGGAGAAAGGCACGACCGTGCGCCTGCTCGTGCCCCTCGCCGGCAGGCCGTCGGCCGATGCCGAGGCCGCGGCAGCCGCAAATCTGATGGGCTGAGAGGGTCTGCTACTCGACCAAGCCGATTCGCCGCACGTAGGCGGTGATCTCGGCGCGGGAGGAGAAGCCGAGCTTCTCGATCGCGCGTGCACGATAGGTCTTCACGGTGCGCTCGGCGACGTGCAGCTGCTCGGCGATCTGCGGGTTGGTGTAGCCGTTGGCGATCAAGCGCACGACCTCGCGCTCGCGCTCTGAGAGCACGACGCCGTCGGTCGAGGCCTCCTCGCCGGTGGCCATCAGCGCGCCGAGGCGCGGGTGCAGGTAGTTGCCGCCGGAGGCGGCGAGGCGGAAGGCTTGCAGCAGCTCGGCCGGCTCGGCCTCCTTCAAGACGTAGCTGCGGGCCCCTGCGCGCAGCGCCTGGCGCGCATACTCGGGGTCCTCGCGCATCGTCAGGATCGCCACGGCGAGCGAAGGGTGCGCGATGAAGCACGACGGCAGCGCCGCGAGGCTCGAGCCGCCGGGCATCGTCAGGTCGAGCGTCAGTAGATCCGGCTTGTACTCGCGCACGGCGCGCACGGTCGAGGGCACGTCGGCGGCTTCGGCGACGACCTCGAACTCGTGCTCCTCGCGCTCGAGCACGGCACGGATGCCGTCGCGCACGACAGTGTGATCGTCGGCGATGATCACACTGATCGGCCGATCGACGCCTGGCATGCCCATCTCTGTCTGCAGGGTGCTCGCCTCCATGTGAGGACCGTATCGGCAGCAGGGGATCGACTCTTGAGGGCGAGCGCAAGCAGCGGCGTCGGCCCGGAAGGACGACACGAATCTGCCCTTTTGGGACGACACGATCGGCACCATCCGGACGGCAGACAATCGGCCGGGAAGCGCTCATCATGTCGTCTATGACAACCCTCGCGCCACAACCGACAGCGCTCCAGGAGGCCCCGAGACTGAGACTGATGCCCCGCGAAGCAGCCGCGCGGCGTCATCCGAGCACAGCACCTGGTACCCATCGCCCCCATGCTCCGATGGCTACTCGCACGGGCGCGCGGACCGACGCAGGCGTGCACGCGACGACGCGTGCGGCAGCGAGCTGCGAGAGCCCGGTGCTCGTGGCCGGCGGCAGACCGAGCTCGCGCGCAGCCGTGCTGCGCGACCTGACCGAGACGCTGCCCTCGAACACGCGCTTCGGCGAGGCCCGGGCAGCCTGGGAGCTGCTCGCGCTCGCCCCGGACAGCAGGATGGTCGTGCTCAGCGGCGACCTCGGCGACATCTCGGCGAAGTCGGCGATGCACATGCTCGCGCACCATCATCCGGAGGTGCCGGTTGTGCGCCTCGACGCCCGCGCCTGAGGCAATTGGCCCGCCCTCGAGCCCGGCGGTCGCTCTTCACCGGTGCTTGACGGCGAGCAGCGGGCAGGGCGTCTTGCAGAGCGTGCCGGCGCGGCGTCGCGCGTGTAGCGTGCTGACCGATGTCCGAGAGCAGTCAACGCTCGCCGCTTCGCCACCCCGAGCTGCGGCGGATCGTCGCCGGTTACACGGTCAACCGGCTCGGCACGTGGTTCGGCTTCATCGCGCTGGCGGTGGCCGTCTTCGACCACACGCACAGCACGCTCGCCGTCGCTTCGCTGCTGCTCGCGAGCCAGGTGCTGCCGGCGCTGCTCGTGCCGGCGCTCGTCGCGCGGGTCGAGGCATCGACCAAGCGCGGCGAGCTTACGCGGCTGTACCTGTTCGAGGCGGTCGCGACGGGGCTCTTGATCGTCGTCGTGCGCTGGCACTTCTCGCTGCCGGCGATCCTCGTGCTCGGCGCCCTCGACGGGACGGCGGCGTTGGCGGCGAGCGCGCTGCTGCGAGCCGCCGCAGCGCGCAGCGCGCGCTCGTGGGTGCGGCTCGAGGCCGGCGGAGAGCCGGCTGCGGAGCCCGACGCCGAGCAATTCGCGGCGGCCGAGCGCCGCGCGAATGCGGCGCTGAACGTCGGCTTTGCGATCACCTTCACGCTCGGCCCGGCGCTCGCCGGGATCGTCGTGCCGACGCTCGGCGTCTCGGCGGCGCTGTTGATCGACCTGTGCTCGTTCGTGATCTGCGGCGTGATGCTGATCGACCTGCGGCCATACGTCGAGGACGCCGAGAGCGAGTCGGTGCGGGCGCGGATCAAGGGGGCGTGGAGCTACATCCGCTCGGCCAGGACGCTGCGGCTGCTGCTGATCACGCAGGCGATCGCGTTCATCTTCTTCGAGTTCTCGCCGCCGATCGAGGTCGCCTACGCGAAGGTCTCGCTGCACGCCGGGGACGAAGGCTACGGCGTGCTGCTCGGCGTCTGGGGGCTCGGCGTGGCGCTTGGCAGCGCCGTGTTCGCGCGCTCGATCGAGCGATCGCTGCGGGTGCTGCTGAGCGCATCGACTTTCGCCGTCGGCTTCGCCTACCTCGGCTGGACGCTCGCGCCGACGATCGCCGTGGCGGCATCTGTCGGCTTCGTCGGCGGCGTCGGCAACGGCGTGCAGTGGGCGGCGCTGATCAGCGCCGTGCAGCGGCTGACGCCGGAAAAGCTGCAGGGGCGGCTGATGAGCGCGGTCGAAGCGATCGGCGCGATCTTCCCGGCATTCGGCTACGTGCTCGGCAGCGCGATCACCTCGCTCAGCTCGCCGCGTACGGCGCTGCTCGTCGCCGGCATCGGCGTGGCACTCGCGACAATCGCCTTCATCCGCATCCCGATCGTGGCGATCGCAGCGCGCTCGGCGAGCACCGAGAGCGCCGCGCCGGAGTCGCTCGCCGACTACGCGGCGCCAATGGCCTAGCCGCCGCGCTCGCCGCGAACGCCGCAGATCGCCCGGCGCACCCGGAGCCGGCACCTTTAGGGCGGCGCGCAGGCCATAGATCGTTTAGTCCACACACGGCGGCCGCCCCTTAAGGCCGACGCTTCAGCGGCCGTTAAGCACCACAGGTACTCAAACGTGCACTCAAAGCTGACCATTCGCCTGTTCTGCACCCTCGAGGCCCTCGCGCTGGTCGCTTCGCTCGGCGCGAGCGCCTGGCTGTCGGATGCCACGGAATGGCAGCCGCTGCCGCTGGTGATCCTGCTGTTCGCGCTGTCGCTGGGCGGCCGCAAGATCTGGTTCGTGACGATCCGCGGACAGCACCTGGCGCCGGGGCTCGTCGCGCAGGTGCTCGCGATGACCGTGCTCGGGCCGGCCCCCGCCGTTGCGATGTCGGTGCTCGTGGCGATCCTGATCTGCGTCGGCCGCGGACTGTCGCCTTCGGCGTGGCTCAACAACGTCGCGGCGTTCGCGATCTTCCCGCTGATCGGCGGCGTGCTCACCCAGCTCGTGATCGGCGACGTGCACGACAAGGCCAACAGCCTGGCCCAGGGTCCGGTGTTCGCGCTGGCCGTGTTCGGCGTGTTCATGGTCGCGAACGCGATCAACTTCCTCGTGATCGCGCTGGACAACCAGTTCCTCGGCAACCAGCCATTCTTCGCGCAGGTGCGCGAGACGTTCACGCCGATGCTGCCCGGCCAGACCGCCGCGGCGGCGCTGACGGGAATGCTGGCCGTCGCCTACACCAACCTCGGACTGCCGGTCGTGTTCGCCTCGATCCTGGTCGTGGCGATCTTCCAGTATCTGCTGGTCGCGCTGCTGCGCTCGGAGGACCGCGCCGACCAGCTTGAGGCACGCACGGTGCATCTCGCCTCGCTGCAGCTAGGCGTGCTGACGACGCTCGTTGAGACGCTCGCGCTGCGCGATCGCATGACGGCGCGCCACGCGGCGGCCGTCGCGCGCTATGCGCGTGCCCTGACGAAGGAGATCGGCGCCTCCGAGGAGGAACAGGACCTCGTCCACACCGCCGGCCTGCTGCACGACATCGGCAAGTTCGCGCTGCCCGACAGGATCCTCAAAGCCGAGGTCCTCTCCGACGAGGACTGGGCCGTAATCCGGCGCCACCCCCAGGACGGCGCGACGCTCGTCGGTCGGCTCGACGGCTACGGGCCGGTGGCCGAAGCGATCCTCTACCACCACGAGCGCGTCGACGGGGGCGGCTATCCGGCGGGCCTGATCGGCAACGAGATCCCGCTCGCCTCGCGCATCGTGGCCGTCTGCTCGACCTACGACACGCTGACGGCGCGGGAAACCTACCGCACGCCGATGACCCCGCAGGACGCGATGGCGGAGCTGCGGCGCGCCGCCGGCAGGCAACTCGACTCAGAGCTCGTCGAGAGCTTCATCACGATGCTCGAAAACGAAGGTTCGCTGACCTTCGTGCACGGCGACGACGCCGACTTCGAGGCGGAGCTGGCCTTCGAGCGGCGCGCACGGCAGATCGCCGCCCCGGCGACACGCTGAGGCATCGCCCCAGAGCGTCGCGCGCAAGACACCTGCATCAGGACAAAACAAAGGGCGCCGCGCCGACTGGCACGACGCCCTCAGAGTGAGGTCCGATGGACCCCTCTGAAAAGCCTATTTGTGGTAACGCACGGTTGTCTCCTCGCCCGTAGTGTCTTTCGACCTTGCAGGCGGCGCCGTCTGTCTCCATCCACGAGCCGCGGCCGTCTTGAGTAGGTTCGAGAAGAATAGTACCGAGATGCGCGGAAAAGTCTAGGGGTGGCTACGGCCATGCATGATTGCTTGCATTTGCCCCGAAAAAACCCTCTGTGCGGGCGAATTGGCCCGGCGAATCGGCGCCGAGCGCCGTTTGCGGCGAGGCTCGGCCCCGGGGCTCGGCAGGAGTCGCAGCCCGCGCGCCGACGGGGCCGAGGGGTGACCGCAAATGTCCACAAAGCTGTACGGCGCTCAACTTCCCGGCCGCGGCTGCCGAAGCAGATGCTGGAAACAGCTCACGGCCTCGGCCGACAGAGCCGCAACCGCAACCCAAACGAGGCCACTCCCATGACTGCCACCGCCCTACCCCGCAACAGCCGCCAGCTCGTCTTCACAAGCTCGCAGGCGGCAAGCTATCTCGGCGTCTCGCTGGCGACGATCCGCCGCTGGACCGACGCCGGGCACATCGCCTGCTACCGCACGCCGGGCGGCCAGCGCCGCTTCGCACGCCAGCAGCTCGACGAGTTCATGAACTCGATGCACCGCGACGGCCCGGCCGAGCACAGCCCTGCCCCCGTGGCGCACGGTCCGAGCGCCAACGTCGCCTGAGGACGAGCCTGGCGGTTCAGCTGGCCAGCCGGCCGAACTTCTCGCGTAGACGCCTGTAGAAGGAGCTCCCCGGAAGCTGGGCGATCGTGCCGAGCTCGCTGACGAAGCGCGCGTCGATCTTCCCGCCGGCCGCGATCTCACCCGCCGGGCGCCCGTCGAGGGCCACGTCGAGCGGCTCGCCCGAGCGATTGTGGACCGTCAAGCGGTCACCGGGCGCGACCACGAGCGCGCGCGCCGTGAGCGAGTGCGGCGCGATGAAGGACACTACGTACCCTTCGACGCCCCACGCCATCACGGGGCCGCCGTTGGCGAGGTTGTAGCCCGTCGAGCCGGCCGGAGTGGCGACGACGAGCCCGTCGCAGCGCACGCTGCCGACTTCCTCGCCCTCGATCTCATAGGCCAGCTCGGCCACCCGCTCGCCGACCTTGCGATGGATCGCCACGTCGTTGACCGCTGCTTGTCCGGACAGTGCCGCCCGTTCGACGTCCTGCGCGCGCTCGGACGCCGCTGCGCGCGCGGATGTGCCGGGGGTTGAGTCCAAGCCCTCCCCCTCGAGCACGATCGCCGGCAGGCGCAGGAGCTCGAAGTCGCGCTCGAGCGCACGGCGCATCCCCTCGTCGAGCTCGCTCGGCTCGACCGTCGCGAGGAAGCCGATCTCGCCGAAGTTGATCGCGAACACGGGCACATTGGTGCCCCGGTAGAGCCGCAGCGCGCGCAGGATCGTGCCATCGCCGCCCAGCGCGATGCACAGCTCGACGTCCTCCTTCAACGGCGCGTCGAGCTCCAGGCCGGGTCTCTCGGTGAGCCCGTGCCTGCGCGTCTCGCGCTCGTCCAGGCGCAAGCCGGCGCCGGCCTTCGCGGCGAGCTCAGCCAGGCGCAGCAGGGCCGGCGTCGTCTCCTCCGGGCGCCGGTGCGTGAAGACGGTGAACTCCCTCACGGCTCGACCTCCCGCGCCAGGCGCTCGAGCTGCTGTGTGCCAGCTGCGGTGAGGATCTCGCCACGACCATCACCGCTCGCGTTCACCGGATCGGTCAGCCAGACGAAGGTCTCCTGGTTGCCCTTCGGCCCGGGCAGGCCCGAGGAGGCGTAGGCGACGACCCCCGCGCCGAGCGACAGCGCCGCCCTGCCGACGGAGAGCAGCGCCGAGCGCCGCGTGTCCGGATCGCGCACGACGCCCCCCTTGCCGACCCGCTCACGGCCGACCTCGAACTGCGGCTTGATCATCGCCAGCACGTCATAGCCTGGCGCGAGGCAGCCGAGCACGGCGCCGAGCACCTTCTCGAGCGAGATGAACGAGACGTCGATCACGGCCAGATCGCCAACGAACGGCAGCATCTTCGTTTGCAGCGAGCGGGCGTTCGTACGCTCGAGCACGGTCACGCGTGGATCGTTGCGCAGGCTCCAGGCAAGCTCGCCGTAACCGACATCGACGGCGATCACCGCGCTCGCGCCGCGCTGGAGCAGGCAATCGGTGAAGCCGCCCGTCGAAGCGCCCACGTCAAGCGCGCGGCGGCCCGTCACCTCGAGGCCGGTGGCGTCGAGAGCGTTCGCCAGCTTGATGCCGCCGCGCGAGACGTACGCGGCCCGCTCCGCGACGTGCAGCTGCTCGCCGTCATCGACCAGCTCGCCCGGCTTCTGCGCCGGGCGCTCGGCTACGCCCACGCGCACCTCTCCCGCCATCACCGACGCCGCCGCGCGGCTGCGCGAGGGGAACAGACCCCGCTCGGCGAGCAGCGCATCGAGACGTCGCTTTCCCATGCCGCAAAACCCTTGCACATGTGGGGTTCTCGTCGTGAATCGATCCGCCCGGGCGCCGAACGCTCCGCGTTCTGTGCGCAAGATCACACAGAACGGTCTGGTCGCGGCGCATCATGTTGAGCGTACCCCGCAGCACTGCAGCATCCCTCCTCCCTCGAAACGGCCCGCCTCCCCAGCGGGTCGTGTCATTTAAGGCTGGGCTGCTCAGGCCCCGACGATCGCCGACTGGCGATCGGAGATGGCCGCCGTCACGCGCTCGGCGATCCGCTCGGGCGTGAAGCCGATCTCCTTATGCAGCAGCGCCGGCTTGCCGTGCGTGACGTAGCGGTCCGGCAGACCCACGCGCAGGATGCGCGGCGTCGCGACGGTCTCGTTCAGCGTCTCCCAGACGGCCGAGCCGAAGCCGCCGGAGAGCACGCCCTCCTCGACCGTCACGAGCAGGTCGTGCTCGGCCGCCAGCTGCGCCATCAATCCCGCGTCGATCGGCTTGGCGAAGCGAGCGTCCACGACGGTGACCGAGAGATCCGAGCCCGAGGCGAGCTCATCGGCGGCGGCCAGCGACTTGGCGACACCGCTGCCGTAGCCGATCAGCGCCACACGCCGGCCCGCGCCCTCGCCGGCCCCACCCTCTCGCAGGATCTCGCCCGTACCGATCGCGATCGGCCGCGGCTGGAGCGGCAGCTCCACGCCGACGCCCTCGCCGCGCGGGTAGCGCAGCGCGATCGGGCCGTCGTGCAGCAGCGCCGTGCGCAGCATGTGCACCAGCATCGCCTCGTCGCGCGGCGCCATCAGCACCATGTTCGGCAGGCAGCGCAGGTATGCGATGTCAAACGCCCCGTGGTGCGTGGGCCCGTCGTCCCCGACCAACCCGGCGCGGTCCATCGCGAAGACCACGTTGAGGTTCTGCAGGCACACGTCGTGCACGATCTGGTCATAGGCCCGCTGCAGGAACGTCGAGTAGATCGCCGCCACCGGCTTGGCGCCCTCGAGCGCCAGCCCCGAGGCAAACAGGATCGCCTGCTGCTCGGCGATGCCCACGTCGAAGTAGCGCTCCGGCATCGCCTTCTGCAGGATGTTCAGCCCCGTCCCCGAGTTCATCGCCGCCGTGATCCCCACGACACGCTCGTCGCGTTCGCACTCGCGCACGAGCGCCTCACCGAAGACCTGCGTGTACTGCGGCGCCGGGCGCTTCGTCGTCTTCGAGGTCATCCGGTTCGAGCGCGCCGCCGGAGCCGTCGGGAGGCCGTTGGCGATCGACTTCGGCTTGGCCGCGTGCCACTGCTCCATGCCCTCCAGGCCGCCGTCCTCGGCCGGGGCAAAGCCCTTGCCCTTGACCGTCGCGATGTGCACGACGACCGGGCGTTCCGCCGCCAGCGCCTCCTTCAGCGCTTCACGCAGCGCGTGCACGTCGTGCCCGTCGATCACACCCATGTAGGCCCAGTCGAGCTCCTCCCACCACAGCCCGGGCGCCCAGAACGCCTTGATCGACTCCTTCAGCTGCGGCCCCAGGCGCTCGAACGCCGCCCCGATCCCCCCCGGCAGGCGCGTCAGCCCACCCTCGACACCCGCGCGCGCGTGCCACAGCTTGGGGTTCAGGCGCACGCGGTTGAAGTAGCGTGAGAGCGCTCCCACGTTCGGCGCGATCGACATGCCGTTGTCGTTGAGCACGACCACCATCGGCGTGCCGAGGCCACCTGCCTGGCCGATCGCCTCGAACGCCACGCCCCCCGTCATCGCGCCGTCGCCGATCACCGCGACGACCTTTCCGGCGTGACCCCCCTTGCCGTTGGCTCCGTCGTCGTCGAGCAGGCGCATGCCCTCCTTGATGCCTACCGCGTAGCCGATCGACGTCGAAGCGTGCCCGGCGCCCATGATGTCGTGCTCTGACTCCTCGCGCGAGCAGAACGGGGCGAGTCCCTCGTACTGGCGGATCGTGGCCAGGCGGTCGCGACGGCCCGTGAGGACCTTGTGCGGATAGGCCTGATGGCCCACATCCCAGAGGATCTTGTCCGTCGGTGAGTCCAGCACCGAGTGCAGCGCCACCGCGAGCTCACACGTGCCCAGGTTCGCCCCGAAGTGCCCGCCGATCTCGCCGACGGTGTCGATGATGTGCGTGCGTACTTCCTGCGCCAGCGTCTGCAGCTCCTGCTCGGAGAGCCCGTGCAGATCCTGCGGGCCCTCGATCCTGTCGAGCAGCTTTCCTCCGTCGATTTCGGGCTTCTGCTTTCGGCTCATGAAGTTCGCGTGTAGATGAAGTCCGCTATCCGTTCAAGCTCATCCGTCGCCCGCTCGCCGTGGCCCGAGCCACCGGCGCCGGCGACGGCGGCCACTGCCGGCGCGCGCTGTGCCGCTTCGCCCAGCGCTCGCACCGCCGTCGCATGCGATTCGGCCGCCAGATCCCTGGCGCGGTCGATCCCAAACTCGCTCACGTATGTCTGCTTGCCATGACGCTCGTCGCTACCTCGCGGCTTTCCCAAGTCATCGTCCGTGCCCGTCACGTCGAGTATGTCGTCCACGATCTGAAACAACACGCCCAGCTCCGAGGCGAAACGACGGAATGGAACGGCCGCAGGTCCGTCTGCGACCCCTCCCAACAGTAGTACGCACAGCACCGAGGCGCCGATCAGACGTCCGGTCTTCAGCTCGTGCAGGCGCCGCAATGTCGCACCCCCGGCCGGGGTGGCGCCCTGCACGTCGACGTACTGCCCGCCAACCATCCCGTTCACGCCCGTCGCCGCCGCCAGCTCCGCCGCCGCCTGCAGCACGCGCTCGGGTGCAGAGCGCTGGTGGGTCAGCAGATGATGGAAGGCCTCGGCGTAGAGGCCGTCGCCTGCCAGGATCGCCACGCCTTCACCGAACTTCACGTGGCAGGTCGGCTGCCCGCGGCGCAGCGCGTCGTCGTCCATCGCGGGCAGGTCGTCGTGGATCAGCGAGTAGGTGTGCACCAGCTCCAGCGCCGCTGCCAGCGGCATGACCTCTTGCGGCTCCATCCCCACCGCGCGCGCCGTCGCCAGCGCCAGCACGGGGCGGATGCGCTTGCCGCCGCCCAGCAGCGAGTAGCGCATCGCCTCCTCCAGCCCCGCCGTCAGCGCCTCTTCGGAGAAGCGCAGATCGGCCAGGTAGCGCTCGACGTCTTCGCGCAGGCTCTCGGGATACGTAGCGCTCACGAGCGGCCGGGGACCCCTACAGCAGGGTGTCCTGACCGGGTGGCGGAGCCGGCACCTCGGCACGCGTGAGCTCCTCGAGCTCCGAGGCCGCCTGGGTGGCGAGCGCCGCGCAGTCCTCCACCATGCTCGCCGCCGCGTCCTGGGAGAGCTCGCCCGAGCGCAACTGCTCGGCCGCCCGCTCCAGGCGGGAGATCATCTCATCGAGGTGCTCCGTGCTCGCGCTGCTCATCAGATCGCCGCATTCTCGCGCACGTCGCGGAGGACTGCTCCGAGCACGCCGTTGACGAACGCGGGAGCCTCCGCGCCGCAGAACGTCTTCGCGCTCTCAACCGCCTCCTCGATCGCGCCCTCCGCCGGGATCGGCTGCTCGCCCGGAACCGCGCCCGGGTGCAGCATCTCGATCAGCGCGACACGCATGATGCTGCGCTCCAGCGGCTGGATCCGCTCTACCGACCAGCCGTGGGCGTGGCGGTCGATCACCTCGTCGAGCTCCGGCGCGCGGTCGGCCGCCGCGTGCGCCAGCGCCCGCACGAACATCGAGTCCTTCGAGGCGAACGTCTCCGCCAGCGGGCGGCCGGTCAAGTCGTGCTGGTAGAGCGCCACGACCGCTGCCCGACGCTGCTCGGAGCGGCGCATGGCTAGGCGCGCGCCACGTATTCGCCCGAGCGCGTGTCCACGCGAATCCGCTGGCCAGGCTCGACGAACAGCGGCACGTGGATCACGGCGCCCGTCTCGAGCGTCGCCGGCTTCGTGCCGCCGCCCGAGGCCGTGTCGCCGCGAACGCCGGGGTCGGCTTGCGTGACCTCGAGGTCGACGGTGCTCGGCAGCTGCAGCTCAGAAGGCCGATCATCGATGAACAGCACATCGACTTCGCTGCTCGGCCGCGTCCAGCGCAGCGCCTCGGCGATCGTCGATTCGGGCACCGCGATCTGTTCGAAGGACTGCGTGTCCATCATGTGCGCATCGGTGCCATCCGCGTAGAGGAACTGCATCTTGCGCGCCTCCGTGCGCACCTCGCGGAACTTCTCGCCCGCCCTGAACGTGCGGTCGATCACGTTGCCGTCCGAGGCCCTGCGCAGCTTCGTGCGCACGAACGCGCCGCCCTTGCCCGGCTTGACGTGCTGGAACTCGAGGATCTTGAAGATCGTGCCGTCGACCTCGATGTGGTTGCCGTTCTTGAATTGGTTGGTGCTGATGGCCATCGGCACCGAATCATAGGAGCCACCGCCCGCAAGCATGGGATTTCTCGAGCATCGCCCCGCTAAGAACCCGGGTCGCACCCAAGCGCCGCAGCCCGGGTGTCCGCCCGGCTCTGCCGCCGGGTAGTCAGCGAGACGAGCTTCGGTCCTATGCACATGCTACAGTATGTGTATGTCACTGGATCGTCGGCTTCAGATCCTGATCGACGATGAGCGCCATCGGCGAATCTCCGCCGCCGCACAAGAGCGCGGCGTGTCGGTCGCGACGATCGTGCGTGAGGCCATCGACCGCGGGCTGGCGAACCCCGATACGCGCCGTCGTGCAGCAGTCCAACGTTTGCTGGACGCACCCGACATGGCCGTTCCTGAGCCGGCGGACCTGCGCGCCGAGCTCGACGGGCTGCGCGGGCGCCGCGCGTGATCCTGCTCGATACTACGGTTCTCGTCTACGCCAAGGGCCAGGACCAGCCGCTGCGCGAGCCCTGTCGCGAGTTGATCGGTGCGATCGCCGAACGAAAGATCGAGGCAACGAGCACCGTCGAGGTGATCCAGGAGTTCGTACACGTGCGCGCGCGTCGCCGCGGCCGCAACGACGCAGTTGCCCTCGGGCGCGACTACGCCGAGCTTCTATCCCCGCTGATCGCCCCAACCGTCGACGATCTGAATGCCGGCTTGACCCTGTTCGAGCACAGCGAGGCGCTCGGCGCATTTGACGCCGTGCTGGCTGCTTGCGCTGCCCGCGCAGGGATCCAAGCGCTCGTGTCTGCCGATACGGCCTTCGCCGGCATCGCCCAGCTCTCCCATGTCGTGCCAGACCGAGCCGGGCTCACTCAACTGCTGAACGCCTAGCGCGACAGTCCGGGGCGTGCTTCCCGGCGAGCGCCGCCGTCTTCGGGTAGTCACGCCGCAGGCACTGCCGGCCGCGCCGGCCAACGTATGGTCCGAGCCCTGACCGACGCCGTGATTGAAGCGATACAGCCAGGTCGTGCGCTCAAGCAATCCCCGGCGAGAACCGATGCCAACACATGCGCCGCATCGCACGCGAGAACGCCCCCTGCGCGCTTGCCGCGGCGGCCGGCTGCGGCCTGCTCGCGTGGCTCGGGCTACTGGGCTTCAGCTGGAGCGATTATGAAACCGAGGCACGGCCGGCCTTCGAGGCGCTCGTGCACGGGCACGTCTCCGCCTTCCTTCGCCTCGCCCCCGCCTACGGCGGCTCGCTCGTCGAGCGCGCCCCCTTCGCGCTGATCCCCGGCCTGTGGGGCGGCGGTGAACTCGCCGTATACCGCGCCGTCGCCGTGCCGTGCCTGCTCGCCGGCGCGCTACTGGGCGTGTGGCTCGTCGCGCGCATGCGCGCCGAAGGCCGTCCGCGTCCCGTGCGGCTGCTCGCGCTGGCCATCTGCGTCGTCAACCCGATCACCTTGCGCGCGCTGGAAGTTGGCCACCCCGAGGAGCTGCTCGGCGCCAGTCTGTGCATCGCCGCCGTCCTGCTCGCCGCCGATCGACGTCCACTGTGGGCCGGGCTTGCGCTCGGATTGGCGATCGCCAACAAGGAGTGGGCCCTGCTCGCCCTCGGCCCCGTGTTGCTCGCGCTGCCACCGCGCCGACGGCTCTCCTGCGCGGTCTCGGCCGCCGCCGCAGCCGGCCTCGTGCTTGCTCCGCTGCTGCTCACCCAATCGGGCGGCTTCATCGCCGCCACGCGGGCCAGTGCCACCCCCGTTGGCGTGATCTTCCATCCGAGCCAGGTCTGGTGGTTCCTCGGCCACCATGTCCCCTACACGCACGGCCCGCTCGCACCGCCGCAGCCCGGCGACCGCGTCGGCCCGGCCTGGACGAGCGCCATCTGCCATCCCCTGATCCTGCTTTGCGGCGTCGCCGTCGGCGGTGCTCTGTGGCTGCGCGAGCGCCGTCGCGGGCCGAGCACGCGCTCGACTGCGCTGCTCGCCTTCGCGCTGCTGATGCTGCTGCGCTGCGTCCTCGACACGTGGGACACCGCTTACTACACACTCCCCTTCCTGCTCGCCCTGCTCGTCTGGGAGGTCAGCGACCCGCAGCGGCGGGCCCCGGTGCTGGCGGCAAGCTGCACCGTGCTCGCATACCTCACCTTCCTGTGGCTCCCCGCCCACGGCTCCGCGGACCTGCAGGCCGCGCTGTTCCTCGCCTGGTCGCTGCCACTCGCGCTGGCGCTATCCCTGCGCCTGTTCGCGCCGGGATGGACGATGCGACTGCCGCGGCGCTGGCACGGCGTCGGCGAGCGCGCTCAGATGACCGTGAAGTCCTTTGAGAGCCCCGTGAGGATCTCGTGACCGTGCTCACGCACGACGAGCAGGTCCTCGATCCTCACGCCTAGCTGCCCCGGCAGATAGACGCCCGGCTCGACCGTCACGACGTTGCCCGCCACCAGCCGCTGCTCGCTTTCGATCCGCGACAGGCGCGGCGCCTCGTGAACGTCCATGCCCACGCCGTGCCCGAGCCCGTGACCGAAATGCTCGCCATGCCCCGCGCGCTCGATCACCGCGCGGGCGACCGCGTCGACGTCGCGTCCCGTCGGACCGGCCTTCACCGCCGCAACGCCCGCTTGCTGGGCAGACAGCACGAGCTCATAGATCTCGTGCGCCTGCATGGAAGTTCCCTCGCCCGTCGCATACGTGCGCGTGCAGTCCGAGCAGTAGCCCCCATGCATCGCCCCCCAGTCGATCGTCACGAGCACGTCGCGCGGGATCGCCTCCTCGCGCGGCTCGGCGTGCGGGAGCGCCGCATGCGCCCCCGCGGCGACAATCGAAGAGAAGCTCGGCGCGTCGGCGCCCAAGCGGCGCATGCGCAGCTCGAGCTCGATCGCCACCTCGCGCTCCGTGCGCCCGACGAGACCGGCTTCGAGCACGCCTTGCAACGCCTCGTCGGCGAGCTGTGCCGCGGCGCGCATCGCCTCGATCTCACCCTCGTCCTTGACCGCGCGCAGCCGCTCGACCACGCCCGCGCACTCCGCGAGCTCCCACCCCCGCGGCAGCGCCGCCGCCAGACGAGCGCGATCGGCCACCGTCGTGCTCGCGTCGTCGTATCCGAGCTTGCCGGCCGACCCATCGAGCGCGCCTGCCGCCGCCTCGAGCAGGCTGCCCGTGGCGACCTCGCGCGAGAACGTCGACGGGACCTGCGCCGCCGACTGGGTCGTGTAGCGGAAGTCGGTGAAGAAGCGATGGCCGCCGCCCTCGCCCTCCCCCGCCGCAGCCGAGATCAGCGCCAGGCCGTGGCTGCCGGTGAAGCCGCTCAGGTAGCGCAGGTTGATCGGCGAGGCCACCAGCAACGCATCCAGCTCGCGGCCGCGCAGCTGCTCGGCGAGGCGCTCGGCGCGGGCAAGCAGCACATCGGCCTGTGCGCTCATCGCGCGGCCCGGTCGAGCTCGTCGCGCAGCAGCGCGAGCGCCTCGGTGTAGCCGTCCGCACCGTGCCCGGCGACCGTCGCGATGCACAGCCCGCCGATCACCGACGTACGCCGCCACGGCTCGCGCGCGCTCACGTCGGAGAGGTGGACCTCCACCGCCGGAATCGCCGCGATCTCCAGGGCGTCGCGCAGCGACCATGCATAGTGAGTCCACGCGCCGGGGTTGAGGATCACCGCGTCCGCGTCCTCGCGCAGCGCGTGCAGGCGCTCCACGAACGCGCCCTCGTGATTACTGTGGAAGAAGCTCGCCCGCAGGCCGAGCTCAGACGCGCTACTCGCCACGCGCTGCTCGAGCTCAGCCAGCGTCAGCGTGCCGTAGAGCGCCTCCTCGCGCCGACCGAGCTGGTCCAGGTTGACCCCGTGCATCACCTCTACGCGCCGGCCGTCCTCGCTCATCACGTGAGACATCATCACGGCTGTGCCAGCTCGGCGACGGCCGCCCGCAACTCCGCCTCGGCGACCGCGCAACCCGTGCGCGCCTGGCCGGGCTCAGACAGCAGCACGAACGGCAGCTCCCTGCCGACGCGCTTCTTGTCGCGCGCCGTCGCCGCCACGATCTGCGCGACGCTCGCGCCCTCGAAGCTGACCGGCAGCCCGCGCGCGAGCAGCAGCCCGCGCACCTGCTCGCGCAGCGCCTCCGCGCCCGACAGGCGCAGCGCCGCGAGCAGGCCGATGCCGACCGCCTCGCCATGGCTGTAGCGGTGATAGCCCGTTGCCGTCTCGATCGCGTGGCCGACCGTGTGACCGAGGTTGAGCACCTGACGCCGGCCCGCGTCGCGCTCGTCCGCCGCGACGACCGCGAGCTTCGTGCGCGCGCACGCCAGCACCACGTGCTCGTCGAGATCCTCGCCCGCGGCGATGCGCTCCCACAGCGCGCCCCCCGCGATCAGCGCCGTCTTCAGCACCTCCACCCAACCGGCCGCCAGCTCCCTCGCCGGCAGGCTTTCAAGCGTGTCCGGGTCGACCAGCACTCCCGCCGGCTGATGGTAGGCGCCGACATAGTTCTTCGCCTCCGGCAGGTCGACGCCCGTCTTGCCGCCGTAGGCCGAGTCGACCTGGGCGACCAGCGTCGTCGGCAGCTGGAGCACCGGCACCCCGCGCTGGTAGGTCGCCGCGCAGAAGCCCGCGAGGTCGCCCACGACGCCGCCGCCCAGCGCGATCAGATGATCGGCGCGCGTGATCTGAGCCGCCACCAGCGCGCGCCAGACCGCTTCGGCCGTCGCCAGCGTCTTCTCACCCGGCGCGATCGCGATCGTCCCGGCGAGCTCGCCGAGCTGCTCGCCGTAGAGCGCGCCGACGTGCTCGTCGGTCACGAGGAATGGCCGCGACTGCGAGCGGCTCAGTGGCCAGAGCTCCCGCCCGGCATCTGAGCCGAGCGCGCGCATCAGCCCGCGCCCGATCAGCACCGGATACTCGCCCGACACGCTCGCCGCCCACAACAGGCGCGTGCCTCGCGGCGCCGCCGCGAGCGCGCGCAGGGCATCGAGCACGCGCGGCGCACC
Organism: Solirubrobacterales bacterium; assembly: GCA_044446425.1. Lineage (GTDB taxonomy): Bacteria > Actinomycetota > Thermoleophilia > Solirubrobacterales > Solirubrobacteraceae > Palsa-744. Next base: position 88,668 of record JBIOEW010000001.1, on the reverse strand, counting down.
GCCCAGCGAAAGCGGCGGCAGGATCGCGTCGGCCGAGCGCTCATACAGCTCGCCGCGCTCGGCATGCAGCGCCAGGAACGCCTCGCGGTCGCGCGCCAGCGGGCGCTGCATCGCTCCCGGCAACGCCTCGCCGCCGCCGGCGCCGACCCGCTCCCACGCCTGCTCCGCCTCGATGTCGAGCAGTACGACGATGTGCGGCTCGAGCGCCGTGCGCACACGCGCCGAAAGGATGCTGCCACCGCCCAGCGCGATCACCGCACCCGGCTGCGCCGCATCGAGCAGCTCGCACACGAGCTGCTCCTCGGCAGCGCGGAACGAAGCCTCGCCGCTGCGCTCGAACTCCTCCGCAACCGAATGCCCCAAGCGCGCGGCCAGTAGCTCGTCGCTGTCGATCGCCTGCACGCCGAGCGCCTGCGCGAGCTCGAGCGCGACGGTCGACTTGCCCGCGCCCATGAAGCCGATCAGGACGAGCGCGCGCCGCGGCGCCTGCGCTACGGCAGCCATCCGATCCGCCTCGTGTAAGCGCCGACAGCCTCGAGCACGTCGTCGATGTGATCGCCGCCGAACTTGCGCCGGTAGGCGTCGGCCAGCACGAACGCGACCATCGCCTCCCCCACGACGCCCGCCGCCGGCACCGTGCACGAGTCGGTCCGCTCGCGCAGCGCCTGCGCCGGCTCGTGCGTCTCGGTGTCGACCGAGCGCAGCGGCTTGGTCAGCGTCGGCAGCGGCTTCATCGCGCCCCGCACGATCAGCGGCAGGCCGTTGGTCATGCCGCCCTCCAGGCCGCCCGCGTGGTTGGTCTCGCGGTAGAAGCCCCGCTCGGAGGAGTAGTAGATCTCATCGTGCGCCTGTGAGCCCGGCAGCCCCGCGACCGTGAACGCGTCACCGATCGCGGCGCCCTTGACCGCCTGGATCGAGCAGATCGCCATCGCCAGGCGCCCGTCCATGCGCTCCTCCCAGGAGATGTGCGAGCCGAGGCCGGGCACGAGGCCGAAGGCCTGCACCTCGAACACGCCGCCGAGCGACTCGTTGGCCTTGCGCAGGTCGTCGATCTCGCGCACCATCGCGCGCGTCGCGTCCGCGTCGAGGCAGCGCACCGGCGAGCTGTCGACCTCGGCGAAGTCCTCGAGCGTCAGCTCGCGGCCCGGCTCCGGCGCGTGCACCGAGGCGATCTGCACGACGTGCGAGCGGACCTCCACGCCGAGCGTCCGCAGGAAGGACTTGCACAGCGCGCCGCCCGCCACGCGCGCCGCCGTCTCGCGCGCCGACGCGCGCTCGAGGATGTTGCGCACGTCTGACTGCTTGTACTTCTGCGTGCCCACCAGATCCGCGTGGCCCGGGCGCGGGAGATGGACCTCCGCCACCTCCTGCTCGACCGGCCACGGGTTCATCCGCTCCTCCCAGTTGGCATAGTCGCGGTTGGCCACCTGCAGGGCGATCGGGCTGCCGAGCGTCCGCCCGTGGCGCACTCCGGCGGTCACCTCCGCCGCGTCGCGCTCGATCTTCATGCGCCCGCCGCGCCCATGCCCGAGCTGGCGACGCGCCATGTCGTCGTTGAGGCTCTCGGGACGGATCTCAAGACCCGCGGGCAAGCCCTCGACGACGCACGTGAGCCCAGGCCCGTGCGACTCGCCGGCTGTGATCAGACGGAGCGACACGCCCGCTAGCTTATTTGCTGCGCCGTCAGCCCTTGAATGCCGCGCTCCACGCCGACGCGTGGGCGCGTGCGGCGGAGGCGTGAGCAGCCCCCACGAACACGAGCACGCTGCCGTCGCTGGAGTAGCGCAGTCCCGGCAGGGCCTTCAGACCGGCCTTGCGCAGGAACTTCAGGCCGAGCTTCGATTCGCCGACCGACACGTCCGCGGCGCCAGTCGCGCTGGCGGCCTTGGCCGCCTTGGCGGCCTTGGCCTTGATCGCTTCGATCTTCACGACGTGCAACTCGTAGGTGACCGCCGTTCCGCCCAGCGGCACGTATTCGAGTTCCTCCGTCTGGCCGGCTTTCAGGTCGATCGCCTGGCACTGCGAGGCGCTTGGCAGGCACGCCGCGCTGCCACGCAGGATCGCTTCGCCGACGAGCGTGAACGTCGCGCTCTCACCGCCCGCGATCACGCCGCGGAAGACGATCAGGGGCTGCGTCGCCGACGGCAGCGGTTCTTGACGCTTGAGGTCCTCATAGGAGGTCAGCCCTGCCGTGAGCGCCGGAGTGCCGGCGGGAGCCGTGCCGAACAGAACGGAGACCTTGTAGGACTTGCCCTGCTTGGCGGCCTTCTTCTCTTCCGGCTGCGTGCCGCCGTTCTGTGCGGAGGAGTTCGTTTCCGAGCCGGAGCCCGCAGAACCGGTGCTCGAGCCGGCTTCGCCGCCCGAGGCGGACGACTTGCTCGACGAGCCGCTGGTCGACGATCCCGACCCGCCCGCGGCAGCTGTGCTCGAGCTCGCGCTCTTGACTCCCGGAAGCGGCGTGAACGGATTGTGGCTGGAACCGCCCGTCTGCTCAGAGGAGCCGCTCGTCGTCTCGGCGACCGGCGCCTTGGCGGCCGTGACCGCGCTGACCGCGATCCCCGCCGCTTTCGGCGCCGTCGCGGGCGCGCTCGCGGCCGGCGAGGCTGTGGAGCCCCCACCGCTCGCGAGGACCGCGTACACGATCGCTCCGAGCAGGGCAGCGCCCAGCAGGGCGAGCACCGCCATCAAGCGGCGGTCGAGCAGGTCGGACTTCAGCGACTGCAAGAAGGCGCTCATCGGACCGTTCCGATCGTCGCAGCAGGCGTGGCCGTCGAGCCAGCTGACGTGCTCGACGTGCTCGAAGCGCTCGTCGCGGCCCCCGTCGTCGACGGCGAGGACGGCGTCGCGCCGGCCGTCAGCCCTTGACTGGCCGGCAACACGTACGCCGTAGCCGTGATCGTGCCGGTCAGCCCGTGCGTGCCGGAGGCTTCCGTACTGGCCGGTTCGAGCTTCACCGACTGAAGCGTCAGCAGCCGTCCGCTCACCTGCAGCCCCCCCGAGGAGGTGCGCACGGTCGCCGTGTTGAGCTGCTGGAACAGGTGGTAGAGATCGTTGAAGCTCCCGCCGAACACGAACGTGAACGGCATCTGCGAGAAGCCCGCGCTGACCGCAGCGCCCGCCACCGGGCTCGAGGCGGCAGCGCTCGCACCCGAGGCGCCGGTGGTGATCGAGCTGAACTGCACGTGCTTCTGGTTGGATGCCTGGGCAAGCTGGTACATCAGCGAGGGCACTTCTTCACTCGCCGGAACCGCTTTGCCGAGGTTCACCACGGACGCGTACGCCGAGCTGTAGCGCTGCTGCGCCGAGCGGGCGCTCACGGCGTCGCTCTGGGCGCCCGCCAGCTGCGCGCTCGCGGCGCTTACTTCGCTGCTCAGCTTGCTCGCCTGCTTGCGCTCGGGCGAGACCAGCAGCAGCCATACCGCCGCCAGCACCGCCAGGGCCGAGATGCCGACCAGGACGAGTCGATCGCGCGTGGTCATTTTCCGCCTCCAGTCGATGCCGTGAGCTCTGTGCCGGAGCCGCTTTTCGCAGCGGGCGTGGGCAACGGTTCAAAGGTGATCGAGACGCCGAAGGCGGCGCTCTGCGCCGTGCAGTTGGCGCTGCTTGAAACGCCGGCACCGCCGGTCTTGCTCGTTTTGCTCGAGCTCTTCAGGCTGACTGCGCTGACCCCGTCCATCAGGCGCAGCCGCTGAAGCGTCAGCGCCACCTCTGACTGGCTCGAGGCGCAGCCGGTAAGCGTCATCGTCGGCACGGTGCCGGGTGGCGTCGCCGACGTCGCCTGAGGCGCCGACGCAGTCGTGGCCGAGCTGGTCGCGGCGGCCGGAGCGCTCGCGGCCGAGCCTCCCGTGGTCGAGCCGACGGCGCCTTCGAGCGAGGAGATCGATGCGTCGCGAGGCAGCACCCGGCCGAGCTCATGGAATGCGTGGGCCCAGTCGAAGCGCGAGTCGACGACCGCCTCGACCGCCTGCATCCGCTGTTCGCGCAGCGCGATGAAGCTCGTGTACGGCGTCAGCACCGAGGCCGATTCCTGCGCGCGCTGCGTCTGCACCGCAATCGAGGCGAGCTTGCTCTTGCTGTCGGAGACCTTGTGACGCGCCATGCCGTAGAGCAGCACGAGCACGGCCAGCACCGCAAACGCTCCCAGCACGATGTAGGCCGCGCCGCCGGAGCGTCCCGCGCCGACCGGCGCTCCCCGACGCTCTTCAGACGGGATCAGATTTACGGCCTTCATCGGGGCGCCTCCGTCGCTGCGAGGCCCGCGGCGATCGACAGGCGGTTCGTCGAGACCTCTCCTTGCAGGCTCGCATCGACGAGTCCGACAGCCTGCTCGCGCACCTCCATGCCGAGCGCAACCCCCAGCGCGTCGGCAAAGCCCGGGAGATCAAGCACGCCACCGCTGAGGGCAACGTGTGACACTTCCCCACCCTGCTCCTGCGTGCGGTAGAAGTCGAGTGAGTTTCGGACCTCGCCTGCGATCTCGCGGACACCGTTCTCGATCACGACACGGATATCCGCGTCGGAGCGCTCGGGCGCAGGCTCCGGGGAGCTCGGCGCCTGCGCCTGCTGGGCCGCAGCCATCTGTTCGGCGTAGCCCAGCGCGCGTTCCTGCGCCTCGTGCTGTTTGCGAGCCTCCTCGGGGTCCGCCGTCGGCCGCTCGCCGGCGACCGCGTCCTCCTCAGTGGAAGTCTGCTCACCTGAAGGCTCGGCCGGCTCCTGCTCGAGCGCCGCTTCGAGCGCCGTGACAGCGTCGTCTGCGACCGGCGTGGGCGATGTCTGCACGCCGGTGCCCCGCTCCGCGACGTTCGGTGAGCTCAGGTCGACGGTCGCGAGTAGCGCGCGGGCCTCAGCCAGTGAGATCGCGCGGCGCGCGGCAAGCTCGCCGGCCAGCGCCTCGACGCCGCCGCCGATCACGCGCGTGAAATGGCACACCGTGCCCTCCGCGATCGCCAGGTTGGAGAGCCCGTCGACGTTCAAATAGAGCACACGCCCTGTCTCGCCTTCGGCGCGATCGTGCAGCGAGCGGATCAAGGCGAAGGCGGACAGGTCCACGCCCTCCGGCGTGAGCCCCGCGCGTCGCACCGCCGCCAGCAGCTTCTCGACCATGTCGCGTTGGGCGGCCACGAGCACGACGCGCTGACGCTGGCCGGCGGGCGTGTCGACCAGCCCCAGCGGGTGAAAGTCGAGCACCGCGTTGGACAGCGGCATCGGCACCTGGTCCTGCGCCTGGAAGCGCACCGCCGCGGCGAGCTCCTTGCGGTCGGTCACCGGCGGAAGATCGATTGTGCGCATCACCGTGCGCTGGTTGGCGATGCCGACGCGGACGCGCTTGCCGAGACCGCCGGCCGAGAACATCTCGCGCAGCGCCTCGGTCAGTGCGTCGACGTCGACGACCTCGCCCTCGCGCACCGTATCCACGTCAAGCGGCTGCGCGGCGGCGCGTTCGGCGAGGATCGAGCCGTTCACGCGTGCCTTCACGGCTGCGATCAGGCCCGGCTCGATGTCGAGCCCGACGATCTCGCCGGCGTGGGAGCGCGAGGAGAGCTTGGGCAGCCGAAGCGTTGCGCTCGGAAGTGAAGGAAGTGAGGAGAGTGAGGGACGCATTTCGTGTTGGCGCGCGGCCGGTGCGCAGGAGCGGTATCGGCGCGAGCCGAGCAGCCCTTTAGCGCTGGTCCCTAGAGGAAGTGATGGACGTAGAGATCGACGAGGTCCGAGCCGACGAATGACGCAACGACGGCGCCGAAGGCGAGGAAGGGGCCGAACGGCACCTTTGTCTTGCGACCAGCCTGCACGCCCTTGCGCATGAGGATCGCTCCGCCCAGCAGCACCCCCGCGAGCAGCGCGATGAAGATCGCCGGAGCCACGGCGCTGCCGAGGAACAGTCCCATCACGCCCGCGAGCTTGACATCGCCCATGCCCATCCCGCCGGGATAGGCCAGCGCTGCCAGCAGCAGGAAGCCGCCGGCGGCGGCGCCCGCGATCAGCCGCTGGGGCTCGCCGCCCGGGTCGAGCGCGAGGCCGAGCCCAAACGCGAGCACGGCGCCGAGCGCCGTCACGGCGTTGGGAATGATCCGATGCTCGACGTCGATCAGCGCTGCCGGCACGACGACCAGGATCAGCGCCACGCTCAGAGCGATCGCCGACGCCGAGCCGTGCGCCAGCACAGCTCCGGCGCAGAGCAGCCCTGTGAGCGTCTCTACCAGCGGATAGCGGGGCGAGATCGCTGCGTCACAGCTTCGACAATGTCCGCGTAGCAGCAGGAAGGAGAGGATCGGGACGTTGTCGTAGGGCTTGACCGGCGTGCCGCACGCCGGACAGTGCGACGCCGGACCCAGCAGCGACTCGTGACGCGGCAGCCGGTATGCGACCACGTTGAGAAAAGAGCCGAAGCACGTGCCGAGTATGCCCGCGAAGGCCGCCATCTCCATGCTGATTCATCGGTCCCCGGCGGGGGACACTTGAGCCACCGACGAAAGCCTTCGCTACCAGGTTTTGGAAGCCGTGCAGCCACCGCCCGTGCCGGTGCACGTGCGCGTGACGACGCCTTCTGTGTTTGTGATCGTGAATGTGTCGCCCGTGCTCGCGGCCGTGGCCGTCACCGAATATTCTTTGGCGCTGCCCGACGCCGCGCTGAGCCAAGCGTTGTTGTTTTCCGATTTGGTCGGAATCGTCTTCTCGATCGAGTTCAGTTCGGTCGGACTCACTTTCGTGTAGTCGCCGCTGTTTTCCGTGCCGATCGTCTCCGACGCGGTCTGAGCCGTACGCGCGAGCTCCTTCGCCGAGGCGTCGTTGGCCTTGCCCTTCTGGTTCAGGAACGAGGGAATCGCGATCGCGGCGAGGATGCCGATAATCAAGACGACGACCAGCAGCTCGATGAGGGTGAAGCCGCGCTCGTCACGCAGGCCTCGAGAGGGGTTTCGCATGGGTGCCTCCTCGGCATGGTCTGCGGAGATCGGCAGCGACTGTGCGCCGTCGCGACTCGCAGCTGTTCTCAGGATCTCGTCAGGCATGACTTTGGATGCGACAGGTGGAGCAGATGTCACCGCCGCATCGGCGCCGTCCGGACGGCACATTAGGTCTACGTAGAAATGCACCACATCTGTCGTCCGTGGGCGCGCGCGGGCCGGTTGATCGAGCCATAGCGCGAGTGGTGGCGACTGACCGGCACTTGGCCGGCGTGTCGGCCAAGTGCCTCGTGGACGCCCGCCGGGTAGGCGCAGACGGGACCGCTCGGCCGCGTGAGGCTCTGCGTCGTGGGTGCCGATGCACGCAAAGAGGGGCGGCCAAATGGCCGCCCCTCTTTTGCTTGATCGCCGAGCCAGACCCCGTCAGGGTCCTGCCGGCGCCCGGCGATTACCAGGTTTTGGAAGCCGTGCAGCCACCGCCCGTGCCGGTGCACGTGCGAGTGACGACGCCTTTTTTGTTTTCGATCGTGAACGTGTCGTTCGTGCTCGGCGCCGTGGCCGTGACGGAGTATTCTTCCGCCGCGCCCGAAGCCGCGCTGATCCACGCGTTGTTGTTTTCCGATTTGGTCGGAATCGTTTTTTCAACGGCGTTCAGTTCGGTGGGCGACACTTTCGCGTAGCTACCGCTGTTTTCCGTCGCGATCGTCTCCGCCGTCGTCTGAGCCGTACGAGCAAGCTCCTTCGCCGAAGCGTCGTTGGCCTTGCCCTTCTGGTTCAGGAACGAGGGAATCGCGATCGCGGCGAGGATGCCGATGATCAGGATGACGACCAGCAGCTCGATAAGGGTGAAACCACCCTCATTGCTCAAGCGCCGGCGCAGTCGATACAGCATGTGATCCTCCTAGGATCGGTTTTAGAGCGCCAGCTCTCGGCCCATCGCCCACATGGCGATGCGGTCCCCCGTTCGGTAGATCCGTGAAGATCTTCTTTTGAGAGGCCGCCGGCTTTGCTACGCACCCGAATGGATGCTGCCCTGGCGCCTCGACACTGGCTTTGTCAGCCCGTGCATCGACCTGCTCGGACGCGATCTTTAGCGTTGCATGGAGCTTGGACGCATGCACTACCCGTCCATTCGGAGCCTCGGCCTGCCGCAGCGATCAGGCACGAGCCATCGCCTGCATGCCTTCAGTCGGCTGGCGCTTCCTCACCCTCGTCCGCTGCCTCTTGCTCGCCTTCGTCCACGGCAGCTTCCTCGCCCTTCTCGCCCTCTTGCCAGCTGGCCTGCGCATCGATTCCAGGCAGGCGAACGCCGCCGCCTTGACACCACGGGCAGGTGACCGTGCTCGGCGTGCCGCCGAGGCTGGAGACCACCTTGCCGCTGCCGCGGCAGGGCATACACTCCCGCGGCTGGTGGGCCTCCTCCGTTCGATCTTCGCTGTCGGTGCTCTCACTCGCCACGAGGCGATGAGCCTAGCGCTCCCCCGATGAGAAGACCCGTCAGACCACCGCAGTGGGCGATTCTCGCCGTGATCACGCTCGCCGGCGCGGCGCTGCGGCTGATCCTGATCGGCAAGGTCGCCGCCGACCCCTTCTACGACGCAGCCGTGCGCAGCATGGGGCTCTCCTGGCACAACTTCTTCTTCGGCGCCTTCGAGCCCGCCGCGAGCGTGTCGATCGACAAGCCACCCGTAGACCTTTGGCTGCAGGTGGCGAGCGTCAAGCTGCTCGGCTTCTCCTCGACCACGCTCAAGCTGCCCGAGGCGCTCTCCGGGACCGCCGCCGTGCCGCTGCTGTTCGCAGCCGTACGGCGCATCTGGAACCCGACCGCCGGCCTCGCCGCCGCCGCTTCGCTCGCCGTGCTCCCCGTCGATGTGATCACCTCGCGCAGCGACACGATGGACGGGGTGATGATGGTGCTGATCGTGCTCGCGCTGCTGTTCGTCGTGCGCGCCTGCGAGGGCGGCAGGACCGTCTGGCTGCTGGCCGGCGCCGCCGTGCTCGGGCTGGCCTTCGACGTGAAGATCCTCGAGTCGCTCGTCGCCCTTCCCGGCCTGGCGCTGCTCGCGCTGCTCGGCTTCCCCGGGTCGATCGGCAAGCGCGCGCTGAAGCTGGCAGCGGCCGGCGCTGTGTATGTGCTGGTCGCGCTCGCCTGGCTCACCGCGACGCTGTTCGTGCCCGCCCACGAGCGGCCCTGGGCGATCGGCTCGACCAACGGCAGCGCCTGGAACGCGGTGTTCGTGTTCAACGGCAAAGACCGCCTCGGCGGCAAATCGCCCGAACCCGGCGGGGTCGTCTACGAACCAGGGCACAAATACCCCGTCGCCACGCAGTCCCAGCGCGACCACATCCCGATCCTGCCCCCCTCCCCGAAGCGACTGCTCGCACGCGTCGGGCCTCTGTCCGGCGAGCGGCTCGGCCTCGAGCTGCTCGCCGCGCTGTTGCTCGGCCTGCCCGCGCTGCTGTGCGGAGTGATCCTGCGCCGACGCCGGCTCGCCGGGGCGTCCGCGGAGGACGAGGCGGAGGCAGATGGCGATGCGAACCCAGGCGCTCGCACAAGCGCGCCCGGGCACGCCAACGCCGATGAGGGTGCAGCTGTCGGCGCCGACGCCGGCACCAAAGAAGACGCGCAGGCCGCCGCACTGCGCGAGCGCACGTTGAGCCTGGCCTGCGCCGCCGGGCTCGGCCTCTGGCTGCTCACCGGCATCGTGCTGTTCAGCCACATGGCGCGGCTGCACCCGCGCTACGTCGAGGGTCTCGTGCCGGCCGTCGCCGCCACGCTCGGCATCGGCGCCGCCTGGGCCGCCGAGCCGCGCGGGCTCCTGCGCCCCGCCGCCCTGCTCCTCGCGCTCGTCGCCGTCGTCTACTACGGCGAGCGCCTGCTCTACGGCACGCCCTCGGCGTGGTGGATCTCGCTCGCCGGCGCGCTCGGCGCGCTCGCAGCGGCAGCGCTCGCGCGCACGCCCGCGCTGCCCGGCGCGCTGCGCTCGCTGCTTGCTCCCGGCGCCGTACTCGTGCTGAGCCTCGTCGCGATGCTCGCCGTCTCCGTGCAGACCGACATCCGCGCGATCAACGACCACGTGACCGACGCCGGCGAGGTCGGCGTGCTCCCTGCTGACGTGCTGGGTCCGCTCTCGAGCTACCTGCGCGCCAACCAGCGCGGCGCCCGCTACGAGGTCGCCGCGCAGTCGGCCACGCAGATCGGCGCGCTGATCGTCAAGGACGCGAGGCCCGTCGTCGTGCTCACGAGCTACGGCGCGCAGGTGTTCACGACGACCGATCAGCTCAAGCAGAAAATCGCCGCAGGCGAAGTGCGCTACGCCTTCCTCAACTCGCCCTGCCCGCACCACATCTCACCGAAGAACCCCGCCTGCTCGGCGCCCGCCAAGTGGATCCGCGAACACGGCGCCGACGTCTCGCGCAAGGCCGGCCTGCCGCACGGCAAGGTGCTGTGGCGACTGCCCGGGGTCGCGCCGTGAGCAATTCCGGGATGCTCGCGCTGGATGGCGCGCTCGTCGTCGCCGCGCGCGCCGCCGGCCGGCTCGGGCTCGATACCGAGTTCGTCGGCGAGGGGCGCTACCGCACGCTGCTGTGCCTGATCCAGCTCGCCGTGCCGCTGCCCGACGGCGCCGGCAAAGCGATCGTCGTGCTCGACCCGCTCGCCGAGGGCTTCGACGGCTCCTCGCTGGCCGCGCTGCTGGCCGACCCGGCCGTCGAGATCGTCGTGCACGCCGGGCGCCAGGACGTCGCGCTCGCGCGCAGGGTGCTCGCCACCGAGGTGAGCAACGTGTTCGACACGCAGGTCGCCGCCGGCTTCGCCGGGATGGGCGCGCAGTCCTCCTATGACTCGCTGCTGGGTGACGTGCTCGGCGTGCGCCTGGCCAAGAGCGCCAGCTTCACCCGCTGGGAGCGCCGCCCGCTCTCCGCCGAGCAGCTCTCCTACGCGCGCGAGGACGTCGAGCATCTGCTCGAGCTCGCCGCCGAGCTCGAGCGCCGCCTGACAGCGCTCGGGCGCCTGGAGTGGGCGCGCGAGGAGTGCGAGCCGCTCGCGCGCTCAAGCGACGAGCGCGACCCCGATGCGATCTTCGAGCGCCTGCCGCGCGTGCGCAGCCTGAGCCCCTCCGCGCGGCCCGTCGCCCGTGCGCTCGTGCAGTGGCGCGAGCGGAGCGCCGCGCGCCAGGACCGCCCCGTGCAGGGCGTGCTCGGCGACGCCGCCCTGATGGAGATCGCCAAGCGCAAGCCCGGCTCCACCGCCGAGCTCGAGCAGATCCGCGGCTCCGGCGCCGCCGGCCTGCGCCGCCGCGGCGAGGAGGTCATCGAGATCGTCAAGCGCGCGCGCGAACTGCCTGCGGAGCAGGCGCCGCGACAGGAGCGTCCGCCGCTGCCGCGCCCCGAGGACGCGCCGCTGATCGCGCTCGGCGAGGCGCTCTTGCGGGCCCGCGCCCGCGAGGCCGGCCTCGCCTACGAGCTGCTCGCCGCGCGCGCCGACCTGCAGGCGATCGTCGCCGCCTGGCGCGCCGGTGAGGAGGCCGACGTGCGCACGCTGCGCGGCTGGCGACGCCAGCTCGCCGGCGGCGAGCTGCTCGCGCTGCTCGCCGGCGACGTCGCGCTGTCCGTCGAGGAGCGCTCGCTGCGGATCGAACCCACCTGACCAGGGCTGAGCACGGCGCCGCTCACAGCGCCGCGCGCCGGGGTCGTTTGCGGAGCCGGCGCTCCCGCCGGCGGAGCCTCTTATTTGATGCTGTTGTAGACCGTGAACAGCGGCAGGTACATCGAGATCACGATGAAACCGACGATGCCTCCGATCACGATGATCATGATCGGCTCGAGGATCGACGTGAGCGCCTTCACCGACGCTTCCACCTGGTCCTCGTAGAACTCCGCGATCTTGTCGAGCATCGTGTCCAACGCGCCCGTTTCCTCGCCCACGCCGACCATGTGCGTGACCATCACCGGGAAGATCGGCGCTTGCGCCAGCGGCGCTGCGATCGTGCCGCCGCGCTTGACCGAGGCGATCACGCCCTCCATCGCCTCCTCGACCGCCACGTTGCCCCCCGTGCGTCCCGTGATGTCGAGCGCCAGCAGCAGCGGCACGCCGGCGCTCGTCAGCGACGACAGCGTGCGCGACCAGCGCGCTACCGCGACCTGCTGCACGATCGTGCCGATCTTCATCGGAATGCGCAGGCGGAAGTGATCCCACTGCGGGCGACCCCACGTCGACTTCTTCCACTTCAAGAAGCCGAAGATCGCGCCGCCCGTGAGCAGGAAGATCAGCCACCAGTAGCCCGTCACCGCGTGCGAGAGAAACACCGAGACCTTCGTGATCGACGGCAGTTCGCCGCCGAACTGTTTGAAGACGCCCTCGAACACCGGCACCAGGAACGCCACGAGCGCCATCATCACGCCGATCGCGAACGTGATCACGAGCACCGGGTAGACCATCGCCGAGCGGATCTGCCGGCGCAGCGAGGCATCCTTCTCGAGCTGGTCGGCCACGCGCAGTAGCGCATCCTCGAGCACGCCGCCCGCCTCGCCCGCCTGCGTCATCGCCACGAACAGTGGACTGAAGACCTTCGGGTGGCGCGCCAGCGAGTCGCTCAGCGAGAGCCCCGCCTCGACGTCCTTGCGCACCGCCACGATCGTTTCCTTGAGGAACTTGTTCTCCGTCTGCCACTCGAGCACGTACAGCGCGCGCAGGATGCTCATGCCCGAGGTGATCATCGTCGCGAGCTGACGCGAGAAGACGGCCAGCTCCGAGGCGTTGACCCTCTTTTGGCCAGGCATCTCGATCTGGCGCGAGACGTGCTTGTCGGCGATCTCCAGGACGATCAGCCCGCGCTGCTTGAGCTGGTCGGAGACCGCCTGCTTGGAGTCGGCCTCCAGTTCGCCGCGCGCCTTGACGCCGGCGAGGTCCATGGCCTTGAAGACGTACGTGCTCATCGGGCTTCGCTCCTAGGCCGCGGCCCGCTGGGGGAGGTCGAGCGACTCGGCTCCCAGCAGGCGCCCCAGCTCCTCCGGCGTCGAGGAGCGCGATTCGGCGAGCTTGCGGCTGATCTGCCCCTGGCGCACGAGTGTCGCCAGCGACGCATCCATCGTCTGCATGCCCGTCGCCGATCCCGTTTGCAGCACCGAGTAGATCTGGTGCGTCTTGCCCTCGCGAATCAGGTTGCGCACGGCCGGGTTCGGCACGAGGATCTCCGTCGCCACCACGCGTCCCGAGCCGTCCGCCGTGGGTAGCAGCTGCTGGGTCATGATCCCCTGCAGCGCCACCGACAGCTGCACGCGCACCTGACCCTGCTGGTGCGCCGGGAACACGTCGATGATGCGGTCGATCGTCTGCGCCGTGTCCTGCGTGTGCAGCGTCGCGAACACCAAGTGGCCCGTCTCGGCCGCCGTCAGAGCCGTCGAGATCGTCTCCAGGTCGCGCATCTCGCCGACCAGGATCACGTCCGGATCCTCTCGCAGCGCCGCCTTCAGGGCGTCGGCGAAGCTATGTGCGTCCGAGCCCAGCTCGCGCTGGTTGACCAGGCACTTCTTGTGCCCGTGCAGGAACTCGATCGGGTCCTCGATCGTCATGATGTGCTCCTCGCGCGAGCTGTTGATCTCGTCGATCATCGCCGCCAGCGAGGTCGACTTGCCCGAGCCCGTCGGCCCCGTCACGAGCACGAAGCCGCGCGGGCGGCGCGTGAACTCGTGCACCGCCGCCGGCAGCCCCAGCTCGTCGATGCTCGACAGGTTGAACGGGATCAGGCGGAACGCCGCGCCGATCGCGCCGCGCTGGAAGTAGGCGTTCACACGAAAGCGGGCGTGGCCCGGGATCGAGTAGGCGAAGTCGATCTGCCAGTCCGTCTCCAAGCGCTGGCGCTGGTCGCCGTTGAGGATCGAGTAGACGATCTCGCGCGTGTCCGTCGCCGAGAGCTTCGGGTACTCCTCAAGCGGGGTCAGGCGACCGCGCACGCGGACCGTCGGGTGGGCGCCGGCCGTGAGGTGCAGGTCGGACGCCCGGCGCGAGACGACCTCCATCAGCAGATCTGCGAAATCTATGTCCATGGTCCGGCCCATCGACCGCGCGACGCTGACAATCGCGTGCAATGCGCCCCACTGGACGAAGGTTCGAGCGGGCTTGAGCGATCGCCCGAGCGCTGCTATGGGCCAACTGTCGGGCCGGAGCCGTGCGCAGCCCTCAGCCGGCGCGCGCCGCCTCGTGCATCGCCTCAAGCGGCGCCTCGCGCCCTGTCCACAACTCGAAGCTGAGCGCGCCCTGCGCGACGAGCATCTCCAGGCCGTCGATCGTGCGTGCCCCCTGCCCCTGCGCCGCCGCCACCAGCTCCGTCGAGCTCTCGCGGTAGACGAGGTCGACGACCGTCTCGAACTCGCCCAGCAGCGCCCGTGTGAGCCCCAGCTGCGCCGGCTCCTCACCCGCCGCTGGATCGAGCCCGACCGCCGTGCAGTTGACCAGCACGTCCGCCGGCTGCGGCTCGGCGAGAGCGCGCGCGCCCAGCTCGTGCGCCAGCTCCACCGCGCGCTCGTGCGTGCGGTTCCACACAAGCACCTCTGCCGCGCCCGCCTCGCGCAGCGCCCACACCGCCGCGCGCGCGCTGCCGCCGGCGCCGAGCACGAGCGCGCGCTTGCCCGTAAGCGGCTCGCCGATCGCCGCGATCAGGCCCGGCGCGTCGGTGTTCTCCGCCGCGATCGCCCCGTCCTCGGCGAACGTCAGCGTGTTCGCCGCGCCGATCGCGCCCGCCGCCTCGCTCGCCGAGTCCGCCAGCGCCAGCGCCGCCTGCTTGTGCGGGATCGTCACGTTCGCGCCCACGAAGCCCGCCCGCCCGAGCGCGCGCACCGTCTGCGCGAGCAGCTCCGGCGGGACCGGCAGCAGCTGATAGCGCCAGCCATCCATCCCCAGCGCCCGGAGCGCCGCGTTGTGGATCGCCGGCGAGCGGCTGTGCGCCACCGGCCAGCCCAGCACGCCGAGGCGATGTTTCACGCCGAGGCGAGCCATCACTTCTTCTTGCATGCAGGCGGCTTGCCGCCGTTCTTCTTGACCGCCGCGTCGTACGCAGCGACGTCTTTTTCGAACTGCGCGTAGGACTTCGAGAAGACCTGCCCGCCGCAGCCGTCCGCGCCCGCCACGTAGTACAGGTAGGGCACGTGCGCCGGGTGCGCCGCCGCGTGGATCGACGCTTCGCCGGGGTTGGAGATCGGCGTCGGCGGCAGGCCTTTGTGCGTGCGCGTGTTGTAGGGCGAGTCGATTTTCAGCATCGACTGCGTCAGTTCGCCCGTGTACGTCGCGATCCCCTTCTGCTGCTCCACCGCGTAGTAGATCGTCGCGTCGATTCCCAGCGGGATCCCTTCGCGCAGGCGGTTGTAGATCACCGCCGCGATCAGCGGCCGGTCGTGTTCGCTCTGCGCCTCGCGCTCGACCATCGACGCCACCGTGAGCATTTCGTACGGCGTCACCCCCAGGGCATGCGCACGGCGCACGTCGGCCGAGCCGAAGCGCCTGCGGAAGGCGATCAGCTGTTCATCGACGAGCTTCTGCACAGGCGCCCCAGCACGCAGGTCGTACGTCGCCGGAAAGAGAAAGCCCTCGAGGTCACGCGTGCCGCGCGGAGCGCCGTAGTGGCGCGGGCTGAGCAGCCGCGAGCGCTCGCTCGCCGCCAGGTAGTCGCCGCTGAGCGCGTCTTCGCGCACGAGCTCTGAGATCTGCCGGCGCGTGTAGCCCTCCGGGATCACGACCTTCACCGCGATCACCCTCGGCGGCGGCTTGCTCAGCGCGTCGATCGCCGCCGAGTAGCTCATGTCGTGCTTCAGCACGAAGCGTCCCGAGTGAAGCGAGCTGCGCTTGCCCGCGAGCAGGGCTCGCAGATTGAAGAAGAAGCCCGAGGAGACGACTTCGTCGTGCGCCAGGATCGAGCCGATCTCGCTCGAGCTCGAGCCCTTCGGGATCTGCACCATCACCCTGCCGCTGCCGCCGCCCGCGAACGGCTGGAACAGCGAGAGCACGAACCACACCAGCGCGATCGCCAGCGCCAGCGCCACCAGCGCCGCGATCCGCGCGCGCGTCAGGCGCCCTCCGCCGTGCGGTGGCCGCCCACCTCGCGCCCGGTCGGCCCGCGGTGGCAGCGGCGGCGGCGCGATCGGCGGCTCTGGCTCGATCGACTGCGCTGGCTCGATCGGCGGCGCTGGTTCGATCGGCTGCGTTGGTTCGATCGGCGGCGCTGGCTCGACCACCGGCTGCGGCTCCGGGATCGGCGGACGCGCCGGCTCCTGCGCCCGGCGGCGTTCGCGCTCCACGCGATCGCGCTCGCGCTCCTCGGCCGTCCGTTCCTGCGAGGTCTGTGACCGGTTGCCGCGCGCCAAGACGAAGACCTTAGTGGGGCCGAGCCGCCATCCAGCTCTCGAGCATGTGCGCCGCCGCGCGCGAATCCTCGCTCGTGCTCGCCTGGCCGTCCAGAGTCTGCGCCATCCGCGTCGTGAAGCGCTCGTCGTGCAGCTCGAGCGGCACCTGCTCGCCCAGGCGGCGCGCCAGGCGCTCGGCGAACTCGCGCGTCTCGCGCGTCTGCTCGGTGTCCTGCCCGCTCAGCGACAGCGGCAGCCCGACGACGACGCGCTGCACCTCGCGCTCTTGCACGAGCTGCACGAGCGCCGCGAGCCCGCGCTTGCTGCCCGGGCGCAACACCGGCTCGATCGGCGTGACGATCGTTCCCGTCGGGTCGCTCACCGCGCAGCCGCACCTGGCGCTGCCGTAGTCGAGCGCCAGCACCCGCATCAGGCCTCGAGCGCCGAGGCAATCGCCGCCTTCGCCGCCTGCAGCGCCTCGCCGAGCTTCTCCGGCTCGCGCCCGCCGGCCTGGGCGAGCGTGTCGCGCCCGCCGCCGCCGCCGCCGACCGCGGCCGCGGCCTGCTTGACCACGTCCCCGGCCTTCACACCACGCTGGACCAGCTCCGGCGCGACGCTCACGAGCAGGTGCGCACGGCCGTCGACGCCCGCACCGAGCACGATCGCCGCAGCCTCCAGCTTGCCCTTCAGCCGATCGGCCAGGTCGAGTAGCGCCCTGGCGTCGGGCAGCTCGACCACGGCCGCCAGCACGGGCGCGCCGGCGACGTCCACCACGCCAGCCATCAGCTCATCGATATCGATCCCATCGCCCGCGCCGGCGCCTCCGGACCCGCTCTTGAGCTTCTGCTCGAGCTCCCTGCGCTCCTGCTCGCGCGCCTTGACGAGCTCTGCCACCTGCTCGGGGCGGGTGCGCAACGTCTGCGCCACCTCGCCGAGCACCCTGTCGTGCGCGCGCAAGAGCTCGGTCGCCGCCGGACCGGTCAGCGCCTCGATGCGGCGCACGTTGGCCGCGCTCGAGGTCTCGCTCGTGATCCGGAACGGACCGATCTCGGCCGTCGAACGCACGTGCGTGCCGCCGCACAGCTCGCGCGAGTACTCGCCGTCGCCGACCTCGACCATGCGCACGACCTCGCCGTACTTCTCGCCGAACAGCGCCATCGCGCCGAGGCGCTTGGCCTCCTCCAGCGTCGTCGTGATCGGGCGCACCGGGTCGTTGCGGGCGATCCACTCGTTGACGCGGTCCTCGATGTCGCGCAGCTCCTCCTCTGAGAGGCCCTGTCCGTGGCTGAAGTCGAAGCGCAGCTTGTCCGGGCCAACGTAGGAGCCGGCCTGGCGCACGTGGCTGCCGAGCCGCTCGCGCAGCGCCGCCTGCAGCAGGTGGGTGGCCGTGTGGTTGGCCTCCGTCGCATGGCGCGCGCGGTGGTCGACCGCCGCCAGCACCTGCTCGCCCGGCTCGAGCTCCCCTTGCTCGAGCACGACCGACAGCGCCTGGTCGTCGCCCAGGCGGAAGACCTCCTGCACGCGCGCGCGGCAGTCGCCGTGCTCGCATTCGATCGTGCCCACGTCGGCCACCTGACCGCCGCCGGGGGCATAGAAGGGCGACTCGGCGAGCTTCACCAGGTAGCCGCCCTCGTGAGGCTCGACCGCGCCGACCGTCGTGTGCTGGCGCTCGGTTTCGTAGCCCGTGAAGCGCGTCTGGAAGTCGGCCTGCCCGGCGAAGCCGCTCGCCAACGTACGCGGATCGGCCGCCCCAGCGCCGTTTGACTCACCGCCCGTGCCGGGCGCCCCGCCGGCGCGGCTGCGCGCGCGCTGCTGCTCCATCAGCGACTCGAAGTCGCCTTCGATCGCGAGCTCCTCCTCGCCGAGCAGCTCCTTGGTCATCTCATACGGAAAGCCGAACGTGTCGTGCAGGCGGAAGACCTCCTCGGCCGGCACGTTCGCGCGTCCCTGCTCGCGCGCCTGCTCGATCAGCGCGCGCAGCGTCTGCAGGCCCTGAGCGAGCGTCCGCCCGAACCCCTCCTCCTCGGAGGACAGCCACGTGGCGATCGCCGCGCGGTGCTCGCGCAGCTCCGGGTAGACGCCGCCCATCAGCTCCTGCACGCGCTCGGCGTATTGCGTGAGGAAGCCCGGCTGCAGCTCCAGCGCGCGTCCCTGCTGGATCGCGCGGCGCATCACGCGTCGCAGCACGTAGCCGCGGTCCTCGTTGGAGGGCACCACGCCGTCGGCCACGAGGAAGGTCATCGCGCGGGAATGGTCTGCCAGGATCCGCAAGGCCCTGTCGGTGGCGAAGTCCGCGCCGTAGCGGGCGCCGGAGAGCCGCTCGCCGAGCTCGATCAGCGGCTGGAACTGGTCGGTCTCGAACACCGAGGGCTTGTCCTGCAGGATCGCCGCCATCCGGTTCAGCCCCATGCCCGTGTCGATGTTGCTGGTCGGCAGCGGTTTGAGCCGTTCGCCCTGACCACCGACTTCGTCGGCGGTGCCCCCGTACTGCATGAACACGAGGTTCCAGTACTCCAGGAAGCGCTCGTTCTCACCGCCCGGCAGATCCTCGGGCGTGCCGTGCTGCACGCCGCGATCGAAGTACAGCTCCGAGCACGGACCGCATGGGCCGCTCGGCCCGGCCTGCCAGAAGTTCTCAGAGCGCGGGCACAGCACGATCCGCTCCTGCGGCACACCCATCTCGCGCCAGAAGGCGATCGCCTCCTCGTCGGGGCCGAGGTCGAGCCACTCGTCGCCCTCGAACACGGTCACCCAGATGTCCTCGGCCGGGAAGTCGAACACCTCGCGCGAGAGCTGCCAGGCGAACTCGATCGCCTCGCGCTTGAAGTAGTCGCCGAAGGAGAAGTTGCCGAGCATCTCAAAGAACGTCAAATGCCTGGAGGTGTTGCCGACGTTGTCGATGTCGACCGTGCGAAAGACCTTCTGGCAGTCAGTCAGGCGCGAGGCCGGCGGCGTCTCCTGGCCTAGGAAGTACGGCTTCAGCGGGTGCATCCCGGCAACGGTGAGCAGCGCCGAGGGGTCGTGCGCGGAGGGCACGAGCGAGGCCGAGGGGATGCGCTTGTGGCCGCGCTCCTCGAAGAACGACTGGTAGCTCTCTCGGATCTCGTCAGAGGTCATCATCGTCGCCGTCGAAGCATCTCAGTTGCCGAGGTCACGGCTCACGCCGGTCGGTTCGCGGCGGGGAAGGGACGGGGAAGGGACGGGGAGGGGCGTGGTACTCCTTTTGTGACGAGCGGTAGCAATGGTATTTACGGCGCTGTACATACCATTGCTACCGCTGGCCGAAAAGCGCACCCCGACTCCCTCCTGCTCACGAGCCGGCAGCGATCGTCGCGTAGCCGACGACCACGTCGCCGGCGTACAGGCAGGCGACCTGACCGGGCGCGGTGCGCTCGGCGGGCTCGGCGAGGGCGATGCTCGCGCGCTCGTGGCGGCCGGCGCGCAGATCGCGCTCGACGCGGCAGGGAAAGCGCCGCCCGTGCGAGCGCACGCGCACACCATCGACGCAGGCGCCGTCTCGGTGCAGCGTGAGCCCGCTCACGGGCAGGCGCTCGCACAGCAGCGCCGTGCGCGGCCCGACGGTGACGGTGTTCTCGCGCGCGTCGGTGGAGAGCACGTACAGCGGTTGGGGCGAGCCGATGCCGAGGCCGTGGCGCTGGCCGACGGTGTAGGCGTGCGCACCGCGATGCTCGCCGAGCACGGCACCGTGCTGATCGACGATCGGGCCGGGCTTCACGCCGAGCCCGCCGTGGCGCTGCAGGAAGTCGCCGTGGCGCGTGCCGGCGAGGAAGCAGAGGTCCTGGGAGTCGGGCTTGCGCGCAACGCTCAGACCGGCCTCGGCGGCGAGCGCCCTGACCTCGTCCTTGCACAGGTCGCCGAGCGGGAAGCGCAGGCGCTTGAGCGAGGACGGGGCGAGTGCGGAGAGCACGTAGGACTGGTCCTTGGCTACGTCGGCGGCCATCCGCAACATGCCGCCGTGCTCGACGCGCGCGTAGTGGCCGGTGGCGAGCGTACGGGAGCCGAGCCGCTCGCCGAGCTCGAGCATGGCGTCGAGGCGGACGCTGCCGTTGCAGCGCACGCACGGGTTGGGCGTGAGCCCGGCGCCGTGCTCGGCGAGCCAGCCGTCGACGACGCCGGCGCGGAACTCGGCGCGCAGGTCGATCGAGAGGTGGGCCATGCCGAGGCCATGGGCGAGCTCGCGCGCGCCGCGCACGGCCTGCGCGGAGCAGCAGCTCGCCTCGCCGTCGTTCTCGGGATCGGACCACAGCTCCAGCGTGACGCCGACCGTCTCTGAGCCGCCGCGCGTGAGCAGTAGGGCGGCGACGGCGCTGTCGACGCCGCCGCTCATGGCGACGAGGGCGCGCGAGTCAGACGGCGCGAGCTGAGCCTGCTCGCGCGCGGCCCAGCCGAGCGCGCGGTGAAGCGCGTCGGCGGCGAGCTCGGCGGCGTGGCGCTTGGCTGCGCTGAGCCCGCCGAGCTCGTCTTCGATCTGCCCGGGGCCGATCCGCGCGGCCTCCAGCAAGGGCGTCCGGCGAATCAGGCCGACGACGGCGCTGCCGGCGGCGATCACGGCGCCGCAGCCGCCGGCATCGAAACCGGCGTCGACGATCTCACCGTTCGCGCTGTGCGAGTCGAGGGCGAGCGAGATGCGGATCAAGTCGCCGCAGGCGGCGCCGCCGGCGGCGCCGGTCTGCGCGTTGGACGGCATGTGGCCACGCCCGAGCGGGCGTTCGAGGTGCTGCTGCAGGCTTTCCGAGGCGCTTCTCACGCTCCCGAGTTTAAGCGCTGCGAGGGCGCTACTTGGCCCGCTTGACTTCGTTGATCGCCTGGGCGATCGAGAAGGCGTCGGTCAGGCCGGTCAGGCTCGAGGTCTTGCCGTGCGTGTTGATCAGCAGAATGGTCGGCGTCGAGTAGACCTGCACGGCGTGTGCGAAGGAGCCGAACGAGCCGATCTGACTCGAGCGTGCGACGTGCACGGCGAGCTTGCCGTGCTGGGGGCGGCTTGCGGCGCGCAGTTCGCGACGCACGGTCGCGTCGACGCTGCCTTGGGGGTTCCAGAAGAGCACGGCGACGACCTTGCCGTGCTTCAGCTCGCCTTCGATCGCGGCCTGCATCGGCGGCACGCCGGCGGCGGCCTTGGTCTGCTGGGAGCTCTCCGCCTGCCGGCTCTGATTCTGCTGAGCCTGCGTCTGCTGCTGCTGCGAAATCTGGGACTGCGAAGTCTGGGACTGCGAGCTCCGGGACTGGCTGCGGTGCTGCGTCTGCGCGCCCTGTGACTGCGAGCTTTGCGAGCCGGAGTTCTGCTTCTGCGCCGTGCCCGAGGCCTGCGAGCCCTGCTGCTGGGCGTTCTGCTGCGACTGGGCGACGGCGCCGCGCGCTTTCTGGATCGCTCGCGAGAGGCCTTCGACGCCGGGCGCGGAGCCGTGGTAGACGCCGCCTTTGGAAGCGGGCGAGCCGCCGCCGGGCGTCGACTGCGAAGCGCTGGACTGGCCGCTCGACGCGGAGGACTGAGCGACGGAGCCGGAGGAGCCGGAGCCCGAGCTTTCGCTCGCGGAGGAGTGGCCGCGCAGCGCGAAGAACCACACGGCGAGGAACAGGACGGCGGCGGCGAGCGCGATCTGGATGGGGCGCGAGATATGCGTCATTGCTCCCTCCTTCGGCATTTGGCGCGCGAGAGTTGAGCCCGAGCGAGCGCCCCGGACGGCGCGAGAGGCTGCTGCAAGATCGCGCCCAGCGCGCAGCGCGGGCGACGGAGAATGCGCTCAGAGCGTGCGCAGCCCGCGCAGCACGGCATGCACGACGGTGTCGGTGGCGATCCGCTCTTGCCCGCCGTCCTGCATGTCCTTGAGCACGGTCTCGCCGTCTTCGACGATCGCGACGTAGCGGGCGCCGAGCGCGTCGGCGTGGCCGAGCTGGCCTTTGAGCGAGCGCCGGGCGAGCTCCATCTGCGCGTGCAGACCGGCGGAGCGCGCGTCGTGCAGCAGGCCGAAGGCGATACGCCGGGCAGCTTCGCCGTCGAGCGCGAGGAACAGGTCGACGGGGCTGGCGGCGAGGTGCGGGCGCTCGCCGGCGAGCAGCATCCGCTCGATCCCGGCGGCCCAGCCGATGCCGGGCGTGGGCTTGCCGCCGAGCAGCTCGATCAGCCCGTCGTAGCGCCCGCCGCCGCCGACGCCGCTCTGGGCGCCGAGCGCGTCGGAGGTGAACTCGAAGACGGTGCGCGTGTAGTAGTCGAGGCCGCGCACGAGCGTGGAGTCGACCTCGTAGGCGACGGAGGCCTCGTCGAGCAGCGCGCGCAGCTCGGCGAAGTGCTCGGCATCCTCGGGGCTGAGCTGATCGAGCAGGCGCGGGGCGTCGGCCATCACGCGCCGCGTCCCGTCGTGGTCTGAGTCGAAGGCGCGCAGCGGGTTCAGCTCGATCCGGGCGCGCACGTCCTCGGAGAGCTCTGCCTCGTGCGCGCGCAGGTGCTCCTGCAGGCGCCCGCGATAGTCGGCGCGCGTGGCGGGACTGCCGAGGCTTGACAGGCGCAGGCGCACCTCGCGCACGCCCATCTGCTCGAGCAGCGTGGCGAGCAGCGCGATCGACTCGGCGTCGACGGCGGGATCCTCAGAGCCGATCGCCTCGGCGCCGACCTGCCAGAACTGGCGATAGCGCCCGGCCTGGGCGCGCTCGTGGCGGAAGAAGCTCGAGAGGTACCAGAGCTTGACGGGCTGGCGGCGCTTGTGCATGCCGTGCTCGACGTAGGCGCGGCAGACGGGTGCGGTGCCCTCGGGGCGCAGCGTGAGCGAGCGCTCGGAGGCATCCTCGAAGGTGAACATCTCCTTGCGCACGATGTCGGTGGACTCGCCGACGCCGCGGGCGAACAGCTCGGTGGCCTCGAAGATGGGCGTCTCGATCCGCTCGTAGCCGGCGCCCTCCAGCAGGGCGCGGGCGCGAGCCTCGAGCGTGGCGCGCTCCTGGGAGGACTCGCCGAGCACGTCGAAGGTGCCGCGGGGGGCTTTGAGCTTGGGGGCGCTCAACTTCCGGCGGCGGTCGCGTCGGGCGCGACGGCGGTCGCACGCGGCACGCGCTCGCGCAGCTCGGCGAGGAAGGGGTTGGTGTCGCGCTCGCGCCCGAGCGTGGTGACGCCCATGTGGCCGGGGTAGACGACGGTCTCGGCGGGAAAGGAGCGCAGCAGCTCGCCGATCGAGCGCTCGAGCGTGGACCAGTCGCCGCCGGGCAGATCGACGCGACCGACGGAGCCCTGGAAGAGCACGTCGCCGGAGAGCAGCGAGACGGCTGCGGCTCGCCCGCCGCCCTGCCGGTTGCGAGACGGGGCGATGGCGTAGGTGACGTGGCCGGGGCTGTGCCCTGGGGTGAAGATTATTTTGATGTCGAGATCGGCCGGCGTGAGGCTCTCGCCACCGGTGACGATGTGCTCTGGCTCGTAGCTCTCGAAGGGCCCGAAGCCGGGTGGCACCCAGCTCATCACATCTGTGAGCAGAGGGCGCTCGATCTCGGGGCAATAGACGGGGGCGCCGGTGGCGCGCGCGACGGGCGCGACGGCGCCGATGTGGTCGAAGTGGCAGTGCGTAAGCAGGATCGCCTCGATCCGCACGCCGAGCGCGTCGATCGCCTCGAGCAGGCGCTCGGGCTCATCGCCGGGGTCGACGATCACGGCGGGGCGACGGCCGTCCTCGCCGGCGGGGGCGGCGGGGTCGCTGACGATGTAGCAGTTCTCCTGCACGACGCCGACGGTGAAGGAGCGCACGTCGAGGGAGCTCATCGCGCGTCCGCCTTGCCGCCACCGCCCTTTGCCCTGGCCTTGGCCTGGCGGCGTTTGTAGAGCCAGCTGTCGCTGTAGTAGCTGATCGGGGTGTACGCGATCAGGCCGACGAAGAAGTAGGCGACGGACTGACCGGCGCTGGCTTTGAGGATCAGCCCGGAGAGCAGCACGAGCGCGGCGGCGGCGATCAGCGCGCGAAGGAAGGCGCCGCGCCAAGTGGGCGGGCGATTGGTGCGGTCGAGGCGCTGCTGCTTGGCCTTGGCGGCATCGGCGGCCTTGCCGCTCTTCTCGGCGGCGGTGGGCTTGCGCCCGGTGCGCCCGCGCGACTCGACGAAGCCGGCGGCGTTGCCGCGGTGCTTGGTCCGGCGTTTGCGCCTGGTCTGGGCCATCTCAGGAGCCTAGTGGTTCGCGGCGAGAGCGTTCTCGATCAAATGGCGCGCGGGATCGAACCCGGGCAGCGGCAGATCGGGTGAGAGCCCCTCGAAGGCGGCACGCGGGGCGAGCCCGACGAGCTCGCCGCCGGCGACGGGCGCGAGCTCGTCAACGGCCCTCACGACCTCGACAAGCGGCAGCTCGAGCGGGCGCTCGATGTTCATCGAGACCTGCACGACGCCGCCGCCGAGGGCGATGCCGATGGCGCGCACGCCGGGTAGCCCACGCGCGCCGCCTTCGCGCACGAGCGAGGCGACGAGGCGGGCGTCGTCGATCGTAGCGGGGGGGCGCAGCTGCAGGTTGAAGGCGACGAGCGGCTCGCGTGCGGCGACGAGCACGGCGCCTGCGCTGGGGTGCAGCTCGGCGGGGCCGAAGTCAGGACGGACGTCGCCCGCGGCAAGCCGCCGAGCGAGGCCGGCGACGCCGCCGCGGCGCAGCTCGGCGCGGGTGCGGCCGGGCAGATCGCCGGCGAGCTCGCCGTAGAGGAAGACGGGCAGATCGAGCTCGTCGGCGATGCGATCGCCGACGACGAGCGCCTCGGCGCAGGCGGCGCCGTGGGCGCGTTCGTCGAAGTAGACGAGCGGGACTACGTCGATGGCGCCGACGTGCGGGTGGGCGCCGCGCTCGGCGGGGTCGGCGCTGGAGCGGCTGACGACGTCGATCGAGCGTATGGCCTCGGCGGCGCCGTTGAGCAGTGCGTCGGCGAGCGCTCGGGGAGGCCCGGCGAGCGTGAAGACGGAGCGATGGTGGTCGGCGTCGGAGTGGACGTCGAGCAGGCGGACGGCGTCGCCGGGAGCAAGGTCGGTCTCGGCGGTTTCCGCCCGGGGCGTCCCGGCGTCGGCGGGCTCCACGCGCGTCGTCTCCGCGGCCACTGCGAAGGCGGCGCCGATTCGTGCGATGGTCGCCTCGTCGCGACCCTCGGAGACGTTGGGCACGGCGAGCAGGATCGGCGGCTTCATCTCCACGAGGCTAACCGGGCGCCGGCTCAGGCGATGCTGAGCACGAGCAGGGCGACGACGGACACGGCGACGAGCACGATCACGAGGGCGGTGGCAAGCGAGTCGAAGCGCCCCAGCCGGTAGGCGCCCATCAGCTGACGGTCGCGCGCGAGCGCGCGCAGGAAGGGCAGGATGGCGAGCAGCAGCACGGCGTTGAGCGCCTGGGAGAGGAAGAGGATCGAGATCAGCGGGGCACCGGGGATCAGCACGAGGGTGATCGCGAGCAGGACGCTGCCGGCGTAGGCGCAGTAGAAGAGCTTGGCCTGCGCAAAGCTGTCGTTGAGATCTGCGCGCTGCTCGAAGGTCTCGGCGACGGAGTAGGCGGTGGACAGCGGCACGACGGCGGCGGCGAGCAGGGCGGCGCCGACGAGGCCGAGCCCGAACAGCGTCTGCGCGGCGCTGCCGGCGAGCGGGCGCAGGGCGACGGCAGCGTCGCTTGCATCGTGGATGTGGCGGCCGTGGGCGTGCAGCGTGGCGGCGCAGGCGACGACGATGAACACGCCGATCACGCCGGTCAGCACGGCGCCGCTGACGACGTCGACGCGCTCGTAGCCGAGGTCCTTGGCCTTCAGGCGCTTGTCGACGGCGTAGGACTGGATGAAGGCGAGACCCCACGGCGCGAGCGTTGTTCCGAGCGTGGCGACGACGACGAGGATCCCGTGGCGTGTAGAGGGCAGACTCGGCACGACGAGCCCGTGGGCGGTGGCGCCCCAGTCGGGGCCGGCGAGGAAGCCGGAGAAGACGTAGGCGACGAAGATGGCGCTGAGCGCGAGCAGCACATGCTCGACTCGCCCGAAGGATCCGCGCAGGACGAGCACGCCGACGGCGAGGGCGGCAAAGGGAACAGTCAGATAGCGGCTGGCGCCGGTGAGCACTTCCATGCCGGCGGCGACGCCGGCGAACTCGGCGCAGATGGTGCCGACGTTGGCGAGCACGAGCGCGCTGAGCGCGACGGTCGTGGCACGCGTGCCGTAGCGCTCGCGCACGAGCCGCATCAGGCCCTTGCCGGTCACGACGCCGGTGCGAGCGGCGAGCTCGTGGAAGACGATCAGGGCGACGGTGGAGAGCGCGAGCACCCACAGCAGTCGGTAGCCGAAGTCGGCGCCGAGGATCGAGTAGGTGGTGATCCCGGCGGGATCGTCATCGGAGAGCCCGGCGAGCAGGCCGGGCCCGAGGACGGCGACGAGGGCGAGTGCCCCGGCACGGCGCCCACGCAGCGAGGCGAGCCTGCGGTGCGGCTGGCGGATGGCCAGGTGCGGCGGAGACGGGCGCTTGCGAGGAGCCATGCCAGAGGCGGATCTTGACCCTTGCGGCTCGCGGCCGCGTCGAGGACACGTGCAGCGCAGGCGTCCCGGCGGTGCGGGCGTCAAGCCCTGGGCGACGAGCCCTTGAATACACTGGGCGACGGTGGTCGCGGCGCGGGCAGCAAGCGCCGAGGGCACCATTTCGACGTGAGCGGGACAACGGACCGCCACGACCCCGCCGGAGTAGCTCAGCTGGTTAGAGCAGCGGAATCATAATCCGCGTGTCGGGGGTTCGAGTCCCTCCTCCGGCACTTCGCGTTTGGCTCTGGAATGCGGGTTTGCGGCATTAGGTCGCGACCTGGAGGGCGAAATTGATCCTGAATTGGTCCCGAAGCTGGGACCAGGTCGGAGTAGGTGGCGATGAGCTTTCGCGCGCCTCAGCCGATCTCGGGGCACGTCTTCCGAAGCGAGGGCAAGCGCGGCCCGGTCTGGCACGCGAAGTACCGGCTGCCGGACGGCCGCCAGGTCAAAAGACGAGTCGGCCCAGCTTGGACCGCTCGCGGACGACCGGCCGAGGGCTTCTTTACGCGCCGCACAGCTCAGGCTTGGCTCGACCAGGTGCTTGCCGAACCGCGGCGAGGCGAGCTGCCGGGAATGGTGCGTACGGGCGCGACGTTCGCCGACGCGGTGGCCGAGTACATGCGCTGGCTCGAGCAGGACCGCGCGCGCAAGCCGACAACGCTTCGCGGCTACGAGTCGATCATGCGCGCGCACCTGCTGCCGGCGTTCGGGCAGCGGCGCCTTGAGGACATCACGGCTGATGAGGTCGAAGCGTGGTCGGCGACGCTCGCGGCGCGGGGGCTGGCAGCGGCGACACGGCTTCGCATCCTCACGTGCCTGCACGGCGTGATGAAGCGCGCCAAGCACGTATGGAAGCTACCGCGCAACCCGATCAGCGACGTGGAGAAGCCGACGCAGCGCCACGCGACGATCGAGCTTGAGGTCTTCTCGCCCGAGGAGATCCACGCACTGGTCCGGGCGGCGGAGGCAGAGCAGGACGCGGCGATCTTCCTGACGGCCGCCTTCACGGGCCTCCGTCGCGGCGAGCTGGTCGCGCTGCGCTGGCGCTCGGTCGACTTCGCCCACCGGAGCATCCGCGTCGTCGCCTCCTACCGCGAGCGCGCGCTGAGCACACCGAAGTCCGGACGGGCGCGCTCGGTGCCGATGGCGCCGCCAGTCGCCGAGGCGCTCGCGCGCCTGGCCGTTCGCGGCCACGACGACCAGGAAGACGACCTGGTGTTCCCGGGCACCTTTGGCGAGTACCTCGACGGCTCGGCGCTCTACCGCCGCTACAAGCTCGCGCTGAAGCGGGCAGGCCTGCCGCCGCTGCGCCTCCACGACCTGCGCCACACGTTCGGCACGCAGGTGATCTCAAACCCGGCCGTGTCGATCCTGCAGCTCAAGGCGTGGATGGGCCACGCGGACATCGACACGACGATGAGGTACTTGCACTACGCGCCTCGGGACGGCGAGGCAGACCTGATCGCGGATGCGTTCGCGCCGCCGTCGCTCGATCCGGCGGCTTCGAGGAATGACGCCTGATGCCCAGGATCAGCACCTTCTACGGGATCGTGATCCGCATGTACTGGAACGAGCGCGACCACCCGATCGCCCACTTCCATCCGAATACGACGGGCGCAGTGCGTCGGTTGCAATCGACGGCACAGTACTCGCCGGGTACCTTCCGCCGCGAGCTGTCAGGTTGGTCCGCCGGTGGGCTCACCTGCACCAGGAGGAGCTGCTGGCGAACTGGAGGCGCGCTCGACAACATCAACCAGTCGCCCGATCGACCCTCTTCCCTAACATCGAATCATGGTGGCAATACCCCCACTGGTCCACGTCACAGGCGTCGAAGTGATCGGCGAGCACGACCTGCGCCTGACCTTCGAGGACGGCACGGTCGGCGACGTCAGCTTCGGCGACGAGGAGTTGACAGGCATGCTCGAGCCGCTGCGTGATCCTGCTCGTTCGCGAAGGTGGAGGTCGAAGCAGGGACCATAGTCTGGCCCGAGGACGGCCTCGACATGACGCGCGAGCCGCTGTACGCCGACGCGAAGCGTCGGCAGGTGACGCGCCGGCCGTAGCCGCTCCCTGCCGCGAGCGCTGGCGGGCTAGTGCGCCGGCGCGCGAGCAGCCCCGCCCCGGCTGAGCTCCTTCACAAGCGCCCCCACGGAGCGCTCGAGCTGCTCGATCGTCGCATCGTTCACACGCTCGATGCCGACGGCGCGGTTCAGCCACGCGTTGATCTCGCGGTGGCTGCGCTTCTCGCGGCGGGCCAGTTCCCCGACGAGGCGGCTGCGCTCATGGCGTAGCTCGGCGCGCTGCTCGAAGGCCGCGCGCGGCGCCGGCTCCGGCGCGGGCAGGGAGAGCCTTGAGGCGGCAACATCGGCAGCAGCGGGGCTTGGGGCGGACCCGCGAGCGGCCTGGGGCGCGCCGAACAGCGTCATCTGCGCGGCGAACTCGGCGCTCAGCGGCACGAAGTCGGGGCTCGGCGAGGGCTCGCTCGCGCGACGCTCGGCGAGCTCGTCGAACTCCTCGCCCGGTTCCTCGCGGCGCAGCGCGTGGCGCAGCTCGCCTTCGACGTTGGCTGCATGCCCGCGCAGGGTCTGGTCGGCCGGCAGGTAGAGCCAGCTCGGCTCGGCTGGCCTTCCAGGCGTCGTGCGCACGAAGCGCCCGACGATCTGGCGGAAGATCAGCGGCGTCTTCGCCGCGCTCGCGTAAACGCCGACGCGCAGGCGCGGGATGTCGACGCCCTCGGAGACCATGTTGACGGCGACGATCCACGGATCGCGCGAGCTGCGAAAGTCGGCGAGCTTGCGCGCGGCGCGCGCCTCGGTATGCAGCACGACGACAGGCGCGCGGCCGGTCGCCTCGCTCAGCAGCTTTGCGATCTGGCGCGCGTGCGAGGCGTCCGCCGCGATCGCGAGGGCGCCCGCGTCACTGTGCCCGCTGACACGCAGCGCGCGCAGCTTGGCGTCGGCCTCTTTGAGGATCCGCGGCAGCCCGTCGGGCAGCTCTGTCGAGATCGCCGTGCGGTAGCGGCGGCTGGCCTCGCGACCCGTCAAGACGGTCTCGAAGGAGGACTCGATCACGTCATCGCCGCTGCGCCAGGAGAGGCTGCCGTCGAATGTGACGAACGCGACCGGACGGCAGATCCCCTCCGCGACGGCCTGCGCATAGGCGTAGGAGACGTCCGGCACGACCACTCCGTCGCCGTCGTAGCGCACCCCCGGAATCGGCGTTGCATCCGAGCGAAACGGCGTGCCCGAGAGCAGCAGCCAGCGCTCGGCGCGGGTGAACGCCTGGCGAAAGCCGACACCCCAGGCGAGGTCTTCGCCGAGATGGTGCGCCTCGTCGACGACGACAAGCGTGTCACGGCGGACCTTCGTAGCCCACGCCGCCGGGTCGCTTGCGACCCGCGCGTATGTCACCGCGACGCCGTGGAAGTCGCGCGGCGGGTCGGCGCTCTCGGCGTCCGGCTGCAACTGCACGCCGAGCGCCGCGCCGGCGGCGGCCCACTGGCGCGTCAGCGGCGTCGTCGGGCAGAGCACGACAACGCGCTTGCAGACCTGCCTCGCGAGCAGTCCGGCGGCGAGCTCGAGCGCCGGGCGTGTCTTGCCGGCACCTGGCGCCGCCGAGATCAAGAACGGACCGCCTTGCCACTCGGCCAAGCGGTCCAAGGCATGGCGCTGCCAGGCGCGCAGCGATGTCGAGGTGTTGCGCGTCAAACGGCCCGGCATGCTGCGGCATGGGACGGACGGATGCACTACGGCTAGGCTGGGGCAGTGGCCACGACAGCCCCGATCCAGATCGACCCAGCCCGCGTAGAGGAGCTGACCGCCCGCGAGCTGCAAGCCCTCAACGAGCGCACGGGCGCCTCGGCCAAGATGTACGAGCGCGCCGGCAACTCGCTCAGCGGCGGCGTCGCCTCCTCCTACCAGCTGCGCGACCCCTGGCCGATCTACCTCGCCTCCGGCGAGGGCGCCCGCGTCACCGACATCGACGGCAACGGCTACTGGGACTTCCACAACGGCTTCGGCTCGATGGTGCAGGGTCACGCGCATCCGGAGATCGTCAAGGCCGTGCGCGAGCGCGTCGCCCTAGGCACGCACTTCGCGGCTGTCACCGAGGACACCGTGATCGTCGCCGAGGAGCTCGCCGAGCGCTTCAAGCTCGAGCGCTGGCGCTTCGTCAACTCGGGCTCGGAGGCGACGATGGACGCGATCCGCATCGCCCGCGGCCTGACCGGCCGCGAGACGATCGTGAAGATCTTCGGCTCCTACCACGGCCACCACGACGGCGTGATGGTCTCGATCGGCGTCCCCTACGAGGACATCGGCGACCGCGACAACCTCGCCTCGCTGCCCTACGGCGCCGGCATTCCCAAGGCCGTCGCCGAGCTGACCGTGCCCGTGCCGTTCAACGACGCCGAGGCGATGGAGCGACGGATCGTGCGCCTGGAGGGCGAAGGGCGCAAGCCGGCCTGCGTGATCATGGAGGCAGCGATGATGAACCTCGGCGTCGTGCTGCCCCAAGACGGCTACCTGCAGGCGGTGCGCGAGATCACCGAGCGCCACGACATCGTGCTGATCTTCGACGAGGTCAAGACCGGCCTCGCGATCGCCGCCGGCGGCGCCACCGAGCGCTTCGGCGTGCAGCCCGACATGGTCACGATGGCAAAGACGCTCGGCGGCGGCCTCCCGTCCGGCGCGATCGGCGGCTCAGAGCGCGTGATGAGCGTCGTCGAGGACGGCAGCGTCTACCAGGTCGGCACCTACAACGGCAATCCGCTGGCGATGGCCGCCGCGCGCGCCAGCCTGCAGCAGGTCATGACCCCCGCCGCCTACGAGCACCTAGAAGCGCTCAACGAGCGCATCCTCTCAGGCTGCGAAGCCGTGATCGAGCGCCATCGCCTGCCCGGCTATGCCGTCGGCATCGGCTCCAAGGGCTGTGTCACCTTCTCCACAACGCCAGTCGTCGACTACGAAAGTTTCAAGATCAACCAGGACGTCGCCGTCACCGAACTCGCCTGGCTGTGGAACATGAACCGCGGCATCTACATGACCCCCGGCCGCGAGGAGGAGTGGACGCTGTCGGTGGCCCACGCCGACGAGGCGATCGACGCCTACGTGCAGGCCTTCGCCGAGATGGCCGCCGCGATCACGCAGTAGGCGCGCGTGGTGACCCCTGGCGACGCCCTTGGCGTGACGGCCGACGCGAGAGAGCGCCTCGACGAAACGCTCTCGCTCGCCTCCCGCCACCTCGACCCCTCGCTGGTCGACGTGCTGCGCATCCTCGGCTTCGACAAGGAGTTCGTCTCGGCCAAGGGCTCGCACCTCTACGACACCGCCGGCCGCGCCCACCTCGACTTCCACACGGGCGAGGGCTTCGCGAGCCTCGGCCACAACCATCCGGGCGTGCGCGAAGTGCTGCATGCGACGCTCGCCGCCGACCTCGCCGACGGCGTGCAGATCCACTACTCGCCGCTCGCCGGGATGCTTGCCGAGGCGCTCACACAGCGCCTGCCCGGGGCCCTGGAGGCCGTGTTCTTCGCGAGCACCGGCGCCGAGGCGGTCGACTCGGCGATGAAGTTCGCCCGCGCCGCCACCGGGCGCCCGCGCCTGATCTCGTGTGACTCGAGCTTTCACGGCGTCACGCTCGGGCCGCTCTCGATGGTCGGCGACGACTTCTTCAAGGAGGGCTTCGGCCCACTGCTGCCCGGCTGCGCGCGCGTGCCGTTCGGCGACCTCGACAGACTCGAGGCCGAGCTGCGCTCAAAGGACGTCGCCGCCTTCTTCGTCGAGCCGATCCAGGGCCGCGAGGTGACGCTGCCGCCCGACGGCTACCTGAAGGCCGCGCAGGAGCTCTGCCGCCGCTACGGCGCGCTGTTCGTGGCCGACGAGATCCAGACCGGGCTGGGGCGCACAGGCAAGTGGTTCGCGCTCGAGCACTGGGGCCTCGAACCCGACTTCGTGCTCGTCGGCAAGGCGCTCAGCGGCGGCTACATGCCCGTCGCCGCGATGGTCACCACGCGCGAGATCTATCAGCGCGCCGTCGGCGCGCTCGAGCGCAGCTACGTGCAGCAGTCGACCTACGGGCGCAACCGTCTGTCGATGGCCGCCGGCCTCGCCACGATGCGGATCATCGAGCGCGACGACCTCGTCGAGCACTCGGCGCGCGTCGGCGCGCTGCTGCGCAACGGCCTGCTCGAGCTGCAAGAGCGCCACGAGATGATCGCGAACGTCCGCGCAAGCGGATTGATGATCGGGGTCGAGCTCGGCGCGCCGGCCACACGCGCCGCGCGCGTGAACTGGCGCCTGATCCACATGGCCAGCGAGGGGCTGTTCCCGCAGCTGATCGTGATCCCCCTGCACCGCGACCACGGCGTGATCACGATGGCCGCCGGCAAGAACGACGTGATCAAGCTGCTGCCGCCGCTGACGCTCTCCGAGAGCGAGGCGCAGACGTTCCTGCAAGCGCTCGACGTCGTGCTCACAGAATGCGAAGGCTCGGGCAGTAAGAACTGGGGCGTCGTGCGCGACATCGCCGTGTCCACGCTGCGCCGCCGTGCCACACCGCAGAAGAAGCCGCCCGAGGCCGCCACGGCTGCGAGCGACTCCACGCCCTCTCGTGGCACCCCCGTCGACGTCACGCGGGAGGACGTCTGCCTCGTCACCGGCGCCAGCGGCTTCATCGGCGGGCGCCTTGCGAAACGACTCGTGGCCGAGGGCTATCAGGTGCGCTGCCTCGTGCGCGCCGCCAGCGACACATCGCAGCTCGAGCGGCTCGGCGTCGAGCTCGCCGTCGGCGACCTGAACAGCGAGCGCTCGCTCACGCGTGCCGTCGAAGGCTGCAACTACGTCTTCCACTGCGGCGCGCTCGTATCGGACTGGGCGACGACGCAGGAGATCACGCAGACCAACGTGCAGGGCACGCGCAGCCTGCTCGAGGCCTCCGCAGGGGCCTCCGTAGAGCGCTTTATCCACTTCTCGACGACCGACGTCTACGGCCACCCGAGCGCGAACGGCGCGGCGACCGAGGAGACGTACTCGGCGAGCGGCTTCAGCAACTGGTACGCGCAGAGCAAGCTGCTCGCCGAGGCCGAGGTCCGCCGCGCCGAAGCCGAGCGCTCGCTCGACGCTGTGATCCTGCGCCCGGCGACCGTGTACGGGCCGGGCTCGCGCGACGTCGTCGGCGAGATCGCGCGCGCGATCCGCGGCCGCAACATGCTGCTCGTCGGCGGCGGCCGCGCCATCGCCGGGCTTTGTTATGTAGACAACTTGATCGACGCCGCCGTGCTCGCGCTGGACCACGAAGCCGCGCCGGGGCAGGCTTTCAACGTCAGCGACGGGCTCGACGTGACCTGGCGGCAGTTCACCGACGGTCTCGCCGAAGGGCTCGGCTACGCCAAGGTCCGCTGGAGCCTGCCCTACTGGATGGCCAGCGGCGTCGGCTTCTCGCTCGAGCACGGCTATCGCCTGCTGCGCCGCACGACCGGCGTCAGTGCACCGCCGCTGCTCTCGCGCCAGGCAGTGCAGGTGCTCGGCCGCAACCAGGACTTCAGCAACCGCAGAGCGCGCGAAACGCTCGGCTGGGAGCCGCGCGTCGACTACGCGGCGGGGCTGGATGCGACGCTCGCCTGGCTGCGCAGCGAGTACCTGCAGCCTGCCTGAGCCAAGCGAGGCGCTCACACGCTCGCGTGCCCGGCGCGCGCGATCGTGTGCGCCGCTGAGCGCCGGCGCCTGGGTCTAGTTCCCGTCCCCGCGCCGCGGGTCCGCACGGGCTGATGAAAATGCCGCAGCTTGCTGGAAGCGGAGGCTATTTCCTGTCAGGTAGTTCCCAAAGCCACCCGCCGCATGTAGTCGCCCATGCGTCTTGGCCGGGCCGAATCGTGAGAAATGGATTAATATCGATCTTCCGAATTCGCAAAGGTGATCTGGATCGTCCCTCGAAACGTATCCTCGACATGCACCCATCCGCGGGAGGTTCTGTCGAGGGGCAAATCGAGCAAGAGCAGCTCGAGCGCGACCCCCGCGACCCCCGCGACCCGCCCAACGGTGACCGGATCGTGCTCCAGCTGTCGCGCAGCCAGGTCGCGATGGTCCTACGGACGGCCAACGCCAGCGGCGCGCCGTCCACCCTCCTCTCCGGTCTCGACAACGCCGCCGACTCATCGGACTCGGCCGACGTGGACGAGCTGCTGAAGCTCGCCGAGGCGGACGAGCGCCGCCTGTCGCGCTCGCTGCTAGCCGGCCTGCTCGTGCTCGCCTGCTTCCCGCTCGACGGCACCCAGCTGGGTGTCGCGCAGCTCGCTCGCCGGCTGAACATGAGCCCGAGCGCGACGCACCGCTACATCAGCACCCTGCTCGCCGCGGAACTGCTCGAACGCGACCCCGACACCCGCCGCTACCGGCTCGCGCGCAAGCACATCGAGCCGGACGCATAGCCCGTACGGGAGCGCGTGCCGACGCGCCGCGAGCGCCGAGCCGAGCGACGCACACGACCGGCGGCGACGTACATATAGTGCGCCTGTGGGGGCACGCGACACAGCGCAGCCGCAGAGCGCGGCGATGCCCTCACCGTTCCCGCCGATCGCCGAGTACGCGTTCCTCTCGGACTGCCACACCGGCGCGCTGCTCGCGCCCGACGGCAGCGTCGACTGGCTGTGCGTGCCGCGCTTTGACGCACCGAGCGTGTTCGGCGCACTGCTCGACCGCCAGGCCGGCGACTTCCGCTTCGCCCCGTTCGGCCTGAACGTGCCCTCGGCGCGCAGCTATGAGCCGGGCACGAACATGCTGCTGACGACGTGGAAGACGCCGACGGGCTGGGCGATCGTGCGCGACGCGCTCGTGCTCGGACCGCGGCGCGGCGAGGACCGCGTCACGCCGCACACGCGCCCGCCGACCGACGAAGACGCCGAGCACCTGCTCGTGCGCGTGGCGATGTGCCTCGACGGCGAGGTCGAGATGGAGCTGACGTGCGCGCCCGTGTTCGACTACGGCCGTGTGCCGGCGAGCTGGAGCGTGAGCGAGGACGGCCACAGCGCGCAGGCCGGCGGCGGCGAGCTGACGATCGGCCTGAGCACGGACATGACCGTTGGCGTCGAGGGCGACCGCGTCAGGGCGCGCCACGTGCTGGGCAAAGGCGAGCAGATCTTCTGCGCGCTCTCCTGGGAGGAGGGACTGCGCGCGCCGCAGAGCCTCGACGAGGCCAACGAGCGGCTCGCCGCCACGGCGCACTTCTGGCGCAGCTGGCTGGCCCGGGCGCGGATCCCCGACCACCGCTTCCGCGAATCGATGCAGCGCTCGGCGCTGACGATCAAGGGGCTCACGTACATGCCCACCGGCGCGACCGTGGCAGCGCTGACGACCTCGCTGCCCGAGACGCCCGGCGGCGAGCGCAACTGGGACTACCGCTACACGTGGCTGCGCGACTCGACGTTCACGCTGAAGGCGCTGCACTATCTCAACCTCGACTGGGAGGCCGAGGAGTTCATGCAGTTCGTCGCCGACCTTCAGTGCAACGAGGACGGCGCGCTGCAGATCATGTACGGGATCGGCGGCGAGCGCGACCTGAGCGAGTCGACGCGCGACGAGCTCTCAGGCTACGCCGGCGCGCGCCCCGTGCGGATCGGCAACGGCGCTTTCGACCAGCGTCAGAACGACGTGTTCGGCGCCGCGCTCGACGCGATCCTCTTGCACACCAACCGCAGCCAGCGCCTGCCGCGGCGGCTGTGGCCGCTCGTGCAGGCGCAGGCCAAGTGCGCGAGTGAGATCTGGCGCGAGCCCGACCAGGGCATCTGGGAGGCGCGCGGCGCCCCACGCCACTACGTCTCCTCGAAGCTGATGTGCTGGGTCGCGCTCGACCGCGCGTGCAAGATCGCCGCGATCCGCGGCGACGCCGACGCCGAGATCGCCTGGCGCGAGACGGCCAAGGAGATCCGCGAGGACATCCTCGCACGCGGCGTGCGCGACGACGGCGTGCTGCGCCAGCACTACGAGACCGACGCGCTCGACGCCTCCAACCTGCTGGCCGCGCTGTTCGGCTTCCTCCCGGGCGACGACGAGCGGATGCACGCGAGCGTGCTGGCGATCGCCGAAGAACTGTCGGAGGACGGCTTCGTGCTGCGCTACCGCACCGAGGAGACCGACGACGGCCTGTCGGGCAAGGAGGGCAGCTTCCTGATTTGCTCTTTCTGGCTCGTCTCGGGCCTGTCGATCATCGGCGAGCCCCAGCGCGCCCGCGACCTGATGGAAAAGCTGCTCAGCGTCGCCTCGCCGCTGGGCCTCTACGCCGAGGAGCTCGACTCGGTCACCGGGCGCCACCTGGGCAACTTCCCGCAGGCCTTCTCGCACCTCGCGCTGATCGAGGCGGCCGGGCGGATCATCGTCGGCGAGCGTCTCGCCGAGGTCTCCTGGTAGCGAGCGCTAGGCGCCTGCGGCGATCCGCTTGGCCGTCTGATGCTCGGGGCGCACGCGCACGACGCCCCACGCCAGCCGGCAGCGCTCGAGGCCGCCGATCAGCCACGCGCCGGGGTCCGCCTGCAAGCGCCCGAGACCGTGACGCGCCGAGGTCGGGAAGGCATGGTGGTTGTTGTGCCAGGCCTCGCCGAACGTGATCGGCGCCAGCCACGCCAGGTTGCGCGAGTGATCGCCGGTCGCGAACGAGCGCCGGCCGAAGAAGTGACACAGCGAGTTGATGCTGAAGGTGGCGTGGTGCAGCAGGAAGATGCGCACGGCCCCGCCCCACAACAGGCCCGTCAGGCCGCCGAGCAGCGAGCCGGTCAGCGCCACGCCGAGCCCGAACGGCAACGCCAGGCTGACGAGCACCCACAACGGGAACGTGCGGCTGACGAAGCGCAGGTCGCGGTCGGCGAGCAGATCCTTGGCGTAGCGGCGCGGGTTGGCGACGTCCTGGCCGCGGAACATCCAGCCCACGTGTGCGTGGGCGAGCGCGCGCAGCGCACCCAGCCAGCCCGGTGCCCGCTCTGCGTGCGGGCTGTGCGGGTCGCCCACCTGGTCTGAGAAGCGGTGGTGCTTGCGATGCGTGGAGACCCACTCCAGCAGCGGTCCCTCGACGGCCATCGAGCCGAGCACCGCGAAGGCCACCCGCAGCGCGCGCGTCGTCTGGAAGCTGCGATGCGTGAACAGGCGGTGAAAGCCGACCGTGATCCCCATGCCCGTCAGCACATATGTGACCGCGAGCACCAGCAGGTCCTGCCAGTGCAGGGTTCCACCCCACGCCAGCCAGCCGGCGAGCACGACCGCCGCCAGCGGCACCGCGATCACGACGCCGTTGACTGCCCGCTCGGCGCCCTCGTGCTCGATCTCGACCATCTCGGCGTGAGCGTCGTCGACCGCCGCCGTGGCCGAGGCAGCGCCGCCTCGCTCGTCGGGTACGTAGCTCATGCGAACCTCCTTGATCGCCGCCGGAATGCCCGGCCGGGCTGTGGGCGACGCTCGTGATGACGGCTCTACGTCGCTAGGGAGAAGCGGTCCGAGAGGGGCTGGTTCGCGAAAGCGGGAGGGGCCTTGAAGAAACGACTCTACTCGTGCCGTCTAATTTTTTGATGAAGAGATGACTGCACCGGTGCACTGCTCGATCAGGCGCACGATCTCCGTGCAGTCGCCGCCCGGCGCGGACGCCGCCCGCACCTGAGCTCACGGCGTCAGCACGATCTTCAGCGCTTCGCGCCGGTCGAAGATCTCATACGCTTCGGGCGCGTCGGCCAGCTTCATGTGGTGGGTGACCAGCGGCGTCGGGTCCATGCGCCCGTCGGCGAGCATCTCCAGCACCGGGCCCAGGTGCGCGATCACATTCGCCTGTCCGCCCCTGACCGTCAGCGACTTCAGCCACGCCAGGCCGAGGTGTATTTCTCCGCGCTCGGCGTAGATGCCGATGCACTGCACGCGCCCGCACGCGCGCGTCAGGCGGATCGCCATGTCGAGCACGTCGGTGTGCCCGACCGCGTCGATCGCCACGTCGACGCCGCCGCGATGCTCGGTCAGCTTCTTGACTTCGGTTCGCACATCCTGCTCTGTGAGGTGCAGCGGGATCGCGCCGAAGGACTCCGCCACCGCCAGGCGCTGCTCGACCGAGTCGATCGCGATCACGCGCGCGCCCGCGAGCTTGGCCGCCTGCACCGCGCACAGGCCGACCGGGCCGAGCCCGAGCACGGCCGCCGTCTCGCCCGCCGCCAGGCCGCTCGCGGCCACGCCGTGGTAGCCCGTGCCCATCACGTCGCCCGCGAACAGCGCGACGTTGTCGGAGACCGTGTCGGGCACGCGCAGCAGCGTCAGGTTGGCGCGCGGCACGAGCGCATACTCGGCCTGCGTGCCCTGCAGCGAGCCCATCGTCGCGCCGAGTCCGAAGCTGCGCGACTCGACGCAGCGCTGGTACTCGCTGCGCATGCAGTGAAAGCAGATCCCGCAGGCCGTCTGAAAGCAGCCCGCCACGCGGTCGCCGACCTTCACGCGCGTGACCGCGTCGCCCGCCTCGACCACCGTGCCTACGTACTCGTGGCCGATCGTGAAGCCCGCCTCGATCTTCAAGCGGCCGTGGTAGATGTGCAGGTCCGATCCGCACACGCCCGTCGCGTCGATCCGCACGACCGCGTCGTCTGGCGCCAGCAGCTCCGGCATCGGACGCTCTTCGATGCGCACCTCGCCGGGACCCTGGAAAGTCAGCGCACGCATGCGCACCCACCGGCCAATCGATCATCAATCAAAAGACTGCCTCTCCAATATCGACCGGTCGATATGTTACCCGAGGGGACGACGAAACGAACGGCCGCGCTGATCAACTCCGGCGCCCCCGCGGACCGACCCCCCCCTCGATTAGCGTCCCGTGTCCTGTTGAAAGCATCGTACAGATCGAGTATCCAGGCTGTTCGTCGGTGGCAGCGCATGCAAGGCGCTGCGCCGGACCGGGCTCTATGGACCTGCCGGGCGGATCGGCGGGTGCAGGCGCACTGGCGAGCCTACGCAGGTGCGCCGCGCCGCCTACGATAGGTCTTGAAGATCGAGATGGAGCCCGGCCGCACGGAACAGGCCGTGGCGGGCATGGCTCCTGGGGAGCGAGGATGACCAACGCTGGTGTGAGTCCAAGCGCGGCGGAG
Organism: Solirubrobacterales bacterium; assembly: GCA_044446425.1. GTDB lineage: Bacteria > Actinomycetota > Thermoleophilia > Solirubrobacterales > Solirubrobacteraceae > Palsa-744. The sequence goes on along the minus strand of JBIOEW010000001.1, from coordinate 48,817 downwards.
AGCAGAGTCGCGGAAGATCCGCTGAGCGGTCGCGAAGTGCGCGCCGCGATCCTCGCTGCCGCAGGGCTGTACGCCGTCGGCGGCGCGCTGTGCGCGACCGCCCTGCTGCTCCCCCACGTGCGCGCCCCCGCTGCGATCGCCGCCGTCGGCGTCAACGCCTACCTCGTCGCCGCCACGCTCGTGCTCGCCGCGCGGCGCAAGCGCGGCGGGCTGGAGCTCGCCTTCGTCGCCGACCTGTGGGGCGTCGTGCTGATCGCCGTGCTGTGCGCCGGCTCCAACGGCGCCGGCAGCCCGTTTGCGCTGATCTACTTCTTCGCGATCGGTCACGCCGCCGCGTTCCAGCCGCGCGGGCGCTTCCTGCTCGCGACGCTCGCCGGGCTGATCGCCTTCCTGCTGCCGCTCGCCTACGAAACCGTCTCCCCCACCTTCGGCGCCGTCGCCTGCGTCGGCCTCGTGCTCGCGCTCTTGACCACCGTCGTGATCCACCTCGCGCTGAACGGCATGCGCGAGCACCGCCGGCGCCTGAAATTCCTGATCGACGCGACCGCCACGTTCGACAGCTCGCTCGACCCGGCCGAGGCGCTGCGCAACCTCGCGCAGGCCGCCGTGCCCGAGCTGGCCGAGCTGTGCGTGATCTACCTGCTCGACCGCGACGGCTCGATCGAGCGCACCGTCGCCGTTGGCGTCGATCCCGCGCTGGCGCGCGAAGTCGAGCGCGTGCGCGAGCAGATCCCGCTCGACCTCGCCGGCGTACATCCCGTCGCCGAGGCGCTACGCACCGGAGAGCCACGCGTGATCGCTGACCTGACCGACCAGGGCACGCTCGCGCGGCTCGCCGAGAGCCACGAGCACCAGCAGATCATGCGCGACGCCGGCTATCGCTCGGCGGCCGTCTTCCCGATGGTCGCGCGCGGTCGCACGCTCGGGGCGATCTCGTTCCTGCACATCGACAACGACGCCCGCTACGGGCGCGGCGTGCTCGACGTGCTCGCCGACCTCTCAGACCGGGCCGCGCTGGCCTTCGACAACGCGCGCCTGTACGCCGAGCGCTCCTACGTCGCGCAGACGCTCAGGCGCAGCCTGATGCCCTCCTCGCTGCCCGTGATCGCAGGCCTCGAGCTCGCGAGCTTCTTCCGCCCGCTCGGCGCCGGTAGCGAAGTCGGCGGCGACTTCTACGATGTCTTCGGCGACGAGCACAGCTGCTGGCTGGTCGTCGGCGACGTGTGCGGCAAGGGCGCCGAGGCGGCCGCGCTGACCGGCTTCCTGCGCCATACGACCGTCGCCTATGCACGCGACGCCGTCAGCCCCGGCCGGGTGCTCTCACAGGTAAACCGCGTGATGCTCGACCAGGACTTCGACGGGCGCTTCGCCACGGCGATCCTCGTCAACCTGCGCTTCGCCGGCGAGCAGGTCGCCGTCACGCTCGCCTCGGCCGGGCACCCCGCGGCGCTGCTGACCCGCGCGGACGGCACCACCACGCAGCTGGGAGATCCGGGCGCGCTGCTCGGCGTGTTCGCCGACGCCGAGATCACCGAGAGCTCGGCCGTGCTCGGCCCCGGCGACGCGCTCGCGCTGTACACCGACGGCCTGCTCGAGGCACACGCGCCCGAGCAGACGATCACGCCCGAGCAGATGGTCGAGCGGCTGCGCAGTCGCGCGCCCGCAGCCGCGCGCGAGGCGATCGAGGCGCTGCTCGGCCTGGTCGCGCTCGACGCCGACGTGCGCGATGACATCGCGATCCTCAGCGCGCGGGTCGCGACGAGGGTAAGCAGCGCCAGCACGCTCGGCGAGCAACCGAGCAACGGAGCGGAGGCGCTCGAGCTCGGCGTGGCGGCGTCCGCCGATGGCGGCCTGCGCGCCGGCTAGCGCCAGGACCACGGCGCGCGCTCAGCGGTTCCCGGACGGCGTCTGATAGACCCCGCACGATGGGCGCCAGCGAGCAGCCGCGGTCCCCTCGCCGGTGGATCAGACACCGGCGCGCGGGCGTCGTCGTTGCGGCGATCCTGCTCGCGGGGCTGCTCGCGTTCGCGCTGTCGCGACTCGGGCTGCACCGGATCGGCCACGCGCTCCTCACGGCGAGCCCCGGGTGGGTCGCGCTCGCGTTCGTGCTGATGGCCGGCTCGCTCGTGCTGCGCTCGATCTCCTGGCACGAGGTGCTGCGCGCAGCGCTGCCCGACACGCAGATCCCGTGGATCGCCGTCACGCGCGCGACGATGATCGGCGTGATGGGCTCGGCCGTCGTGCCGGGCCGCGTCGGCGAGCCGGCGCGCGTCGTCGTGCTGACCCGCCGCCTCGACGGCGCCAACCGCCGGCAGCTGCCGATCGTCGCAGGCACGGTGTTCTCACAGACGCTGATCAACCTGCTCGCGCTGGCGATCCTCGCCGGGATCACGTTCACGAGCGTGCCGCTGCTCAGCGGGCACCCCGCCGGGATCGCGACGGCGATCGCGATCCCGCTGTTGATCTGCGCGCTCGTCGTCGCTGGACCGCGTCTCTTGAGCATCGGCCGGCGCGCGCGCCGGCCGCGCGTGGCCAAGGCTGCGCACGCGCTCGCGGCGATCTTCGGCCTCGCGCGCCGGGGCCTGGTCGTGTTCGCGCGCCCGCGCTTCGGCGTCCCGGCGATCGCCGCACAGTTGCTGGCGTGGGCGCTTCAGTGGCTCTCCTGCTACGCCGTGCTGCTCGCTTTGGGGCTGACGCACAAGGCCGGGCTCGACGCCGCCGCAGCCGTGCTGCTGGCGATCAACGTCTCAGCGATCCTGCCGGCGACGCCGTCGAACGTCGGCGTCTTCCAGGCCGCCTGCCTGGTCGTGCTCGCCGCCTATGGCGTCGGCGGCGGCCTCGGACTGGCCTACGGGATCATCCTGCAGGCCGTCGAGGTGCTGACCGCGCTCGCGCTCGGCGTGCCCGCGCTGCTCGCCGAGGGCCTGACCTGGCGCGACATCCGCGCCGACTCCGAGTCAGAGCGCGTGCGCGTGGAGAGCGCCGTCGAGGACGCAGCCGCAGAGGATGCGGCAGCCGAGGATGCAACAACGCAGGATGCCGCGCAGGCGCAGCGCCTGCGCGGGCTCGGCGGGACCTCAGCCGGCCAGCGCTCTGAGTGACTGGCGCAGCGAGCTGGTCGTCTGCAGCACGGCCGTCGGCTCATAGCCGCAGTGCGCCATGCAGTTTTCACAGCGCGGGTCCTTGCCGCGACCGTACTTGTCCCAGTCGGTCGTCTCGATCAGCTCTTTGTAGGTCTCCGTGTAGCCGTCGGCCATCAGGTAGCAAGGGCGCTGCCAGCCGAACAGCGAGTAGCTGGGGATGCCCCAAGCGGTGCAGTCGAATTCGGCCTTGCCCTCGAGGAAGTCGAGGAACAGCGGGCTGTGGTTCAGCCGCCACTTCTTGCGCCGGCCTTCGCCGAAGGCCTCCTTGAACAGCTTGCGCGTTTCGGTCACGCCGAGGAAGTGCTCCTGGTCGGGGGCTTTCTCGTAGGCGTAGGCCGGCGAGATCATCATTTCGTCGACTTCGAGGTCGTCGTTGAGGAAGTCGAGCACCTCGCGCACCGTCTTCGGCGAGTCCTGCGTGAAGAACGTCGTGTTCGTCGTCACGCGGAAGCCGGCCGCCTTGGCCGCCTTGATCGCCGAGACGGCCTTGTCGAACACGCCCTCGCGCTCGACCGAGGCGTCGTGTCGCTCCTGCAGGCCATCCATGTGCACGGCCCAGGAGAAGTACGGGCTCGGCTTGAAGTTCGGGAGCTTCTTCTCCAAGAGCAGCGCGTTCGTGCACAGATAGACGAACTTCTTTTTCTTTATCAGTTGATCGGCGATCACGTGGATCTCCGGGTGGATCAGCGGCTCACCGCCGGCGATCGAGACCATCGGCGCGCCGCTCTCCTCGATCGCGCCGATCGCCTGCTCGACGGGCATCCGTCGGCGCAGCTCGTGCTCGGGGTGCTGGATCTTGCCGCAGCCCGAGCAGGCCAGGTTGCATTGGAACAGCGGCTCGAGCTCGACGATCAGCGGGAACTTCTCGCGTTTGGCCAGACGCTGGCGCATCAGGTACCAACCCATGCGCGTGCTCTGCCTGACTTTCGCCGCCATTGCCCGTACCTTAGCCCCCCGGGTCCCAGTCTCCAAGCGCGACCGCCGAAGCACGGCGCAAAGCCTGCGCCGCCTTCAGCGCTCCGCCCACCGCCTGCACGCGGAACAGCTCGTGGCTGGGGCTGTCGAGCACGACGCGCACGACCGCGAACGGGCGCCCCGCGGCGCCCGCGGCGAGCCACGCCGACTCCATGTCGACAGCCAGCGCACCTGCCGCGCGCAGCTGCTCGCGGCGCTCGCCGGTGGCGATCTTGCCGACGCCGACGATCGGGCCTTGGCGCACGGTGAGGCCGGCCTCGCGCAGGGCGCCCGTGAGCCGCTCTGCCCCATGGCACTCGGCCCGCACCGGCTCGTGACCTTCGTCGGCCGTCGCGAGCACGCGCTCGGCGACGATCACTTCGCCCGGGCGCGACTGCGCGTCGAGGCCGCCGCAGAAGCCGAGCACGATCAGCGCGTGCCCCGGTTCGCCGCGCAGCCGCTCGGCGGCCGCCAGCGACTTCTGCGGCCCCATGCCGGTCTTGCGCACGCGCGCCCCACGCGCCCCCGAGCGGATCAGCGCGTGCTCGAGCGCCAGCGGCGCCGCGACGAGCACGCCGCCGATCCGCGCCCGCTTCCCGCGTGCCTCGCTCATGCGTGCTCGCTCACGCGTGCACCGTCTCGGCGCCGAGCGCCGACAGCGCGCTCCGCGCCGCCGCGTGCCCGCTGAGCACGGCGCTCTCGAGCGTCGCCGGCCAGCCGGTCGCCGTCCAGCTGCCCGCCAGCGCGAGCCCCGCGATGCCGGTGTCCGGCCCCGGCCGCAGCGTCGCCGTGCCGGGGACCGCGCGGAACGTCGCCGCGTGCTCGCGCGTGGCCAGGAAGCGCTCGACCTTCGCCCCGCGGGCCCGCGGCAGCAGCTGCTCGATCGCCGGCAGATAGCGCTCGCGCAGCGCATCCACGCTCATCTGCATCTCACGCTCGGCGCCCGACAGGGACACGGCCAGGTACTGGCAGCCGGGCGGCGCCCCGGCCGCGGCGCTGCGGTCGAACAGGTACTGCACGGGCGTGCCGACGCCGGCCGCGAACGGCTCCTCGCAGACGACGCGGTCATAGACGACGTGCAGGTTGACGATCGGCGAGCTGCCGAGGCCGCGAATCGCCGCTGCCTGCTGTGGCAGCAGCGACTCGATCAGCCCTGCGGCGCGAGCATGCGGCAGGGCGACGATCACCGACTCGGCGCTGAGCCCGTCTCCGCCGGCCTCGCCGCCTTCGACCTCGAAGCCATGCTCGGTGCGCTGCAGCTGCTGCGCGCGCCAGCCGAGGCGGAACTCGACGCCTGCGTCGATCAGCGCCGTCTCTGCCGGATCGCCGATCGTCTCGGCGAGCGTGCCGACGTGGAAGCCGATGTCGGCCGCGTCGGCGCTCGCGAGCAGGCCCGTCTGGAAGACGAACGCTCCGAGCGCGAGCGAGGCCTCGGCGGCGGGAATGTTGAGCGTCGGCAGCGCGATCAGGTCCCACAGCGCGGCGAGCGAGTGCTCGTTCTGGCCGAGGTCTGAGAGCCAGTCGCCGAGCGTGCGCGTGTCGAGCTCGGGATCGCCGAGATCGAGCGCGGAGAGGGCGCGCGCGGCGAGCGCCGCGCTGAAGCGCTGCGCCGCTCCAAGGTGCGGATAGCGCGCGAGCGCGCCGGCCAGGTGAAACGGCGGCGGCAGCGTCCCGCGTCGCAGCACGACCGTCGGCTTGCCGGGGCTCATCACGGGTATCCGCAGGCGCTCCTGCACCGCGACGTGGCGCTCTGAGCCCAGCCGCGCGAGCAGCGCGCGGTAGGCCGTGCAGCAGCGCAGGAAGACGTGCTGGCCGTTGTCCAGGCGCATGCCGTCGCGCTCGAAGGAGTAGGCCGCGCCGCCGAGGCGCCGCCTGACCTCGACGAGCGTCACGCGCGCGCCGGCATCGGCGCAGTCGAGCGCCGCCGCGATGCCCGCCAGGCCGCCGCCGATCACCACGACCCGCCGCTCGCTCATACGTCCCTCCCGGCGAAGCTGCGCAGCGCGACGAGCAGCTTCTCGCCGCCCGAGAGCGACGTGCGCGAGCCGAGCGCGCCCGCCGGATCGGCCTCGATCCGCGCCAGCAGGCGGTGATAGATCCCGGCCATCGCCGACACGCAAGCGCCGCTGCGACGATCCAGCTGCCCCACGAGCAGCAATCCGCGATCGAACCACTGCTGCGCGCGCTCGGCCTCGAAGCGCATCAGCTCGGTCAGCGACTCCCCCTGCTCGGCGGCGAGCACCGCCAGCCGGCGCGCGCTCCGCGCCATCTCGGTCTCCCCGTCGGCGACGCCGCCATCCTCGCGGCGGAGATCGACGCCGAAGCGCCTGAGGTCCTCGGCGGGCAGGTAGACGCGCCCGTTCTCGGCATCTTCGCGCACGTCACGCAGGATGTTGGTCAGCTGCAGCGCAACGCCGAGATCGTCGGCGAGGTGTTCGATCTGCGCCTGGTCGAGCTCGCCGCCCGCGAAGCGGCCGCGTCGCCTGCGCTTGGCGAAGATCGCCAAGCACACGCGCCCGATCGCACCGGCGACGCGCCGGCAATAGAGCACGAGCTCCTCGAAGCTCTCATAGCCGACGCCTTCGACGTCCATGCGCACGCCGTCGATCAGCTCGCCCAGCGCCCCCGCCGGCAGCGAGAAGCGCCGGTGCGCGTCGGCCAGCGCGACCAACACCGGATCGTCCCCCTGCGCAGCGCCCGTCCGTTCGAGCTCGGCCAGCGCCGTGGCCGACTGCTCGAGCAGGCGCAGCTTCTGCTCGTGCGGCAGCTCGCCGTCGCCGATGTCGTCGATCCGCCGAGCGAACGCATAGGCCGCGCACATCGCGCGCCGGCGCTCGCGCGCCAGCAGGCGAATGCCCCAGTAGAAATTGGCGGCCTGCTCGCGCGTGATCGCCTCGCAGCGGTCATAGGCCTCGCTCGTGTCGATCGCGCTCGTCATGCCCACAAGCATGGCGCCCCCGGCGTCGTGGGGCACGCGCGGCGCGCGAGCAGCTCGTTCACGCCCGGCTCGTGGAGGCGCTCGGCGCGCGCCTGGCGGGACGCTTCAGCAGGGTCGCGAGCAGCGCAAGCAGCCGGCGCGCGGCCGAGGCCTTGGGCGGTCCCGCGAGCACTTCGTAGCCGGCGCGCTCGATCGCGTCGAACGCGGCCCGAGCGCCGGCGAGGAAGGCCGCGACGGCCAGCCGCTCGCGGCCGCGAAGCTCGCCGATCAGCGGCGCCCCGTCGTCGAGCAGTCCGCGCCCGCGCTCGACCTCGAATGCGAGCACGGCACGCAGCGGCTGTGAAGCGCGGGCGGCGCCGATCTGCTCGACATCGCAGCCGAAGCGCTCGATGTCCTCGCGCGGCAGGTAGACGCGCCCGGCGGCGTAGTCCTCGGCGACGTCCTGGCAGTGCTCGGCGAGCTGCAACGCGGTGCAGATCGAGTCCGACAGCGCGACCCGCTCGGGCGTGGCGGCGCCGAACACGCCCAGCACGATCTCGCCCACCGGGTCGGCCGAGAGCGCGCAGTAGCCGCGCAGCTGCTCCCAGGTCTCATAACGCGAGACGCGCTGGTCGGTGCGATTGGCCTCGATCAGGCGCTCGAAGGGCTCGCGTGGGATCGAGCACTCGCGCACGGTCTGTGAGAGGCGCCGCAGCAGCGGGTGCTCGGCGGTACCGGCGTAGGCGCGCTCGAGCTCGTCCTCGAGCCAATCGAGCGCCGCGAGACGATCTCCGGGCGCGCTGTCGCCGAGCTCGTCGACGAGGCGCGCGAAGCCGTATACGGCGAGCAGGTGGGCGCGAACGCGGCGCGGCAGCACGCGGCTTGCGACCGGGAAGTTCTCCCCCTCCGCGCGCGCCATCACCTCCCGCGCGCTCGGGGCCGGCGGCACGGCGTCGGCCAGCAGCATCATCTACGGTGCAGCATCACCCCCGGCAGCGTCCGAGCGCCATGATCGGAAACGCGAGCCGGTAGAGGTGGTAGTTGATGTAGTAGTCCGACGGGAAGCCGGTGCCGGTGTACTGCGGCTCGTCCCAACCGCCGTCGGCCCGCTGGCTCGCCACGAGCCAGCCGATCCCACGCTCGATCGCCTCCGCGCAGCGCTCGCCGTGGCCGTCGCGGGCTGCGTGCAGGGCGAGCAGCGCCCAGGCCGTCTGCGAGGCCGTGCTCGGGCCGCGGCCGATCCACTCCTGCTCGTCGTAGGAGCGCGGGTCCTCGCCCCAGCCGCCGTCCTCGTTTTGGTGCGCCAGCAGCCACTCGACGGCGCGCACGATGCACGGCGCCGAGGGCTCGATGCCGGCGGCGATCAGCGCCGGCACGGCGGCGCCGGTGCCGTAAACGTGGTTGACCCCCCAGCGCCCGAACCACGAGCCGCCGGGCTCCTGCTGGTCGACCAGCCAGGCGATGCCGCGCTGCGCGGTGGGCGTATCGAGCATCCCCAGCGCGGCGAGCATCTCAAGCGAATGGGCGCTGACGTCGGCGCTCGGCTCGTCGATCACCTCGCCGAAGTCGAGGAACGGCAGCTCGCGCACGAGCGCACGCGTGTTCTCCGCGTCGAACGCGCCCCAGCCGCCGTTCGCGCTCTGCATCCCCTGCAACCAGCCGGCGGCGCGCTCGACGGCAGCGTCGAGCGCGCGATCGCCCTTGACCCGGCGCAGCGCGAGCACGACCTCGGCCGTGTCGTCGACGTCGGGGTAGTTGACGTTGTGGAACTCGAACGCCCAGCCGCCGGGGGCGAGCTTCGGGCGGGCGACGGCCCAGTCGCCGCGAACCCTCACCTCCTCGCCGAGCAGCCAGTCGGCGGCGCGCGCGAGCGCCGGATGATCGCCGGGCAGGCCGGCGTCGCTGAGCGCTATCAGCGAAAGCGCGGTGTCCCACACGGGCGACTGGCACGCTTCCAAGCGGCGGCTCGCGCCGGCCGGCGCGCCGACGCCGCGACTGTCGTCGCGGTCCTCGACGATGAAGCGGTCGAGACCCTCCAGGCCGCGTCGCATGACGGGGTGATCGAGCGGATAGCCGCTCAGGCTGAGCGCGATCAGCGAGTAGACCCAAGGGGGCTGGATGCCGCCCCACGAGCCGTCGGCCTCCTGGCGGTGCACGATCCAGCGCTCGGCGCGGGCGATCGCCAGGCGCTGGAGTGGACGGATCGGATGACGCTCGTAGAAGCGCGTGACCGAGTCGAGCACGCGCAGCGCGCGCGGGCGTTCAGCTCGGGCGTCGGCGCCGCCGGAGTCAAGCTCGGAGAGCTCGAACGGAAGTCGGCGTGCGGGTCGATGCGCTTTGACGAGCGACAGCGCGACGATCGTCTGGCGCGCCCAGCAGGCGAAGTCGTAGACGTTGAGCGGCACCCACGACGGCAGCAGGATCACCTCGGGCGGCAGCGCCGGGACGCGGTCCCACGACCACAGCCCGAACAGCGCCAGCCACAGGTGCGTGAACACGCGCGCCCGCGCGACGCCGCCGTGCGCGCGGATCCACTCGGCCGCGATCCGCATGTGCGCATCCTCGGGCGAGTCGCCTGCCAGGCGCAGCGCCCAGTAGGCCTCGATCGTCGTCGACAGGTCGCCGGGCCCACCGTAGAAGTTGGTCCACGTGCCGTCGACGCGCTGCTGAGAGCGGATCCAGGCGGCCGAGCGCTCCGTCTCCTCACACGTGCGCACGCCGAGGAACTCCCGCAGGAGCATGTCCTCGGCGTCCATCGTCACGTTCGTCTGCAGCTCGCCCTGCCACCAGCCGGCCTCGTCCTGGAGCGAGAGCAGGTGCTCGCAGGCCAGCTTCAGCGCCACCTCAGCCTCGTTGTGGACCTCAATGGTCGACGACGCCATGCAGGGAACCTAAATGTTTTGATCGGACGACGACATTTGCAGGCGCAACGGGCCCGTGCCCGCGGTCAACCTGGAGACGTCCGCGCCGCTCGGCACGAGCACCTCGGGATGGGCGAGCGTGATCACGTGGCGGCGCAGATCCGCCTCAGACACGATGCGAGGAATCGAGCATACGAAGCGATACACGATCAGGCCGTCGACGTTTCGCCGTTCGAGCAATCTGAAGCCCGGCGCAGGCGGGTTTGCAGCCCGAAGACGCAGCGGCGAATAGCCCGTCTCGTCGATCTCGCTGACCCTCACGGCGTCATGACGAGAGAGATTTCGCAGGTGCATCCCGGACAGGTAGTACTCCAGCGGGGCCGCGCCGAGCTCGACCGTCGTGAGCACACGCCCGGCGCCGGCGCCATCGGCCGAGCCGCTCGATGAACCTTTTATGGCGTCGACGCCCTGCGCCTGCGCGGGGGCTCGCAGGAGCTTGGCCACGTCGCGCCAGTTGCCACGCTGCAGCCGCGGGCTCAGGTCGACGTCGATCGTCACGGCCACGAAGGCCGCGGCACCGGCGCCGGCGAGCAGCCAGCCGAGCGGCCCGTCGATCGCGGCGAAGAGAATCGCGATCAGCACGCTCAGCGGGATCATCGCGCCGACGAGGTTGCGCGGCGCGAGGTAGTCGGCGCCGAAGGCGGCGAGCAGGATCGGCGCGAGCACGGCGAAGGCGGCGACCGAGAAGCTGATCCACACGCCCTCGTGCGCCGAGCCGGCCCGCGCGGGCAGCCTCAGCAGCTTCCAGCAGCCGAGCAGCGCACCGGCGAGCAGCGCCAGCGCGACGAGCAGCTCGACGCCGTGGCCGAGCGGCCCGCCGGAGTAGCCGGTCAGGTAGTACTGCGGGATCGCCTGCAGGCGGCTGGAGAGGGCCCAGCGCCCGATCCACTGCGTGCCGTGACCGCCCTGGGCCGCGATCAGCGGCAGCAGCGCCAGGCCGACGAGCGCGAGTGCGCCGATCGCGGCCGGCGATGCCTTGCGTGAGGCCCGCCCGCGCAGCAGCCACAGCGCCATCGGCACGAGCAGGAACACGGCGAAGTAGTGGGTCAGGAGCGCCAGCGCGCCGCTCAGCGCGAACGCCGCCGCGCGGCCGTGCGTGGGCTCGTGCAGCAGGCGCACGAAGCAGAGCATCGCCAGGGCCGCGAAGAACACGAACAGCCCATACGCACGGGCCTCTTGCGAATACCACACGAACAGGGGATTGACGGCGACGAGCGCGGCGCCGATCAATGCCGCGCGGCGCCCGGACAGCTCGACGGCGATCGCCCACACGACGGGCACCGTGGCGATCCCGGCGAGCGCCGAGGGCAGGCGCAGCGCGAGCGCGCCGTCGCCGAGCAGGCGCGCGTCGACCCAGGCCAGCAGGTACCACAGCGGCGGCGTGTTCTCGCTGTGCACGACCGATTTCAGCGTCGCGCCGAGGCCGGCGTGTAGCACGTGCACGGGCGTGAACGCCTCGTCGTACCAGAAGCTCTGCTCGGTCAGCGTGGCCAGGCGCAGCGCGGCGGCGAGCACGATCAGCGCGGCGAGCGGCCACCACGGCGGCAGACGGCGCTCGCCGCCGGCCGCCGTGGGCGCCTCGGCGGCAGCGGCGCTCATCGCGGGCACGCCCCTCGCGCCTTGGTCGTGCCGAAGCAGGCGTAGCGGTAGTGGTACAGGTCTTCGGCCTTCGCCGGCAGATACCAGCCACCGCGCGCCGCGCGATGGCCGTGCACGACGGGGCCGGTCATCTGCAGGCAGATCTGCACGCGCTCTTTCGGCGCCCCCGGGACCGTGTTGCCGCAGACCACGTCGGTCGTCGTGTGGTGGTTGATGTCCTGTTCAGTCGAGACGTTCTTGTAGTCGTGGCCGGTGTAGGCGCGCCACGTGCGCAGGTCGGCGACGAGGCGGTGGTTGGTGTGCGTGCCGAGCACCACGTCGTTGACGCTGGCGATCGCGAGCAGCAGGCCGACGAGCAGCAGCACGACGGTCTCGATCCGCCACAACCGCCCGCTGCCCTTACGCTCGCGCTCGAGCGGGCGCAGCGAGGGGGGCAGTTGGGCCAGCCGCCGATCGAGCGCGCTCATTTGAGAGGTGTCCTTCGCGCTCATTTGAGGGGTGTCCTCATTTGACCGGCGCCAAGAGCGGCGTCATCTGGTGGACGATGAACAGCGCCTGGATCGCGAGCGTCGCCACCAGCAGCCGCCGATCGCGCGCGATCACGGCCAGCGGCAGCGGCCAGAGGACGTACCAGGCCAAGAGCCAGGTGCTCGTGACCGAGATCGCAAGCAGCGCCCAGCCCGAGGCGGCGACCCAGTCATAGCCTCGCCAGGTCCGCCACAGCAGGTGCAGCACGATGATCACGAGCGCCGCCTTGAGCAGGTCGTGGTCGATCGGGAACACCCCCGGCTTGCCGAACAGGTGCGCGATCTCCGTCGGGAAGCTGTCCGTCGAGACGAACGCCGCATCGCGGTTCAGCGCGGCGACGATGTTGACGCCGTCGATGCCGAACACGGCATATGCCACGACGGCGCCCAGCGCGAGCGTGGCGAGCACGGCGAGCACCTGCGCAACGCTGCGCCGCGCGAGCAGCATGAACGGCAAGAGCGCGGCGACGGTCGCCTTGACGAGCGCGCCCGCGACGACGGTGGCCGCCGCCGGGCCGTCGCGCCCGGCGAAGGTCAGCGCGACGGCGACCATCATCAGCGCCATCATCAGCAGGTCGTTGTGCGCGCCGCCGAGCGCGTAGATCACGTACAGCGGGTTGGCGCCGACGAGCAGGATCGCCTTCACCGGGTCGATCCCGCGCACGCGCGCGCAGCGCCACGTGAGCGCGAGCGTGACGGCGCTCGAGAGCATCGCCAGCAGCTTCATCCCCCAGATCGCGCCGTTCACGCCGAGCAGCCCGAACGGGTAGGAGATCAGCGTGTACAACGGGCCGTAGGCGGTCGCGACCTTCTTCCAGTCCTGCCCGACGTAGTGGTAGACGGGGTCGTGCACGATCGCGATCGGCCCGTGCGTGTAGGGGTTCAGGCCGTGTTCGACGCCCATCCGCGCATAGGCGATGTAGCTGAAGACGTCGGTCGAGAGCAGGATCGGCCCGACGAAGACGATCGCGTGCAGCGCGAGCAGTAGCGCGATCGCCCAGCGCTTGGAGACGCCTCGCGCGAGCGCGATCAGTCCCGCGTAGCCCGCCGAGCAGGCGAGCACGGCGATCAGGAACACGCGGAAGCCGAGCCGCTCGCCGATGCCCGAGAGCCAGCCGGCGATCTCGGGCGACTTGGGGATCAGCGAGGAGTGCCCGACGGCGCCGTCGAGCACGATCTCGGCGGTCGCGGCGAGCAGCAGCAGCGCGCAGGCAGCCGCCGGCGCCGACGCCCACTGCGTGGCGCGGCTGGCGCGTGTGCGGGCTGGCAGTGGTTCGCTCTGCGCGGCGACGTTCACGACGCCGCGCGGCTCACAAGGCGGTCCAGACGGTCTTCGTCTCCAGGTAGGCGTCCAAGCCGTCGTGCCCGTGCTCGCGTCCGATCCCGGACGCCTTGAAGCCGCCGAACGGCGCGGGCGGCTCGACGTTGCCCCACGTGTTGACGTAGACCGAGCCGGCGCGCAGCATCGAGGCCAGCTTGTGGGCGCTCGAGAGATCGCGCGTCCAGACGCCCGCGGCGAGGCCGTACTCACCCTCGTTGGCGCGTTTGGCGACCTCCTCGAGCGAGTCATACGGCGAGGCCACGAGCACCGGTCCGAAGATCTCCTCGCGCGCGATCTTCAGCTCGTCAGAGGTCGTTCCGAACAGCGTCGGCGAGACGAAGTAGCCGCCGCTGTCGGCGAGCGTCGTCTCACCGCCGGCCAACAGCTCGGCGCCCTCGGCCTTGCCGGAGTCGATGTAGCCCATCACGCGGTCGCGCTGCTCGGCCGAGACGAGCGGGCCGAGCTGGGTCTCGGGGTCCAGGCCCGGGCCGAGCTTGGCCGCCTTGGCCGCCTCGGCAAGCGCGGCCATCACCTGGTCGAAGGCCTCGGCGGGCACGAACAGGCGCGAGCCCGCGTTGCAGGCCTGGCCGGAGTTGAAGTAGATCCCCTGGAAGGAGCCCTTGATCGCCGCTTCGATGTCGGCGTCGGGAAGCATGATGTTCGGCGACTTGCCGCCGAGCTCGAGCGTCACGCGCTTGAGCGCGCGGCCGGCCTTGGCGCCGATCTCGCGGCCCACTACGGTGGAGCCGGTGAAGGCGATCTTGTCGACGCCCGGGCTGTCGACGAGCGCGGCGCCGGTCGAGCCGTCGCCGGTGATCACGTTGAGCACGCCCGGCGGGAAGCCGACCTCCAGCGCCAGCTCGCCGACGCGCAGCGCGGTCAGCGGCGTCTGCTCGGCGGGCTTGAGCACCGACGTGCAGCCGGCGGCGAGCGCCGGTCCGAGCTTCCATGCGGCCATCAGCAGCGGGAAGTTCCACGGCACGATCTGCCCGCACACCCCGACCGGCTCGCGGCGGGTGTAGCAGAGCATGTTCGGCGCGGTCACCGGCAGCACGCCGCCCTCGATCTTCGTCGGCCAGCCCGCGAAGTAGCGCAGGTGAGCGGCGGCGCCGCGCACGTCGACGTACTTGGCCAGGCCGACGGGCTTGCCGTTGTCCAGCGACTCGAGCTCGGCGAGCTCCTGGTCGTTGTCTTCGATCGCCTGCGCCAGCGCGTGCATCAGCTGCTCGCGCCCGGTCGCGGGCATGCTCGACCAGGGACCGGACTCGAGCGCCTCTCGCGCGGCGCGCACGGCGCGCTCGACGTCCTCGGCGCCGGCCTGCGCGACGGTCGCGATCTCGCGGCCATTGGAGGGGTCGAGCGTGGCGAACGTGGCGCCGTCGGCGGCGTCGAGGCGCTCGGAGCCGATCAGCAGCTGCTGGCGGCGGGCGAGGAACTCGCGCGCTGCGGCGCCGAGCGCGTCGGGCAGTGCGGTGGCTGTGTCGGCGGCGGCGGTCATGGCAGCTCCTTGTTCGCGCGGCTTTACGGTTGTGCGAGGGGGTGCGCGGCTACGGTTGCAGGACGATCTTAAGCGCCTCGCGGCGGTCGTACAGAGCGTACGCCTCGGGTGCCTGCTCGAGGCCCATGTGGTGCGTCACGAGCGGTCCGGGGTCCAGGCGCCCGCTGGCCATCAACTCGAGCACGCGGTCGACGTGCCCGATCACGTTGGCGTGGCCCGAGCGCATGTTCATCGCCTTGATCCAGAACAGGCCCATGTGCACCTCGCAGCGCTCGGCGTAGACGCCGATCGCCTGCACCGTGCCGCACTTGCGCGTAAGGCGGATCGCCAGCTCCAGCGCGCGCGGGTCACCGACTGCGTCGATACAGGCGTCGACGCCTCGCCCCTCGGTCGCGGCTCGCGCGGCGGCGCGCGGGTCCTGCTCGGTCAGGTGCACCGGCTCGGCGCCGAAGGACTCGGCCATCGCCAGGCGCTCGGGCACCGTGTCGACGGCGATTACGTGCGCGGCACCCATCGCGAAGGCGGCCTGCACAGCGCACAGCCCGACCGGCCCGAGGCCGAGCACGGCCGCGGTGTCGCCTGGATGCAGGCCGCTTTCGGCAGCCGCGTGGTAGCCGGTACCCATCACGTCGCCGGCGAACAGCGCGACCTCGTCGCTCATCCCGTCGGGCACCTTGCGCAGCACGAGGTCGGCGCTCGGCACGAGCGCCTGCTCGGCCTGGGTGCCCTGCAGCGAGCCGAGCGCCGCGCCGTGACCGAACGTGCGCGAGGAGTCGCACTTGTGGAACAGCCCGCGCTCACAGAAGAAGCAATGCCCACAGGCGCTCTGAAAGCAGCCGAGCACGCGATCGCCGACGGCGACGCTGCGTACCTCCTCGCCGATCGCGGTGACCGTGCCGACGTACTCGTGCCCGATCGTGAAGCCCGGCTCGATCTTCACGCGGCCGTGGTAGATGTGCAGATCCGAGCCGCACACGCCGCTGGCCTGGATCCGCACGATCGCGTCGGTCGGCTCGAGCAGCTCGGGCTCGGCGACGTCCTCGACGCGAACTTCCCCGGGCGCCTGGAAGGTGACGGCACGCATCGGCGCCCACCCTAGAGGAAGGGCGCATATGCTGCGCACATGTCCGCGCCGTCGAAGGCCGTGCTGATCACGGGCTGCTCATCGGGTATCGGCCGCGCCACGGCACTGCGCCTGGTGGGCGCAGGCTGGACGGTCTACGCGACGGCACGCCGCCCGGAGACGCTCGCCGAGCTGGAGACAGCCGGCTGCCGCACACTCGCGCTCGACGTCACCGACGAGCAGTCGATGCAGGCGGCTGTGGCGGAGATCGAGCGCGCCGAGGGCGCCGTCGGTGTGCTGATCAACAACGCCGGCTACAGCCAGAGCGGGGCGATCGAGACGGTGCCGCTGGAGGCCGTGCGCCGCCAGTTCGAGACCAACGTGTTCGGCCTCGTGCGCCTGACGCAGCTCGCGCTGCCGAAGATGCGCGCCCAAGGCTGGGGCAAGATCGTCAACGTCGGCTCGATGGGCGGGCGCCTGTCGTTTCCCGGCGGCGGGCACTACCACGCGACCAAGCACGCCCTGGAGGCGATCTCCGACGCGCTGCGCTTCGAGCTGCGTGGCTTCGGCATCGACGTGATCCTGCTCGAGCCCGGGCTGATCACGACCGAGTTCGGCGAGGCTGCGACGGCGAGCATGGCCGACGTCGAGCTCACCGGCGAGGACCCCTACGCGAAGTTCAACACGACCGTCGGCGCCGTCACCAACGGCGCCTACGACGGCCCGATGAAGATGTTCGGCGGCGGCCCCGACCGCGTCGCCAAGGTGATCGAGCGCGCGATCAAGCGCCGCCACCCCCCGGCCCGCATCACGATCACCCCCTCCGCCAAGGTCACGATCGGCCTGCGCCGCCTAATGCCCGACCGCCTCTGGGACGCGGCAATGCGCGCCCAGTTCCCCCAGCCGCGCTAGGCGCCGGGCATCGGGGCGGGGCGTCCGATCTCGAACCCCTGCGCATAGTCGACGCCGTACTCGCGCAGCAGCTCGAGCGTCTCCCGATCGCCGACGAACTCGGCGATCGTCTGCTGGCCCATCTCGCGCACGAGCCCGACGAGCGCCTTGACGACCAGCTGATCGTGCGTCGAGCCGAGCAGCCCACGAATGAAGTCGCCGTCGATCTTCAGGTAGCTGAACGGCAGGTGCTTGAGATAGTGGAAGGAGCCGAAGCCGGCGCCGAAGTCGTCGAGCGCGACGGCGCAGCCGAGCGCCTGCACGCCCGCGCAGAACTCGGCAGCGCGGGGCATGTCTGAGATCGAGGCGGTCTCGGTGACCTCGACGACCAGACGGCGTGGATCGACGCCGTACCGCTCAAGTGCACGCTCGATCTGCCCGAGCATGTCGGGGTCGGTCACGGACAGCGCGGAGAGGTTCATCGCGACGCTCGTCGGCGATTCGGCGAGCAACGCGACGACCTTCTCGAGCACCATCCGGTCGATCGCGCGGATCAGACCGTAGCGCTCGGCCGCCGGCAGGAAGCTCGCCGGGCCGATCACGCCGCCGTCTGGCTCGTCGGCGAGGCGCACAAGCGCCTCGTGGTGGGAGACGCGTCCGTCGAGGAGCGAGACGATCGGCTGGTAGTGCAGCACGAACAGGTCCTCGTCGAGCGCGCGGCGCAGACGCGCAAGCCACGGCCGGCGCTGTAGCCCAGCCGGCGAGCAGATCCGCTCGGCCCCCGGCTGCGGCACAGCCATGCCGCGGTAGCGCTGCTGGGCCGGACGCGCGGGCTCGCGCATCAACATGCGCGACTTGGCCAGGGCGATCGTCGAGGTCCGCATCAGGCCGAGGTTTTCGACGGTGAGCACGCGTCCCCTGCGGCTGACAGCGCGCACCCGCGTGTCCGCGCGCCCATCCGGCGGTGCTCAGGCGCGTGCGTGCGGCTCGTAAGGGCGCCTGGCGCGCTCGGAGACGACGAGCAGCAGTGCGAGCAGCACGAAGTTCATCACCACCGAGGAGCCGCCGTAGGCGACGAACGGCAGCGTCACTCCGGTCAGCGGGATCACGCGCGTGACTCCGCCGACGATCACGAACACCTGCATCGCCACGACGAAGGACAGGCCCGTGGCGAGCAGCTTGGAGAAGGAGTCGCGCGCGAGCGCCGCGGTCTTCAACCCGCGGGCGACGAACAGCAGGTAGACGAGCAGCAGGCCCGCCGCCCCGGCCAGACCCAGCTCGTTGGTGATGACCGCGTAGATCGTGTCGCTTTCGGGCACGGGCAGGATCGGCCCGCCGCCGTGGGGCAGGCGCAGCAGCGATTGGTCGAAGCCGGTGCCGAGCAGCCCGCCGTCGGCCTGGGCGAACAGCGATTGGGCGAGCTGATAGCTGCCGCCGGCGGGCTTGTTGTAGAGCGCCGGGTCGAATGGGTGTTCCCAGGCGAGCACGCGCGAGTGCACGTGGCTCACGTGCCCGGCGACGAACCAGGCGCCGAGCGCGAACAGCACGAGCCCGATCAAGGGGAACGAGAAGCGCCCGGTGGCAACGTACAGCAGGGCGAGAAAGGCGCCGTAGAACATCAGCGAAGTGCCGAGCTCGCGCGTCAACAGCAGCGTCCCCATCGCGGCACCCCAGACGATCAGCATCGGGCCGAACTGCTTCATCGGCGGGATCGTCAGGCCGAGCACGCGCCGCCCGGCCGTGACCAGCACCTGGCGGTTGTCGCGCAGATAACTGGCGAGGAACACGACGATCGCGATCTTCGCGAGCTCGGACGGCTGGAAGGAGATCGAGCCGACGTGGATGTCCAGGTAGGCGCCGTTGACCTGGGCGCCGATCCCGGGCAGGCGCGGCAGGATCGTGATGCCGATGCCGACGGCGGCGATCGTGTAGCGATAGCGCTCGAGCACGCTCACGCCGCGCCCGCGCAGGGCGATGATCGTGGCGGCGAACAGCACGAGCCCGACGACCATCCACTGCGCCTGCTGGCGCGCGAGCACGGGGTCGATCCGGTAGACCATCACGATGCCGACGCTCGCGAGCACGGCGGCGAGCGGGAACAGGTAAGGGTCGGCGTGCGGCAGCGCAAAGCGGATCACGAGGTGGGCGGCCAGGCACAGCCCGAGGAACAGCGCGCCGTAGGTCAGCGAGACGGTCGAGGCGTGGTTCAGCGTCAGGTTGGTTTCCGCCCCGGGCGCGATGTCTTCGGCCTGGATGAAGATCGCGGTGAAGCCGGCGATCACCAGCAACGCCGAGGGCACGAGGCCCAAGAGCTCGCGGTTTCTGGCGCTCAGCACTCAGGCGAGCGTACCGTCAGATGCGGCGCAGGCACGCCGCACGGCTCGCTACCCTACGGCCGACGTACGCGCCTACGGGGGTTCGCGTACGTCTCGATTCAGCTATGAGCTGCCGCCTGGAGACATCCGATGGATGAACGCACCCCGTCACTGGCATGGGGCATGTGGAAGCGCTTCCTCTTCGCGGGACTGCTGATCGCCGCGCTGGCCGGCGGGGCGACAGCGACGGTCGCGTTGAACGAGGTCGAAAAAGTCGGCGAAAAAGTCTTCCAGCACACGGTCAAGGTCGGCAACCACCTCGTCCAGCCCTACACGGGCGGCCCCCAGACGTACCTGATCCTCGGTTCCGACCGCCGCGCGAAATCGAAGGACGCGCTCGACCGCACGGACCCGCCGCACAGCGACACGATGCTGCTCGTCCGCTTCGACCCGGGCCAAGGCCAGACCTCGGTGATGTCGATCCCGCGCGACCTGCTGGTCAACATCAAAAGCTCCAAAGGCGAGTACTACCCGCAGGAAAAGATCAACGCCGCATACACCTACGGCGCGAGGCTCGGCGGCGTCAAAGGCTCGATGGAACTCGCCGCCGAAACGATCGAGAAAGAAGTCTTCCCGGGGATCACGATCAACGGCATCGTCGACGTCAACTTCGCGAGCTTCATCAAGATCGTCGACACGCTCGGCTGCGTGTATGTCAACGTCGATCATCGCTACCTGCACGTCAACGGCGAAGGTGGCGAACTGTATTCCGAAATCAACCTTCAGCCTGGCTATCAGAAGCTCTGTTACAACAACGCGCTCAGCTACGTGCGCTACCGCCACGGAGACTCGGACTTCGTGCGCGTGGCGCGCCAGCAGGACTTCCTGCGGGCTCTGCGCGAGCAGGTCTCGCCGGAAAACCTGCTCGGTCAGGTCGAACACGTCGCGAAGGTCGTCGGCAAGGCGATTGTCACGGCCGGCTTCAGCCACTCCGCCTCGCGCGTGATCGACCTCGCAAAGCTGATCGGCTTCTCCCAGGGCAAGCCGCTGCGGCAGGTCAAATTCCGCGCTACGAGCACCAACTTCCCGCTGCGGGGCGGCTCCTACGTGACGAGCACGAAAGAACTCGAGCAAGCGACGCTCCAGGACTTCCTCAACGGTCAGGAAAAGGTCGCCGCGCCGAAGCCGAGCGCACCGCACCGCAGCAGCCGCGCAGCGCACGGCCACAAGCATGCCCACCACGCATCCTCGGCCCCGTCGGCGACCTCGCTCGGGCTCGCCTCGACGCCGACCTCGGGCGATGAGGAACTGGCCAAGCAGACGATCAACATGCCACTGCACGTGCTCTACCCGAGCCTGCAGACCGCCGCGGCCGAAGCGCAGCCGACGCGCACCTACGACCTGCGCGACAAGGGCGGGCGCCTGCGCCACGCCTACGTGGCCGTGTTCAAAGAGAACACGCTCGGCGGCTATTACGACTTCGAGGGCACCGACTGGCCGAAGCCGCCGTTGATCGCGCACCCCAACCAGCAGCGAAAAATCGCCCACAAGAC
The DNA here is from genome assembly GCA_044446425.1 of Solirubrobacterales bacterium. Classification (GTDB taxonomy): domain Bacteria; phylum Actinomycetota; class Thermoleophilia; order Solirubrobacterales; family Solirubrobacteraceae; genus Palsa-744. The sequence goes on along the minus strand of JBIOEW010000001.1, from coordinate 28,115 downwards.
CTACCTGCTGTTCACCGACGGCAGCCACATCCACGTGATCGCCTGGCGCCAGGGCAAGATGCTCTACTGGATCACGAACACGCTGCTCGAGGATCTCTCCAACGAACAGATGCTCGTTATCGCGCGTTCAGCGAAGCCCCTGCACTAGAGACCTCCGGCGTCGCGCGCCTGGTCCAGCGCGGCGTTGACCAGCGCATCGGCCTCGGCGTTCTGCGCGCGTGGCACTGTGCGGATCGACCAGCGCGCAAAGTGGCGAAGCGCGGCGAGCGCCTCGCCGTGCAGCGGGCGCAGCGTCGCATTCTTGACCTTGTACTCGCCGAGCACCTGCTTGGCGATCAGCTCGGAGTCACCGATCACCTCGACCTCCTCGGCGCCCAGCTCGCGCGCCTGCTCGAGCCCGAGCAGCAGGGCGCGGTACTCGGCGACGTTGTTCGTCGCGCTGCCCAGCAGCTGCGCGTGCTCGCCCAGCGTCTTCCCGTCAGGCGTCGAGATCACGCAGCCCGCGGCCGCCGGACCGGGGTTACCGCGAGCGCCGCCGTCGACATGCACCACCACCTTCATCGGCGTGAAGTATGCAGTCTGACTAGGCGGTCGCCCGCGCGAGCGGCGGCAGGTCGCCCGGTACACGGGCACGCCTGCGATCGCGCACGATACGGCGCTGCTTCTGCTCACTGTCCTGCGTCGTCGCGACGGAGCGCCCACGACGGGCGCGCCGGTCGAACTCGCGACGATCGACGATTACTGTGACGTTGTCGTCGTTCTCGTAGTACCCGACGAGCTTCGGATACAGCTCGTCGGCCAACGGCCTGGGTACGACGCAGAAGATCATGCTCGCTGGATCTTACTCCTAGCTTCCGGATAATCAACCCCTGCACAGCCGTGCGAATGGGCCGCCGCCGGCTAGATCAGAGCAAGCAGGCCGCGATCGTCGGCGAACGCGCTGGCCATACGGTCGTGCGGGCCGAGTTCTGAGAGCTCCGTGCCCTGCGCGATCGCCCGGGCCTGGAGTCCCTGCAGATCGTCGAGATCGACCTCGTAGGTGTACCAGCAGAGCTCCCAGGCGAGCACGATCACGACCGAGCTGGCCACGGCCTCGCCCGCGCGCACCGTCACCTCCGGGGCTCCCAGCGAGCGTGTCAGGCTTGCCACACGGCGGGGATACTCGCCGGCGTTGAACACGTCGACGGCTTGCTCCAGCGGGCCGTCCGCACGCGCGCGCACCGGCGTCGCGCGCTGCTCCCCGGCGATCCGCTCGCCACCATGGGGCTCGTCCTGCAAGAGCCCCGCAGCGCCGCCCGCGTCGGGCGCCCCGTCGCCGACGACCCCGCCGTCGAGGAAGTCATATGGCTCCGCACCCCGCCCATAGGGTCCCGCTGCTCCAGCCGCACCCTCCACGCCGACGCGCCGCGTCTGGCGCAGGCGCCCGAACAGCGCCCGGCGGCGACCGTTGCGCAGCGGCGTCTCGCCCACCTGAGGCTGCGCTGAGCCGCGCTTCCATCCCTGATGGGCGGCGCGCGGCGCGCACAGCTCGCAGACGATGCGCGGCTCGCCGGCAGCCAGGAACGTGTCCGGTTGCTCGCCGCGCAGCAGGCGCCGTTCACACACGTCGCAGGCGACGTCCGGCTGCGAGGTAACGATCGATCTCGTGCTCATAGGCTGAGCAGCGTAGCGGTCGCCGACCCCTTTTGGCCAGCGCGCCAGTCGGTTCGCGCTACGCGTGCGCTGCCGTGCGCTCCGCGCCGGCCTGTGAGACGAGCTTCTGCGCGAGGTGCCCCGGCACCTCCTCGTAGCGCAGGAACTCGAGCGTGTAGTCGCCCTGTCCGCCCGTGATCGAGCGCAGGTCAGGCGCGTAGGCGAGCACCTCAGCCATCGGCACCTCGGCCTTGATCTCGGTCATCGCGCCGACCGGCTCCATCCCGAGCGGGTGTCCGCGGCGGCTGTTCAGATCGCCGATCACGTCGCCGACGTAGGCCTCCGGCACCGACAGCGTCACGCGCATGATCGGCTCAAGCAGCACCGGCTCGGCCAGCTCGAGCGCCTGTTTCATCGCCTGCGTGCCCGCCAGCTTGAAGGCGATCTCCGAGGAGTCGACCGAGTGGTGCGAGCCGTCGAGCAGGCGCACGCGCACGCCCTTGACCGGATAGCCCGCGAGCACGCCCGACTGCATCGCGTCGCGCACGCCCTTCTCGACGGCCGGGATGAACGAGTGTGGGATCACGCCACCCTTGATCCTGTCCTCGAACTCGAACTCCTGATCGATCGCCAGCGGCTCGATCTCGATGTGGCACTCGCCGAACTGCCCGCGACCGCCGGACTGCTTCTTGTGCTTGCCGTGCGCCTTGGCTATGCCGCGAATCGTCTCCTGATAGGGCACGCGCGGCGGCTGCAGGCTGACCTCGACGCCGAAGCGATCGCGCAGACGATCGACGATCACTTCTACGTGCACCTGAGAGAGGCCCGCCACGATCTGCTCGCCCGTCTGCGGGTCGCGGTGCAGGTCGATCGTCGGGTCCTCCTCCTGCAACCGGTGCAGCGAGGCGAACACCTTCTCCTCGTCGCCCCTGCTCTTGGGCTCGATCGCGAACGCCATCACCGGCGCCGGCAGCTGTAGGCGAGGCATCTCGATCGGCTCGTCGCGGGCCGCCAGCCAGTCGCCGGCACGCGTCTCCTTGAGCTTGGCGACCGCGCCGATGTCCCCGGGCCCGAACTCGCCGACGTGGCGCACCTCCTTGCCGGCGAACACGAGCAGTTGCCCGATCCGCTCCTTGGCGTGAGCGCGGGTGTTGAGCACGTGGCTGTCCGCCGACATCACGCCCTGGTAGACGCGCAGCAGGTTGATGCGCCCGGCGAACGGGTCCGCGCGCGTCTTGAACACGTACGCGAACAGCTCACCCTGCTCGCTTGCCTGCAGCTCGATCTCACCGACGCGAAGCGCACCGTGCTTGACCGGCGAGGGCAGATCCTCGACGATCGCGTCCAACAGGCGCGAGGTGCCGAGATTGCGCGTCGCCACGCCACACACCACCGGGAAGATCTTGCCGTGATTGGTGCCCTCCTTGAGCGCGTCCACGATCTCCTGATGTGAGATCTCCTCGCCTTCCAGGTAGCGCTCCATCAGCACGTCGGAGACTTCGCAGACCTCGTCCATCAGCTTCTCGCGGAAGCCATCCGCTCGCTCGGCCTCGGCCTCGGGGATCGGGATCTCGCACCAGCCGGCGCGCTCGGCCGAGTCCTGGCGGTAGGCCTTCATGTCGACCAGGTCGATCACACCCTGCACGTCCTGCTCGGAGCCGATCGGTATCTCCGTCGCCACGGCATGCGGACCGAACGCACGCTTGATCTGCTCGAGCGCGCGGAAGAAGTCGGCGCGCTCGCGGTCGAGCATGTTCACGTACACCATCCGCGCGATGTCGAGCTCGGCCGCGCGCACCCACAGGCGGCTCGTCGAGACCTCGACGCCCATCACGGCGTTGACCACGAACACCGCCGACTCGCACACGCGCAGCGCTCCGAGCGCGTCCGCGACGAAGCTCGGCTCGCCCGGCGTGTCGAGCAGGTTGATCTTGCGCTCGCGCCACTGAAACGAGCTGAGCGCGGCCGAAATCGACATCTGCCGCGACTGCTCGTCGGGATCAGCATCCGACACGGTGCTTCCGTCGGGGACCGAGCCGAGCCGGGCCGTCACGCCGGCCTCGAACAGGAGCGCCTCGTGCAGCGAGGTCTTGCCCGCGCCGCGATGGCCGACAAGGGCGACGTTGCGAATCCGGTCCGCCGGCAGGCGGTCTCCCATGGGTCGCATGCGATCTCCTCTCTAGCTGTGAGATCACCATACCGCCGGGCGGCGGCTCGCGCCACAGATTCCCTGGGCCAGGAACAACGCGCCGTCATACGCCACAGCCGGCCCGGATGGCCGGCCCGGTAACGGTCGTGGCGGCCGGAGCGCTCACAGGTTGCAGCGAGGAGCGGAGGCCGGCTCGACTAAAGAGGCCGGGCGCCGCCTACAAGCCGAACCAGCGCGCGCGGCGGCTGGAGCCGAACTCATCCTTCTCGGCGACGAGCGTGCTCGAGGGCTCCTGATAGGTGCCTGTCGGCTGGGGCCCTGAGAAGAAGTCGACGTCGACGCGGCCGACGCGGCCAGAGCCGAACTCGATATAGCAGGAGCCGCGCCCGTCATAGCCGTCGGGCCGCTCGCCGCGCTGCTCCTCGGCGATCAGCTGATTGGCCACCACACGCGCTGCGCCCTCGGCGAACACCCCCGCTTTCGGCACGCCGACCTGTGCCACGTCGCCGATCGCGTATACGTCCGAATAGCGCGTGCGCAACGTGCGCGGCTCGACCGGTATGTAGGGCTCGTCCCCGGTCAAGCCACCGGCGATCACGACCTCGGCGGCGCAATGCCTTGGCACCCCCAGGAAGAGGTCATAGGGGAGCTCCTCGCCGTCCTCGTACACGACCACGCCGCGACCGCCGTCGAGCGAGGCGATACGACGGCCAGGCAAGAACTCGATGTCGCGCTCGGCGAATGCCCCGATGAGCGCGCGTGAAGTCTCCGGCGAGGGCGGCACGGGGCTGGGAAGCGGGATCGTGAACGTGATCCGGCAACGATCGCGGACGCCGCGCGCCATGAGCTGGTCGTGCAAGAGCAGCGCGGCCTCGCTGGGCGCCGGCGGGCACTTGAACGGCGCACCGCACACGCCGATCACCACGCGTCCGCTCGTGAGGTTCGGCAGCACGCCGGCCAGTCGTTCGGCGCCGGCCACCGAGTAGAACTCGTTGCCGGCCTCGAGCAGACCCGGGGTCGCGTCGTAGTCGTAGTCGGCGCCGAGCGCGATCACGAGCACGTCCGCCTCGTGCGTCTCCACGTCGGTGGTCACGCGGCGTGCCTCGGGATCGATCGCCGTCACCGTCTGGCGCAGTAGGCGCACACCTGGTTTGGTCAGCTTGGCGTACGGCAGGCGCACCGCCTCGGCGCTCTTGCGGGCGAACATGACGTCCAGCTTGGAGAAGCCGAACACGAACGAATCGCCCTTGTCGATCAGCGTCACCTCGGCCCCGTCGCCGAGCTCATCAGACAGCATCGTCGAGAGCTCGAGCCCGCCGAACCCGGCCCCCAGAATGAGAATGCGGCGCGCCATCGAGCGCGATCCTATGCGACCGCAGCGGCGAGCGAGCGCTCGCGATACCCGTAGAAGCCCGCACCCCGTGCTGCGGCGAAACCCGCTTACAGCGCCCCACGCAGCCGCCTAGGCTCGAGCTGAATCGATCCTTCACACATCGACACGCAACCCAGGGGGTGAGGACATGAGCTATCAGGAACCGAAGCGCCCAAGCGAGACAAAGGACCAGCGGCAGTTCGACGAGGCTGTCGAGAACAAAGGCAAGGTCGTGCTCGAGTGGCTCGCGGGAGTCGGCATCCTGGCGGCCGTGCTGATGTCGGCCGTCGCGCTGATCCAAAGCGGCGAACGCAAGGAAGTCGTCACGGCGAGCACGAGCGCAACGCCGGCGACGAGCGCGACGAGCGTTCCCGCGACGGAGCCCGCGCTTGCGCCGGTGTCGCTGAAGATCATCGGCGCCTACAAGGTCGGCCCCGACGGAAAGAAGCACGATGCCTTCACCACGACCGAATTCGCCGTCCACGTCGGTCAGCCGTTGACGCTGAAGATCGACAACACCGACGACGTGCCGCACAGCATCACCTCGCCGGTGGCGGGCGTGAACATCACGGTCCAACCGGGCGTTCACGAATACAAGATGACCGTCAACGAAAAGGGTCGCTTCCAGTGGTTCTGCGTGATCCCGTGCGACAGCGACGCGAAGGGTTGGGCGATGGAACACGCCGGCTTCATGGCCGGCTACATCACCGCCACGTAGCCGCCCGGCGCGCGAGCGCCACACAACTTGCTGCTCCCGTCTGACGCCCCGGAAACCAGGGGCGTCAGTCGTCGAAGGACTCCTCCTGCATGCGCGAGCGCAACCGCAGCACGGCCTTCGTGTGCATCTGCGAGACGCGCGACTCGGTCACGCCGAGCACCTCGCCGATCTCCCGCAGCGTCAGGTTCTCGTAGTAGTAGAGCGCGATCACGAGCTTCTCACGCTCTGGCAGCTTGGCGATCGAGTCGGCGATGCGATCCTTCAGATCGCCCACGTCCAGTGAGCGGGCCGGGTCCGGCGCGTTCGGGTCCTCGATCGTGTCCATCAGCGAGACCTGGTCGCCGCTCGAGTCCGACACGCTCCACAGCTCATCCAGGGCGACCATCGAGGAATGCGAGATCGCCAGCAGCGACTCGTTCAGTTCATCGACCGTGATGCCGATCTCATCGGCGATCTCCTGATCGGTCGGCGCCCGCTGCAGCGTGTTCTCGAGCTTCGCGTTCGCCCGCTCCACCTCACGCGCACGGGCACGTACGCTGCGCGGAACCCAGTCCATCGAGCGCAGCTCGTCGATGATCGCGCCCTTGATGCGCATGATCGCGTACGTCTCGAACTTGATGTCGCGCGACAAGTCAAAACGCTCGATCGCGCTGATCAAGCCCACGAGCCCATAGGAGATCAGGTCCGCCTCCTCGACATGCGGCGGCAAGCCGGCCGCAGTACGGCCCGCTACGTACTTGACCAGCGGCGAGTAGGCGACGACAAGCCGCTCACGGACCTTGTTGTCGCCGTCGGACTTATATCGCCGCCAAAGTTCTCGCAGCTCGATCGGTTTGACATTTGTCTCCAGGGTGATTTCCCCTTGTATCAGGCCCGAGGGTGGCTGCGCGCATAGGCGCTTTTCAGTCGCGCGGACTCTACCCGAGTGTAAATCTGGGTGCTCGACACACTGGCGTGCCCCAGGAGCTCCTGGATGCTGCGCAGATCGGCGCCGCCGTCGAGTAGATGCGTGGCGAAGCTGTGTCTGAGCGCGTGGGGCGAGACCGCGCCGCCCGCCCGATCGGTTACGGCCCCAGCACGAGCAGCCCACATGCGCAAGCGTCGTCTGACATCGCTCGTGCCTAGCCCGCGACCAGTCTTTGAGAGGAACAACACGTCGGCGGCGCCGGCCCGGCCCTCGGCCCGTGGCTCGGCCGCCAGCGCCCCACGTGCACGGTCCAAGTATTCGCGCACCGCCTTCATCGCCGGCTCGCCGACCGGCACGAAGCGCGTCTTTCGCCCCTTGCCCTCCACCCGCAGCTGCTCGCCGTCGTGATCGACGTCGATCACCTTCAGCGAGACGAGCTCCTCGGCGCGCAGGCCGCATGCGTAGGCCAGCTCGAACATCGCGCGGTCGCGCAACTCGAGCGGCCCGCCCGCCGGGATCGCGTCGAGCAGTCCGGCCGCTTCACGGGCGCTGAGCACGCGCGGCAGGTGCGTACCGCGCCGCGGCGTCGAGACGAGGTCGGCCGGGTTCTCCGCGATCCTGCCGTGCTCGCGCTGGCTCTGAAACAGCGCGCGCAGCGCCGCGAGCTTGCGCGCGCTCGTGCTCGGCGCGGCGCCACGCTCAGAGAGGTGCGCGATGTAGCGGCGCACCGCCTTCGGGCCGAGCTCGCCCGGCGTCAGGCCCTGCGCGCCGGCCCACTGCGCGAACTGCTCGAGGTCGACCCGATAAGCGCGGCGCGTGCGCTCGGCCGCGTCACGGCGCGCGAGGTCCCCCATCAACAGGCCGATCGCCCCGCGCCACTCTCCGCTGGTTCGAGTGTCGTCCATGACCTCGCCTATTCGCCGCCAGCAGCCTCGCGCCCTGCCTGCATCTATGCGCCCCATCTACCCGCTGCGCACCCGCTACATTCACGCTGTGACCGCAGCGTCCCGCCTTTCAACGACCCGCGGGCGCCTCGCCGCCGCCTAGTGTTCGGTCCCGCCACACGCAGGCGCTGGCAGGAAGTCGACTGGCGCTCCCACCAGCGCTGGGTCGAGCTCGATGGCAATCCGATCAACACGATCGAGCTCGGCCCCGAAGAAGATCGCGGCGCGCAGCCGCTCGTATTCGTTCACGGCCTCTCAGGCTCCTGGCCCAACTGGCTCGAGCAGCTGCCCGTGTTCGCCGCCACCCATCGCGTGATCACGCTTGACCTGCCCGGCTTCGGACACTCGCCGATGCCCCGGCGGGAGATCTCGATCGCCGGCTACGCGCGGATGCTCGAGCAGCTGCTCGGCCACCTCGGTGTCGACGCTGGCGCCGTCGTCGGCAACTCGATGGGAGGCTTCATCGCAGCCGAGCTCGCGATCGCCCACCCGCAACGCGTCGAGCGCCTCGTGCTGATCTCGGCCGCCGGGCTCTCCACGCACAACCACCGCGGGTCGGTCACCGTGCTGCCCGCCATGCGCACACTCGAGCGCTCGCTGATGGCCGCCGCCGCGTGGACCGCGAGCAAGTCCGACACCGTCGCCCGGCGCGCCCACCTGCGCGATGCAGCACTCGGCGTTGTCGTACGCCACCCGTCGAAGCTCGACCCCGCGCTCGCCGCCGAGCAGATTCGCGGCGCCGGCAAGCCCGGCTTCATGCAGGGCTTCGAAGCCGTGCTGCACTACGAGATCCGCGAGCGTCTGCCCGAGATCGCCTGCCCCACGCTGATCGTGTGGGGCGATCGCGACCGGCTGATCCCCGTCAGCGACGCCGACGTGTTCGCCGAGCTGATCGGCAACTCGCGCAAGGTCGTCTTCGGCGACACCGGGCACATGTCGATGCTCGAGCGCCCCGAGGCGTTCAACGCCCTGCTCGACGAATTCCTCAACGAGTAGTTAGAGCGCCACGGCGCCTTCAGAGGCGCTGCCGACGAGCTTCGCGTACTTGCGAATCGCCACATCGACGTGTTCGTCGGCACGCGGCGGGCGCTCGTAGGCGGCCACTCGGGATGCGATCTCATCATCGGAGAGCGCCATGTCGAGACGTCCCGCGTCTACGTCGATCGTCACCTGATCGCCCGTCGCGAGCGCCGCGATCGGTCCACCGCGAACCGCCTCCGGCGCGACGTGCGCGACCATGAAGCCGTGCGTGGCGCCCGAGAAGCGCCCGTCGGTGATCAGCGCCACCTCCTCGCCAAGCCCCTCGCCGACGATCGCCGCCGTGACGGCCAGCATCTCGCGCATGCCCGGCCCACCGGCCGGGCCCTCCGCGCGGATCACGACGACGTCGCCTGCCTGGATCTCGTGCGCGAGCACGGCGGCCATCGCCGCCTCCTCGCCGTCGAACACCCGCGCCGGGCCGGAGTGTTTACGCCGCTCGTGACCTGAGAGCTTGACCACGCAGCCCTCCGGCGCCACGTTGCCGCGCATGATCGCGAAGCCGCCGGTCGCTTTGATCGGGTCCGACAGTGGCCGCACGACCTTCTGCCCGGCCGTCTCGCGAGCCTCGTCGGCCGCTTCGCCGATCGTCGCGCCCGTGACCGTGACCGCATCGGCGTTGAGGATGCCCGCCTCCTTCAGGCGCGCCAGCACGAGCGGCACGCCGCCCGCTTCGTACAGCTCGGTTGCAACGTACTGCCCGCCCGGCTGCAGGTCGCACAGCAGCGGCGTGCGCTCGGAGATCGCCTCGAACTCGTCGATCGTCAGCGGCACGCCCATTTCGCGCGCCACCGCCAGCAGGTGCAGCACCCCGTTGGTAGAGCCGCCGCTCGTCGCCACCGCTGCAATCGCATTTTCGAGTGCCGGCTTGGTGATCACCTGCGACGGCAGCCGCCCGCTGCGCAGCACGTCCATCACCAGTTCGCCGCACTGCTTGGCCAGCTCGAGCTTGCGCCCGTCCTCTGCCGGGACCATCGCCGAGCCGGCCGGCGAGATGCCGAGCGCCTCGAAGGCCATCGCCATCGTGTTCGCCGTGAACTGCCCGCCACAGGCCCCGGCGCCGGGCGAAGCCGCCTCCTCCAGCTCGTGCAGCTCCTCCTCTGAGATCTTGCCCGAGGCGAACTCGCCGACCGCCTCGAAGACCTGCTGGATCGTCACCTCCGCTCCTTTGAACCAGCCCGGCTTGATCGAGCCGCCGTAGAGCATCAAACCCGGGATGTCCAGGCGCGAGAGGGCCATCACCGTGCCAGGGATCGTCTTGTCGCAGCCAGAGATCGTGACCAGCGCGTCAAACGCGTGCGCGCTCGCCACGAGCTCGATCGAGTCCGCGATCAGCTCCCGTGAGACGAGCGAGGCGCGCATTCCGGCCGTGCCCATCGTGATCCCGTCGGAGATCGCGATCGTGTTCAGCTCCATCGGCGTGCCGCCGGCCGCGCGGATGCCCTCCTTGACCTTCGCCGCCAGCACGCGGTTGTTGAAGTTGCACGGCATCGTCTCGATCCACGAGTGCGCCACGCCGACGATCGGCTTGGCGAGATCCTCGGCCGAGTAGCCGATCCCATGCAGGTACGCGCGCGCCGCCGCGCGCTCCGGGCCCTCCGTGAGGGCGCGGCTGCGGTGCTTTACGTCGAAGGCGATCGCTGTGCTCACGCGGCGCGCACGATATCCGTTGCGCGAGCGCCGCTCTCGCGCTCCCAACGCATCAGCCGCCCCAGGTCGCGCCTGACCTGCTGCGGATCGAGCTGGCGGCCCGGCAGGTGCATGTTGGCCTGCTCGATCAGACGGCGCTCGTCGGCCTTCAGCGCCATCCACTTCGCGAGCACGTCGTCGGAGTCCGGCAGCCGGGCGCTGCCATAGGGGCGCGAGTGGTCCGGAAACGCCACGCAGTACTCGTTCAGGAGCGCTCCGGTCTGGGGCACGTAGGCCACGATCGGGCGATGCGGGTAGATCAGGTAGGCGTAAGACGCGCCCGCCGCGTGCGCGCGCTCGCCGAGTCCGCCCCACACGCGTAGGAAGCCGAGATCGCGATACATCGCCCAGTCGTGCTCGTCGATGCACGAGCGCAACAACTCGCGCGCGCGCTGCTCCGCGCGGCGCTCGCGTCCCGGGTCATAGCCCAGCTGCGACGTCCCTCGTGTCCGTGCTCGCCCGCGCAACAACTGCAACCGAGCGCGCAGCGCAGCGAACGCATGCAGCGCATTGGGGCGCGCCAGCTCCCACAGCAGCACCACGAGCACGACTGACGCGGTACCCAGCGCCAGCACCATCGGATTCAGCCGGCCGTCCGCGCGCCCGCGTCGCGTGGCGCTCCGCCCGCGGCACGCGGGAAGAAGATTACGCGCTCGGCATCGCGCGGCACCTCGCCGAAGCTCTTGACGAGCTCCGCTTCGCGGCGCCCGTCGCGGCGCTCGCTCGGCACCGCCGCCCACATTCCCGCATCGAGCTCGCGGCGGAACGCCTCGATCAGTCGCTGCTCCTCCTCGGCCACCTCGACGTCGCCCTCGGCCAGCAAGATCTCCCCATGACCCGGCTTCATCCGCAGCAGCTTCATCGTGCCCGGATTATGGCAAACAGCCCTCGGCGCATCGCCGGCTCGCCTACGCGCCGCCCAGATCATCCGCACACGCCCTGACGCGCGCGAGCCCGATGACGTCGACCGGCCCGGCGCCGGCGCCCACGTCGCGCAGGCCGTCGCGCACCGCCTCGGCGGTCAGCGCACGAGCGACGCGAGCCGCCTGAAGCGGCGTTGCGCCCAGCGCCAGCTGCGCCGCCAACAGCGAGGAATGGGTGCAGCCTGACCCGTGCGCCGCGCCGTCCGGGTGGCGCTCCCCCTCGATCTCAATCGGCGGCGCCCCCTCGCCGCGATCGAGAAACAGATCGACCGTGCGCGTGCGATGCCCGCCGGTGAGGACGACCGCGCGCGGTCCGAGCGCGAGTAGCGCGCGCGAGAGCGCATGCGTCTCAGCCGTCTCTCGCTCGGCGTCCTCGCTCGCCGAGCCGCCGCCGCCATCGCCGGCCGCGGGAACGCCCGCGAGCACACGTGCCTCCGGCAGGTTCGGCGTGAGCACGCTCGCGCGCGGCAGGATCAGCTCAACGAGCGCCCGCTGCGCGTCGGCCTGCAGCAGGCGCGCGCCCGACTCGGCGACCATCACCGGGTCAACCACCACGGGGATCCCCTCCGGCAGCTGCTCCAGCGCCTCGGCTACGGCACGCACGCTCTGCACCGTGCCGAGCATCCCGACCTTCACCGCGTCGACGCGCATGTCGGCGAGCACGGCGCGCACCTGGGCGAGGATGGTCTCGGGCGCAACCGCGTGAATCGCGCTCACGCCCGTCGTGTTCTGCGCCGTGATCGCCGTGACCGCCACCGTGCCGTGCACGCCGCAGCGCGCGAACGCCTTCAGGTCCGCCTCGATCCCGGCGCCGCCGCCCGAGTCCGAGCCGGCGATCGTCAGCGCGATCGGCGTGCTCTGCTCGCCCACCCGTCTAGGACGCCGGGGCGGGCGGGCGCGAATCGCCGGCGCGCGGCGGGAAGATCGTGTAGCTGCCGATCGCCGTCACCAGCAGCCTTCCATCCTCGTGGGTCACCTCGCTGCGCATCACCGCCGTGCGCTTGTTGCGCCTGTCGAGCGTCGTGCGGCAGACGATCACGCCCTCGGTTGCGCTCTGCACGTAGTTGACGGCGATGCTGATCGTCGCAATCCGCTCCTCGCGCGTCGTCTGCGCCCACAGCGTCGAGCCCATGCAGTAGTCGACCAGCGCGTAGGTCACGACGCCGGAGAGCAGCCCACCCGCGTTGATCAGCTCCGGGCGGATCGTCAGCCGGACCGTCTGCGGGTCCTCCCAGCGCAGGCCCATGAAGCGGGTGATGCCGTCGATCCCGCCGATCCGGCGCTGCTCGCTCGCGCGGGCGCCCTCGCCGTCGTGCGCGGCAGCGGGCCGCTCGCTCGCGGTCGGTGACTGCTCCGTGTCTGGCGCAGGGTCTTGCACGAGAAGGAGGCTATCGAGCGGCGGCGGCGTCCCAAGCGCCGCCTAACGTCGATGCCGATGACATCAACGGCTGGCGAGAACCGCGACATGCCCCCAGGAGACTCGCGCCATGCACTAGGACGACGCGGCGAGGAGCTGGCCTCCGAGCACCTGCGCAAGCGCGGTTTCGCCGTGATCGAGCGCAACGCCCGCACGCCGCGCGGTGAGATCGACCTGATCGCCTTCGACGGCTCGACGCTCGTCTTCGCCGAGGTGAAGACGCGTCGAATCGGTCGCATGCAGAGCGCCCCGCGCCTCGACCAGCGCCCGCTCGGTGGGCTCGGCGTGCGCCAGCGCACGCGGCTGCGGCGACTGGCCGCGGCGTGGCTTGCCGAGCGGGAGCGCTCGCGTCCGTTCGCCGAGACAATTCGCTTCGATGCGATCGGAGTCGTGCTCGACGCCGACGGCGGCCTGCGCGGGCTCGAGCATCTCGAGAACGCGTGGTGAGCGGCGTAGATACGCGCTTGCACGATTGCCTTAAGCACGCCACCCGACGGCAGCCTGAGCGGGGCTACGCCTAGAGCGCGAGCTGCTGATAGGCCAGCGACTGAAACGACATGCGATGCAGCGGCGAGACGCCCTGGCGCAGGATCGCCTCGCGATGCTCCGGCGTGGAGTAGCCGACGTGCTCGGCGAAGCTCCAGCCCGGGTGCTCGCTGTCGGCGTGGCGCATGTAGCGATCGCGCGTGACCTTGGCCACGATCGAGGCCGCCGCGATCGCGGCGCTGGTGGCGTCGCCGTCGACGATCGCCCGCTGTGGGCGCCCGAAGTCGCGAACCGGGAAGCCGTCGCTGAGACACAGCACCTCGCCGCGCACGTCGCGTGTGACGCCGATCAGCGCGTCGCGCAGCGCCGCGAGGTTGGTCTTGTGCAGGCCGCGCGCGTCGATCCCGCGCACGCAGCGCGAGATCACGACGACGCGCTCGGCGCTGCGCAATACGAGCGGAAACAGCTCCTCGCGCGCCTCTGCGGTGTGCTGCTTGGAGTCGTTCAGCGCGCTCAGCGCGCGCAACTCGCGCGTGGTCAAGGCGTCGTAGTCGAACAGCACGCCGGCCGCCACCAGCGGTCCGGCCAGACAGCCGCGCCCGGCCTCGTCGGCGCCCGCGATCAGCGAGACGCCGAGACGGCGGTCGAAGGCGAACAGCCGCCGCCCGCTGCCGCTGCGACGGGCTCGCCGGCGCGCACGCGCCGAGCTGCCCGACCTGCGCCCCGCGCGCGGGCTCTCGCTAGAGGATGCCGATGCGGTCGGGCGGCCAGTAGGTCGCGAAGGCTCCACCGATGATCCATCCGGTGGGGACTGGTCCCCAGAAGCGGCTGTCGTCGGATTCCCCACGGTTGTCGCCCATCATGAACCAGTGGCCGGGCGGAACCTTGATCGGCACCGGGAAGTTGCACTCCGAGACACCCGGACAGGGGCGGATGTAGGAGTCCTTCTCACGCTTGCCGTTGCGGATCACGTGGCCTTCGACGATCTTGATCGTGTCGCCCGGCCCGGCGACGACGCGCTTGATGAAGTTCACGCTCGCCTCCTTCGGCACCGGCTCCGAGCAAGCTGCGCCGCCGGGCGTAATGCGCGAGCCGAGCCCGCAGCGCTCTTCGGTCGCACCCTCGGGCGGATGAAAGACCGCGATCTCGCCCACATGGGGTTTGCTGAAGTGCGTGCCGATGCGATTGACGAGCACTCGCTGACCGATCGCCAGCGTCGGCTCCATCGAGCCACTGGGGATGCGATAGGGCTTGACGATCCACGCCTGGATCGCGAGCGCCAGCCCGAGCGCCACAAGAACGATCACGACGAGCTCGACGATCGAGCCCATCGTCGTTTTCGAGCGTCCGCGCAGTTTCACGCCGGCTCGTCGCCGCCGACGTCCCCCTCGTCCACATCGGCATCGGGGGACTGCTCAGCGTCGCCGGCGTCGCCGGCCTGCGCCTCTGGACCCGCGTCCGCAGCGTCACCGGAGAGAGCCGCCGGCTCTGTCTCGCCCTGCTCGTCGGCCGCCTCGCCGGCTGCATCGGGCGTGACCGGCTGGGCGTTCTGGGCGTCCTGTGTCTCGGGGGCCTCGACGGCCGCGTCCTGCTCGAGCACCGTCTCCTCGGCCGTCAGGCCGTCCGCATCGGTCGCACCGACTGCCTCGTGCAGCAGACCCGGCTCGACGGTCTCCTCGGGCCCGGAGTAGCGGCGCTCGCGCACGCGGGCGCGCTTGCCGACGCGATCGCGCAGGTAGTAGAGCTTGGCGCGGCGCACGTCACCGCGCGCGGCCAGCTCGATCCGCTCGATCTTCGGCGAGTGGACGGGGAACATGCGCTCCACGCCGACGCCGAAGGACTGCTTACGCACCGTGAAGGTCTCGCGCATGCCGTGGCCCTGGCGCTTGATCACGACGCCCTCGAAGACCTGCACGCGGCGTCGCGAGCCCTCGATCACCTGGAAGTGGACCTTGACGCGATCGCCCGGGGCGAAGTTCGGAACGCGGCGCAGCTGCGCGCGCTCGATGGTTTCGATAACGCTGCTCATGACGGTTCAGAGGGGGCGCGCCGTTGCTCACCGGTCGATTTGTCAGTGGGCCCGGCCGACGCGGCTAGGAATGGTAGCGGACGATCCGCGAGCGCCGCGTCACTGCGATCTCATCGCGGCGGCCGGCGATCCCCGCCCGCATCTGCGCGATCGCCGACAGGCCTGGCAGGCTCAGCCGCGACGATGCGCTCGCCGCGCTCGCGGCTGCGCTCGCGCCGCCACTGCTCGATCCGTGCGTGATGCCCCGAGAGCAGGACATCCGGCACGCGCCAGCCGCGGTGCTCGGCCGGGCGCGTGTAGTGCGGGTACTCCGGATTGCCCTCCAGCGCCGCGCCGAAGGACTCCTCGATCGCCGAGCGCTCGTCGCCGAGCGCACCGGGCAGCTTGCGCAGCACCGCGTCGCACACGACCATCGCCGCCAGCTCGCCGCCGGCGAGCACGTAGCGCCCGATCGAGACGACGTCGCTGCAGAAGTGCTCCACGATGCGCTCGTCGAAGCCCTCGTAGCGGCCACACAGCAGCGTCAGCGCCGGCTCGGCCGCGAGCTCGTCGACGAGACCGTCGTCGAGCAGACGTCCGCCGGGCGCGAGCGCGATCACGCGCCGGCGCTCGCGCAGCTGCACCGGATCGACCTCGTAGCGGGCGCGCAGCGCGGCTTCGACCACATCCACGCGCAGCACCATGCCCGCGCCGCCACCGAACGGCATGTCGTCGACCTGCGCGCCGCTCAGCGGCGAGTGCTCGCGCAGGCTCAGCAGTTGCAGGCTCGACCCGGCCGCCAGCGCGTTGACGACGTGCCGCTGGGAGACGAACCAGTCGAACCACTCCGGGAACAGCGTGAAGACGTCAAGCTCCATCGGTGTCCTTCGCCCCTTCCCCGTCGGGCAGATCGAGGAAATCGCCGTCCACCTCGATCCGGCGCGCCGACACGTCGATTTCGCGGATCGCGTCTCTGACCATCGGCACGAGCAGCGGGGCGCCACCTCCGGGTGCTCGCACTTCGAGCGTCTCGCACGAGGGCAGCTCGATCAGCCGCGCCACCGTGCCGAGCGCCCGCCCCCCCGCGCGCACCTCGCAGCCCTCCAGTTCGTGCGCCCACCACTCCCCCTCGCCCAGCTGGGGCGCCTGTGCCGCACGGACCGTCAGCGGCTCGCCGCGCAGCGCCTCGGCTGCCGTGCGGCCCTCGACCCCCTGCAGGCGAACGATCGGACGGCGCTCGGTGCCCGAGCGGCGCACGATCTCCGCGCTGCGCCCGGCGACCTCGACGGTCGCGCCCAGCGTCAGCAGCCGGGCGAGCGGACCGGTCACGTAGAAGCTCCCGTCGAGCCCGTGCGCGCGCCCGACACGCCCGGCGGTGAGCTGCGCGTCCGCCTCGCTCACGGCCCGGGGCTCAGCTCGCGCGGGCGGTGAGCCTCAATCGACGATGTCGACGAGCACATGGCAGCCCTCGCCGGTCGCGGCTGCTTTGACGACCGTGCGCAGCGCGTGGGCCGTTCGCCCACCGCGACCGATCACCCTGCCGTAGTCCTCGGCGCCGACGCACAGCTCGAGCACGATCGTGCCGCCGTCGCCGTCGAACTGCTCCACCGAGACCTCTTCGGGCTCGTCGACGAGCCCTTCGGCGAGATACTCGAGCAGCCGTCGCGGGACCTCGCTCGGACTCTCGGCATTCATGCTCGGAACTCGTTCATCTGAAGGTCGCAGTCCGGCGCCGGCGCTCGAATCGAGCCCGTCGCGCTCAGCCGCGAGCGTCGATCCCCTGCGTGCGCAGCAGCTTGCGCACGGTGTTCGACGGCTGCGCCCCGCGCGCCAGCCAGCTGCGCGCGCGCTCCTCGTCGAGCACGATCGTCGAGGGATCGGTCTGCGCGTTGTAGTGGCCGATCGTCTCGATCACGCGCCCGTCGCGCGGCGAGCGCTGATCGGCGACGACGACTCGCCAGATCGGGTCCTTCTTGGCGCCCACACGCGTGAGCCTCAGCCTTACCGACACTTTTTCCTCTCTGCTGCGGGACGGGATCTCGTTGCGTCCGACGGAACACTGCTGTACAGCACCGTCGTGAATACCGCCAGAGAGCTTAGACGGTGTGCGCTAGGGAGGCCGAATCGGCGCATCTGAGGGCGTCGCTGGCCAAGCGAGGCAAGGACGCAGGGAGCGAAGCGTGCTTCAGCACGTGAGCGACCGAGGACGCCGCCTCGCGCCGCGCCAGCGGCGTCCTCAGCGTGCGCCGCGCATCAGCGCGCCGATGTCCGGCATCTTCCCGCGGCCCACCTGGCGCATGATCTTGCGCGTTTGGCCGAACTGCTTGATCAGGCGGCTGACGGCCTGCACGTTCGTGCCCGAGCCACGCGCGATCCGCAGCCGCCGCGAGCCCTTGATCAGCTCCGGGCGGCGGCGCTCTTCGGGCGTCATCGAGAGGATGATCGCCTGGATCCGGTCGAGCTCGCGCTCGTCGACCTTCATCTGCGAGAGCTGATGCCCGGCCAGGCCGGGGATCATCCCGAGCAGGTTCGTCAGCGGTCCCATTTTGCGGATGCTCTTGAGCTGGCCGAGGAAGTCCTCGAGGTCGAACTCGTTGCGACGCAGCTTGCGCTCCAGCTCGGCAGCGTCGTCTTGGTCGAACTGGCGCTCGGCCTGCTCGATCAGCGTCATCACGTCGCCCATGCCGAGGATCCGCTGTGCCATCCGGTCGGGGTGGAAGCGCTCGAAGTCGCCCAGCTTCTCGCCGGTCGAGGCGAACAGGATCGGCTTGCCCGTGACCGCCTTGACCGACAGCGCCGCGCCGCCGCGTGCGTCGCCGTCGAGCTTGCTCATCACGACGCCGTCGAACTTGACCGACTCGGCGAACTGCTCGGCGACGTTGACCGCGTCCTGGCCGGTCATCGCGTCGACCACGAGCAGCACGCTGTGCGGCTTCACGGCGGCGCGGATGCGCACGAGCTCGTCCATCAGCTCCTGATCGACGTGCAGGCGCCCGGCCGTGTCGACGATCAGCACGTCCTTGCCGTCCTCGCGCGCGCGATCGAGCGCCCACTTGGCGATCTGTACGGGGTCGCGGTCGGTGCCCTGCTCGTAGGCCTCCGCGCCGGCCTGCGTGGCGACCTTGACGAGCTGCTCGACAGCCGCCGGGCGGTACACGTCGCAGGCGGCGACGGCTACCGCCGAGGAGTGCTGCTCGCGCAGCCAGCGGGCGAGCTTGGCCGTCGCCGTGGTCTTGCCCGAGCCCTGCAGCCCCGCCATCAGGATCACCGTCGGCGGTTTCGGCGCGAAGCTCAAACCGGCGGAGGCGCCGCCCATCAGCTCGGTCAGCTGCTCGCCGACGAGCTTTACGACCTGCTGGCCCGGGTTCAGACCGCCGACCACGTCGGCGCCCATGCAGCGCTCCTTCAACTGCGCCGTGAACTCGCGCACGACCTTGAAGTTGACGTCAGCCTCGAGCAGCGCGAGGCGGATCTCGCGCATCGCGGCGTCGATGTCCTGCTCGGTCAGCGTGCCGCGGTTGCGGACGTCGGTGAGCGTCGCCTGCAGTTTCTCGCCGAGCGCGTCGAACATGCCCTAGCCGTCTCCGCGCGAGCGGCGCGGGCGGTGCGGCGGCGGCCCGCCGGGGAGCTCGCCGGGGCTGTCGGCGCCTGCGGGAGCGTCCGGACCTTGGTCGGCCGGGCCGTTCGGCGCGCCGCCGCCGGCGCGGGCCAGCGCCTCACCGATGCCGCCGAACGCCTGCGCGAACTCGGACGGCACGACGAACACCTTGTTCGCGTCTCCTTCGGCGAGCTGCGGCAGCATCTGCAGGTATTCGTAGCTGAGCAGCTCGCGATTCGGTTTGCCCTCGTGGATCGCCGAGAAGACGGTGTCGATCGCCTTCGCTTCGCCTTCGGCGCGCAGGATCGCCGCCTGGCGCTCGCCCTCGGCGTCGAGCACGGCCGCCTGCTGGGCGCCTTCGGCGGTCAGCACGGCCGCCTGCTTGGCGCCCTCGGCGGTGAGGATCTGCGACTGCTTCTCGCCTTCGGCCGTGAGGATCGCGGCGCGCCGGTCGCGCTCGGCGCGCATCTGCTTCTCCATCGCCGAGCGGATGTCAGGCGGCGGGTCGACCGACTTGATCTCCACTCGGTTGATCCTGATGCCCCACTTGCCGGTTGCCTCGTCGAGCACGACGCGCAGCTCCGTGTTGACGTTCTCGCGCGCCGTCAGCGTCGCCTCGAGCGTCAGCCCGCCGATCACGTTGCGCAGCGTTGTCACCGTCAGCTGCTCGATCGCCTGCAGCGGGTTGGCGATTTCATACGTCGCCGAGCGCGGGTCGGTGATCGTGAAGTAGAGCACCGTCTCGATCCCGACGACGACGTTGTCTTCGGTGATCACCGACTGCGGCGAGAAGTTGACGACCTGCTCGCGCAGGTCCACGAGCGGCTTCACGCGGTCGATGAACGGCGTGACGATCGTCAGCCCCGGCTCGAGCGTGCGGCTGTAGCGGCCGAGCCGCTCGACCACGCCGGCCCTCGCCTGCGGGATCACGCGGATCGTCCGCGCGGCAACCACGAGGGCAAAGACGACTACGACGATGATGACGATGAGAGCGACCATGGTGCGGGCTCCTTTCGAGCGCTAGTGCATCACGAGCGCCGTTGCGCCCCGTATCTCGACGACCTCGACCCGCTCGCCGGCGGGGATCACCTCATGTTCGTCGTAGCTGCGGGCGGTCCACACCTCGCCGCCGTCGATCTTCACGCAGCCGACGCCCTCGTCGTTGGCGATCCGCTCGAGCACGATCGCCGGGCGGCCGACGAGCGCGGCCGCTCCCGTGCGGATCGAGGGCGGCAGCCGGCGGTGGCGCTGCGCCACGGGCCGCAGCGTGGCGAACACGATCCCCGATGCGACGACGAAGACGATCGTCGACAGCAGCGCGCCGACGCCGAGTAGGCCGAGAACCGCGGCGAGCGCCGCACCGGCGGCGAACGGCGCGAGATAGAAGCCGCCCTGATGCATCTCGCCCACGCCCAGGACGCAAGCGGCAATCAGCCAGATGACCCAAACGTCCATCTGTTCAGGTTATCTCCAGATGCCCGCCGTGGCGCGGGTGCTCACTGCGCGACCAGCGCCCGTGCGAATTGCTCGGAGTCGAACGGGCGCAGATCCTCGACCGACTCCCCCACGCCGATCAGCTTCACCGGCAGCTCCAGCTCGCGCGCGATCGCCAGCGCGATGCCGCCACGCGCCGTGCCGTCGAGCTTCGTCAGCACCACGCCGCTGACCTCGGCGGCCTGCGAGAACAGCTTTGCCTGGCGCAGCCCGTTCTGCCCGGTCGTCGCGTCGATCGTCAGCAGCGTCTCGTGCGGCGCGCCCTGCAGCTGGCGGGCGATCACGCGGCGCACCTTGGTCAGCTCGCCCATCAGGTCGTCCTGCGTATGCAGGCGCCCGGCCGTGTCGATGATCACGACGTCGACGTCATCCGTGCGCGCCCGCGCGATCGCCTCGAAAGCGACGGCTGCGGGGTCTGAGCCGGGCGCGCCGGTGACGATCTCGCACTCCGCGCGCTGCGCCCAGCCTTCGAGCTGCTCGCTCGCCGCCGCGCGGAAGGTGTCGGCGGCGCCGAGCAGCACCGAGCGCCCGAGCTCGTGGCGCAGGTGCCACGCGAGCTTGCCGATCGTCGTCGTCTTGCCCGTCCCGTTGACGCCGACCGCCATAATCACCGTCGGGTGGCTGCGCAGGTCGATGCGAGCCTCGCCGACCCGGGCCGTCTGCGACAGCAGCGCGATCAGCCGCTCGCTGAGCGCCTCGCCGCCCTCGAGCTGCCCCTCGGCGACCTCCGCCTCGAGCGTGGCCACGACCGAGGCCGTCGTGCTCGCGCCGACGTCGGCCATGATCAGCGCCTCCTCGAGACGTTCCCAGGTGTGCTCATCGAGCACGCCGAACAGCGTCGCCTGGACCTCCGCGCCGAGCGCCTGGCGCGTCTTGGCCATGCTCTCGCGCAGGCGTTTGAAGAGGCCGCGCTTGGGCGCGGCGCTGTGCGGCGTATCCCCGCCCGTGCTCGACTCCAGTCCCGTGGCCGACTCGGCGTGCTCGACGATGAACAGATCGCTCCAGTCGCGCGCCACAGGGCGAGCGAAGATATCAGGCGACTAGCCGGGCCGAGAGCCTTCGCGATCCGGCGTCCTCGGTCGCTCGCGTACCGAAGCCGGGAGACACTCGCTTCGCTCGAATCCCCGTTTCGGCCAGCACGCCACGCTCCCTGCGTCCTTGTCTCGCTCGACTCTCGACCCGGCTAGGGTGCCTGGCGTTTAGGCGACTTCGGCTACGTCCGGCGTCTGGGCCACCTCGGACGGCAGGCGTCGCGAGAGCACCTTGGAGACGCCGTCGCCGCCCATCGAGACGCCGAACAGCCAGTCGGCCGCCTCCATCGTGCGCTTCTGATGCGTGATCACGATGAACTGCGCGCGATCTGAGTAGCGGCGCAGCAGCGCCAGGAAGCGGTCGAGGTTGAGATCGTCGAGCGCCGCCTCGACCTCATCGAGGATGTAGAAGGGACACGGGCGCGCCAGGAACACGGCAAACAGGAAGGCGAGCGCGGTCATCGACTTCTCCCCGCCCGAGAGCAGCGACAGGCGCTTGCTCGACTTGCCCGCCGGCGTGATCTCGATCTCGACGCCGAGCAGGTCTTCCTCGTGCTGCTGTTCGCGCTCGGCCTCCGCCTCGGCGGCCTCCTCGGCGGCCTGCTCGCTCGCCCGCTCTGCCTGGGCGGCGGCGCCGAGCGGCTGCACGTTCGCAGCCTTGCCGTTCGACTCGCCTGGCGACTGACCGCCGAGCACGCCGCGCGCCGGCTGCTCTTCGCTGACGAGCCGCAGCCGCCCCGAGCCGCCCGGGAACACGTCGCCGACGAGCTCCTCGAAGTTGCGCGCCGCCGCCGCGAACGTCTCCTCGAAGGTCTCCTGGATCTGGCGGTCGGTGTCGCGGATCACGCCGCGCAGCTCGCGCAGCGCCGTCTCCAGGTCGGCGCGACGCCCCTCCATCTCCTCGACGTGCGCGACGGCCTCGGCGTACTCCTCCTGCGCGAGCGGGTTGACGGGGCCGAGCTGCTCACGTCGGCGCCCAAGCCGCTCGACACGCGCGCGCAGGGCATCGACCTGCTCCTCACCGAGACGCTCAGCCGGCTGCTCGGAGGAGTCAGCCTGCTCGGGCAGCGCCAGCTCCAGACGCTCGGCGACCGTCTTCAGCTCGAGCTCGGCGTCCTGCGCCTGGTCGCGCAGGCGCTGGGCGGCGACCTCGGCTGCCGTGACCGCCTCGCCGGCCGCGCGCAGCGCGGTCTGGATCTCGGCCTCCTGCGCCGCGCAGGCGCGCAGCTCGCCGGCCATCTGCTCGCCCGCGGCGCGATCGGCAGCGAGCTCGCGCTCGAGCGCCGCGAAGCGCTCCTGAACGGCCTGTGCGGCACCGCGCAGCACGGTCGCAAGACGCTCGGCGCGCGGCACGAGCTCACGATCCACCGCGAGCTGAGCGCGCACGCGCGCGAGCTTCGCGCGCGCCTCCTCGGCCTCGCGCGTCAGGCGTGCGGCATTCGTCCGCTCCGAGGCGAGCGAGCCCTCGAGCTCGGCCTTGCGCACCGCCAAGGGGCCCTCCGCCGGGGCCGCGCGGCGCTGCTCGATCAGCCATAGCGAGCGGCGCACCGCCTCGGCCGCCTCGGTCTGCAGGCGCTGCGCGCCGCGCAGCGCCTCCTCGGCTGCGACGCGCGACTGCTCGAGCGACTGCAGCTCGGCCAGCGCGGTATCGCAGGCGGCGCGCGCAACCTGCTCGCCCTGTGCCGTGCGCTCGGTCTCCGCGATCAGGCGGTCGCGTTCGTTGCGGCGCGCGAGCACGCGCTCGGTGCCACCCTCGGCAAGCTGGCGCACCTCGCCCCAGGCTGCGAACCAGACGCGCCCGCCGCGCGTGACCGCGATGCCGGCGAAATCCGCCGGCACGTCCTCCAGCCGCTCGACCACCCATGCGTCGGCCAGCAGCCGGCGGGCGAGGCTCAGCACCGCGTCGGGACCGTCGAGCAACTCGAGCAATCGTTGCGCCCCCGCCGGCATCGCGCCCGCACCGGGTGCGCCGGCTGCCGGCGCCTGGCCGACAGCGGAGCCGGCCAGCAGCGCAGTGCCGCCGTCGGGGCCGGCGCGATCGAGCAGCGACTCCGCGCCGGCGACGTTCTCGACAACGGCCGCGTCGAGGCGGCCACCGAGCGCCGCCGCAAGCGCAAGCTCGTAGCCGTCGCGTACGCGCAAATCCTCACTGAGCGCACGCGGCGAGCGGCTCGCGCCGCCGCTTACCGATGCGTGGCCGCGCAGGAACTGGTTGGCCGCTGCGAGCTCGGCGCCGACGCGCGCCGTCTCACTGCGCGCCTGCTCGACGGCGCGCTCGGCCTGCATCAGCCGCTCGCGCGCCGCGCCGGCCTCGCCGTCGGCGCACTCGCGCTCGGCCAGCGCAGCCGAGACCTGCTCGGATGCCTCCTGCTCGCGCGCGCGCTGTCCGGCGAGCGCCTGCTCGAGCTCTGAGAGCTCCTCGCCGAGCTCGTGCTCGCGCCGCTCGGCGATCTCGGCCAGCTCGGCCTCGAGCGCCGCGATGCGCCGCTGCACCGTAGTCGTCTCGTCCTCGGAGGAGCCCTGCGCGAGCGCTCCCGGCTCGCGCGCATCCAGCTCGGCCTGCAGGCGCTCGATGCGGCGCGCGAGCGTCTGCGCCCCCGCCGCGACCTGCTCGCCGCGCAGGCCGAGGCGCTCGTGCGCGGAGCGCCCGGCGTAGAGCAGGCGCGAGAGCTCGTCGTGGCGCTCGGCGCGCCCGGACAGCGCGCGCTCGGCGCGCCCGCGCCGCTCGACGATCTCCTGCAGCTTCGCCTCGATCTGCTCGCGCGCTGTGCGCGCCTGGGCGACGCCCGCCTCGGCCGCGGCGAGCTCGACGCGGCAGGCAGCCGCCGCATCCTTCGCAAGCTCCCAGCGTGCTTGCAGCGTCTGGCGTTCGAGGCGCTCGTGCAGCTCGGCCGCTTCGGCCTGACGCTTGAGCGGGCGCAGGCGCGTGCGCGCCTCGCGCTCGACATCGAGCGCGCGATCGAGGTTCTCCTGCGTGCGCTCGAGCTTCAGCTGTGCGCGCCGGCGGCGCTTGCGGTGCTTACCGAGACCCGCGGCCTCCTCGATCAGCATGCGGCGGTCGCGCGCCTTGGAGGTGACGATCGCCTCGACGCGTCCCTGGGAGATGACCGAGTGCGTCTCCTTGCCGAGGCCTGTGTCCGAAAGCACCTCGATCACGTCGCTGAGGCGGCAACGCGCGCCGTTGAGGCGATAGCCGCCCTCGCCGTTTCGCTCCAGCCGGCGGATGATCGAGATCTCACTCAGCGGCAGATCGACGGTGCCGTCGGAGTTGTCGAGCACGATCTCGACCTCGGCCGCGCTGCGCGCCTGCACGCCTTGGCCGCCGCCGAAGATCACGTCCTGCATCGACTGTCCGCGGACCGCGAGCGGCGACTGCTCGCCCATCGCCCACAGCACGGCGTCGGTCACGTTGGACTTGCCCGAGCCGTTCGGCCCGACGACGACGCTGACGCCTGGGCCGAAGTCCAAACGCGTGCGATCGGGGAAGGACTTGAAGCCCTTCAGCGTGAGCGACTTCAGACGCATGCCGACGCTATGTCTCCAGCTGCTCGACGGCTTCGCGGGCGGCCTCCTGCTCGGCGTGCTTCTTGCTGCGCCCGCGCCCGCTGCCGAGCCGGCGCCCGGCCACGCGCGCGATCACCGTGTAGGTCCGCGCGTGCGGCGGACCCTCCTCGGCGGCAACCTCGTAGTCGACCTCCTCGCCGCGTCGCGCGAGCAGCTCCTGCAGTGCGGACTTGAAGTCGACCGGGTGCTCGAGCGCCTCCTCGATCTCCGGCGCGAACGCCTCGACGACGGCCTGCGCGGTGCGCTCGTAGCCGGCGTGCAGGTAGCAGGCGCCGATCACGGCCTCGATCACCGAGGCGAGCACCCGCTCGGTCTCGACCAGCGCCGCGGCACTTCCCTGCACGCCCTGCGGCGCGGCTGCACGCAGACGCTCGGGCAACTTCAGCCGTTCGGCCACCGCGCGGCACGAAGGCCCGGAGACGGCCTGCGCGCGGATCTTCGTCAGCCTGCCGGCGCCGAAGCGGTCGGCCTCCAGGCGCGGATACAGGTGCGTCGTGACCGCCAGCGCGAGCACGCTGTCGCCGAGGAACGCCAGGCGCGCGTAGGAGTCGCCGCGGCGCTCGCTCCAGCTGGCATGCGTGAAGACCTGGCGCGCGAGATCCTCGGGCAGCTCCGCCAACAGCTCTTCGAGCAGCTTCATGGTCGTCCATTCGCGGCCCCCCCGTGCGCAAGCACGAAGTCGACGGCCTGGCCGACCGTGAGTATCTGCGCGGCCTGCTCGTCGGACATGCTCACGCCATAGGTGTCCTCGAGCTCCTGCACGAGCGTGTAGAGGTCGAGCGAATCGGCCTCGAGGTCCTCCTTGAAGCGCGTGTCGAGGCCGATCGCCGACGGCTCGACGTCGAGTTCGTCGCCCAGATGGGCCCTGATCAGGGCGAACACCTGATCGCGCGTGAGCGCGGTCATCGCTGCTCCTGGGAGGCACGGAGCGCGGGCGGGCGCGGGCGTTTGGACACCGTCGTCGGGGGCGAGATCGAAGCGCTCATTCAGCCTGCGCCAGGCTAGCGTCCGCCGCGGACAAGGGCGACTCGCGCAGCGCGCCCGCGAGCGCGAGCGCGCGCTCGGTCCGGCCGACGATGTCTTCGCGCGCGCCGCGCTCGGCGCGCATGATCGCCTCGGCGAAGCCGATGCGCGAGAAGCGCCCGTGCGGCACTATGCCAAGCCGTCGCAGGCCCAGCAGGTAGGCGCCGCCCTGCAGCTCAGGGTCGATCTCCGCGCGAAAGGAGGAGAGCGAGGATCGCAACAGCAGGCCGCCGAGCTTCGCCTGGGTCGAGGACATGGCCGCACCGCGGATCGCCTGCAGGATCGTCTGCGAGGTCGCCTCGATCAGCTTCAGCGAGACGTTGCCGGTGAAGCCGTCGGTGACGATCACGTCGACGGCACCGGCCAGCGCGTCGTCGCCCTCGACGTTGCCCGCGAAATCGAATGCCTCGTTGCCGGCGCCCGCGCGCTCGCTCAGCTCGCGATGCGTCTCGAGCACGAGCGCGCTGCCGCGCTCGGCCTCCTCGCCGTTGGACAGCAGCCCGACGCGCGGGCGCTCGACGCCGAGCACCGTGCTCGCGAGCGCGGCGCCCATGAACGCGAACTGCACGAGGTGCTCGCGCCGAGCTGCCGCGTTGGCGCCGACGTCCAGCAGCGTCACCGTCCTGCCCGGGAACGGCATCGGCAGGGCCAGCGCCGGGCGGTAGATACCGCGCGTGCGCTTGATGTTGAACAGGCCCGCGGCGAGCGCTGCGCCCGTGCCGCCGGCGCAGACGAGCGCCTGGGCGCGCCCGCCGGCGACTGCGCGCGCAGCCTGCACGATCGAGGCCTCGGGATTGGCGCGCACGGCGCTGGCCGGATCTGAGCTCTTGGCGATCGACAGCGGCGCATCGACGATCTCACAGCCCGGCGGCGACTCGCCCAGGTCGCCGGCCGGGCCGAACAGGATCACGCGCGCGCCGCGCGCGGCGGCGATCGCCGCGCCCGCCGCCACCTCGGCCGGGCCGAGGTCGGCGCCGTTGCAGTCGACCGCGACGACCGCCGCGTCGGAGTCCTGGCGGTCTGGCTGCACGGATGAGGACAGCGACTCGGTCGCCACCGGGGCGCTACTCGTCGTGCTCGTGATCGTGGTCGTGCGCGTGCGAAGCCGGCGCGACCACCTCACGTCCGGCGTAATAGCCGCACACCCCGCACACGCGATGCGGCCGTCGCGGGCTGTGGCACTGCGGGCACTCGTTGACGGCCGGCGCGCCGATCTTGTGCTGCGCCCGCCGCTTGGCCGTGCGGCTGTGCGATTGCTTTTTCTTTGGGACCGCCATGGACCTGAGAAGGCTACCAGCCCGCCGACCGCCCACCCGCACCGGGATCGACGCCTGCCGGGCCGGTCCACACCGAGGGGCCGGTCCGGGACGCGGTCAGTCGAGCTTCAGCTCGCGCAGCTTCGCCCAGCGCGGATCGGGGGCGCTTTCGTGGCGGTGCTCGGGGTCGGCCTCGTTGAGGTCGGCCGCGCAGATCGGGCACAGCCCGGCGCACTCCTCGCGGCAAAGCACCTTGCTCGGCATCGCCAGCGCGAACGCGTCGCGCGCCCAGCCGGACAGGTCGAGCGTCTCCTCCTCGACATAGGGGCTTTCGAGCTCCTCCCCTTCGCCCGGGCGGTCGACCTCGCGCGCATCGACCTCGACGGTCGGCCGCGCCGGCTTCAGGCAGCGCATGCAGGGCCCGGTCAGCTCCGCCGAGAAGCGCAGTCGCAGCGCGTAGCCGCCGCCCATCATGCGCGAGAGGTCGAGCACGACCGGCGCACGCGCCGGATCGGCAGCGTAGCGCTCGCCGCCGAGCTCGAGCGCCTCGATCGGCACGTCGAGCTCGAGCCGGCGCCCCTCGCCCGAGCTGAGCCGCAGCGCGCCGAGATCGAAATCGTGTGCCTCGGCAGCCATCACCACTCAGGCTAGCGAGGCGCTCGCCGCGTCCTGCTCGAGCGGCCGGAGAGAACACCGGGGCATCGATCGGGCGTCGACGGCCGGCGCTAGATGAGTAGTGCCACGGCCGAGGGCGGGCTCGTGGTGTTGCAGGGGACATAACGCAGCAGTCGAAGTCGGCGGTGCTCAATACCGACCGCTGACCCAAGGGGGCCTCGATGGACGCCGACCTCGATCTGCTGCTGATC